>JACQFI010000039.1 GCA_016200135.1 Planctomycetota bacterium
GACGACGAACTGCGCAACATCATCTGCAAAGGCAAAGAGACCAGCGCGGAGTGGCTTAACCTGCACCGCACCGCGCACCAACTGGGTCTCAAGTCCAATGCGACAATGCTGCACGGGCATTACGAGACCGTCGCGCACCGCGTGGACCATCTGCTCCAACTGCGCGCGCTGCAGGACGAGACCGGCGGGTTCCTCGCGTTCATCCCGCTCTCGTACCATCCGGACAACAACATGCTCAAGGTCGAACACGGCCCGAGCGCGCTGCAGGAACTGCGCGCGTACGCGGTCTCGCGGCTGCTGCTGGACAATTTCCCGCATGTAAAAAGTTATTGGGTCATGTTGGGCTTGGGCGTGGCGCAGATGGCGCTGAGCTACGGCGCGAGCGACTTCGACGGCACGGTGATCCAGGAGAAGATCTACCACATGGCCGGCGCCAAGACGCCGCAGGCCCTGACGGTGGACGAACTGCATAACTTGATCCGCGAGGCCGGCGGCGAGCCGATCGAGCGCGACCACCTGTACCGGCGCATCAAGCGCGGGGCGGGCGGGGCGTTGGATTGGGATGTGGAACGGACATAGGGAACCTGTCCTGCTATAGGGAGATCAGCTTTGGACCACGCACGCATACAGAAGGCCGTTCGCGAGATACTCGCCGCGGTGGGCGAGAACCCGGACCGGGAGGGCCTGCGCGAGACGCCTGCGCGCATCGCCCGCATGTACGAAGAAGTGCTGCAAGGGTTGACGCTCGACCCGGGCCGGCACTTGGAGGTCACCTTCGACGAGAGCCACACCGAGCTGGTGGTCCTCAAGGACATCCCATTTTATTCGATGTGCGAACATCACATGCTGCCGTTCTTCGGCAAGGCTCATGTCGCTTACCTGCCCAACGGGCGCATCGTGGGCCTGAGCAAACTGGCGCGGGTCGTGGAAGAGTTCGCGCGGCGCTTGCAGGTTCAGGAGCGCCTCACGAGCCAGGTCGCCGATCTCCTAAAGGAACGGCTCGATGCGCGCGGCGTGGCGGTGCTCATCGAGGCCTCGCACACCGTCCTGATTACGGGAACCGGCTACGTCGCTGCGCCGGCGCTGAAAGAAGCGCTCGCGGGCAAGCTGCAAGGCCCGCCGGAGACCGCGCCGGAGATTACGGCGTTCGAGGTCGCCGAGGGCGCGCCGGCATTCGGCTTCGAGGAGCCGGGCTTCAAGATCGAGGACTACTGCCCGAACATCACGACGTACGTGGACCGCACGAGCGCCCTCGCGCTGGCCGCGGCCAAGCTGGCCCTGGCCGACGCGGGGTTGCTCGATAAGGAGAAACGCCCGGCGAACGCGCTCATCGGCTGCGCCTACGGCACGACCATGGGCTGCCTCGAAGCCATGGGCCTTTTCTGGAAGAAAGTGAAGAGCACCAACCCCAAGTTCGCGCCGCCGCTGCTGTTCACGCACAGTTACGCGAACAGCCCTTCGTCACTGCTGTGCATCGAGTATGGGCTGAAAGGCGCGAGCGCGACGTTCTCGGGCGAGCGCATCGCGGGCATCGAGGCGCTGCTCTTTGCGTTCGACCAGATCGCGACGGGTTCGGCGGAGATCGTGCTCGTGGGCGCGAGCGAGAGCCTGACGCGCGCGCTGCATGCGCATCTGTACTCGGAAGGCCGCTTGAGCGCCTCGGGGAAGCTCGCGGCGTGGAGCGAGGACAACGACGGCGCGGTGCCCGGCGAGGGCGGAGCCTTTGTGGTGCTCGAAAGCGAGGATTCGGCCCAGGCGCGTGGCAAGAAAGCCTACGCCGAGGTCGCCGGTGTGACGATCGGTTCGGGCAGCGCGGTGAATCCGTATCTGGAAGCCTGGGACCGCGCGGGCGAAGAGGCCGTGCGCGCGGTGGACCTGGCCGCGGGTCCGACGCTGGTGGTCGCGGCGACGCCGGAAGAGCCGTCCATCGACGGTTGGGAAGGTCCGTTCTGGGCGAAGCGCCTGGCCAAGGCGCCTACGACCGCCGCCATCGCGCCGAAGCTCTACACGGGTGAACTGATGTCGGTCTCGCCGATCCTCGGGACCGGGCTGGCGGCGCTGGTTTTGGCCGAAAAGATGCTCGGGACCGGGCTGCCTCAGCCGAAGGGCTTGGGCGAACAATTCCCTGCCTCCGGGCCCTTCGTGAATGCACTGGTGGGCGCCATTGATCCGTTGGCGTCGGCGGGCATAGTGGCACTAAAGAAGATATAAGCTCCTTGTATTCGGAGGCTTGATCTCGAATTTGCGCTCGCTGCGTATTTTTCTATTCTCAACCTCTTGACAGTCAAAAAAAAGCGGTTCCGAATTGTTGCGTGGAATTTGCAATCTTTTCCCGTTGCCTCTTGCCTGCCTGAAAAAACCGGAATAGATTAAGCGCATGAGTACGCGCGGTCCCGCACCCTCGCCGTCTCCCGGGCATGACATCCTGGCCCGTTACCTGCACGCCTACGCAAACGCCCGGCAGATGAGCGACATCGAGCGCCCGTGGGGGCTCGGCGACGACGCGCTGGACGCGGTCTGGACGCGCCTGATGGAGGCGCTCGCGCGCGACCCGGAGCGGCTCGACCGGTTGATCGCGGAAGAATTGACCGAGAAAGACCGCGCGCATATCGCGGAGACGCTCACCCCGCTGCTTTTTGCGATGCCGTTGCGGGCGTATCCATCGGAATTGAGGGCGGAGCGCGTCGATGCGCGGCTGGTGCTCTCGATGCGGAATTTTGTCAGCGCCGAGTCGCCCGCGAAGCCTGAGAAAGCTCAACCCAACGCGCTGACGCTGGCCAAGACGCATGCGCCGAAAGGGAAGGCCGCAAAAAGCCATGGCGACGAACCCATCGGCTACCTGCCCGCTTCGCTCACGCCTTCTTTTGAGAAGTACCTGCGCCGCGTGCTCTCGTTCGATAAGGAGCAGCAGCGCCGCGAGGTCACGGTCTCCAGCGGCGGCCGGCGGCGGCGCGTGCGCGTGACGATCCTCACCGCGGGCAAAGGGATCCTGATCCGCTTCCTCGCGCGCATGCCTTCGCCGGCCGAACAAGGACACTGATCTATTTTCGATTTTCGACTGCCGATTTTTGATTTAACTGCGAACAGCATAAGTGAATGTGAGCGAGTCTTTGCTGCGCCGCGTTTAATCGTAAATCGTTGCTCTATTGAAATCCCCTCCTTATGTAAGGAGGGGTTAGGGGAGGTTAAAGCAGCAAAGGAGTTAACCCCCTGTATCCCCCCTTACTTAAGGGGGGATTTCACGACGAGCCGCCGGTTTTCAACAGAACAGTAAATCGTCAATCAAACCGGAAACCCGGGCACTCTATCTCGACTTGTTTGCGATAGGCGGCGAGCAGCTTCTTCGTGATCGGGCCGGGTTTTCCGTTGCCGATGACGGTGTCGCCGATCTTCACCAGCGGCGTCAGCTCGCGCATGGAGCCGCTCAGGAATGCCTCGTCGCACTCCTTGAGGTCCCAGGGTCCGAGGCCCGCGCGGCAGACTTCTAAGCCGAGCTTTTCGGCGAGTTCCAGCGCGAGTATCTGCGCGGTGCCGGGGAGCGCGCCGACGAGTTTGGGATCGGGCGCGACGATGCGGCCATCCTTAACAAGGGTGATGTTGGACGAGGAGCCTTCGCAGACGAGGCCCGAATTGTTAAGCAGGATGGCCTCGTCCGCGCCCGCGACGTCGGCCTCGCGGCGCGCGAAGATCTGTTCGATGTAAGCGGTGGTCTTGAGCGTCGCGATGACGCTCGATTCCTGCCGCCGGAAGCTGGCGAGGATAGCCGTTACGCCTTGCGTATAGTCGCGCTTGGGGCGGCGAAGGTACTTCGTGACGGTAATCGCGGCGAAGGGCCTGGCCGCCCCGCGGATCGAAGGCCCGCGCGCGCCGCTGCCGCGCGTAACGGTGAGGCGCACGTTGGCCTCGGGAAAGTCCGCGCGATTCACGGCGGCCTGCAGCCAGCGCAAGAGCGTTGCAGGTGTTGGCGCATGTTCGAATGCGAGGGTCCCGAAGCCGCGCTTCATACGCTGAAGGTGAGCGTGTACTCGGAAGAGATGCCGCCCGTAGGCGTGGAGGGTCTCGAAGAGGCCGTCGCCATACAGAAAGCCGCGGTCGGTGACGGGCACGACGGCCTCGGCTTCCGGGACGATCTTGCCGTTGATGCTGAAGAGAGTTTTTGACATGCAGGTCAATTCGCCGCGGATCTAATGGAGGTATCCCTTATCAATCAATTTGCGCAATGAGGATTGAACCCTCTTTCCGTCGTCCGACTCCAGTCGCCCCAAGCGGCGAACCACCAAACTCTTCGAGAGTGTACCAATAAGCGGCTTGATCCACGTCGGTTTGGGAAAACCCGACTCCTTCCATTTTGAAATTCTGAGCGCCTCTTCGTGCTGGTCTACGCTTGTCAGGGCCAGAACTACGATGTCGCCGTATCGGGCAGAATAATCCGACGGACTCACCACAAGCGCAGGCCGCTTCTTGGTTGATGCCAAGTCGGTGAAAGGGAATTGCACGAGAACGATATCGCCTGGTCTAAAGGTCATCGTAGATCGAGTCTTCTTCGTTGTTCCAAACGGACGCGAAGGATGCTTCTTGTGCCTTAGTCCAGGTCTTCTTCTCGTCGTCGCCGGAGCGGGCATTCTCGAATATTACAATCACGTTGCCGGGCTTGGCCGATTTAATTTTTTTCGGCAGGATGACTTTTCTTCCGTCGTACTTGGCTTTGACCGCAAGCATGCCCGTGTCCTCGATCACGTTAGTGTTTATACCACCTTCATGTGGAAGTCTTCCACTGACATAACCATAAGCCAGAGGTCATGGCAGAGCCACCGCTTTGAAGAACGCCGCCGCTTTCGCCAGCGTCTCTTCGTACTCCTTTTCCGGATCGCTGTCGGCGACGATGCCGCCGCCGGCTTGGTACCATGCCCGCTGCGCGCGCTCGTCGATAAGTGCGGTGCGGATGGAGAGATTCAGTTCGAGGTCCCCGTCGGCGCCGAGCCAGCCGATCGCGCCGCAGTACGGTCCGCGGCGGGACGGTTCGAGTTCCTCAATGATCTGCATGGCACGAATCTTCGGCGCGCCGGTGACGCTGCCGCCGGGGAACGTGGCGCGGAGCAGTTCGCGCACCCCGCGCCGATGATGCAGCCGGCCCGCTACCGCCGCCACGCGGTGGAAGACCGTAGGGTGCTTTTCCAATTCACCGGTGGCGACCACGCGCACCGAACCGTAATCGCAGACGCGGCCGAGGTCGTTGCGTTCCAGGTCCACGATCATGGTCAGTTCGGCGCGCTCCTTGGCGCTGGCTTCGAGCTCCGCGGCCAGGCGCGCGTCTTCTTCTGGAGAAGCGCCGCGGCGGCGCGTGCCCTTGATCGGCCGCGTGAGGACCTCGCGGCTGCGCATGGAGAGAAAAAGTTCGGGGCTGATCGAAGAGACCGCGCGGCCTTCGCCGAGGTTCGCGAATGCGCCGTAGCGCGCGGGGCTCGCCTGCCGCAGCCGCAAGTAGAGTTCACCCGCGGATGCGGCCCACGGGGCCTCGAAACGCTGCGAGAGGTTGACTTGGTAAATGTCCCCGGCGGCGATGTAGTCGAGCGCGCGGCGCACGGAGGAAAGGTAACGGTCCTTGGTAAAGTTTGAAACAGGAGTGGGAAGGACATTTTGGATTTTGGATTTTGGATTTTGGATTGGCGCAGCGGCTGCGGCGCTTTTTTCCGTGAGCCGAAGGAGCGATTCCGCCTTGCTCGCCGCATGGCTTTCTTGTTCGCGGTGCGGCGTTCCAGCGGGGAGCAGCACGCTGGCCCACCACGAGCCGTCGCGATGATCGAACGCGAGGACGGTCTCGTGGCGTGCGAGATAAAGATCGGGGAAGGGGAGGTCGGGGGCGGCGCGCTGGGGCAGCGGTTCGATCTCGCGGCCGAGATCGTACGCGAGCAACGCGAACCAGCCGCCGCGAAAAGGCGGGCGGCGTTCGGCGGGCGCGGCTTCGAGCGGCGCGGCGCGGAGTTCCTTCAGTTCGCGGCCGAGGACGGTCCAGGCGCGGGCGCTCTCGGATTCTTCGGCGCCGCCATCGCGCGAGCATATGCGTGTGCGGCGGTCGCGGACTTCAAGCGTGCGTTCGGGATCGAGGCCGAGGAAACTCCACGCGTCCGTGCCGGCCACGGCGTCGCCGGAATCGAGCCAGAAGAAACCCGGAACATGGACCAGCCGCCGCGCGAGGTCGGCGGGCGTGGCGGGCAGTGTGCCGCGCCCGAGCCGGACCGGGCAGGCCACGCAGGGGCGCGGGCGGTCGATGCGGGAGAGTCCCATGGTTCCCTAGTTTGGCGCGGCGGGGCTAAGATTCAAATGGGAACCGCGCGTCCGCGGCCTCCGTCCTTGACGCTCCGGGGAAAAGAATCTACAAGTGGTATTGGCCTGCCGACCCCCGTTGGGGGGCCGTCCGGCGCCGGTTCCTCCGGCGCATTTTAGTTTGCCGACGACTATTCGCCTGCCTCGCCCGCGCAATTAAGGGAGCATGCATGGAAATCAATCTCGCGGAACGTCTGAAGGCCGCCGGCGAACTGGTGTCGGAGAACAGCCTGCTGGAACTGACCAAGTTCGTCTGGGAGTCCGACCGGCCGTTCACGTTTCCGGCCTTCCATGCCACCGCGCGGCACGTCAGCGCCCGGCTGCGCGAATGGGGCGTGCGCGCAAAGACCTTCGAGATTCCGGCCGACGGCAAGACGATGCTCGGCGACTGGAAGATGCCGCTCGGCTGGGACTGCACCGGCGCGCTGCTCGAAATCTGGGACCCCTTCGAAGAGCGGCACCGTGTGCTCGCCGACCGCAAGAAGACGAACACGGCCGTCATCATGTGGTCGGGGCCGACGCCGCCGGAAGGCATCACCGCGCATGTGATCAAGATCGCGGGCAAGGACGACCTGCTCGCGCGCAAGGACCAGCTCAAGGGCAAGATCGTTTACACGACGGAGAACCCGCGCGAGTTTAAGCGTCTGCTGGTGGAAGCGGGCGCGCTCGCGGTGGTGACGTGCTGGTGCCGCAACGCGCACCTGATTCCCGACGCGACGTTCTGGTTCAACGGCTGGTCGGACGATCCCGGCGGCTGGGCCTTCCACGAAGGCGACGCGCCGCTGCCGGGCATGGCCATTAGCCCGCAGACCGGCGTGGAACTCGACGTGCTGCTCGACCGCGGGCCCGTCAAGGTGCGCATCAAGGTCGACACGAAATATATGGAGAGCACGCTGCCGCTTGTCTGCGGCTACATCGACGCGCCGCTGCAGGAGGAAGTGCTCGCGATTGGCCACGCCATGGAGCAGGGCGCGAACGACAACGCCTCCGGCTGCGCCGTGATCCTCGAATCGCTGCGCGTGCTCCAGGAAGCCACGCAGAGCGGCAAGCTGCCGGCGCTCAAGCGCGCGGTGCGCGGAATCCTCACCAACGAATGTTACGGGACGATCGGGTTCGCGGCGCTGAATCCGGGCATTCTGCGGCGCGTGCAGGCGGGGATCAACTGGGACACCATGGGCCGCAACCAGGAATCCGTGGACGCGAAGTTCAAGCATCACCGCTGCCCCGACGCGGGGGCCTCGGTTGCGGACACGCTCATGGCGATGCTGCTCGAACTGGCGTTCAAGCCTTCCGCCACCTTTATCAAGTTTCAGAGCGAGATTCCCTTTGGGCTGACTGACAACCATTACAACGACCCGCAGATCGGTGTGCATGTCCCGTACGTGGACAGCCAGGACCGCTACTGGCACACGTCCAAGGACACGATGGACCACATCAGCGGGCGCACGCTGCATACGATGGCCACGGTCTCGGTCGCGTTTCTGCATTTTCTGTCGACGGCCACCGCGCACGAGGCCCTCTGGCTCGCGCACCATACGGCGCGCCGGTACGGGATACGCATCGAGGAACTTGCGGGCCGCTGCGCCGCGGGTCTGGATGCGGCCGGCGCCCACAAGGCGGAGGTTCTTGCGGCCACCTTCGACCAGTTGGACTACCTGAAGGATATCTGCGACAAGGCGGTGATGTCGGCCAAACGCTTCATGCTGCGCGAAGAACGCGCACAGGGGCACCTCGCGCTGCTGAAGCTCCAACGCCACACCCGGCGGCTGGTGGACCTCGAGAAGCGGCGCCTGAAGGAACTGGCCGGCTGCGAACCCGGCGCGGCGCCGCAGCCCGAAGGCTTGGGCGAACTCGCGGAGCTTCGTCCGTACAAGACCTTCATCGGCACGCCGACGTATGAAGGCATCCCGGCGAATCAAAAGGAAGACGTGGGCTCCGCCATGTGGAATTCGCAGCTCCACTGCGCCTGCTTCTGGGCCGACGGACGGCTGACCTTGGCAGAGATCGTGCGGCGCGTGTGCTATGAGTTCCCCGCGGAAACCGAGCAGAAGGCAGCCAAGCAGCCTGCGGCTCTCGCGAAGCAGTTCCGCTTTATGGGCGAGCACGGGTTGATCAAGTGGCTGCAGCCGGGCGAGGCGATCCCCAAGCCGCCCAAGCCCGAGAAGAAAGGCGCGGAAAGCGAAGACGCGGGCGCGCGGGAGGAGGAAGTTCACGCGCCCGAAGCCGCCGGCGACGCCGAAGAGGAAGCTCCGGCCGAGGAAACGAACTGAGGCTTTTATATGTCGGACGGGCCGTTCGTTCGCGCGGACAGCAAGCCGCCCCACCGGTTCCTGCGGGCGCTGCGCAAGCACGCGTGGTGGATGGTCCTGCTTGCGCTTGTGGCCTGGGTCCTGGCGGCCCGCGAGTTCGGTATGATTACGCTCGACCGCTACGATCTCGAAAAATCCGCCATCGTCGAACTGAATCTGCAGGACGAACTCTCTGACGGTACGGAGCCGTCCGGCGGCTGGCACCCTGCTCTCAATACTGCGATCGACTCGCCAACCCGAGAAGGGCTGCACGAAGAACTCCAGACTCTACCCGGCGCCGAGCCCGCGAGTTATTCCGGTAGAGTAATTGTCGATCTGACTACGCTGGAATATTCAGGCACATATTACATGCCCTATACAAAGAGCGGGCGGGTCCGGTACGTGGCGGAGGTTCATGCGGAGATTCAGTCGAGCAAAAAGACGGTCAAGATCACGGGAACGCTCGGCGGCACGGTAGATTTCACGGCCAAAGGTTTTTGCGCGGTGTACTCGTTGAAAAAAGCCATGGGGAAGGTGATCGGCAAGCAGATCGCGGACGAAGTGGGCGCGCGCTTTCTTCGCGTGAAGCCGTAACGTTGGCCGCACAGTTGCTCTTTCGTTCCCAGCAAAGCCCGAAAGCGGCCGTGCACGAATGCGTGGCGCTTCTATAATCACGCGTTGTACACGCCGCCTACAGCGCGCAGGGCAGGAGGACGCATGAGCCGCATCCAAGCCCAAGGCCAATCGGTGGACCTCTCGTACTCGACGAACGTGCATCCCGCCGAGTCGCTCGACGATCTTGTCCGCATCCTCAAGGACCACGTCGCGCCGGTGATGCGCGGCGCGTTCGGCGCACAGGATTCGTACGCGGTAAATATGCGGCTGGGCATGAAACAGGCCGACGAGATCCTTGCGCACCCGCCGCTGCCGAGTAATTCCGCGCTCTCCGACGCGATCCTGGCGGCGCCGTCTTCGCCGGCGTGTGAGCGTTTGCAAGAGACGCTTGCCGCCAACAAGCTGCGCGTGGTCTCGGTGAACGGGTTCCCGATCCTCGATTTCCACGCACCGCGCGTGAAGGAGATGGTCTACAGCCCGCCGTGGACCGACGGCGGGCGTGCCCAATACACGCTCAAGATCGCGAAGGCGCTCACGCACCTGATCGGCGAGCGCAAGGAAGCGGCGGTGAGCGTGCCGACGGGTACCTTTAAAGGCTACACGGACAATGAAGAGATCAAGGCGCAGTGCGCGCATTTTCTCACCGAATGCGCGAAGGAATTGATGCGCCTCGAACGCCTGACCGGCAAGACGATCAAGCTGGGGCTCGAACCCGAACCGTACACGACGGCGGAGACGCTGGGCGAGTTCGTCGAGTATTTCCAGAAATACATCCTCGCCGCGGCGGACGAGAAGTGGCCTTCGCAACTCGGCATCTCCGCGCAAAAGGCCGAGGAACTTGCGCGGAAATTCATCACGGTCAACCTGGACCTCTGCCACTCGGCGGTGGAGTTCGAAGACCCGCTGGAGGACCTGAAGGCCCTGCGCGCCGCCGGCATCGCGGTCACGGGCCTGCACCTCTCGGCGGCGCTGCAACTCCCCGAACCGCAGCAGAACGCGGCAGCGCTCGACCAGCTTCTCTCGATGAACGAGCCGCGCTACCTGCATCAGGTGGTCGGGCGGCTGCGCGGCGGGGAATTCGCGCGCTTCGAGGACCTGCCGGACTTTGGCCGGATGAAGACGCGCCCGCGCGGCGTGAAGGTCTCCGACTTTGAAGAGCTGCGCTGCCATTTCCATGTGCCGCTCTTCGCGGAATGGCCCGGCCCGCTGGCCAGCACGCGCGCGACCGTTGGCCCCGCGGCGCGCTTCGCGGCCAAGGAAGGGATCACGGACAACTTCATCGTCGAGACCTACACGTGGGGCGTTCTGGGCGATCTGGCCGGCAAGGGCAGCGTTGCCGCGAAAGAGATCGTCGGGCCCGCCGGCGTGGACGTGAACGCGGGGTTGATCAAGGAACTGCAGTGGGCGCAGGGTGAGCTGCAACGCGCATGACCCCGCTGCTCGTCCTCAACGTCGTCGGCCTCACGCGCGCGCTGCTCGCGAAGTTTCCGGGCCAGGCGCGTTCCATCGAAGGCCTCGCGAAGGACGGCGCGAGCGCCACGCTCGGGACGGTCCTGCCCGCCGTTACTACTTCCGCACAGGCCACCTTTCTTACCGGGCTGATGCCGCGCGAGCACGGGGTCGTCGCGAACGGCTGGTACTTTCGCGAGCTCGCCGAGGTCCATTTCTGGAAGCAGAGCAACTACCTCGTCGGCGGCGAGAAAGTCTGGGACGCGGGGCACGCGCGCGATCCCAAGTTCACCAGCGCGCAGATCTGCTGGTGGTACAACATGTATTCGGCGAACGACGTGGCCGTGACGATGCGCCCGTACGAAGGCGGCGACGCGGTGGTCTCGCTGCTCTACACCAAGCCGCCGGAACTCGCGCGGCAGCTCGACGAGGAGCTCGGCCGCTTCCCGCTTTTCGATTTCTGGGGCCCGCGCGCCGGCATCGCCTCCAGCGTATGGATCGAGCGCTGCGCACGCAGCGTACGACGGCGCTTCAATCCGGCGCTTACGCTCGTGTACCTGCCGCACCTCGACTACAACCTGCAGCGCCTTGGCCCCGACGACCCACAGATCGGCGCGGACCTCGCCGCGATCGACGCCATTGCCGGGCGGCTGGCCACCGAGCAGCGCGCGAATGGCGGCGAAGTGATCGTGCTCAGCGAGTACGGCATGACGAAGACCTCCGGCGCGGTGGACATCAACCGCGTGCTGCGCCGCGCGGGGTACCTCAAAGTTCAGGAACAGCTCGGCTGGGAACTGCTCGATTGCGGCGCCTGCCGCGCGTTTGCGGTGAGCGACCACCAGGTCGCACACGTGTACGTGATGGACGCAGCGGACCTCGCGGCGGTAAAGGCTCTGCTTGAAAAGACGCCCGGCATCGAGCGCGTGCTCGACGAGTCCGGCAAAAAAGCGGCCGGGCTCGACCACGCTCGCGCGGGCGAACTGGTCGCCGTTTCCGCGCCGGATCGCTGGTTCACGTACTACTATTGGGAAGAGGACGCCAAAGCCCCGGGCTGGACGCGCGAGGTCGATATCCACAGTAAGCCCGGCTACGACCCGCTCGAACTCTTCATGGACCCGCAGGCCCCGCTCAAGATTCCGCGCATCTTCGCGCGTCTCGCGCTGCGCAAGCTGGGCTTCAACGCCGGCGCGATCATGAATTTCGTGCCGCTGGATCCGAGTCTAATCAAAGGCAGCCACGGACGCCTGACGGACTCGCCCGAAGAAGGTCCGGTCCTGATCACCTCCTCGAAGAAGCTCGTGCTGCCGGATCACGTGCCCGCGACCGAGGTCAAGGCGCTGATGTTAAAGGCGCTTTTTGGCTGAAGCTGCCGTATTGCCAGGACCGCCGCATTTGGCTAGAATCCGGGCATGAGTCAAGGCACCGAAGCGCCGCCAGCAGTCCCCGCATCCAACGCGGCGCATCACGGACTCTCCGACCGCTTTGTCACCTTCGCCGCGCTGGGCCTGCTGGCCACCATTTGTGTGATCTCGTGGTTGCTTGCGGTTCGCGCGGCGGTTCCCGGCGCGCTCGGCGCGCCGCTGGGCTAAAGGCCAACGCATGGTCCTGATCTTCCGATCGATTGTCGACCTCTGGCGCGCACGCCTCCACCAGCTTGACCGTGTGCTGGCGGGCCGCCCGCGGCATCGTTGGCACCTCGCGCTCGAGCGCCGCGTGCTCTCTTACCTGCTCCGCCGCCATGCGGACGCGCCGTACGCCGATCCGCCCCAAATCGCGGAACCGCTCGACGACGAGAGCGCCCAGGAATCGCGGAAGCTCTATTTAAGCGATGACGCGCGCGAGCAGTTAGGCCTGCCCCGGCTACAGCCGTTGGTCGCCGCGGCGCCTGAACCGCCGAAGCCCAAGCTGATTCCGGAACCGCCTACGCCCGGGTTCGTCGTCGTGTACGTAAGGCAGGAGGAGAAACCGCCTCCCAAGCCGTTCGACGATCCTGAAAAAGAGAAGAACTGGCAGAAGCTTTACGGCAATAAATCGCGCGGGAACGGTTCGATATGGTCCTGATCTTCCACTCCATCGCCGACCTCTGGCGTACCCGGCTCGAAGAACTCGACCGCCGCATGGCGACGGGAAGTTACGAGGGCTGGCGGCTGGCCTTGGAGCGCCGCGTCCTCACCTTTCTGCTGCGCCGCCACGCCGACGCCGAATACTCCGCTGAGCCGCGGCAAGCAAAGCCGTTGGACCGCGCCAGCGCCATGCGGTCTTCGCGGCTTTTCATCAGCAACGAGACACGTCGGTACATGGGCCTGCCACGCCAGTTGAAGGCCATCGTGTGCGATCCGCGGCCCGACGGCGAACGCGAGCCGTCCGGCATGCCGCTTGGGACGCCAGCCGAGCAGGAAGATTTCGGCGTCTCCTTTAAGCAAGCTTACGAGTCCCGGCGCACGCCTTACCCGCTTGAAGAGGACGCAGGCACGCCCTCGATGGAGGAAGAGGCGGCCAGCCTGGGGCGCTTCTTTATCCTTCTCTTCCTGCTGATCCTCCTGGCCATTTTTCTCTGCTCGTAGCGGGCTGTGCCTGGCTCGTAGTTTGACCGCGCGGCCGCACGCCGCATAATCCCACTTGCCATGAACTTGAATCCGCCCGCCCGCGTGGCCGTGTGGCTATGTGCCCTTGCCGTGGCCTGCTTCCGCCTTAGCGCGGAAGAGCCGCCGGCCCCCGTCGAACTCGAACGCATCATGGGCAAGGACGCCCAGGGCTGGCTGCAGCACTTGCAGGAGCACGAGGACCCGGACGAGCGCAAGCTGGCGATCTACTGCCTCGGGGAGTTCGGTGCGGCGGCCAAAGAGTCCGTGGGCGCGCTGACGAAGTTCGTGCGCGATCCGCTCGACACCGAGATCCGCCGCTTCGCCATGGACGCACTCGGCGCCATTGGCCCCGCTGCGCAGGAAGCGCTTCCGCCGCTGCTGGAAGTGCTTCGCGACAACAACCAGTCCGCGGGCGCGAAGAAGTCCGCTTGCGAAGCGCTGGGCAAGATCGATCCGCGCTCGGCGGAGGTCCTTAAGGCGCTGCTCCGCGAGAGCCGTTCGAACGACGAGGCCGTGCGCCGCGCGGCCGCCGATGCGCTCGTGACCGTGGCGCTCGAGACCTCCTCCCGCGAGGCGCTCGACCGGCTGCAGGCGCTGCTTGGCGACGAGAAAGAAGCCGAGGCCGTCGCGCAGTCGGTGCTCTGCATGGGTGCGCAAGGCGCGGGCTTGCTGGCCGAGACGCTCGCACGCGGGAAGGAGTCCGGCGCGCGCCGCGCGGCTGCGGAGGCGCTGGGGTGCATGGGATCGGACGCGCGCGGCGGCATGGATGCGCTCTCGAAGGCTGCGAAGAAAGATCGCGACGCAAAGGTGAAGGAGGCCGCCACCGCCGCGCTCGCGCGCCTGGCCACCGGGGGAATCCTTCCGGAAGATGAGCCCCCGCCGCCGCCTCCGGCTAAGTACGCGGTGGAAGGCATGAGCGACGAGGAACTGATCAAACTTCTCGCGGAATCCCCGGAGGCGGAGAAGCGCTTCGAGGCCGCGATGGTGTTGCGCGGGCGCAAGGAGCATCCGGATGCAACCGCGGCCGCGCTGGCCAAGGCCCTGGGCGATGCGGATCTGAAAGTGAAGCTGGCCGCCGCGAAGGGTCTGGCCCTCTTTGGCGATAAAGGCAAGGACGCGGTGCCGGCGCTCACCGACTGGTTGGGCTCGGGCGAACCGGGCATGCAGCGCGCGGCCATGGCGGCGCTGGCCGGCATCGGCGTGGAAGCGCCCGCGACCCTGCTCGTTCTCCAGTCGCTCGCCAAGAACGGCGCCGCGGACCAGGACGACGAGATGCGCGAGCTGCTCGGCCTTGCGCTGCGCGCGCAAGGCGTGAACGCGGCCACCTGGCTGACAAACGCGCTCGACGATCCGGACAAAAAGGTCCGCCTGCGCTCGATCAAATTCCTTCGCGCGATGGGCCCGGTCGCCCTCGCAGCGGTTCCGAAACTCATCGAAGAAGCCGGCGGCGACGACGACGACTTGGCCGTGGCGGCCCTCGATGCCATCGGCTCGATGGGTGCGGATATCCGCACCGTCTGCGGCGATTTATTCGCGCTGCTGCAGGACCCGCGGCCGTCAC
>JACQFI010000040.1 GCA_016200135.1 Planctomycetota bacterium
CGGCCGGCAACACGCGCGCCGATCTGCTGAAAGGTTCGTCGCTGTGGACCTATTCGAAGACCGGCTACGGCTACGCGGCCGAGAAAGCCGGCTCGACCGTCGGCTGGACCAACACGAACTACGAAGAAATTTGGAATTACGGCTTCCCGCAGGAGTTCCACCACTTCGCGCGCGCGATCCGCGGCCGCGAAGAACTCCGCGAGAGCGGCGCCGACGGCCGCGAGGTCCTCGCGATCCTGTGGGCCGCGTACAAAAGCGCCGGAACCGGCAAGCGCATCGACCTGCCTTTCCGCCCGCCCTCGAACGTCAAGCGCCCGATCGAACTCTGGAAGAAAATTTAATTTTCTTTTCACCGCTGAGACGCTGAGCACAACCTCGGCACTTTTCAAATCTTGATTGCCGTTCTCCGTGTCTCAGCGGTGAGAGAGGTTCACTTCTCCCCGATGCAGAAGAGGTACGCCGGCGTGCGGTAGTACATGCGCGGGCCCTCGAAAACCGGCGTGCTTAAGGTCTGCCCGCCGGTGTGATCGACCTTGTTCAGCGCGACCATTTTGAACTCCCGGCCCGGCTGAATCACCATCACGATGCCGTTGTCGCCCGCGATGTAGATGTACTTTCCCCCGAGCGTCGGGCTGGCGCAGACTCCGGGATTGAAGACCCACGAGACCGACGCGTGAAGCTCCGTGAGAATACGCGCGTAGACGACCTCGCCCTTCGCCGCGTCGAAGACACTCAGAATGCCGCCTTCGCTGACCGTGTAGACCAGGCCCTCGTACAGAAGCGGCGAGGCCACCGGGCTCCCCATGAAACCCGGCGGCCGCTTGAGATTGGGAAAGAGGTTCTTCACGTCAAAGAGCAGGCTGGACTGCACGGCGCCACCGGAGTTTCCGGAGACCTTATAGGCCCGGCTGTTTCCGTAAACGTTGCCGCCGTCCCAAACGAAGGTGGCGCAGCCTTCATTGCAGCCCAATTTCCCCATGGTCTTGCCGTCGGCGGGATTCAGGAAATCGCCCGTTGAGGTAAGAATCAGCGTCTCGTTGCCGATCTTGACGGCCAGCGGCGAACCGCCGCCGGTCTTTCCCGACGGCAGCTTGCCTTGCCACGCGGGCGCGCCGGTGAGCGCGTCGAAAGCGCGCACGGCATCCTGAAAAGTGAGCACGACCTTGCCGCCGGCGAGCGCCAGGGTGCTGTGGTTGCCGTGTTCGCCGGAGTTGGCGAGAAAGCCCTGGATCCAGAGGCGCTTGCCGTCGAGGTCGTAGCACGCGACGGTCATGGTGCCCGAGTAGATGCCGCCGCCGTGCACGACCCAGAGGTGCTTGCCGTCGCAGAGCGGCGAGCCGTTCGAGGTGCCCAGGTGCTGGTTGGTGGGCGAACGGTACTTCTTGGCGTCCACCTTCTCCAGGTCGCCGTCAATATCGCGTTCGTGTTTCTCGCGCGCTTTTATCCGTTCCTCGATTTTTTGCGCTTCCGGCGGCGCTTGCGCGTCGGGCGGGGGCAGCGCGTTGAGTTCCTTGGCGATCTGCTCGTTCATCTCGTTCAGCTTCGCGATGCCCGGCGCGATTTTCTCCTTATAGACCGGTATCGCGTTTCGCTCTTCTTCGGAGAGGGTTTCCGCGAAGAGGTTGGTGTGCATCCACAGCACCTTGCCGTCGGATTTGTTGATGCAGAGCAGCGTCGAATAATGCGCGCTCACGTAGATCCGGTCGCCCACGATGGTCGGCGCGGAACAGGTGTCGCCCGTCATGCGCGTCATCCAGACGATGTTCTTCCGCTCGAGCCCCGAGGGCGGATCGAGTGGCGCTATATGAGCGGCAATGCGCCAGATGGGTGAGACGCGATGGTCGTACAGCGTATTGCCGCTCAGCACCTTGCACAGCAGGCGGTTCCAGCCCGGCTTAAGCGCGAGGTCGAACTTTTTGGAGGCGGCGTAGGGCGGCTTGAGGTCGTTGTGAATCACTTCGCCATTGAACCAGACCTTGGAGCCGTCAGGGATATGCATGTGCATTTGGACCTTCAGGTCCCGCGGTGCGAAGAGATTCGTAATCGCGTACGCGACATGCTGCTGCAACTCGCCGAAGGCGATGTGCAGATCGGCCCCCGGCGCGCCGCTGATGCCGTTGTGGTTCTCGCCGCCGAAATGAAAGACCTTCCAGGCCTTATCCCCTGCGGTGTCGCCGTCGGCCGGGTTGAGCGCGGCCTCGTTGGCAATGAATTCCTGGTTGAGCGCGGCCGCCGGATCGGGCGCCGGGTACGGCCCGAGCACCACCCAATCCTGCAAGCGCCCCAACGCCAGCATCTCGCCGCTCGTACCGTCGCTCTCTTTGGGCTTGCTCCCGCGGCAGCGCAACTCGTCCATGACCGTCTTGACGTGGAAAGTCCATTCGGAGGGAGGCGTCGCGCCGGGATAGCGCCCGGTGCCGTCGCCGCGAAAGCCGAAGGGAGCCTCGGGCGTGGGCTGGCAGTCCGGCGAACCCAGCAGCGCCTGCGGATTGCCCTTGGGCGCGGCCTTCTCTTCGCCGGACGGCGCGCCGCTTTCAGGCGCCGGCTTCGCAGGTTCGGCGCTGTCCCCTTTGTTTGAGAGCACCACTGCACCCGTCGCAGCCGATGCTGCAAGTACGACGACCGCCGTGATCTTCATGGCCGTGCCTCCAAGCAGAGAAGTGGACTTGGCGGCCCCGGCCGCGGAACTGGCCAGCGCCGCGGGGGCCTGCGTGAGCATGCCCGGCACCGCCGCCACCAGCGCCACGGGCGCATGAACCTGCGGCAATCCCGCGATAGCCGCGCCCAAGCCGCCGGCCGTGAGCGTGACGCCCGCCGCACCCAGAGACGTGCGCACCTGCTCGAGACCGCGCGAGAGCTGATTGCGGACCGTACTCTCGGGCTGATCGAGTGCCAGCGCGACCTCCGGCGCCTTCAGGCCCTCGTAATAATGGAGCCATACCGGAAGGCGGAAGTGCAGCGGAAGCCGCTGCACCGCTTCCAGCACGGCCTCCTTGCGCTGGTCCTCTTCGTGCGCAGGCGCTGCCGCCTCCACATCCTTAACCGCAACGGCCTCGCGCGCCTGGCGGCGGCGCGCGGTCTCTTCTTGGCGCTGGCAGGCGTGCACGACGAACCCCAGGATCCATGTTTTCACGCTGGATGCTCCTCTGAACTTGTCCGCGGCGGAGAGAATCTGGAGAAAGGCCGTCTGCACAGCGTCCTCGGCGTCTGCGGCGTTTCCGGAGAAACGCAACGCGAGCCGATAGGCGGCATCGGCATGGCGGACGAGCAGCGCGGCGAGCGCTTCTTTTTCTCCCCGCGTAGTGAAGCGACGCAGAAGATCGAGGTCGCCGGCGTCACCCTCGGACGTAGGAAGAGGAGGTAAAGGAGAAGCCTTCATCACCGCCCATGTTCCCATGTTGGAACTCCCGATTCCATACATGAGTTCGCGCTGCGGGGCGATTTATCTCAAGAAAATGAGCCGCGCGAATGAATTCGGCGGCTCGCAACAACTCCATGCCTTTCAAATACTTGTATGCTTCACTTCTCGCCGATGCAGTACAGGAATCCGCCCGAGCGGTAGTACATCCGCCCGCCCTCGTAGTAGGGGTTGCTCTGCGACTCCTGCTGGCCGCCGTTGGCGTTCAGTTCCCAGAGCATGTTGCGGGCGAGTTCCTTGTACTGCGAGCCGGGCTCGATCACGAGCGTCTGGCCCTGATCGTCGCGGATGTGGATGTACTTTCCCGACAGATTCGGTCCCGAGCAGATGCCGACCACGAAGACCCACGTGAGCCGCGGGCAGAGCGACTCCAGCGCCTTCGTGTAGACGGCCTTGCCGGCCTTCGCGTCCACGACCGTCAACCCGGCGCCTTCGGTGGCCACATAGTACAGGCCGTTGTCGTACAACGGCGAGCCGATGAGGCTGTTCGTGAACGTGCCGGACAAGTTGAGGCCGATGCCCTTCCAGGGAGCCTTGACCAGCGAGGTGGGTTTGCCGCCGTCGCCAACCTTCAGCGCGTAGAAGCTGGAGCTGTTGTTGGACTCCGAGATCCCATACAGCACGCCGTCCACGAGCGAGGGCGTCAGGATCGAACTCTTCACGTCGGTCTTCCAGAGTTCCTCGCCGTCGGAGCTGCGGAAGATGCCGGACTCTGGCACGATCACCGCATCCACGCCGCCCGCCTTGAACGTGAGCAGGCTCGCGCCGCAGCAGCCCTGATCCAGGCCGGTCTTCTGCCAGTCGAGCTTGCCCGTGGTCTTCTCGTAGCCGAAGAGCATGCGCCCCGACGCGAAGACCAGGTGGTTGCCGCTCAGCGTGGGCGTCGCGTGCGAACCGTGCTCGGCGATGCCCGTCTGCCCGGTGAAGCGCGTCCAGAGGTTCTTGCCGTCCAGGTCGTAGCAGGCGATCACGTGCGCGCCGCGGCCCTTGTTGCCCCCGAAGAAAGCGACGTATACGTTCGTGCCGTCGGAGACCGGCGTCGGCGTCGTGGTGCAGCGGTCGTTACCCCAGTAGGCGTAGGCCTTGCCGGCTTTGTCCATCGTGCCGAGGATCGAGTTCTCCAGGTCGTGCTTCTGCTTGATCTTCTTGCTCAGGGCTTCATTGCCGTCGGCCTTGGAGCCATCGACGCTCAGCGCCGCGTTCAGGTCTGCCGGCAGCGACTCGGAGATCTTGTCGAGCTGCTCCGCTTTGGCCGCGAGGTCCGGAAACGCTTTGCGTTCCTCGTCCGGGATCGCATGGTAGTAGCTCGTGGTGCGCGCCCAGAGCACGCGCCCGTCTTCTTTATTTAGGCAAAGCAGCGTGCCGGCGTCGGCGTTGATGAAAATCTTCGAGCCCACCACGATCGGCGAACTCCAGCTATAGCCCGGCATCGCCGCCATCCAGACGATGTTCTTCGTCTCGTACGTCACGCCCGCCGCCGGCACCACCACCGCCGAGGCGTTCCAGTTGCGCTTCGTCGAGGCCATTTTCAGGTTCAGCCGGTTCCAGCCCGCGTTCAGGTCCAGCACTGGCGAGGCCTCGTATTGGCCCGGAATCTTGACCGCGTTGCCGTTGAGCCACGCCTTCACCTTTGAACCTTCGACCTTCACCCGCACCTTGCAGGCCTCGGGCGAGTACAGGTACGAGACCGCGTACGCGACCTGCGGGTCCATCGAGCCCGGATGGTTCTGCCACTCCTGCTTGCTCTCTTGCCCGAACGCCAGCGCGAGGTCTAGCGTGAGGCGGTTCCAGCTCTGGCTCTGGTTGCCCACCGAGGCCGGGATCGCCTTCCATGCCTTGCCCGCAAGGGACTCGCCCGCCGCCGGCGCGAGCTCCGTCTCGTTCGGCTGCGTCACGTCTTCCAACGCCGTCTCGGGCGACTTGGCCTCGAACGGTCCCGCGACGAGCCAGTCGCGGACGAAACCCATGTTGAGCAACTCACCCTCTGGCCCGCTGCCTTTCGGCTTCGTCGCGAGCACGCGGATGGCCGAGTACGCGCCCTTCGGGCGGCGGTACCACTCGAGCGGCGGCGTCGCGGCGGGGAAGCGCCCCGTGCCGTCGCCACGCCAGCCCACCGGGCGGTCCGCGGACGGGTTGTATGCGGGCGAACCCAGCGGCGCCTGGGGATCGCCCTTCGGTTTCTCGGGGCCTGCGGGCGCTTTCTCTTCCGGCCGGACCACCGCCGGTTTCGCCGTCTCGGCCGTGTCACCTTTATGGCTGAGCACCACCGCGCTCGTCGCCGCCGCCGTCGCCAGCACCGCCACCGCCGTGATCTTCATCGCCGTTCCTCCCAGAAGCAAGACCGCCGCCGAACCCGATCCTTTGCCCGCGACCGCGACCTTGCCCGCCGCCGCCGCGCCCGTTGTTGCCGCGGCGCTCTTCAGCGTCAACGCCGAGACCGACGCCAGCAGCGCACTGGGCGCCGCTTCCAGCGGTCCCACCGCAAGCAACCCTGGCAGCGCCGCCGCGGTGGCCTCGGCCACGCCCAGGGCGCGCTTCAGTTCTTCGATGCCTCGACTGAGCTGCGTGCGCACGGTCTTGTCCGACACCTGCAGCGAGTGCGCGACTTCGACCGCCGACCAGCCTTCCACAAAATGCAGCCAGAGCGGCAGGCGGTAGTGCTCAGGCAGATCCTTGATCGCGCCCAGCACGAGCGCGCGCTGCTCGCGGGACTCGGCCGACGCCAGGCCGTCGCCGGAGTCCTCGCGCGCTTCCACCCCGGCCTCGCGCGCGGAACGCCGCGCCTCTTCGCGATTCTTGTGGCGGCTGAACGAGACGACGAAGCCCATAAAGTATGCCCTCACCGTTCCCTCTCCTCGGAACTCGCCCGCCCGGCGAAGGAACTCCACGCAAGCCGCCTGCACCGCGTCCTCGGCGTCGGCTGCGTTGCGCGTGCAGCGCAGGGCCAGCCGGTAGGCGCAATCGAGATGCCGCGTGAAAAGTGCGTTCATGGCCTCGCGGTCACCCACGTCGTGGTAACGCCGCAGCAGTTCCGCGTCGTCGGGCCCGCCCACGGCAGCGCCGCGCGCCTTGGCGGCGTCGCCCGTCCCGGAAGCCTGCTCCGTCGCGCTTAAGCTGGGCTGCTCTGCCATCGCCGCTCCCGCCGTGAACCCCGCCTCCTTCTTCCTACATCCTGGTGCCCACGAGGACGAGGAATACTTCAACAAAATAGGCTCTGGCCCGTGCGCACACGGGCGCGCTGGTTTACAAAGCTTTAACCAGTTTGAATGTGTGAATTTAAAGATGAACTGGAGTGGTATTAGTACTCGCGATCCCATAGCTGCGATTGGAGAAAGCTTCCCAGCCAGAGCCAGCGGCGTTGAGGCGCTCCGTCCGTGCGTGAAGCATACGCCATCAGTTTCTGAAAGATGGATTCGTCCAGTACATTCTCTTCGGACTGTCGATTCCATTCGATAAAGTCGCCGGCCAGACCCGGGCCGCCCAGGCGCGGAGCCATGACTTCCGCCGCAAAAGCCTCCATGCTTGCCTCCGGATGCGTTGAGAAGAAGCACCCGGCCAGGTAGTTGAACTCGGCATTGGCGTGGAAGGCCGAGCCCTCGCCGAAAAGCGAGATGCGTTCAAGCTTCGCCGAAGCCGACAGGCGGCACAGTTTCCGGATCCGCTCGATGGCCAGACGGTGCCGGACGCGCCCGGACCAATGCGTGCCGTAGTGCGCGCGCATGATATGCCGGTGCTGCCGGAGCCGATCGGGAATGCCTTCCCCCGCCTGCCAGGGCGGATCGCCGGAACCTTCGCCGACCCACTCGTAATTCGTATCCTTGGGATCGATAAAACCGTCGCCCACCCATTGAAAATGGGCTTCCTTCGGAACACCCGACAGCAGGGCAGGCACTTCGGAGGGCATTCCGCAGGCGAAACAGGCTCGCGCCTTCTTGCGCCGAGGCAGGAAATGCGCATACGTCTCGCACACTGCCCAGGCTTCCGGCTTCGATCCAAGCACGATCTCGGCGACCTTCGGGTAGAGTTCCGCCATGTCGTCGTACGAGATCATCTCCGCTTCGGAGGAATAGCGCTTGCGGCAGGCCGCGCATTGGCAGACGCCGGTATCGCCGGTCTCGAACTGCAAGCCGCCGAGTTCGGGAAGCGCCTTGAACAGCCACTCCACCGATCGCAACACGAAATCGCGAACCTTGGCATTCGATCCGCACGCATGGCGGACCTTCTTGGACATGCCGTTGCCGAAACCTTTGACCAGCGGACGGCCTTCGCGGTCCACGGCCAGGCATTCCGGGTGAGCCTTCAGGAAACGGTCGAGGGACCACGGACTATCGCCTTCGTAATAGATTCCGCCGTACGCAAGCAGCCCGGTGATTCCGCAGATCCGCACGCCGGCGTCCCGGCCAATCTGTGCTACCTTTCGGGCCGCATCCAGACCGCCATGGCCGTCACGCAGGAGCCCCGCGATGAAGATCGCCTCGATTCCATGAGCGGCGGCAAAGCGAATCGCCCGGGTGTATTCTGCGACGAACTGTTCCCCGCACTTCCCGTAGAAGTTGGACGCGCCCATGTTCTGTTTACCGGGCTGATTGACCGTCCAGTTGGTGCTGTGATCCCAGGTCCACCACACGGGTTTGGCGAGTTGCATGGATGCATCCTGTTCACCGCAGTCATACGCGCGGCTGGCCATGGTCACTTGGCAGCGGGAGGCTTGGCGTCCGCGTTCTTAGTCTCGGCGATGCAGTACAGGTACTGCTCGCCACGAATGTAGATCCAGTTGCCGTCGAAGACCAAGGTCGCCTCGGTCTGCTCGTGGTGGGCGTCCATCCAGTGCTTCGGTTCCCAGGCATGCGGGACGATCTCATCGATGTTGTTCTTCGCCACCTCTTTGTATTCGCGGCCGGGTTCAATCACGATGGTGCAGCCGGCGGAATCGATCATGTAGATGTACTTTCCGCCCAGCGCGGGGCTGGCTCCCGCACCCATCCCGTACGATTTGCGGTGCTGCGGGTTTTTGAAGTCGAAGGGCAGTTTCTTGATGTACACGATCTCGTTCTTCGCGGGGTCGATGACCGCCAGCCTGCCCCACTGCGAGAGAGCGTAGAGCAGGCCCTCATGATAAAGCGGCGCCGACATCCAGAAATTGGACATGGGATCCCACTTCTTGGCTTCATCTTCAGGTGGAATGCTCAACTGCAGGTAGCCTTCTTTGTTCGTCGTGTTGAGCATCGTGATCTTGAAATCCGCGCCGATCTTGAACCACGTGATGTGCCCCGTCATATGCACGGAATAGAGCCGGTCGTCCTGGACGACGCCGTTTTCGCAAAGATTGGGGAATTGAACAAACTTGCCGTCGCTGACGCGGAATAAATGGCAAAAGATCGCTCCGTAATCTTCGCCGCCGAGATGGAGACGGGCCATCGAGAAATTCTCGTGGCCCTTTTCGAAGAGCTGTCTCCAAACGGTCTCCCCGGTAGCCTTGTTCAACGCCATGACTTCGAACTTGGATTTCGCATATGTCGGGACCACAAATTTGTCTCCGAACAACGCGGGCGACCAGCCGTGGCCGTGTTCGGTCGTGGGCAACTGTTCGTACCTCAGCCATTTCATACTACCTTGGAGGTCGTAGCAGGCGGTTATTCCGCTTCCAGAAGTGAAGTAAATGCATTGGCCGTCCGAGCAAGGCGTCTGGCCGGTATATCCCGCCCAGCTTTCGACGTACTTATCGTCTGATAGCTTGTATTTCTTGTCCGCCTTCGCGGTTAAATCATCGATCTTTTTCTGCAGCGCATACTTTTGTGCGTAGAGCTCCTGCGTCCAGCCCTTCGCGACGAACGCATCGTTCACCTTCTGCAATTCGACAATGAGCGGCTCGATCTCTTGAAAAGCCGGATTGACTTTCTTCTCATCGGCGCTCACGCCCAGGAATGGCGGATGAGAACGGATCCAGAGCAGTTTCCCGCTCATCTTATCGAGGCAGATCAGGTCGTACGGTTCGGAGCGTGTAATGATCTTATCGCCCACGATGATCGGCGTGGCCCAGCTATAACAGGGCAGCTTGGTCTCCCAGGCGATGTTCTTCTTCTCGCCCTTCTCGTTTCTCGACCACGTCGACGGTGGCTGCGCGTCCGGATAACGGCCGGTGCCGTCGCCACGCCAGCCGACGACCTTGCCCGCGGGCCATGCCGCCGGAGTCTCAACGGGCCCTTTGGCTTCCTCCCTGGTATCTCTGGGTACCGAGGGTCGCTCGGCGGCGCTTGGCTTCCCGGACGTCTGGTTCTCGTCCCCTTGGCCGGAGTAGAAAACGGCCGCGGCCGTTCCGGCCAGCAGCAGAAGCGGCACCATCGCCATCTTGAGCCAGCCCGCGGCGGAACCTTTCGATGCGGCTGCGCCTTTCGTTGCAGCCGCGGCCGTTCCTCCAAGCGCCTTCGCGCATCCGCCGGAAAGGACTGTGTGCACGGAAGCCGCGACCTTCGCGGGGGCCGTGGGCAGGGCGGCCGATGCCAAGATCGCAGGGAGGCCGGTGGCGGCTGCCGCAAAACCGCCGGCGGCGAGGGCCTGCCGGACCTGCTCGAGACCTCTGTTGGCCTGGCTTCGCACGGTGTTTTCCGGCAGGTCCAGCACGCGGCCCGCTTCTTTGAAACTGAGCCCTTCCAGATAATGCAGCCACACGGGAAGCCGGTACAGGCGGGGCAGCGTTTGGACCGCAGACAGCGCCGCGCGCGGCAGTTCACTTTCCGCTTCGTCCTTCGTCGGCTTCACGGCTGCGAGTTTGGCCGCGCGGCCTTCGTGGCCTTCGCGCGATCTCTCGGCTTTCGCCCGGTCTTTGCACGCGTGGATGACAAAGCCCATGATCCATGCCCTCACGCTGGACTCGGCCCGAAACTGCGCGGCCCGGCGATGCACGTTAAGGAACGCCGTCTGCACCGCGTCCTCCGCGTCTGAAGCATTCCGGGAACACTGCACGGCCAGCCGGTAGGCGGCATCCATGTGGCGACTGAACACCGCTCCCAGCGCCTCCCGGTCGCCGCGCTCAACATAGGCCCGCAGCAACCGCACATCGTCCGGCTCGGCGAGGACCTCCGGAGTCGACGGGCCTTGAAGCAGTTCCGCGGCCATGACGAATGCCCTCCCAGGCTTCCTATCCATAGTGTGGAAGCAAAGGCCCGCCTCGTTGCAGAAAATGTGTGGATTTGAGTCTTCGAGCGCAGGGCACTGTCCGGGGTCTTATCCTTAAACCTTTCAAATCAAGCAGTTAGGCCTAGGCGCCGGCTCCGCCCCTGCGGCGTTCCCGAACCATAAAATAAAACCCAAGAACGATCAGCATAATGCTCACACTCATCAAGATTAATGGTGCCTTAATCGAGGAATCCGCAATCAAACGAATGTCCTGAATATCGGGCGGAACATAGCGGATCATTATTTTTTGGTCCGGCTTAAAATCTTGCCCTTTAGGAACAGCGATGGGCCTTGTATGGCTGACATCATCTCTATCTTTGAACGTGATCATGGCCGAACCGACTGGTCCTGGCGGCCCTTGAAAGTTGCCTTGCACTACCGCTTCGGTTTGGACGCCACCAAGCAGAAATTGCAATTCGTGGTGCAAATGAAAAGCACCTACAAGCGCCAATAGCACACCGCCGATAAGCAACCTTTGGCTAAGTGGCACTGGGCACCCTTTCTAATAGGACTAAACAGTTCCTCAATGCGCCGCTCTCGGCTGCGCTTCGGAGCCGGCTTCGCCTTCGGCCTTCGGCCAGGGCGTCATCATGTGCTGGTGGTCGCGGCCGAGGAAATAGTTCAGCCACGAACTCGAATGGTCCAGCGCCCAGTCGCGCGTGATCAGCGGCATGTCGCGCAGCCACGCTTCCTTGCCCACGGCTTTCAGGCGGTCGTAGGCGCGCACGTAGATGCACTCCATCTCGGGATGGACTTCGCACTGGCCTTGCGCGGTTCCGCCGCACGGGCCGTTGCGCAGGAACTTTCCGCACTGGCTCTCGGGGCAGAGGAAGGCCAAGTCCGGCAGCGAGCAGTCGCCGCATTCGCGGCAGTCGTTGGTGAGTTGTTTCGAGTAGCGTTCGCCCACCTCGACGAAATGGCGCAGGAGCGCGGACTTGTCGATCTCCCGCGCCATGCTCTGCGCGGCCTCGAACGTCTTGGAACCCGGCTCGAAGACCGTATGATGCAGGAGGTCCGTGATGCGGAACGCCAGATGCATGCCGCCCGCGCCGGTCTGCGCGCGGTCGAAAGGCGTATCGGTGTTCAGGCTCGACTCGGCGTCGCGCTCGAAGTAGTAGAACTCGCCCTCCTGCGCGAACTGGATCTCGCGCGCGAACGTGCGCCAGTCCTCTTCCAGGTCGCGGCTCACCTCGATCAGGTATTTGACGTCGTCGAAGCTGACGTTGAACCCGCCGATGTGCGCGCCGCTGTAGCCCAGGCCGCGCAGGATCGCGAGTTGTTGCGCGGCGAACTCTAAAAAGCGACGCTTGCCCTTGTCCTTCGCGCGCGCCCACTCTTCGCAGCGCCCGAGCAGTTTGTCCGTCACCACGCAGCCAGGTACCAGGTTCTTGTGCATTGCCTGAGCCACGGGCCTGCTCAGCACGTACACGTTGCCCATCAGTGGCGTATTTTTCAGGTCAGGCTGCGCGCGCATGTAGCGGATCAGTTCGTCCACCTTGCGGCTGTCGTAGCCCAGTTGCGAGACGATGAACTCGGCCCCGAAGCGGACTTTCCGATGCAGCTTGTAATACTGCGTCATCAGTTCGGCTTCGCGGCGCTTGAAGGGGCTGACCACCGCGCCGGCGTAAAAGTGCGTGGGCGGCGTCTTGCCGCCGGGCGAACGCTTGTCCGGCAGGCCCTCATTCAGTTCGCGCAGCAGGTGCGAGAGGACCACGCTGTCGAGGTCGAAGGTCGGCTTGGCCTGGCCGCGGTAGCCTTCAATGGGCGCATCGCCGGTAAGGCAGAGCACGTTGCGGATGCCGAGCCGTTCGAGCTGGAACGCGCGCGAGACGACGAAATTGCGGTTCTTGTCCTTGCAAGAGAAATGGATCATCGTGTCGATGCCCATCTCGGTGAGCTCGTGGCCGAGCACGTCCGGGCTGATGCGCACGTTGCCGCCCACGTTGTCGGTGAGCGAGACGCAGTCGATCAGGCCGGGGTGCTTCTGGACCTTGTGCGCGAAGTCGATTACCCACTCGACATTCTTCCCGCGCGGGCCGCGGCCCGGCACGAGTTCGAAGCTGACCGTGAAGGCCTCCGGCGAGGCCATCTTTTCTTTAAAGCGGTTGGGCGGCGGGATGTACGGCGGCTCAGGCGGCGGCGCGGTCTTGGGCTTCTTGGCGGGGGCGGCGGATTCCATGCCTGGCGCGTCTTTCTCATTGAGGCTAAAGGGGTTGTATAGACCTCTCAGTTCGCATAGTACCCTCGCTAAAACAAAAGGAAACTCCCGAAATTTGAATGAAATACGGGACATTTAGTATTACGCGAGTAGCGCTCTCGCCGTCTTACGAGAGGTTCGGGAATCCAACCACAAATCGGGAGGAACAGCTATGCGCGGGATGTTGTTGGCGTTGATGGGCGTGGCTCTGGTGGGTGCAGCTTTTGCGGCGGACGAGAAGAAGGATGAGATGGCCTTCTGGAAGGAGAACGTCAAGAACCTGGTGGACGCCAGCGGCAAGCCCGTCGCGCTCGACCAGCTCAAAGGCAAGATCGTCGGCGTCTACTTCTCCGCGCATTGGTGCCCGCCCTGCCGCGCCTTCACGCCGAAGCTCGTCGAGTTCCGCGACAAGAACGCGAAGGACTTCGAGATCGTCTTCGTGAGCGCCGACAAGACCGAGAAGGACCAACAGGGCTACATGACCGAGACCAAGATGCTCTGGCCCGCGGTGAAGTGGCACTCCGACGAGTCCAACGCGCTGATGAAGAAGTACAGCGTTACCGGCATCCCCAAGCTCGTCATTCTCTCCGCAAAGGGCGACACGCTCACCGAGAACGGCCGCGGCGACGTAACCAGCAACCCCGAGAAGTGCCTGGATGAATGGAAAAAGGCCGCCGCGAAGTAACGCCGCAGCCGATCAATAGCCATCCACTAAAGCGGCCGTGCTCCGGCCGTTTTTTTGTTTCGGCCCTTCTCTGAACTTTCGCGCGCGCGCGCAGACGCTACGCTTTCCCAGTGGAAGCACCCGGTTCAGGAGACCCCGCGCATGCCCGCCACCACTACCCTCACCGATCTAGCGCAATGGGAGAAGCTCTGGCGGGAACAGCAGCAGCCCGGGTCGCGCCCGCTGCTGATCTTTAAAAAGAGCCCCATCTGTCCCACGAGCCACCACGTGGAACGTACCTTTAACGCCTGGCTCGGGGGGCTCGCTCCGGCCGCCGCCGCGAAGCTGAACGTCGTCCTCGTGGACGTGGTCAACCAACGCCCGGTCTCGCGCAAGATCGCCGAAGACGTCGGCGTGGTTCACCAGTCGCCCCAAGCGCTGCTGCTCGCGCCCGGCGGCAAGGTCCTCTGGCACGCCAGCCACGGCGACGTGGACGAGGAGGCGCTCACCAGAGCCGCCGCGGGCGCCTAATGGGAGCGCCGGCATACTGCCGGCCAAGCCGTTCGCCCGGCGAGCACTCCTGCGGCCTGACGCCTGGACCGCTTTGTTCTTGAATCTTGCGCGCCGAGTCACGCGCGTGGCCACAACCGTTTGCAAACCGCTCACTGGATCGTTATTTAAACAGCACGCTCAGCACGCCGCGCACGACGGTCTCCAGCAGATCGTCGCTCGCGGGCCGGCGGTGCTCGAAGAGTTGCGCGTTCGCCGCCACCGCCATGGGCGCAGCCGCCTTGGCCGAGCGGGCTTCCGCCAACTGCCGCTCGTGCTCCGACGCGCGCGCCTTCTCCAGCCCGCCCTTCTCGATGAAGCGGATGATCCGGTTGAGTTCCTGCGCGTCGAGCCAGACGCCGTGGCCCTTGCACGAATCCACGATCACGCCGCTCACCTGCGCGAAGTTGCGCCGGTTCATCAGGTTCTTGCACGCGGGGCAAGGAATGTACTTCACCAATTCCGCTTCGCGGGCTTCCGGCGGCGCCGAAGCCGCGAGGCCCACGAGCGTGCGCGCAGCGCCGAGCGACTCCCGGGTGATCACGATCGCGTCGAAGGTCCGCTCCGGCACCCACATGCCGCCGCAGTCCTTGCAGTCGTAGAGCAGCAGCGGCGGGCCGGGCGTGGCAAATTCGTGCAGCAGCAGCGTCACGCGGCAGCGCGGGCAGGCGTACTCGGGCGCGTCCTGCGGCAAGGGCTGGGGTTCGAGCTTCAGGCCGCACTCGACGCAGTACGCCGAACCTGCCGGCAGCCCGATGAAGCATCCCGGGCAGATCACCGCGCGCTCGTTCAGCGCCGGGTCGACGAACTTCGACCCGCAGAAAGAGCAGTACCCGCCCTGCGCCGTCCGCGGCGCGCCGCAGCTCGCGCAACGGGCCACGCGCGCCACCGCCGCACGCGGCTCCGGAACCTTTACCGGCCCGCCACAACGGCAGCGCAGCATCGCGCCCACCGCATGCCCGGTGACGTCGTACTGCAGGCCGCATCTCGCGCACAACGCCAGGACTTTCATGAGCGCGTCCCGCCTCGCCTGCCTATAAATACCATATCCGCTTGCGGCGTTTCGAGGTTTCCACCTGCTGCCGCAAGCGCACGTGTGCGATGCCTACGCGTCTAACCCCACGCTTTTCAGAAACGCCCGCGCGAGGATGGTGTGCCCGATCACGTTCGGGTGCACGCGGTCCCACGCCAGCGACGCCGAGTGCGCGTGCTTCAAGTACGCGTTGAACGCCGCCTGCGTATCCACGCAGAGCGCGCCGCGCGCCTTCGCGACCTTTTTCACCGCCGCGCCGTACTCGTCCATGCGCGCGCGCATCGCGTCCGCGCGGCTGGACTCGATGAAGAACGGCGTCATCAGCACCAAGCCTTTCAGCGCGGGCTGCGTCCGGCTCACCAATTCGTTCAGCGTCGCCTCGTATTCTTTCAGACCCACGTGGATCTCCGTCTGCAACGGGCAGTCGAACTGCCGCCAGACGTCGTTGATCCCGATCATGATCGCGAGCCAATCGGGCTTCAGGTCGAGCACGTCCGTTTTCCAGCGCGCTTTCAGGTCGCGCACCGTATTGCCGCTCGTGCCCATGTTCACCACGCGGATCTTGCGCTCCGGACACGCCGCGCCCAGCATCCCCGAGACCAGATTTACATAGCCCTTGCCGAGCGCCTCGAACAACCCCTCGCCCACCGGCCGCGCGCGCCCAGCGTCGGTAATCGAATCCCCGATGAACAGCAGCCTGCTCCCCGCCGCAATCTTCATGCGTCCCTCCTCGCTCCGTGGTCAAAAAGTTCCTCCTTTATACCCAACCTCCTCGCCCCGTCCTTCACATTTGCTCGCGCGTTTTGCGTCTAAGAGTCAAAGAGTCTGGAGTTTGAGATGGTCGGACGGGCATCCCTGTCCGCCTGGAGAAGATCTTTGGCCACGAAGTGGCGACTCGTAGCTCTTGGAACGCAACTCGTAAAACGTAATAAACGCTACAACAGAAGAAACTCAGGGCGCGGGGGCGCCGCTGGGTGGCGGGGGTTTGCGGTGTTCGCTGCCGCTCTGCATCTTCACCACGGCGAGCGTGGCGAGGACCGTGACGAGCACGAGGATCGCAGCAGCGATGACCTGCGCAATCATGCTCGCCTGAATGCGCGGCATCTCCTGGCTGACCGTGCCGGTTGTGTGCAATGCAATCGCGGGTGGCAAGGGGGCGGGCGCGGGAATTGCCTTGGTGTGCGGGGTGAATGCGGGACGCGACGGCTGAGCGGCGAATTCGGGCTTGGGAACATTTTGCGTGCTTTCGGTCGGAGACGGCTTCCCGGCGGCGCTGGCGTCCGAGGATGGTTGCGCGCTTGGCGCGGCAGGGTCGGACTTCTTACGCGGCAGGATGGTCGTCACGGACGCGTCGTGACCGGGCACACTCTTTAGGGCCACAACAGTCTCGCGCGGAATCGCCGGTTTGCTGTCCCCGAGGCTGAAGGTGCGCGTATCGCGCTCGCTCTGACCCATCACGATGCTCGATGGCGCAAGGCTCGCGCCGGTGACGGGCTTGCCTTCGAGCAACGCCTCGATCTCGGCTTCGAGCGTCAGGCCGTCGGCGGGGCGTTTCTCGGGCAGCCCGGCCATCATCGACATGATCAGGCGGCGGACGCCTGCGGGAAGATCGGGAACGACCTCGAAGGGATCGGGCGTGGGGTTCTGGTGCTTCAGGCGCAGGACCTCGGGGACGTTCTTTCCCGGGAACGGCAGGCGCCCGGTGGCCATGTGGAAGAGCGTCGCGCCGAGCGAGTAGATGTCGGAGCGCGCGTCGAGGTTGGGGTCGCCCTGGATCTGTTCGGGGGACATGTACTGCGGCGTGCCGACGATCATGCCCGTCTGCGTCGGCCGTGGCCCGGACAGGACTTCCGAGCCTTCGATAAGCTTGGCGAGGCCAAGGTCGAGGACCTTGGCGGTGCCGTCGTTGCCGATGAAAAGATTATCCGGCTTTAGGTCGCGGTGGATCATGCCGCGCTGATGGGCGTACTGGAGGCCACGGACGATCTGGAGCGCGACGGAGAGGAGCGTGCGCGGGCCCAGGCGCCCGCACTGGCGCACGATCGCCCCGACGCTCGCGCCTTCCAGATAGGGCATGACGAAGTAGGGTTGCCCGCTCTGCTCGCCCGCGTCGAAAGCCTGCAGCACGTTCGAGTGGTTGATCCCGGCCATGAGGCGCGCTTCGCGCTGGAAGCGCTGGACTAAACGCTCGTCGCCCACGACCGAGTACGGCAGGAGTTTGATCGCGACGATATTTCCAAGATCCACGTGCTGGGCCTTCCAGACCGCGCCCATGCCGCCTTCGCCGATCTTGGATAGGAGCCGGTAGCGCCCGACGACGCGCTGGCCTTCCCAGGAGCGCGTCTGTTCCTTGAGGAGGTTCTCGAGGTCCTCGCGGGTCAGCTTGCCGGATTCGACGAGCAGCGCGCCGAAGGGCCGGTACTCGCCGCGGTCCGCGGCTTCCCGCTGGGTTTGGAGGAGGGCCTGGAGTTCCAGCGGCGTGATGCGCCCGTGCTTGAGGGCCAGGGAGCCGATGCGCTGGTCGCGTTCTTGAGGAGATTCCGTAGCCATGAAGCCGCCGCTGCCTTAGGGGCGCCAAGTCGTTCTCGAATATGCGGATCGCGCGGAGAAGTCTAACGCCAAGTGGCCCCGGCGTGCAATGCCGTGCGCAAGGCTCAAGACTCCACGGCTGATCACGACCGGAGCAGCAGGAAAAGGCCCGCAACAAGCAGCAGGGTGAGGATCGCGGTGACGACGGAGATCCAGATGTCGCCGCCGTCGCCCTCCTGCCGCGCGCGCGCCTTGCGGCGGCGGACGCCGGCTTGCGGCGTCGTGCGGGCCGCAGGCTGTGAGGCCTGAAGCAGACCGGAACGCGATGCGCCAGCGGGCGGCGTCGCTGCTTTGCGAATACCGCTGCCCGGCTGAGTGGCCAGCCGGCCGCCGCTGTTCGTGGAGGCGCGCAGGATGCCGCTGCCTACC
>JACQFI010000041.1 GCA_016200135.1 Planctomycetota bacterium
GTCTTCCCGCCCAAGGACGACGCGGGCATGGAGCGCCTGAAGGGCATCCTGCCGGACCTGCTGGCGCTCAAGCCGGATTACATGACCTGCACCTACGGCGCGATGGGCACGACGCGCTCGAAGACGATCGAGATCGCCGCGTTCATCAAGAAGACGTACGGCCTCGAGACCGCCAGCCACCTGACCTGCGTAGGCTCTTCGCGCGCGGAGCTCGACCAGATTCTCGACCAGATCTTTGCGCACGGCATCCGCAACATTGTCGCACTGCGCGGCGACCCGCCGAAGGGCGAGACCACGTTCACCGCGCCCGCGGACGGCCTGGCTTTCGCCAACGAGATGGTCGAGCACATCCGCGCGTTCGAGCGCAAGCGCGGGCTGCCGCCATTCGGAATCGCCGTCGGCGGCTATCCGGAGAAGCACGTGGACGCGCCGAGCATCGCGGCGGATATCCGCAACCTGAAGCGCAAGGTCGACGCTGGCGCGGACATCGTGATCACGCAGCTCTTCTTCGACAACGCGGACTACTACCGTTTCGTGGACGACGTTCGCGCCGCAGGGGTGAAGATTCCCATTGTCCCGGGCCTGCTGCCGGTGCTCTCGACGAAGCAGATCCGGCGCATCGCCGGCCTGTGCGGCGCGAAGATTCCCGCCGCCTTGCAACAGCGCCTCGATGCGGCCGGCGACGACGACGCGCAAGCGGAGACCGCCGGCGCCGAATGGTGCGCCGCGCAGACGAAAGATCTGCTTGCCCACGGCGCGCCGGGGATCCACTTCTACGTGCTCAACAAAGCCAGCCACGTCACCCGCATCCTCAAGGGCGTTCCGCGCTGAGCGCGTGGTTTTCATGGCACAGGCGTCCCGCCTGTTCGAAGTGGCCGCGAAGCGCCCCATACTTTCCTTGATAAAAAACAAGAGGTGCGCTTCGCGATCCTTGGGAACAGTCGAGACGCCTGTGCCACGTTTTTACAGCGTTGCGATTGCCGTAAGCGCGGTCATAATTCCCGGTATTCGATTTTTGGTTGCTATGGAATCCGCATGAGCCGCACGTCTGCCGCGAAAAAGCCGCATGCCGAACCCGCGCGCCTCCATCCCGCGCTGCGCGTGCGCCTGATGGAACGGACGCTGCGCGCCCTGCGGCAGCGCCAGGCCGACCGCCGCAAGCGCAACCGCGACCTCTGGGGTGAGGAAGTCCTCTTCGTGGACCGGCTGGACCTGCCCGGCGAATCGGCGCTCGCCGGCGAGGCCATCGCATGGGCCGCGGGTGCGGGCGTGGATGCGCTGATCTTCGACGCGGCCCTCACGCGCGCGTCGGCGTCCATCGACCATGCGCTGGTTACGGTGGCCTCGCGCAAACTTGACGCTGCGGGCGCGCGGCTCGCGCTGGCGGGCGGCTGGGAAATCTCGATTCCACGCAGTCCTGCGCACGTTAAGCCGCCTAAGAAGAAGCAGGGCGGCGTCGTGCTGGCGACCGCGCCCGCGGGCTATTGGGGCATGGATACCGTTCGCGCCGACGCATTGCGCGCGCCGTTCCGCCTGCTGAAGCGCTGGCGCAGCGCGGGCCGCAAAATCGTGGCGCTGGGATTCTCGAACGCCGACACGCCTTACGCGGTGGGCTCGCTCTGCACCGCCTTAGTCGGTCCGGCAGCCAACGCGTCTTCGCCCGGTGCTGTGCTGCGCGGCCTGGCGAAGGGGTTGGCCGCGTGGAGCAACGGGCCATTGATCGATTGCGACTGCAACGGCGTCGCGATGGGGGAGGGGCTCAAGCCCAAGGGCGAGCGGCTGGAAGTCAGCTTCCGCGTGGCCGACGTGCGCGGGGTGGCGAAGGTCCGCTGCTTCGTGGGCGACAAGGTCGCGCGCGAGTTTTCTGGGAAGGGCATGAAGGTGCTGGACGTGGTCTTCCTGCTCGAGAGCGCCCGCGGCGCGCCGTTCGTGCGCCTCGACGCCGTGACTACGGACGGCTGCTGGGCGTTTACTAATCCGGTTTGGTTGGGGTGAGTTATTAACCACAGAGATCACAGAGACCGGATAAACGATGAAATTCTTTCTCTGTGTTCTCCGTGTACTCTGTGGTTATGAAAGTTATTCCAGCCGTTCCCAAACCCGCGCCTTGAACGCCGCCTCCAGCGTTGGGAAGTTCAGGTGTGCGTCCCTCGCCACATCCTCCGCCTTTAGATAGACGTTCGGGATCGCCACGACGTGACAGCCTGCCGCTCGTCCAGCGGTGACGCCCGCGGGCGAGTCCTCGAAGACGATGCACTCTTCGGGGCGCACGCCGAGCGTCTCCGCGGCCTGCAGGTATGGATCGGGCGCGGGCTTGAGGCGTTTGACGCGGTCGCCGGTGGTGACGGAGTGGAAGGTCTCTTCGAGCACCGGCGCGCGGCCGAGGTGCGCGAGGACCACCGCCATCGTAGGCAGCACCTGCGGGTAGATGGTGCTCGAGACCAGTCCGCGCCGCAGGCTCATGCGGTCGCACTGATCGATCATCTCTCTCGCGCCCGGCAGCTGCGGCGGGCGTTCGTCGTGCAGGATCTTCAGATAAATCTCCTGCTCGATCTTCACGATGCCTTCGGGCGAGGTCTTAACCGTGACCTTTTCCGCCATCCACTCGCTCATTTTTTTCGAGCTGTGCCCGATCCAGCAGACGAAGTCCGCGGGCTTGCTGGGAAAACCCAGTTGTGTGGCGGTCTCGGCGAAGGCTCGCATGTGCAGGTCTTCGGTGTCGATGAGGAGGCCGTCCATGTCGAAGAGAAAGGCGCGAATCGAGGTGCGCATGCGTGGTCTCGGGGCCGGTGCGTGAAGGACAGATTCCGAACGCTCCTTTTATATCCGCTGTCGCGAACCCCGCAAAGCGGAAGCGCAATCGGCCAGGTTTTGTGGCTCCGCCGTCCCGGCGGAGGTCCCAGCGGCGTCCCGCCGCTGCTTGTGCACTCAGGGGCTAGGATGCCCGTGAGGCCATCGGCGGGACGCCGATGCCACGCGGCGCGGCATTCGGCGAAGGCGGGCGCGCGCGGGTTCGGTATGATGAATGCATTATGCCCAAGCGGATCAAACTGACGCTCGAGTACGACGGCGCGGAGTTCTTCGGCTGGCAGGTGCAGGACCGCGGCGAGCCCGGCGCGAGCGGTGGATCGGTGCGCACGGTTCAAGGCGAAGTCGAGCGCGCGCTGCGGGCGCTCACCGGATACCCAATCCGCATCGCCGGAGCGGGGCGCACGGATGAGGGCGTGCACGCGCTGGGCCAGGTCGCCAGCTTCGATCTGCCCGACGAGGCGACGGTGCCGGTCGAAAAGATCGTCGCGGGGCTGAATTCGCACCTGCCCGCCGACATCAGCGCCGTGCGCGCCGAAGCGCTGCCGGCCGATTTCCACGCGCTGGTCTCCGCCACGGGCAAGGTCTACCGCTATCGCATCTTCAACCGGCGCGAACGCTGCGCCGTCCGCAACCGCACGCACTGGCACGTGCGCTTCGAGCTCGACGTGGACAAGATGCGCGCCGCCGCGCGGGCGTTCGTCGGCACGCAGGACTTCTCGGCCTTCGCGACGACGCTGGCGGATATCCAATCCAAGCGCGCGGAGGAAGGCAAAGACGAGTTGCCGACCGTGCGCGAGATCCGGCGCGTGGAGGTCGCGTCGACTGGAGCGTACGCCTCGCCCGAGGGCGCGGAGATCTCTATTGAAGTGGAAGGCGGTGGGTTCCTCTACAAGATGGTCCGCACGATGGCCGGCTCGCTGGTGGATGTAGGCCGCGGCAAGGAGCCGCCGGAGTTCATCGCGCGGGCGCTGGCCTCCAAAGACCGCCGCGCGGCCGGACCCACGGCTCCCGCGAAAGGCCTCTGCCTTGTGCGCGTGCTGTATTGATCGATGCGGTGGCGCGGGCCTCCGTGCCCGCGATCCTTAAATCGTTTTCACAATTCCCTTAAAGCGCGCGCGGCTTCTTCCGATACAGAATGCACGAACGTAACCCGGGGTCGCGCGGCGCGGAGGTGGGGGGTCGCTCCGCGAGACTGCCGGGACGTTCGAAGAAATCGAAGGCGCCGCTGTGCTAGGCCACCTCACCGACATCCTGCTCGTCTCCTTCCTGGTGCTCCAGACGTGGCTGGGTTGCCGCCGCGGATTGCTCTGGCAGGCCGCGGGGTTGGCCGCGCTCGGGTTCGGCATCGTGCTCGGGGTAGCGCTCGCGCCGGCCCTCGGCGCGAGATTCATCGGCGTCTTCACCAAGAATCCCTTTCACGCCAAACTGATCGCATTCCTGCTCGTCGCCGGGATGCTGGGGCTCTGCCTGCGGCTGCTCGCGACGTGGGCCGAAGTGCGCAGCGAAGAGGGCCTGCCCAAGCAGGAACGGGAGAAACGCCGCGCGCATGATCGTATTCTGGGCGGCATCTTCGGCGCGCTGAAAGGATTCATCTTTGCCGCGGTGGCCGTGGCCGCGTGCGTCACGCTCTGGCCCGCGAGCCCCGCGTTCACGCAGGCGCGGCTGGCGCCGCCGCTGGCGCAGGCCGGCGCGCGGCTGCTGCCCGAAGGCGCCGTCGAGGACGTGCGCGGCTGGGTGAACGCCTCCGGCGAAGACCTCCGCAAGGGCTTGCAGATTCAGACCGAAGAAGAACGCCCCCGCCGCAGCCACGCGGCGCGCTCCGAGCGCAGCGTCGAACCGTAAGCGCACTTTCTGCCGTCGCGCGCCGCTCGTGAAACGCTACATTTCAGGCATGAATTCCATTTCTTCGCGTCCTGCCGCGGTGCCGCCGGCGCTGCTGGAGGCCCTGCGCGCCGCGGTCGGCGCCGCCAATGTCGTCACGGCGGACGAAGAACTTTTCGTCTACGAGTGCGACGGGCTGACGCTCGACAAGGCCACGCCGGGCGCGGTGGTGTACGTGCATTCGGCGATGGAAGTCGCCGCGGTGGTGAAGGCCTGCGCGGCGGCGCACTACCCGTTCGTCGCGCGCGGCGCGGGCACGGGCCTGAGCGGCGGCGCGATCGCGCTGCACGGCATGCTCGTGATCGAACTCGCGCGGATGAACCGCGTGCTCGAGGTCGACTACGAGAACCGCGTCGCCTGCGTCGAACCCGGCGTGATCAATCTGAATCTGACGAAGGCGTGCGCGCAGCGCGGGCTGCATTACGCGCCGGACCCGTCGAGCCAGGGATCGTGCACGATCGGCGGCAACGTCGCGGAGAACTCCGGCGGGCCGCACACGCTCAAGTACGGCGTCACGGTCAACCACGTGCTCGGGCTCGAGGTCGTGTTGCCGAACGGCGAGACGGTCACGCTCGGCGGGCCGCTTGGCGCGCTGGGAAAACTGCCCGGCTACGATTTGGTCGGCCTCTTCGTCGGCAGCGAGGGCACGTTCGGTATCGCCACGAAAGTGTGGGTGAAGCTGACCCCCGTGCCCGAGACCGTGAAAACGCTGCTGGCCATCTTCCCCAGCATCGAGGCCGCGAGCCGCGGCGTGAGCCGCATCGTCGCGCATGGCATCGTACCCGCCGCGCTGGAGTTGATCGACAAGACGATCATCCGCGCGGTCGAAGAGTGGCTGCATCTCGGCTTCCCGCTCGACGCCGGCGCGGTGCTGCTGATCGAGCTAGATGGACTGCGCGACGGGCTGGACCTGATCGCCGGGCGCGTGATGGAGTGCTGCCGCGAGTGCGGCTGCCTGGACGTCCGCGCGGCAAAGGACGAGAAGGAACGCCTGCTATTGTGGAAGGCGCGCAAGCAGGCCTTCGGCGCCGTCGGCCGCATCAGCCCGAGCTACTACGTCCAGGACGGCGTGATCCCGCGCAGCAAGCTCCCCGAAGTGCTGGCGAAGATCGAAGCCAGCGGGCGCAAACACGGGCTCACCACCGCGAACGTCTTCCACGCCGGCGACGGCAACCTGCATCCGCTGATTCTCTTCGATGAACGCAAGCCGGAACAGATCGAGGAAGCGCTCGCGTGCAACGAGGAAGTGCTCTGCGCGGTGATCGAGGCCGGCGGGATGCTCAGCGGCGAGCACGGCATCGGCATCGAGAAACTCGCGTTCATGCCGCGCGTCTTCAGCGAGGACGATATGGACGCGATGCGCAAGGTCCGCGCGGTCTTCGATCCGCAGACCTTGAGCAACCCCGGCAAGGCCGTGCCCGCGCGCAAGTGTTTTGAAGTGCGCGGCCACGAGCCGCCTGCGCTCCGCCCGCCGATGAGGAAGGCATGATGACTGAGGCCTTCCTGAACCAGCTCGCGAAGATGCTGGGCGCGGAGCATGTGGTCTCCAACGCGCGCATGCTGGAAGCGCTGGCGACCGGGCACGCGCAGCCCGGTGCGCTCTGCAAGCCGGGCAGCACCGAAGAGGTCGCGGCTGTGGTGCGGCTCGCGGGCGAGCACGGCGTGCCGGTGCTGCCCTGCGGCGGCTGGACGGCGATGGCGCTGGGCGGAGAAGCGCCCGAGGGCGCGCTGGCGCTCTCACTGCAGCGGCTGGATAAGATGATTGCGTACGAACCCGCCGACCTTGTCGCCACCGCGCAGGCGGGCATGAGCTTCGATGTGTTTCAGGAAGCGCTCTTCGAGCACGGCCAGACGCTTCCGCTGGACGCGCCCGCGCACGCGACGCTCGGCGGACTGGTTGCGACCGACCGCTCGGGGCCGCGGCGTTTGATGCACGGCACGCTGCGCGACATGGTGCTGGGCCTCACGGTCGTCAACGGTGATGGCGTGGTGCGCAAGTGCGGCGGGCGCGTGGTGAAGAACGTCACCGGTTATGCGCTCGAGAAGCTTTACATCGGCTCATTGGGAACGCTCGGCATCGTCACCGAGGCGACGTTCAAGCTCCGGCCGCGCCCGGAGACCGCCAGCGTGCAGGAGATCTCCGCGCCGGACTTCGGACACGGCTTCGAGCTTATGCGCGATCTTGCCGGGCGGCTGCCGCTCGCGGCGGCGGTGGCGTGCTTCCCGGCCAAGCCGTTCTCGGCGCAGCTCGGCATCGAGGCGAGCCCGCCCGACCACGCGCGGCTCTTAAAGGAACTCGAGGAGGCCGCGGCGAAGGCCGGCGCGGAAGTGCGCGAGACCGGGGCCGAGCGCGTGGACGCGGACGAGTACCCCGCGGTCTCGCGCAGGCTGGAGTCGATCGCGCTGCCGGGCGGCGAGACCGTCGCGCCCGCGCTCGCGGCGCGCCTGTCATGGCCTGCGAAGCCGGCCGATTTTAAAACGCAGATGGACCGGCTCGACCGCCTCGCGGCCGAGGCGGGCTTTGGGTACCTGATGGGCTATCTCGATTTTCCGGGCTTCGTCTCGCTGGAACTCTTCGCGAATGGCGGAACGGAGGCGCCGAATCTGGACGCGCTTGTCCGCGCGCTGCGGACCGACGGCGTGCCCGCGACGGTATCCTGGAAGTCGGGCGCGCAGCCGCTCAGCGAGCCCGTCTTCGGCCCGCCGCGCGCCGAGTGGGCGCTGATGCGCGAGATCAAGAAGGCGCTGGACCCCAGGGGCATCTTGAATCCCGGCCGGTTTATCGCAGGCCTTTAGCGCGGCGGGTACTCTATGGAACCGAGAGCCGAAGAACTTCCGCCGGAGTACGAAGCGCCTCGGCATCACGCGTTCCCCTGGCTCTCGGTTGGCTCCATCGTCTATACGATCTTTTGGGTCTGGATGCTGTACGACAGCTACCGGCGTTACGGCGCGAGCTTCTGGCCGTTCCTGATCTTCTTTTTCCAGCCGCTTGGCGCGGTGATCTACTTCGTAGCGAATGCGCGGACGATCCTGCACGGTCTCTCGCCGGGCTCCGGCGGAGGACCGGGCCTGTTCGGACTCGGACTCAAGGCGAAGATCCGCAAAACCGAGCAGCAGATGCTCGTGAGCGAGACCGAAGCGCTGCGCGCGGAACTGGCGGAGCTCTACTACCAGGACAAGCGCTACGAAGACGCGGAACGACTCTTCCAGAAAGTGCTCGAGAACGATCCCGAGAGCCAGGAGGCGCTCTATTATCTCGCGCTCTGCAAACTGGAGCGGCAGGATTTTAAGAGTGGCTGCGCTTATCTGCAGAAGCTCGTCGATAAGAACCGGAAATACCGCTTCGGCACGGCCTGGCTGCGCTACGCGGAGACACTCGACAAGCTGGGGCGCAGGGAGGAAGCTTTGGCCGAGTTGCGCCCGCTCTCGCGCGCCTTCCCGCGGCCGTTGACGGAGTTCGCGTACGCGAAGATGCTGGCGGAAGCCGGCCAGAAGGACAAAGCGCGGGAGACGCTCGAGTACATGCTGAGCACCTCCAGCGAAGCGCCCGCGGAAGACCGCACGTGGCTGCGCCAGGGGCAGACGCTCTTGAGGTCGCTGAGTTGATCGTAATAGTTCATGCCGCCAACGGGCGGAAGGAATTGATGAGCCACGCAAGCGCCGTTCAAGAATCTCCTGCCACTGCCGCGAGAACCGCGGCGGCGATTTTTCCTCCGGAAGCCAACGAGCTCCTGCGGTCCTGCGTGCACTGCGGGCTGTGCCTAGGCGCATGTCCCACCTATCGCGAGAACGGCAACGAGAACGACTCGCCGCGGGGCCGGCTGTACCTGATGAAGGGCTTGGCCGATGGCCGTTTGACGGCGACGGAAGCGGTCACCGCGCACCTGGACCTATGCCTGGATTGTCGCGCGTGCGAGACGGCGTGCCCCAGCGGCGTGCGCTACGGCCGGATCCTCGAATCGACGCGCGCGATGCTGGTCGAGCGGAAAAAGCCGAGCTGGAGCGAACGCGCGCTGCGCGCGCTGGTCTTCAAGCAGCTCTTCACGCGGCCAGAGGCGCTGGCCATGGCCGCGGGTCTCACGCGCTTTATGCAGCGCAGCGGACTCCGCGATGCCGCGCGCGCGGCAGGGCTCGTGGGCCTGCTGCCCAAGCGGCTCCGCGACCTCGAAGCGATGCAGCCGGAGATCAAGGAAGAACCGTTCCGCGCGAACGCGCCCGCGGTCTTCCCGGCCCTTGGCGGCGCGCCGAAGAAGCGCGTGGCGTTCTTCAGCGGCTGCGTGATGGACCTGCTGATGGGCGAGATTCACCGGGCGACGGTGAAAGTCCTGCAGGCGCACGGCGTGGAAGTGCTGAGCGTGCACGGCCAGCAGTGCTGCGGCGCGCTGGCCTTTCACGCGGGCGAGGCCGAGACCGGCCGGAAACTCGCGCGGCGCAACCTCGAGATTTTCCGCGGGCTGGGCGTCGACGCGATCGTGAACAACTCCGCCGGCTGCGGCGCGGCGCTCAAGGAATACGGCGAGATCCTGCACGGCGACGCGGAGGCCGCGAAGTTTTCGGCGCTGGCGCGGGACGTTTCGGAAGTGCTTGCCGCGCTGGAGCCCGTCGTCGCACTCAAGCCGCCCGATGCGTCGAAGGAATTGAAGGTCTGTTACGACGAGCCCTGCCATCTGCTACACGCGCAGAAGATCAGCGCGCAGCCGAAGACGGTGATGCAGCGCATACCCGGCGTGGCGTGGGTGGCGCTGCCGGACGCGGAGTTCTGCTGCGGCGCGGCGGGTATCTACAACATCACGCAGCCGGAGATGTCGCGCGCGGTGCTTGCGCGAAAGATTGACGCGCTCAAAGCCACGGGGGCGGACGTGGTACTCACCGGAAATCCCGGCTGCATCCTGCAGATACGCCAGGGCTGCAAGGCCGCGGGCCTGCCGTGCGAGGTGCTGCATCCGATGGAACTCTTTGCGCGGGCAATCGGGTAGGGAAGGGGAGGAAGGTCACGCGATGCCAGTCTTTAAAAGCGGCGCGGGCAACGCGCCCAAGTGGGGCGAGCTCGACCTGTTCGACTTTGTGCGGCTCGAGCGCGGCGCGAAGCGCGTCTTCGAGCGCGTGAGCAAGAAAGAGAAGCTGCTGGTCTGCGGCGGGCGCTGCGTGCTGAAGTTCGGCGACCAGCAGCTCTATGTCACGACCGGCGCGAATCACGATCTCGCAAGTCCGGGCGACCGATTCGAGGTCCTCGATGTGATGGCGCCCGTGACGCTGGTGCGGTTCTGCGGGCGCTGGGGCGACGAGACGGGCGGTTCGGGGCTGTGGGAAGTGGATCGGAGCGCTCAGCCCAAGGACAGCGGCGATCCCGTGCCGTATCCGAAGGAGACGAACTTCGACTGCCACTTCCACGACTGCGACGAGTTCTGGGTCATCTACGCAGGCCGTGGCGTGGCCGTGACCGAGGGCAAGCATTACGAAGTCGGCCCGGGCGACTGCGTGGCGATCGGGATGGGGCAGCACCACGATTTCCCCATGGTCCACGAGCACGTGCGCGCGCTCTGGTTCGAGACCACGCTGGAAGGCCGCAAGCGCCGCGGGCACCTGTGGGAGCATACCCACGGCAAGGCCGAGCCGAAGCTCGACCGCGTCTGAACTCCCGGTCATCCCGTCCGGGCGTTGTGAGCCGTACGCCCGGAGTTAAGATGCCGTTCCATTCTTCTGGAGGCGCGCATGGCATTTAAGGTCATTCATGTCGGTTGCGGCGGCTTCGGCCGCTCGTGGTGCGAACGGTTCCTGCCCGCGAACGTGAAGGACGGCCTGATCGAGGTCGTCGCGGCCGTCGACATGAACCCCGAGGCGCTCAAGAACGCGCAGCAGTTCCTGGGGCTCCCGCCCGAGCGCTGCTATACGAACGCGAAGCAGGCCATGGACGCGAACAAGGCGGACTTCTGTTCCATCGTGGTGCCGCCGGCCTTCCATGAGCAGGTTGTGGACGAGGCGCTCGCGCACGAGCTCCACATTCTCTCGGAGAAGCCCATCGCCGATACGCTCGAGGCCAGCGTGCGCATCGCCGCCAAAGTGAAAAAGGCCGGCAAGAAGATGGGCGTGACGATGAGCCACCGCTTCGACCAGGACAAGACGACCCTGCGCGATCATTTGCGCTCGAACCGCTACGGCGCGCTGGACTACATCGTCTGCCGCTTCACCTGCGACTGCCGGAAGTTCGGGAGCTGGGGCAAGTTTCGCCACGAGATTAAGGACACGCTGCTGATCGAAGGGGCCGTGCATCATCTCGATATCATCGCCGACATGGCCGGCGCGAAGTGCGAGACGCTCTACGCGCAGGCGTGGAACCCCAAGTGGGGCGAGTACGCGGGCGACTCGCAGGCGCTGGTGACCATGCGCTTCGCCAACGGCACGCGCGCCACGTACGAAGGCGCGAAGACGAACACCGTGGGCCTGAACGGCTGGACGCAGGAGTACCTGCGCGCGGAGTGCGAGAGCGGGACGCTGGTGCTCGACCGGCGCGAGTTGCGGCGCTTCCAGTACGATCCGTCCGCCGTCTGGCGCAGCCATCGCGAGAACGAGGGCGAGGTGCTGCAGCTTCGCAACCAGCCCAAGTGGGCCAACGCGTGGCTCGTGGAAAAGTTCGCGAAGTGGCTGGGCGGCGGCGAGCCAATGGAGACGAACGTCGAGGACAACTTGCAGTCCGTGGCGCTCGTGTTTGCCGCCGTCGAGAGCAGCCGCACGGGGCAGCCGGTGAAGGTGCAGGAGTTGCTCGAGAAGACCCGCCAATCCCAGGGCGCCTGAGAGCCAAAACAGCATGAGCGCGAAGCTTGAGTTGGAGATCTCCCCAGAACACCCGCGGCTCTTCGGGCCGCTCGCGCGGCTGAAACAGCTCGCGCAGGACCGGCCCGAGGCTTACGCGCGCACCAAAGAAGTGGCGCTCGCCCTGACGCCCGGCGCGGGGCACGACGACCACGTCCTTTTCGGCTGGGTCCCTTCGGTCGCGCTGGTAGCGGCGCTTGAAGGCGACCGCGCGCTCGCGCGCAAGGGCGTCGACTTCGTGCTCGAACGCTTCATCACCAAGGCGGTGCGCACGGGGCACGTGCCGTTCGGCGGCGACGTGGCCTTCTGCGCGCTCGTCTACGACTGCTGCCACGCCGCATGGACGCTGAAGGAACGCGAGTCGTTCTGGGCGTACATGACCGAGGCGCGCGAGAAGAACATGGGCGAGGAGCCCAGCGTCTTCCACAACGGGTGGTACGCGTACAAGATGTACGGCTTCGGGCTCGGGTGCTTTGCGACGTGGCACGAGAACCCCGCGGCCGAGCCGATGTTCCGCGCGATCGACGAAGAGTACCGGCGGCGCGCGGTCCCGGCGCTGGATTTCAGCGGCGCGGGCGGCGGGTTCGGCGAAGGCTACTACATCAACTACTGGATCTACCGCTGGCTCTTCTTCTGCGAATCCGCGCGGCTCTGCGCGGGGTTGGACTACTACGCGCTCGCGCCGAAGTTCTACAAGCAGCGCGCGATCGCGAGCATGTTCGAGATGTATCCGCCGGTGACCGAGCGCGGCACGCGGCGCCCCGTGCCCATGGGCGACAGCGGCGGGCGGAAGTGTAACCCGGAGCGCGATCAGACGCTGGCGGCGCGGCGCATCCTTACCTCGTTCTACAAGAACGATCCGGCACACCAGGCCGTGAATTCCTTCGACGCGCAGACGCCCAAGGTCGGATTCCCGCAGTTCGCGTACCGCGATTTTCTCTTCAACGATCTGACAGTGAAGAAGGGCGACCTCGCGCAGTTCAAGCGCGCGCACTACAGTCCCGCCGCGGGCCATGTGTACATGCGCGCGTCCTGGCAGGATGACTCGGCGTATCTCTTCCTGCACTGCGGCAAGCGCTTCACCGCGCACCAGCATTTAGACAACGGGCACTTCACGCTCTTCAAGCACGAGGAACTGCTGGGCGACGGCGGGCACTACGCCGGCTGGGCGGATCCGCACGAATGCAATTACTACATCCGCACCATCGCCCACAATGCGATTTTGATTCACGATCCCGAGGAAAAGTGGCCCGATATCCGCCTCTATAAGGATATCGCGAACGACGGCGGGCAGGTGTTCCCGGGATTTCACGTACACCACAACAGCGCCGCGTCGGATGTCGAGCACTGGATGAAGCATCGGGAGATCTTCGACACCGGCAAGATCGCGGCGTTCGAGGACACCGGCGACTATGTCTACACGGCGGCCGATTGCACGCGCTCGTACGCGGCGAAGAAGGCCGCGTGCGTGACGCGGCAGATCGTCTTCCTGCGCCCGGGCACGTTCGTGCTCTTCGACCGCGTTACGAGTACGAATCCGGCGTTCAAGAAAGCGGTGCTCTTCCAGCCGATGAAAGTCCCGCAAGGCGGCGGATCGCGCTGGACTGTTACCAACGGAAATGGAAAGCTCTTTATCGAGACCGTTCTGCCGAAGAACCCAGTAGTGAACGTGCTTACGGGCGCCGAACAGTACGGCTACGGCGGCCGGATGTTCCCGCCGCAAGGCGATACGGGTCCCGCGCCGGAAGCGCGCATGGAGATCACGCCTTCCGCGCCCGCGCTGGCCGATTATTTCCTGCATGTGTTGACCGCGGCCGACGCGAGCGTGCCGCAGGTTCCGCAAGCCGTGCTGGCCGAGACCGACATCGAAGCGGAGGTGACGATCGGCGAGGCGACGGTTCGCTTCCTCAAAAATAACCTGGGCGGGAGCGTGGAGTTGCGCGGCCAGCGCCGGGAACTTGCCCGGAGCGCGCCCGAACTGTGAGTGCTCCGCGCGCCGAAGAGATCCGTCCGGACGCGGGCACGGCCGCGCTGCTGCGCGTCGATTGGTACAAGTACTGCGAGCGCGGGCGCGAATACCACACGCCTGGGCACACCCACCGCTACCACCAGTGGTATCACCTCATCCGCGGCGAAGTCCGCGTGCGCGCAGGCGCGATTATGCTCGACCTCAAGGCAGGGCAGTCGGTGCTTTTTTCGCCGGGCGCGGACCGCGAGATCTGGGCCGGCCGCCGGCCACCGGCGTACTTCGCGGCGGTCTTCGAGCCGCTCGCGAGGCTGGACCTCGCTCCGGTCCTCGACCGCGTGCTGGAGATCACGCCGGATCTCGAGCCCGACATGCGTGCCATGATTGAGGCCGCGCGGCGACCGCGCCGCGACGACGACCTGCTGGTTCAAGCGCTGCTGGTGCGCACGATGATCGCGTTCAAGCGCCGCGCTGAGGAAGAAGCCGAAAAGAGAACGTCCGCGCCCGCGCCGTCGGCGCTCAACCGCAATTACCAGCGCGCGATGGTGGAACGGGTCGAACTTATCCTGCGGCAGCACTATCACGAACCCCTCACGCGCGAGGATCTCGCGGAGGCGGTTCATTTGAGTCCCGGGCATCTTGCGCGGCTCTATCGCGCCGCGACCGGGCAGACGCTGGTTGATCGGATAACGCAGCTTCGCCTTGAGGCGGCAAAGGCCCTTTTGCTGAATTCCACGCATTCGATCACGCAGATTGCCATGGAAGTCGGGTATGCATCGTTTAGTCACTTCTCCAAGATTTTCAAAGACTTAGAGCGTATGAGTCCGGGTGATTATCGGCGATCGGCGGGCCTGACTTGGCAGAAAACTGCGCAGCTTGGCGATGCGCAAGAATCGTCCTGATGTTCGTTTTCAGCATAAAATCGGACGGTTCCAGGTAGCCCGCTTAGGGCTATTCGCGTATCTTACCCCCCATGATTGGTGCGCGCGGAGACGGCTCCGCGCCGGATGGAACAAGGGACGTAGCGAGGAGGCGCGAACCGATGCTCAGCGACAGCCAGTGGTGGGAGTTCTACCAGCAGGGTTTCCTGCGCCTCGGCAAGTTGCTCGACGACGCCGAACTGGCGGCGCTGCAGGAACGCATCGACGAGATCATGCTCGGCAAGGTCCGCTACGAGAAGATGATGATGCAGCTCGACGGCGGCGGCGCGTACGAGGACATGCCCGCGCAGAGCGCCGGGTTCAAAGGCGCGACGCTCGATTACCGCAAGATCCAAGACCTGGAACAGGACCCGCGCTTTCTTGCCTACATGCAGCGGCCGTTGTTCAAAAAGATCTGCGCCGAAGCGTACGGCGCGCACGCGCCCGTGGCCTGCTTCCGCGCGATGTTCATGAACAAGCCCGCGTGCAAGGGCACCATTCTGCCGTGGCACCAGGACGGCGGCTCCGGCTGGGGCCTCGACCGCGATCCCCTCATCACCGTTTGGACGGCGCTCGACCCGGCCACAAAGGCCAACGGCTGCGTCCAGGTGATGCCCGGCACGCACCGACTGGGCCTCTTGAGCAAGCAGGGGCACACGATCTCGGCGGAACAGGAACGGCAGCATTGTCCCGAAGAGAAGATCGTGTATCTGGAACTGAAGGCCGGCGAGGTGGTGCTGCTGCACAACTGGCTGATCCACCGCAGCGACGTCAACAAGACCGACGTCTCCCGCCGGGGCTTCAGCGTCTGCTACATGGATGGGCGCACGCGGCAGGTGAAGAACGGCGGAACGTTCCCCATCGTCTTCGGCGAGGGCGCGCTCAAGCCGCGCGAGATGCAGCTCGCTTAAACGAAAAAAGGATCAAAGCAGTCCGGCTTCGCGCAGCTTGCGGCCGAGCAGTACGACCGCTCCGGCGAGGCACTCTTCGCCATAGGCCGCGGTGGCGTCGCGCGGGTCCTGGCCGCCGACGCCTTGCGGCCATACCTTGCGGTCCGTGCCCAGTTGCGCGAGGTCGGGAAGTTCGGGGCGCAGCGCAAGCACGAGCGAGGTCTCGTTGCGCGCGGCGTGGTCCACCTGGCTCTTCCAGTCCTGCGCGATGTCGTCGGTGACGCCGATCAACTTGAGTCCGAAGCGTTGTTCGCGTTCCTTCAGATTCGTGCGCCAGGAGTTTCGCGACGGGCCGTGGCCGTCGGCGACGACGGCTTTGAAGCCCGCGCGCTTCACCTGCTCCAGGATCGCGTCGATCAACTGCAAAAAGAATCCTTGCGAGCACCAGTAGCAACTCCCGTCGAGCTGGCGCGGCGGCGTGGTGGACTCGTGGTACTCCATGCCCTGCAGCATGAACCCGCCTTGGGGTTTGGTGCGGTCCGGGCCGAGATGGACGGGCGGGAGGACGATGCCGCCGAATTCCTGCGCGCAGCGGACGAAGAGGCCCTCGCTGATGAGCGCGTCCGAGCCGAGGGGCAGGTGTTCCCCGTGCCATTCGAGCGTGCCCAGCGGCAGATACGCGACCGGCCGGGCCTTCAGTCGCGCGCGGAACTCGTGCGGGAGCAGGTCGGAGTAGCGGACCTTGGCGGAACTCATGAGTAGCGCCCTCACACCTTGTATTCGTCGCCGACGTTCGGGATGCGCACGTCCGGGTAACCGCGCGGCTTGAGGAATTCCTGGAAGGCCATGGTCCGCGTCTCGTCGCCATGCACTAGAAAGAGCGGCCCGGCGGGGCGCGAGCGGTCGAGGAAGTCCGCGAGTTCGGTGCGGCCGGCGTGGCCGGAGAACCCGTTCAGCACCACGACCTCGGCGTTCACCGAGCGCTCTTGCCCGAAGACGCGCACGGTTCTGGAGTGGTCCACGAGCTTGCGGCCGAGAGTGTGCTCGGCCTGGAAGCCGACGATGAGAATCGTGTTGCGCGGATTGCCGAGGCCGTGGTCGAGGTGATGCAGGATGCGCCCGGCCTCGCACATGCCCGACGCCGCGATGATGATGCAGGGTTCCTTCTTCTCGTTCAGCGCCTTCGAGGCGTTCGCATCGGTGATGCAGGCGTAGCCGTTGATGGCGAAGAGCGCGCCCTCGTGCTTCAGGATCTCCCGGGCCTCGCCGTCGTAGCATTCGGGATGCCGCTGGAAGATATCGGTCGCCTTGCACGCAAGCGGACTGTCCACGTACACGGGCACGGGAGGCAGCTTCTGGCGCTCTTCGAGCAGATTCAAATCGTAGAGCAGCGTCTGCGTGCGGCCGAGCGCGAAGGCGGGAATGATCAGCCGTCCGCCGCGCGCGATGGTGCGGTACAGAACCTTGCGCAGTTCCTCACCGAGCGCCGCGACGGGCGGGTGTTCGCGGTCGCCGTAGGTCGATTCGCTCAGCAGCACGTCCGCTCCGGCGCCGAACGGTTCCGGATCGCGCAGGATCGGCGTGTTGGGGCGGCCGACGTCGCCGGTGAAGGCCAGGCGCTTGCGGGCGCCGTTGCTCGATTCTTCGAGGGTGATGCTGGCGGAACCGAGGATGTGCCCCGCGTCGTGATAGATCGCGCGCAGCCCAGGCACGACCTCGAACCATTCGCGGTAGTTGCGCGGACGCAGCAGCGCAATGGCGGCCTCGGCGTGCTCGGGCGTGTAAAGCGGTTCGACCGGTTTCTCGCCGTTCTTCAGATAGCGGTTGACGTGCTGGGCGTCGTAGACCTGGATGTTCGCGGAGTCGCGCAGCATGATGCCGCAGAGGTCCACCGTCGCGCCCGTGGCGTAGATGGGGCAGCGCAGGCCCTTCGCGGCCCACGTGGGCAGATTGCCGATGTGGTCGATGTGCGCGTGGCTTAGCACCACAGCCTTCACGCGGGACGGATCGAGCGGCAGCGTGCGGTTGCGCGCATTGGCTTCGGCGCGCCGGCCCTGAAAGAGCCCGCAGTCCAGCAGAACGATGTCGCCGCGCGCCGTCTCTACGATGTGCAGCGAACCGGTGACGGTCCGAACCGCGCCATGGAATCGAATTTTCATGCCGAAACCATAGCAGGCCCGCGCTTATCCGCCAGCGCGGCGCATGCGGGTCAGGAGCCGGAAGGCTCCGGCTTTTTCAGGTTGAGCTGGCTCATCTGCTTCGCTTTGCAATCGGGGCAGATGCTGTGGGTGAAGCGCGCGTCGGTGTGGCCGGAAATGTAGGTTTCCACGCGCTGCCAGTAATTCTGGTCGTCGCGGACCTTCTTGCACCAGGCACAGATGGGCAAGAGGCCCTGCAGGGTCTTGATCTTCGCCATCGCCACTTCGAGTTCGTGGATGCGGTCGGCGAGGGCCAGTTGCAGTTCCACGATCCGAATGCCGGCGCGGATGCGGGCCTTGAGTTCGTTGGGGTCGAAGGGCTTGATGACGTAATCGTCGGCGCCGGCTTCGAAGCCTTTGACGATGTCTTCCTTGGTGCCCTTGGCGGTCAGGAGAATCATATAGAGGGGTTCGTTCGGGCGCGCCGCGCGCGCTTCCCGGCAGACCTGCAGGCCGTCTTTCTCCGGCATCATCCAGTCGAGCACCGCGATGTTGGGCGCGCCTTTCGCGCATAAGGCGGTGCTCGCGGCAAGCCCATCGATTGCGACCATAGGCTCATGGCCCCACTTGGATAAGTAGGCCTTCATCATTTCCCTTGAGACCGTATCGTCTTCGGCCAGCAGGATGCGCATGGGTCTATTCCAAGGATGTCCTTACTTCATTGCGTCTGTTTCTGAACGGAGGCAAGCGCTTCCGTAAAGGCCGCCATGAGCGCGTCGATCTCCCGCTTCATGAGCGCGTAACCCGCTTCTGCTTCATCCCAGCGTTCCTTCTCAACCAGAGCCTCAAATTCGGCCGCGGCGCGCTGGGCGGAGGTCGCATAGAAACAGGAGGAAGAGCCTTTCAGAGTGTGCGCGGCATATTCGGCCATCTTAATATCGTGCGTCCGCAATCCTTTAAATGCATTCGTAAGATGGCGGGGCGCATCGTTCAAGTACGATTCCATCAGGGTGTCCAGGAGTTCCAGGTTGTCGCCTATGTTTTCGAGGACCTTCCGCCGGTCGAAGACCGGCGCCGCAGCAGGCGATGTTTGGAGTTGCGCGGTAGCGACGGCGGACGCCGGAGCCGCCGCGGTATCGAGATTCTCATCCGCTTCGGCCTTGTTCGTATGCAACGCCTGGATGAGCGACTTCAACCTGTCGAAATCGATCGGTTTGGGAAGATAGTCGTCCATGCCTGCATTCAGGCAGCGCTCGCGGTCGCCGCGCATGGCGTGCGCCGTCATGGCCACGATGTAGCTGTGGAGTTTGCTACCTTTTTCCCGCTCCCGAATCGCCGCCGTGGCTTCGTAGCCGTCCATGATGGGCATCGAACAGTCCATGAAAATGGCATCGTAGTGCGTTTCCGCGGACCGCAGCACCGCCTCCTTGCCGTCGCAGGCCGTGTCCACTTGGCAGCCCTGTTTCTGAAGGTAGAGGACCGCGACCCGCTGGTTCGTGGGATTGTCCTCGGCAAGCAATATGCGCACGGAACCCACCTCCTTCGGATGGGGAAGCGAGACCTTCCTCGAATCCCCGTTGGACGCACGCGCAGAACGGATGACTTCAGGTTCGAGTTTCAGCGGCAGATCGAGGGTAAAAACCGAACCCTTGCCCGGTATGCTCTCGACCTGAATCGAGCCGCCCATCATCTCCGCAAGTTCCTTCGAGATCGCAAGACCCAGTCCCGTGCCGCCGTACCTGCGCGTGGACGATGCATCTACCTGTGAGAATTTCTGAAACAGGCACGCGAGCTTATCCGCGGCGATGCCGATGCCCGTGTCGTGCACCCGGAACTCAAACCGGCCCGTATCCGCTTTCCGCTCGTGAACCCCGACTTCCAGGCGAATCGAACCGTGGGTCGTGAATTTGATTGCATTGCCGACCAAGTTCATAAGGATCTGGCGGATGCGCAGGCTGTCGCCTGCAACGTGGCGCGGCGTCCCCTCCTGCAAATAGAGGGAGAGTTCCAGGTTCTTTTCCTGGGCTTTCGACCGGAGGAGATTGACGACGGACACGGTTTCTTCGTGCAGGTCGAACCGGGCGCTCTCGATCCGGAATTTTCCGGCTTCGATTTTGGAGAAGTCGAGCAGGTCGTTGACGATGGCGACCAGGGCGTCGGCGGAGGTCCGGATCGTCGAGGCGAAATTGCGCTGTTCCGCCGTAATTTCGGTCTCGAGCAACAGCGCGCTCATGCCGACGATCCCGTTCAGCGCCGTGCGCAGTTCATGGCTCGTGTTGGCCACGAACTCGCTCTTAGAGCGGCTGGCCGCCTCGGCAGCCTCCCGGGCGCGCAGTATTTCGATTTCAGCGGCCTTGCGCTTGGTGATGTCCTGCACCTGGCCGATGCCGTACAACGCGCGGCCCTGTTTGTCGCGCACGACCGTGGCGTCGAGAAGTATCCAGACGATGTGGCCGGCCTTATGGATGTACCTTTTCTCCATCTGATAGGAGCCGATCTCGCCTGAGAACAACCGTCTGGCCTGGTCGAGGTCCTTGTCGAGATCTTCGGGGTGCGTAATCGCTTGGAAAGTTGTATGCAAGAGTTCGTTTTCGGTGTATCCCACGATCTCGCACAGCGCCTTGTTGACCTTCACGAAACGGCCGTCGGTCTCGCACAGCAGCATGCCGATCGAGGCGTGCTGAAAGGCGTTTTCAAACCGTTCTTCGCTTTCGCTCAAACTGGCCGTCATCTTTTCGGCGATGGCGAGGGCGCGGGTGCGCGTTTGCGAGAGCGAAAGGACCATGCCGAAAAGCAGCAGGCTGACGAGCAGGCCGCTGACGAGCACGATCCACGGGGTCGAGCGATCGCTGTAGGTGGCGAATGCGGGCAAACTATAGAAGTACAGTTGCCAGGTCTTGCCGGCAATGAAGAGTTCTCCACGGTCCGCAAACCCGTCTGCGGTGATCGGCACGCCCAACTGGGCGGTATGGTCTCGGTCGTAAAGGAGAGCTGCGTTGCGGGGGTCTTCGTAAATTTCTAGGTCGATTGCATTCTCGCTGGTTCCGCGTTCCTGATAGATCTGCTTCACGAACCGGCTCATCAGCATGGGTGCGGCAATCCAGCCTTGCAGGGACTTGCGGCGTTCCTCGACGGTCGCATGCGGCATGCTATTGCGGTATATGGGCTGGTACATAACTACAGCCGGTTCCTTGCCCGGGTCTTGCACGAGCGTCAGGACGGACGTAAGCGCGGCCTCGCCTGAATCGCGGGCGCGATCCATGGCCTCGCATGAAACAGGCTTCGTCCCCACATCAAAACCGTACACGGCGCGGTTCTTTTCAAAGGGTTCCAAAAAGGTGACGATCCGGTATTCGTCGCGGTCGCCTGCGGGATGGAGCGTAAAGTCGGGAGCGTCGTCGTTGCGGGTAGTCTTGATAAAGTCGTTCAATTCTGCCTTTCGAACGTAGGCGATGAAAGCCAGCGATTGCAAGGCAGGCAGGTTCTTGTCCATATTGACCGCCTTGATATAGGCCTTCCATTCACCGCGCTCGACGCTCTTGCTGGCCGCGTAAAGCCCGCGCGCTCCTTCCATAGCTCGCACATTATTTTCCATGCATTCCGTAATGCTCGCTTGCATCTGCTGGACGATGGTTTCGAACTGTATCTGGTCTTTAGCGCGCACGTGCGCATTGGCATCGGACCAAGCCCAGAGGGTTGCCAACAGGGATGCAATCAAGACCAAGGAGGTCAAGGTGTATCGGGGAAGTTGCCGTAAGCTTGCTAGGCGCATAACTACGATTCCGGTTTACAAACGCCTTTGTGGCGTTCTAAATGAGCATGTGCGCAAAGTTAGTGCCATTGAAACATTTGAAATACGGGTTTATGCCGTTCAGTTTACTTCGTTTCGTCGCTATAGTTGCACGAGTAATCGAAAACGAGAGTTCGGGCGTGCCGCCATTCAATTGGCAGCCTGTTGCAATTCCAGGATGATCCTACCCAAGTCCAGGATTCATCACGGCTTTGATGCCCTTGCCTGCTTCCAGGTCCGACATGACTTCGTGCCAGCGGGCCAGGGGCTCGCGATGGGTGATGAGCTTCTCCACCGGCAGGATTCCGGATGAAATCATCCGAATCACCGTCTCCCAGGCGGTCCATGAGGAACTGAAGCAGAATGTGACGGCCGGCGCTTTGAAAAGCGCCACGTCCCACGGCACGAGCACGCCTTCCTTCTTGCCGCTGATGCCGAGCACGCCGATCTTGCCCAGGCGCTTGACGATCTTGAAGGACTGTTCGATCGCCTGCGGGTTGCCCGAACACTCCATCACGATGTCGGCGCCCACGTCGTTCGTCTCAGCCAGCACGGCCTTCTCGAGGTCTTCCGCGCCGACGTTGACCACGCGCGTCGCGCCGATCTCGAGCGCCTTCTGCAGTTTCAGCCCCGCGCTGCGCGCGGTCCCGCTTACGATCACCTTGCTCGCGCCGGCGGCCTTCGCGACCATCGCGGTCAGCAGGCCGATCGGCCCCGGGCCCTGCACGACCACGGTCTCGCCCGCGTTGATGCGCACCCGCTCGATCAACCCATACACGCAGCATGCGGTGGGCTCGATCATGCTCGCCTGCTCGAAGGTGATGTTATCGGGCAGCTTGTGCAGCAGCCGCGCCGGCATAACGAGGAAGTTCGTGAACGCGCCGTCGCGGCCGATGCCGGGCGGGCGCTTCATCTTGCAGACCTGCGGCGCGCCGGACTGGCACGCGGGGCAGACCCCGCACGAACCCGTGCGCGTCTCGCTCACCACGCGCTCACCCACGCGCCAGCCTTCCACGCCCGCGCCAAGTTCGACGATCTCGCCGGAGAACTCGTGGCCCAGGATCATCGGCGGCCAGTACGGATGGGCGTCGTGCCAGATGTGGATGTCCGAGCCGCAGACGCTCACGGACTTGACGCGAATCTTCACGTCGCCCGGGCCGACTTTAGGCTCCGGCACGTCGCGCCACTCGAGCAGGCCCTTGCCCTTGCCGGTCTTGACCACCGCTTTCATGGACGTTCTCCGCAGGTTCCGGTTCGACGCCGTGAGAATACCACGCGCGCGGCGGCGTAACAACCGCGAGGTTAATTGTTACAAGCCGAGCCGCGGCTCGCCAGCGACCACCGTGCCGAGGACCGGAACCCGGACCAAGTCTTCCGCCGGGAGCGTGCGCGGGTCGCGCGCGAAGACGGTAAAGTCCGCCTCGAAGCCCGGCGCGATCTGGCCGCGCACAGACTCCAGGCCCTCCGCCCGCGCCGCGCCTTCGGCGTACAGCCGCAGCGACTCTTCGACGCTCAGCGCCTGCTCCGGATGCCAACCTGCGTTCGATGCGGCTTCGCCGGGCCACGGCGCGCGGTGCACGGCCGCGTGCAGGCACTGGCCCGCGCGGGCGGGCATGATCGGATCGTCGCTGCCCAGGCACACCGGCGCGCCGGCGTCCAGCAGCGCGCGGAACGGATACGCGCAGGCCGCGCGGTGCGGAAAGTGTTCGAGCAAAACCGGAAAGTCCGGGACGAGATGCGACGGCTGCATGCTCGCGGCGGCTTCCAGCGCCTTGAATCGCGAGAGATCGGCCGGGTCGATGAGCTGCGCGTGTTCGGCGCGCATGAGCAGCTTCGCGTAGCCGCGCCACTGGTCGACCACCGACGGCTGGACCTTCGGTGGTTCTTTGCGAAAGCGCTCCACCGCGTCGAGGAACTCGCGGACCGCGCGGTCGCCGATCACGTGCACGGCCGTAGCCAGCCCCAGGCGCGCGGCTTGCCGCATACGCGAATCCAACTCCTCCACTTCGATCACGTTCAGGCCCGTGCCGCCTTCTGTATATGGCGTGAGCATCCACGCGGTGCGGCTGGTGAAGGTGCCATCAAGGAAGAGCTTGAGCGCGAAGAGCCGCACACGCGCGCTGTCGCGGGCCTCGTGCAGCCAGAGGGCCGCCGTGCCGCTGTCCAAGTCCGTAGGGCGGCACATGCCGCTCACGCGCAGCGGCAGCGTGCCCTCGTCTTCCAGTTCGCGCGCCAGTTCCAGCGTGAGCAGATCCTGGACATCATGAACGCCGGTGAAGCCCGCGCGCGCGATGGCCTCCGCGGATAGTTTCAGGAACGCCTTGTTCTCCGCGCGCGTGGGCGCGGGCACCAGCCGCCAGACCAGACCGCAGGCGTTCTCGTGCAGGATGCCGGTCGGCGCGCCCGAGGCATCTCGCCGGATGGTCCCGCCCGGCGGATCGGCGGTCTCGCGCGTGATCCCCGCGAGCTTGAGCGCGACCGAGTTCACCCAAAGCGTATGGCCGTCGAAGGCGCTCGCCGCGGCGGGGCGGTCGGGAATCGCCGCATCAAGATCCTGCGCTCTGGGATAGCCGCCCAGGCGGTCCTCGCGCCAGCCGCTGCCGCGCGCCCAAGCGCCCTGCGGCAGCGCACGAGATTTATCGGCCAGGACGCCCGCGGCTTCTTGCGCGCTGCGCGCTTTCGAGAGATCCGCTTGCGCCAAGCGCTGGCCGGTCTGAATCAGATGGAGATGCGCGTCCACGAGCCCCGCGCACGCAAGGGCCTCCGGCGGGAGTTCAAGGAGACTGGCACCTTCCGCTTTCGCGGCGGCGGCGATCGCCGCGCCCGAACCCACGAGCGCGATCTTGCCGTCGCGCGCGAGTACGCCGCCCACGGGCGCGGTTGCGCCGGGAATGAAGAACCGGCCGACGAGGGCTGAAACAGTCATGGAGCGCCCAACCTAACCGGGCGTCATGCCACCTGCAACGCAGCCGGACGAGTGCGGGCGCGTTCCGCGTGGACGCGCCGCCGCGCGTGGGATACATTGCCGCCATGGCGGGCTCCGGCACCTACACTCCACCCGATGCGAAGGTCATCGGCGGGTTCGAGATTTTGGAGAAGATCGGCCAGGGCGCGATGGGCGCGGTCTTCAAGGCCCGCCAGATCTCGCTCGACCGCATCGTCGCGCTGAAAGTCCTGCCGCCCAAGATCGCACAAGACACAAAATTCATCGAACGCTTTCAGCGCGAGGCCCGCTCCAGCGCGCGCCTGAATCATCCCAACATTGTGCTGGGCATCGATGTCGGCCGCGACGAACCCACGGGCTTGTGGTACTTCGCGATGGAGTTCATCGACGGTCCGTCGCTGAAGGAAGTGCTCGCCAAGGAAGGCAAGCTGCCGGAGACGCGCGCACTCAAGCTCATGCTGGATATCGCGCGTGCCCTCGAATGTGCCGCGCGGCAGAACATCGTCCACCGCGACATCAAGCCCGATAACATTCTGCTGGCCAAGACAGGCGAGGCCAAGCTCGCGGACCTGGGTCTCGCGAAGAAGATCGACGACGAGGACGACGCCCACCTTACACAAAGCGGCCGTGCGGTCGGCACGCCGCATTACATGGCGCCCGAACAGGTGCGCGGCGAGGGCGGGGCTTTTGACATCCGCACGGACCTGTACGCTGTCGGCGCGACGCTTTTTCACCTCGTTACCGGCAGCACGCCCTTCCAGGCGCCGACTGCGGCGGCCGTCATGGCCATGCACCTCACGGATGCGCCGCCAAAAGCGAACGAGGTCGAGCACGTCGTAAGCGAAGGCTGCGCGCGGCTGATCGCGCGCCTGATGGAGAAGAAACCCGAGCAGCGCGTGCAGACGCCGGAGAAGCTGCTCGAAGAGATCGAGTCGCTCTTGAATCCGCCCAAGGCCACGGGCAAGCGTTCCGCCGTGCGTTCGACCACCACGGGGCCGCGCGTGCCCATTCGCGGCCTGACGACCGGGCCGCGCACGCCGGTGAGTCCGCGCGGCGCGCAGCCCGCGCCGCTCGATCGCGGCAAGCCTTCGGGCGCGCTTATCGCAGGCGCGGTGGCAGGGGTCGTGCTTATCGCCGGGCTGGTGCTGTATGGCATCGGCGGCGGCCCCGAACATCCGCAAGCCGCACTTAAGAAGGTGTCCGACGCGCCCGCGCTCCCGACGCTGCCTGCGCCCGTCAGGCCGGCGCCTCTGCCCGCGGTGAAGACCGCCGAACCGTTGCCGCTCAAAGAAAAGCTGCCTGAACTTCCGGCGCAACCGCAGCCGGTGGTGGATAAACACGAGGAGCCGCTCGCTCCCAAGCCGCTAGAACCCGCCAAACCAGAACCCGTAAAGCTCGAACCGACGAAGCCTGCTTTCGACGCGGTCGCCGCGCAGGCAAAGTACGACGTCTTCCACCTTGCGTTCATCGACGCCCTGCGCAGATCCGACGCGAAAGCGGCGGGCGCGAAGCTCGCCGAGGCCGAGAAAGACGCGCAGCTCGCCGCGTGGCTGGCCGGGAAAGAAGCGCTAATGCTCGACCGCAAAGCGCTGGCTTGGCCGGCGCGCATCGAGCAAGGCGTAATGGATGGCGCCAAGAAGCTCGCGGACGGCCAGCCCTTTGAACTCAAGCTCGCCCAAGGCCAGAGCATGAAGGTGGGGAAGGGGAGCGACTTCCAGATCGGCGACGTGAAAGACGGGACGATCTTCGTAGGCAGCAAAGGCATGTCGATGCCGGTCTCCGTCGCCAAGCTGCACGCCGAGACGCGGCGCGTGCTCGCGGAGTCCGCGCTTGGGGCGAGCGGCGAGGGACTCGTGGCGCTGGCCTTCGCCGAACTGCTCGCGTCCGAATCCCCGCAGCGCGTGCGCGCGAGCCTCGATAAGGCCCAAGCCGCGGGCGCGGCGGCAAACGAGCTCGACTACGTGCGCCGCGAACTCGCCCGGCTCGAGCAGGGCCTGCTCGAGACCGCCGCCGAGGCCGCGTGGAAGGAACTCGACAAAGTTGCAGCCGGCGAAACCTGGCCGGACGCACAGAAGAAGGCGGTGGTGAAGGCCGTGACGGACTTCCAGGAGCAGCACGGCGCGACCGCGTTGGCAAAATCGAAGGCACAGGAGCTCGAGCGCCTGCTCGTCAAGGCCGCGGTGCGAGGCGCGGAAGTTCCCCGCGATGGCCTCGCGCTCTGGCTGCGCTCCGATGCCGGCGTGACGCTCAAGGATAATGCGGTGATCCAATGGGCCGATCAGTCCGGTAGAAATCGCCACGCGGCGGCGAAGAGCTCGGGCGAGGCGCCCACGCTTGTGGCCAACGCGCTGAACGGGCTGCCCGCGCTGCGCTTCGACGGCAAGGACGACTTCCTCGCCGTGCCGGAATTGAAGGGCGAGATGAAGTCGTTCTCGATCCTGTGGACGCTCAAGCCGTTCTCGCATTCGGATTACAACCAGAGCTTCTCCGCCGAGGGCGGCTGGGGCCAGTTCGTCTTCCATACGACCGGCGACGGCAGCGTGTACGTCGGCACGAACGTGCCCGCGCGCATCAGCCCCGGCGACGGGCCGGGCAAGGGCACGGTGGCCCTCAACGAGTGGCAGCAGTTCGCGTACATCTTCAACAACGGCGAGGCCGCGCTCTACAAGAACGGGAAACAACTGGCGAAGAAGAAGCTGGAGATCGCGGCGTGGACCGGCTTCCGCCTCAGCGGTTACGCGGGCAAGAACACGATGGACGCCGAACTCACCGAGTTCATCGTCTACGACCGCGCCATCGGCGACGACGAGCGCGCGAAGATTGAGCGGCACCTGCTGCCCGCAGGAAAATAAGAGGGGACGAGCCCATGCGAACCTTGATCTGGATGATGTTCTTCCCGTGCTTAGGAGTTTGCTTGGCACTTGCCGGCGAAGAAGCTCTCGTTCCGGATTCGCCATTACTTCCACAGAAAGATAAAGCGGTGCAGGTCGAGAAATCTGAAAGAGCCGTTAACGACGAACGCTTTCATTCGATCCTGAAGGCCGCTGCGGAACAGTACAAGGGTTACAAAAGGTTTGATGATGGCTTGGCCAAGGCCCTCGCAGGATGTGGTCCGAGCCCTCATTTGGGGCCACAGACATTGCATGGGGATAAAATCAAGCCGTCTGAAAACAATCCCGTCGTAATCCCCAAGGTTTACATGCTATATGCCTATGATATCGATGCGTACAAAAATGAAGGCAAGCAACCTGAGCATAAGAAGAAAGAGCCCGTCGAACTCGACGGCAAACAGGCGCAACAGATTGTAGTAAAGGAGTCCTGGATTCCAGAGATCGATGAGAAAAAGAACGAATATGTCGCCAAGAAAAATGACCTCTTTGTAATACTAAAGTTGGACGAGAAGACCGAAGGCACCGACAAAGGCTGGGTATACGGCGTTTTATCGAGCGACGGCAAGGTGGTTAAGTCCGCGGGTCGCGTTCAGAATTGTATGGCTTGTCATCAGAACGCCGGTGCGGGCCGCCTTTTTGGCCTCTCAAACCGGCGCTTGGTGAAAGAGCCCATCCGCCTTCTCGAAGACAAATCAGTTGATCCACCGAAAGATATGAAGGACGCGAAAGAGAAGTAACCGTTCGAAACTCTGGCGGCTGAAGGCGTACGTGGAAAACGAACCGCGGCGGCGACAGAGTTCTGCCAGGAAGCGTAAGCGGCGTTCGTGAGTCCAACGAGTCAAGTTTGGTTAAAGTGTGTCAACCAATTCGCGAATTGCCGCAGCTTTCCAGACCCTTCCTAAATCTGACTGCCTATTTACCCTGCCACTATAGATACCAAGGAAGCGAAACATTGGACCGGGAGCAATCTCTGCACTCCCATCTTCCATTGTCACAGCACCTCCGCTGCGGGAGGCAACGACAGGCGAACCAGACTGGCCAGGACGGCTTCGGCAATCAATTAAGAACAGAGGCAGATCGTCTTGATTGTAGTCGGGTTCAGATGCAACGAAGCCAGTGACCCAAATCGCACAATATCCGCCAGTCTTAATCTTGAATGGGAATCCAATGACGCTCACGGTTTCTGCGGGGCCGAATGCAAGCAGAGGGTCACCAATACCAAGGCTGTGCGGGTACAAGTCAACATTGCTGAGTTCGGTTAGCGGTAGTGCTACGAAGTCGGCTTTTCGCCCTAAGCTTGGATGCTCAAACCAAAGATGGTTGTCATTTTGATCTCGTACTTTCTCTGTCACATGAACCCATTCTCCTAACTTGCCTCGGCGGTTGTGTGAGATAACGACTTCGTCAGGAACGTTTCCTGAACGGTCTATTACCCTATTTGAATCCGAACGACGTCCCGAGAGAACGTGACGATTTGTAATTAATAGTTTCTTACCGCTGGGCGCGGAGGCAGCAAACCCCGTACTAGACCCAAGGGATACGCCGTTGAACTTCGTTTCAAGAAAAAGTGACATGACTGACTCTGGACGAATACCCGGAGTTCGCATTTGAGATAGTCTCCTGCAATACGACATTAGTCCACGACCATCGATCAAATGGATTGAGCTTACACCTCGACCCGTTGGGCATGAACTACGCCGTCGCGCGGGTCTGCTGCTCGGGCGATTCGCCGCTGCCGGGTTCTTTTACAGAGGGCGCGGGCGGGGCGTGGCGGAGTTCGGCGGGGATCGCGACGGGTTCCGGCGCGGGCGCGTTGCGGCGGACGGGCCGCCCGGAGCGCGCGGGCAGTTCGTCGAAGCCGATGAGCCCCAGGCGCGGGCGCGCGCTGGTCTCGCCGAAGCGCTGGAAGCGTTCGCGCATCGAGCCCGTCGGCACGCGTACGGCGGAGTCTTCCGTGATCGGTGCGGACGCCGCTGGAACTTGCGCAGCCGGAACAGGCGCGGCTTGTTCCGCAACGGCGGGCGCGGCGGCCTCGTTCGGCTGCTGCGGAGGAACAGAAGGAGCAGGCGTGGACGCCTGTGCCGCGGGCTTGGCCGCGCGAGAGGTCTGCGGCTTCTGGCCGCGCTCGGTGAGGATGCGGCGGGCGTCGCGGGCGAGGCAGCCACTGGCTTCCATCTCGAGCACTTCTTCCGCGAGCGCGATGTACGCCTGCGAGCCGGGGCTCTTGGGATCGTAGTGGATCACCGGGATGCCGTCCTTCTGGCTCTCGGCGATCTTGATGTTGGTCCGCACGAGCGTCTCGAAGATGTGCGGCGCGAGGCGTTCGTCCTTGCGCAACTGGTCCATGGTCTCGCGCGAGACGTTGGTGCGGCTGTCGTAGAGCGTCACGACCACGCCCGTCACTTGCAGTTCGGGGTTGAGCGCCTCGCGGATCATCCCGGCGATCTCGAAGAGTTTGCCCAGGCCCTCGAGCGCGAACGGATGCGCCTGCAGCGGCACGATCACTTCGGCGCACGCGACCATCGCGTTCAGCGTCAGCAGCGAGAGGCTCGGCAGGCAGTCGATCAGAATGTAGTCGTACTCGCCGCGGACGATATCGATGGCGCGCTTGAGGCGCGTCTCGCGGCCGATCATTGTCACCATCTCCAACTCCGCGCCGGAGAGGTCGATGTGGCTGGGCACAACGTCGAGGTTCTCGAAGGCGGTGCGCTGGACGATCGGCTTCGGGTCGCACGACGGATTGGTGAGGTACTCGTAGATGGACTGCGAGAGGTCCGCGGCGCGCAGGTTCATGCCGCGGGTCAGGTTCGCCTGCGGGTCCAGGTCCACGAGCAGGACGCGCTTGCCCATCTGCGCGATGGCGGCACCGAGGTTCAGCGTCGTCGTGGTCTTGCCGACGCCGCCCTTCTGGTTCATGATGGCAATAATGCGTGCGGGCATCGCTCCCCCTTTAGTTCGGACTTTGTTAGGTCATCGGTCAATCTGGCAGGGGCTACCATATAGGCGGTTTCCCGCCCGAATGCAACACCACTAATAGTTATTGGATGGCATCCCCGCCCGATCCTCTCCTTAAAGATATTCCACGGGCTTGTCAATGCTAAAGGGCGAAAAGTGCCGATCAAAGATTCGGTGGAAGGTGTTATACTTTTGCAAGCAACGCGAGGGTGTGGACTTGGAACTGGTCGCGCCGGACTTGAATGAAGTCGAGCCGCGCCTTTTAAGAGGGCGCGATGTCGCGGGGCTTGCGGTCGCCGTGGCGCTCCAGGCGTTGCTGGCGTTCGGTGCGATCGATGGACCGTGGCCCTCCTGGCCGAGCACACTCATCTTGAACCCCACGACTCTGGCCGCGGCATTGGCCGGCATGGCCGTCGCGTGTGCGCTGCTCTTTGCGCCCGGCTGGTCGTCCGATCTGCGTGTCGCGGATGCGGACGGCCGCGTGCGCATCGAACGCGTCGCCGTAGGCCGGGCGCTCTTCGTCGGCTGCTGGCAGGGCGCGGTGCTGGGCTATTTTCTCCTCTTGGCTTCGCGCATGGAGGCCCTCGACGGCGCGGCGATCTTACGCTGCATCGCGGTTGTGGCTGGCGTGGCTGCTGCGGCGGTGCTGGCGGCCGCGCGTTTTCCACGGGTGTATCCGGGACTCGCGTTCTTTACGGCGGTTGCGCTGCCGTTCTTCTGTTACGTGGCGGCGGAAATCCACGCGCTCACGCCGTCCGGGAGCCTCGGCTGGACGCGCGCGCCCGGAGTTGCGTCGGAGCACCTGCGAACCTTGGTGGACGGCATCCTCTTTCTTTCGCCCGGCACGGCGGTCTTTGGCGCGTTGCGGGGCCAGTTGATTACCGGCTCCGAGATGGGCTGGCCGGGCGTGGGCTTCTTCCTGGTCCTCTATGGCGCGCTGGGCGCGGTGCTCCTCTTAAGCGCGCCGCGGCCGGTGCTTCGGAATCCGCCCGAGAAGGCCGAAAATTAACCGGACCGGATGCAGGAAACCGTTTGGGTATCCTACGGTTAGCATTCTACACTTGAGATGAATTCGGACCCCGGCCGCCGCACCGCCGGGTATTTGATTCAGGGATGCCAGGGCACGAGCTACATGGCCAAGTTGACCATCAAAGATGAGAACGGCGACGAGCGGATACACGAACTGACGGACGACGTGACGTCGATCGGACGCTCCTCCAACAACACCATCAAGATCACGGACGCCAAGTCGTCGCGGAACCACTTCCGCGTCGAGAAGGACGGCGCGTACTTCAAGGTCGTGGACCTGGGTTCGACCAACGGCACCAAAGTAAACGGCGTGCGGGTGACTTCGCAGCGCCTGCGCCAGGGCGACGTGCTCTCGGTGGGCCTGACCACCTTCGCCTACGACGGCCCAAGCGACGGAGCGTACGAAGCGACGGTGAAGATGGGGCAGGAACAGGCCGCGGCGGTGGCGGCGGCTTCGGCTCCGCAGCGGTCCTCGGGGCCCGATTTGAACGCCTCAGCGCCTTCATCGGCGGCCACGCCCGCACCCGCGGTGGAGACGGCGGTCACAGTGCCTTCGACCTCGATCGACGCCAAGGCGCTCGCGGCGATGCAGGCGAAGGCCGGCGAGGGCGGTCCCAAGTACGTCCTGGCGATCCTGGAAGGCAAGGAAGCGGGCCGCACGGTCAACCTCGGCCAAGAGGCGGTCACGCTCGGGCGCAGCAGCAGCAACACGATCAAGATTGAGGACGACGCGGCCTCGAGCTACCACGCGGAGATCACCAAGGCGCCCATCGGCTACGTGATCTCGGACCTGGGCTCCACGAACGGCACGCGCGTGAAGGCCAGGGGCGCGGCCGATTTCGAGAAGATCGTCAAGACGCCGCTGGCGCCAGGCATGCAGATTCGCATCGGCAAGACGGTAATCGAGTTCCGCAATTTGGGCCGGCCCGGTGGCGAGGACCAGCTCTTCGGCACCGTGGTCCTGAACGAGGGCGGGGAAGGGCATCTCGCGGCGGCGGGCCTGGCCGACCGACCGGCCAAGAAGGGTTCGCCGCTGGCGGTGGTCGGAGTGGCCGCGGTGGTCTTCTTCGTGATCGTGGTCTATGTCGTGGTGAAGCTCATCCCGGAAAACCCCGTCGACCCGAAACCGCCCGTGACGCCGCCGAAGCAGACGGTGCATACGGGCGAGGTCGAGAACGGAGACTTTTCCAAAGGCACCGACGACCACGGCAATCCGAACGGCTGGAAGCCGGTCATCACGCTGCCCGAAGTCCGCGTGGTGGTGGATAAGGAAGCCGAACGCAACGCCGACAAGCCCGAAGAGCAGCGCAAGGGCCTGCGCATCAGCAAGGCGGGGACCTCGCCTTCCACCCGCACCGTCGTGGAGAGCATGGACAGCCTAGCCGTCGAGCCCGGCAAGGTCTACGAGATCTCGGGCGCGCTGAAGAACGACGGCGACGGGCAGTTCGGGCTGCGCCTGGTCTGGATCAAGGGCGAACGCTCGTTCGCCGAGCACCCCCTGACGCTCAGCGGCACGCAGCAGGAATGGAAGGACCGCAACGCGAAGGTGAAGCCGCCGCCGTGGGCCGACCGCGTGAAGGTGGGCGTCTTCACCGAAGGCCGCGAGGGCAAGACGTTCTTCGACAACATCGCCTTTAAGGAACTCCCGGGCGAGAAACTCGCCGATCCGCCCTCGGTCAGCTACGGCGGCGTCACGGTGAACTTCGAGGGCGGCAAGGGCGCGTTCGCGGTGAGTTCCGGCGGGCAGGCGGCCATCGACGGCGCGCTGCTCGAGTTGGCCTCCAAGGACAACCAATCCGTCTCGTCGCTGCTCTCGGCGTTCGAGACCCAGCCGGTGACCGATTCCGGCAAGACGACCTACCGCGGGCAGCTCTTCGACTTCCAGCTCCAGCGCCCGGCCAATTACCTGATCTCGGCGCAGGCGGGCTCCGGCGGCGTGCAGATGCGCTTCGCCGTGGACCGCTCGCAGGGCGACTCCGGCCCGCGCTTGAACTTCTACATCGTCGGCCCCGCGGCCAAAGGCGAGATCGACGCGCGCCTCGACAGCGGCCCGCAGAAGATCTCCGCCAACGAGAACAAGACGCTGGCCGGGATGCAGGAGATTCTCTTCAACACGGGCGGCACGCCGCAGCTCTACCTGAACTTCGCTTCGCCGGTGACGCTGGAGACGCGGCGCGAGGGCGAGCGGCGCTGGGTGCAGATCGCGTTCCAAGGCGAGCTGGGTGTCGAGATCGCGCCGGAGAATGTGGGCGAGAAGCAGCAGTTCGCCAACGCCTCGAAGGACCTCGACGACGCGCTCTCGCGGAAGGACTGGGCGCGCGTCTACAAGCTGAGCGACACCATCGACCAGAAGTACGGGAGCAAGATGCCCGAGGCCAAGGACAAGGTCCGCCAGGCGCGCGCGGCCTTTGACGACGCGTTCAAGACGGTCAAGGATGATCTCGTCCGGCAGATCGACACGGTCAAGCAGGCGCCCACCACCGCGGACGACGCGCTGAAGAGCATCGACCGGCAGATGGCGCCGTGGATCGGGACCTCGAAGGAGCAGGACTTCCGCGACGCCAAGCAGCAGATCGAGAAGCTCAAGACCGCCGGCGCGAACACGATGAAGGAAGACCTGGCCGCGCAGGCGCTCAAGAGCGCTCAGACTTCCTACAATAAAGGCGTGTACACGGTGGCGATCTCGTTCTGCAACAAGATCCTGCGCGACTTCCCCGACACCGCGGCCGCGAAGGAGGCCAAGGACCTGCTCGCCAAGGCCGACGACGCGCAGAAAAAGGAAGACGAGTTGGGCGCGATCACCGCGGGCCTGAAGAAGCAGGTCGAGGCGTTCATCAAGGCCGGCGACTACGCCGAGGCGATCAAGACCATCACCAACGACGCCGAGTACAAGAAGCACTCCACCCAGCTCAAAGAGATCAACGAGCTCTTAGAAACCTGGAAGGCCAAGGCCGGGCAGTAACGCGCGCATGGCATCTATTTCCCCCGCACGCAATACAGGTATTCGCTTCCCTTGATATAGAGCGAGGCTTCGTCGAAGACGGGCGAGGCGTAGAACGATTCCTGCCGGTAGTCCATCCACGTTGAAGCGATCTGGTTCTCGAGGATGTTCTTCGCGGCCTCTTTGTATTCGGGGCCCGGGTCGAGCACCACGGCGCAGCCGGTGTTATCGAAGATGTAGAGCTGCTTGCCGCCGAGGGTCGGGCTGGCGGTGTAGCCGAATATCTGGCGGTTGGCGCGCTGGTACATCTCGAGGCGGCGCGTGTAGAGGACCTTGGACGACGCAAGGTCCACCGTAGTGAGGCCGCCCATGGTGTCCACGTTGTAGAGGATGCCGTTCACGATCAGCGAGGAGGCGATGGAGAAGCCGGAGCTCGCTTCGATGCGCCACTGCTTGCCGTCCAGCTTCCACGCGGGCTTGAACGCGCCGGAGGGACTGTCGGGCAGTTTGACCGCGCAGAGGTCCTTGCGCTCGCCGTTGTAATAGAGCATGCCGCCGTCGAGCACGGGCGTCGGGTCGCCGTTGAAGAAGCGCGTGTTGGGCAGCTCGGAGAGGACCTTGCCGTCGGAGAGTTGCAGGATGCGGTTGGGCTGCGCGATCAGGACGCTGGCGCCGCCGATCTTTGCGGGCACGAAGAGGCTGGCGTAGCCGCCGGCGGCCTTCGACTGGTCACGCCAGACGACCTTGCCGGTCTGCGCGTCGAACGCGAGGATGCGCGGGCCTTCGCCGTAGATCAGTTTGCCGTCCACGAGCGCCGGGGTGACGTGGTTGCCGTGTTCTTCCGCGCCGAGGGCCTCGTGCCAGCTCCAGACGCGCTGGCCGTCGAGCGTGTACGCGGCGACGACGTACGCGCCGGGGCCCTTGGAGCCGCCGCCCGCGGCGAGGTAGACCTGCTTGCCGTCGGTGACGGGCGTGCCGTTGGTGGCGGAGACTTCGTTGATGTACATCTGCGGATACTTCTTGGCGTCGGCGGCCTTCAGCGCGTCGTGGAGCTTCTTCTCGAGCTCGTGCTTCTGCTTGACCAGGTTGTCGATCTTGGTCTGCGCGTCCTGCGGCAGGCCAGCGAGCGGGTTCAGCGCGTTGAGTTCCTTGACCAGGTTGTCGTTGGCGGCCTTGAGCTCGGCGTTCAGCGGCTCGGCTTTGTCTTTGAAGCCGGGCAGCGCCTTCTCGGCGTCGCCCGCGGCGTCCACGGGCGTGGCGCTCGTGAGCCACTGCACTTTCCCGTCCTTCTTATTGATGCAGATGAGGTCGCAGGTGCCGCAGGTCGCGTAGAGGCGGTCGCCGACGATGACCGGCGACGAGGCGCTGAAGCCGGGCAGGCGCGTCATCCAGGCGATGTTCTGCGTCTCGTACGCCGTGGGCAGCGGCGCGGAGAAGAAAGGCGCGAAGAGCCACTTGCTGACCCAGGGGTTCTGGCCTTCGGGCTTGGTGGACTCGGCGACGCTCAGTTTCACCAGCAGCCGGTTCCAGCCTTTGACCAGCGTCTGATTGGATTTGTGGATGCTGGCCCAGTCCTTTGGGTTCAGCACGGTGGGCTGGCCGTTGAGCCAGATCTTCGCCGCCGCGCCGGCGCGGTGCATCGAGAACTGGAACGGCCCGCCGGTGGGCGAGTAGAGGTAGGTGTGGGCGTAGGCGACCTGGTTGTTGACCTTGCCGAAGAGTTGGACGAAGTCGATGTGGAAGTTCCCGCAGGTGCCTTCGTTGGTGTAGTGCGTGCTTTGCGTATCGATGGAGGTATGCAGCGCCTTCCATTCCAGCGCGCCGGTCTTCGTGCCGTCGTCGGGCTGGAGCGCCGCCTCGTCGGGATAGAAGGCCTTGTCGATGTCGGCCGCCGGGTTGTCGCTGGCGAACGGTCCCAGGACGAGCCAGTCCTTCACGATGCCGAGTTCCAGCTTGGCCGCGTCCTTGGAAGGCGCGTCGCCCGCGGGTTTCTTCGCCTGATAGGAAGCGCCGGCGGTGGCGCCCATCACGGCGCGGCGGAACCACCGCGCGGGCGGCGTGGCGCCGGGATAGCGGCCCGTGCCGTCGCCGCGCCAGCCCATGGGCTGTTCGGGCGTGGGCGTGCAGCCGTGCGCGCCGAGTTCCGCGCCTGTGGCTGAAACGGCTCCCGCTAGTAGCAGGACTCCGGCGAAGAGATGCCCGTCGAACCGCATAGTGGACTCCTTCGGTGTTGGCCGGACTGTCCTAGCGTGGCTCCGCCGTCCCGGCGGAGGTCGCGGCGGCGTCTCGCCGCCGTGCACGCGTTCACCGGCGCGGATGCCGGTGAGACCATCGGCGGGACGCCGATGCCACGATACACCGGCGCACGAAACCTTGGCGCACGTAATCCCAGCGCCGCGAGAACCCAGCAGGACGTTCAGCGCGAGCCGATGCAGTAGAGGTACTGCTGGCCGCGGATGAACAGCAGTTTGCCGTCGAAGACCGGGTTGCTGACGGTCTGCTCGTACACGAGCGTCTCCTTGCCGTCCTTGTCCTTATTCTTCTTGTCGAAGGTCTCGAGCTTGTTGATGCCGACTTCCTTGTACTCGCGGCCGGGCTCGAGGATCAGCGTGCCGCCCTGGTTATCCAGGATGTAGATGTACTTGCCCGCGAGCGCGGGGCTGGCCGAGTAGCCCGGGTAGAAGACGTACTCCTTGTGGCCGGCGAGCGGCAGGTCTTTTTCGTAGACGATGGTCCCGGCCTCGGCGTCGAAGACCCGCAGCTTGCCGTCGTCGGTGATGTAATAGACGAGACCGTTGACGCAGAGCGGCGAGGCGACCATGTAGCTCTTGCCCTTGATGCTCTTGCCGACCGTGGGCATGGCGTTCGGGCCGGGGTTGGACGGGATCTGAAGCTGGATCAGGCCCGCGCGGTCCCAGAGGAAGATACGGTCCTTCTCGACGATGGCGGAGGTGTTCTCGCCGCCGAAGTCCTTGAACGGGCCCCAGCCCATCTCGCCGTCCGAAGCGCGGAAGGCTTCGCCGCGGCAGCTCACGACGTACGTCTGCCCGCCCACGGTGGCGGGGACGATCGAAGCGTACGCGGGCGGCGCCCAGGGCAGGGCCTTGGCGTAGGACTTGGTCCAGAGCGGCTTGCCGGTCTTGCGGTCGAAGGCGATGACGTCGTTCGTGTACTGGACGATGAACTTGTCGGCGGTGAGCACCGGCGAGGAGTGCCGGCCGTGTTCGCCGTGCTTCTTCTCCGCGGCGGGTTCGAGCGTGACCCACTGGCGGGCGCCGGCCAGGTCGTAGCAGACGGCCACGCGGTTGCTGTACCACATGTAGACGTTCTTGCCGTCGCTCGCGGGCGTGGCCGAGGCGAACTCCCACCAGTTCTTGTCGGCCTTGTAGTGCTCCTTGTCGGCCTCCTGCACGGCGGCGTCGAGCTGCTTCTGCGGCTCCACGACCTGCTGGCCCCACTGCCAGTTCATGAAGCGCTTGTCGTCGGGGTACCCGGCGGGCGAGACGGCGTCGGACATGCGTTTGAGCTCGGCGTCGAGGTGCGTCTTGATCTTGTCGTAGAGCGGCTTGGCCTTCTCCTCGATCTTCTGGCGGTCGGCGTCGGCCATCACTTCATAATAGTGGTGCGTGTGCCACCAGAGGATCTTGCCGTCGGTCTTGCTCACGCACATCAGCCCGTACGGATCGAAGCCGAAGAGCACGCAGTCGCCGACGACAATCGGCGCGGAGGCGCCGGAGGGAATCGGCGTCATCCATAGGATGCCGGAGCTTTCCGGCTTGCCGCCGACGACCTTGCGGGACCACTTGGTGGGCGGCGTGGCGTCGGGGAAGCGGCCGGTGCCGTCGTTGCGCCAGCCTGTAATCTTCTCCGCCGAACTTGCGGCGTGGGCGGCCGTTATCATGAAAACGGCTGAGAGCAGCAGGCCGGGGCTTCGCATCGATCCATCCTTTGCCTTAAGTAAAGCAGGCCATGAAGGCACTTACACCTGTACGCCTAGAACGTGTACACCTGCGAACACCTTCAGTAATTTCGATAGACACTGGGAAATTACGCCCGCACCAACGAGAAATTCGGGCGGATCTCGGCGGCCTCGATGCCGCGGTGATTCGGGATGGTGAAGGCGTGGTACTTCTTCAGTGCGGCGAGTTCGCCGGCATCGAGCACGCCGAGTTGGCTCAAGGCTTCGAGCGCCACCGGCGCGACGCCGCGGCGGCCTTCGCCGTCGGCGTTCTTGAGCGCGATGCCGAGAGCGGGTCCGCCGCCGGGGCGCTCGACCACGCCGAGGCCCTGGTAGCCTTCGGCGCCACCCTTGCAGACCACGCGGCCCTTCGAGGCGCGGAGCAGATCGGTGTCGAAGCGGTCCTCGCCCGCGAGCATCTCGGGGAAGTCCAGCACCGCGTGTGCGATCCGGGTCAGGGCTTCGCGGCGCGGCACGGGCGCGCCGGCCCGGGCGGGTGGCGTGGGCCGGACGCGCGCGGCGTCGGCCCACTGCGCGAACATGCGTGCGGCGTTCCGCAGCGGCATCGCGAAGCAGGGCACGGAGCAGCCGTCGACGCCGAGCCCGATCTCGTCCGAGCGCAGGCCGGAGAGTTCCGCGAGGATGCGCAGCACCGCTTGCTGGTGCGGGTGTTCGCGTTCGAGATAATCGTCCGTCGTCCAGCCGTTGGCGACGCACGACGCGAGCATGCCGGCGTGCTTGCCCGAACAGTTGTTGTAGACCGCCGGGATCGGCCCGCCGGCGGCCTGAACTTTCTTGGCCGAGACCGGGTTCAGCGGCAGATGGCTGCCGCAGCGCAGCGCGTCCTCGCCCAGACCGATGCGCTTTAAAATGCCGCGCACAGCCTCGACGTGGCGGTCCTCGCCCGAATGCGACGCGGCCATCACCGCCAGTTCGCGCGGCGCGAACCCGAAGCGGTCCGCCGCGCCGCTCTCCACGACCTGCAAGAGCTGGAACGGCTTGGCGCTCGAGCGCAGGAACGTAACGAGCCCCGGATCGCCGGCGCTCGCGACGAGTTTACCCGCCGCGTCCACGACGGCGACGGCCCCGCGGTGCTGGGATTCCAGGATCCCGCCGCGCAGGATATCCACGAGCGGGACGGTCTCGAAGGCCATGGGGTCATACTCCGCGGGTTGAACACGGAGTATGTCCCCGTGCCGCGCGGATTCCAGCGACGGAGCGCCTTCTCACCGCCGAGACACGGAGCACAGTCGGACTGATCTGGCCGGTAATCTTCTGTTATTCAGTTGGGAGTTCGTGGGTTTCGCTGCTGGGTCGTTGGCCTCCTCTCCTTATTAGTCCTGAGTGCTGAGGAACTGCACGGCAGCGCTCAATTATTGAAAAAAGTCTGCACATTATGTGCACGACGCACGGTAGCTCCCGCGGCCCGAGTCCAAGATTCGGGGACGTGAGGTCCTCCTTGTCGCGGGCGCTCGCCAAGCGCCGGCGAATTTCGATGCTGTTCTTCGCGTAAAAATGCGCACATGTTGAACTGAAAGTGCGACGTATTGTCCACGAAAGGCACGAAGAACGGCAATTTGGCTCTGATTTTTTGAAAAAAGGTGCACGTGTTGAACTGCAAACACGAAATTCGAATATCGAAATCCGAAAGAACGGCGATGGATCTTCCACGAATTTGCACGAATCGGCACGAAGCATGGAAATGGAACGCCCATTTCCGAAAAAAAGATGCACTTGATGCGCACGAGTTCTGGGTGTTAGCCCCGTGAAACGGGGCTTCGCCGAGGCCCGAGATGATGGGCCGAGTATAGCCCCCGGCTTTCTGCCGGGGGTGGGCGGGCAAACCATCAGAGATTTTACCGCCGTTTACGGCGGTTATTGCAGGAGTCAAGGAGTTCACTCCGAGTCTATTTAACCCTCGTGAACGAGGGTAATAAACTTAAGACAAAGCGCCTACACACTCCCGCCTGAAGGCGGGGGCTATGCTCGGTCTGGCGTCGCCAGACCTCGAGGAAGTCCCGATTTCATCGGGACGCACAGAAAGAATGGAGCGGCTGCGCCGGACAACTTTGGGCGGGCACGGTGGTCCGCGCCACCGATCTGGCGGCTGCTCACTTGGCATCGCAGGGCGCGGGGCAAGCACCGGCCCCTCACCCCCTGCCCCCTCTCCCTCAACGGGGAGAGGGGGAACGCGACGCGGCTGCGCCGGGTTCATTTATTCTGTTTTGGGTTGGGAATGGCCTCGGGTTGCGAGCCGCGTGGTTAGGATTGCCCATAGGGAATCACGCGTTCGCTGGAAGGGACAGTAACCTATAAGGAGGCGGGCGTCAAGGGGGAAGGCATTTTGGATTTTGGATTTCCGATTTTCGATTCAACGGCACTGACTGGTTATCTGGTTGGCTTGTTAACTGCTTGGGAGATTGGGAGTCGCTGGTAACGAGCTAACCAACGAACGAGCCGACTAGCAAACCAGTGCACCAGCCAACCAGCTAACCAGTCAACCACCGAACCAGTCAACTAGCCAACCATCTGCCGTTTACTTGCCGTGGCCGCTGGAAATGAGTTCGCGGGTTTTGGTGTCTTTGCCGTTGACGGTGACGGACTTGACGATGCCGTCGAGGGCGACGTCCTTGCAGACCCAGACCTTGCGGGTCATGGGGTCGGCGCCGGGTGCGCTGGTGTAGATCGTCATCTCCTTCATCTTGCAGGCGTATTCCTTGCCGCCGACGGTGATCTTCTCGTCCTTCTCGGCCTTGACCTCGTAGCTCCAGGACTCGCCGTCGCCGTCCTGGCGGTAGGGCTTGTTCAGTTCGATGTGTTCCTCGCCGGTGGGCATCTTGCGCTTGCCGTAGTTCTCGTCGCGGGCGAAGACGATCTCGTTCTCGTACTTCTCCTTCACCGTCAGCTTGAAGTGGGACTCGAAGGTCTTGCCGCTCTTGATGTCCGTCACGTTGTACTCAATCCAGTCACCCACCTTGGCGGTTTTGTACGGATGCGGCTCCTTCTTGTCTTCCGCGTGAGCAGCGAACACGACGGCGACGCACGAGGTGAAGATCAGTTCGAGGTGGAGGTTGCGGGTCATGACCATGCTCCTTGGGGTATGTGAGCCGACAAGGACTCGATTAACCAAGGCCAGGACCTGAACCGATGTTTGAGGCATTCTGTTCGGATGAGAATTAGCGCGGGGCGCTTGTCTTTACCCACGTTTCCGGCCTGGAGGGCCGGCTGGAAATTAGCCGGTGGCCCGCGAAGCGGAGCCACCGGAAAGCGATGCCCCAAAAAGGTTGCGCCCTGGAAGGGCGCGGGAATCTCCGGCGACCCTGCCGGGTCGCAACGCCGATGGACGGAGCTTACCGGTGGCCGCGGCCCGATTTCATCCGGCCTTGCCACCGGCTAATCTCCTCCGCCCCTGCTGGGGCGGACGACCACGGCCTAAGCATAGGTGAGGTGGTTAACGGCACGCTTTCCTCAGTAAGGGGATTACAGGTATTCCTGTGACCTCCCCTTACCCCTCCTTAACTAAGGAGGGAATTACAACAGAGCGAGGCATTCCTATTTGGCGCCGAAGACCTTGCGGAGGATGTCGGTGGCTTGGCCGGCGGGGTTGGCGCGGATGTTGAGCTCTTCTTCGGCCATCTTGAGGTAGAGGCCGTCGACGGCTTTGCGGGTGACATACTGGTCGAGGTCGAAGTCGCCGAGCAGCGCCTTGCCCGCGAAGCCGGCCTTCTTGACGAGGCTCTTGTAGGACTTCGTCGCGCCGGAGTCGGCGGTGGCCTTCTGGACGAGCGGAAGAATCTTTTCGAGCAGGTTCGCGTCGCAGGACTTCTTGAAGTATTGCGTGGCCTCGTCGTGCTTGCCTTTCAGGATGCCGCGGGCGTCCTGGAGCGTGAGCTGCGCAATGGCTTGCGCGAGGACATCGGCGGTGGCGGGCGCGGCGGCCTCGGCGGCGCGGTTCATGTTCTCGATGAACTCGTCGGCGTACTTGTCGCGGCCGAGCATGCGCGCGGCTTTCTCGATGTCCTTGAGTTGGTCGGGCATGAGGACTTTCACGGCCAGGTCCTTGTAAAAGCCGTCGGCCTTGCCGAGCTTGGCGATGGCGTGCCGCATGCCCTGCGAGAGCGCGGCCTGGAGGCCCTGGCGGATCTCGCCGTCGGCCAGCGAGGCGAGCGTGGCCGGGTCCGCGGCGGCGGACGTTCCGGCGGGCGCGGCCGGCGTAAGCTTGAGACAGTATTCAGGAAGACGCGCGCCGGCGCCGAGCTTCTCCGACTGCGCGTAGAGCTTGAGCGCTTCCTTCTGCGCTTTTTCGAGGCGCTTCTCGCGGTCGTCGCTGGCGGGGTGCGTGCTCAGGAAAGTCGGCGTGGCGGATTTGAGCGTGGAGAAGCGCTTCCAGAACTCGACGGCTTCGTGCGGATCGTAACCGGCGCGGGACATATAAAGGAGGCCCTCGTGGTCGGCCTCGGTCTCGTTGGCGCGGCTGTAGGGCAGGAGCAGGCCGAGCTGCGAGCCGTAATCGTACGCGCCGAGCGCGATGGAACTTGCCGCGGCCGACGCGCCGCGCGCCTTGAGGATCTCGGAGAGGCCCGTGCCGACCCAGCCGACGACGGTGGCCTGGGTCATGCGCTGGCCGCCGTGGCGCAGGATGGCGTGGGCGACTTCGTGGCCGAGGACCGTGGCGAGGCCGGCCTCGTTCTGGCAGTAGGGCAGCACGCCGGTGTAGACGCAGATCTTGCCGCCGGGCAGACAGAAGGCGTTGATGGTGGGCGATTCGAGCACGGAGATCTCGTACTGGAAGCCCTTGTCCGGCGCCGCGGCCATGATGCGCTTGGCGACGCGTTCGACGAAGGCGACGGTCTCCTTGTCCTTGCAGAGCTTCTCCTTCTGCAGGATTTCTTTGTAGGCGTCTTCGCCGAGCTTGTTCTCCTGCTCGGGCGTGGTGAGGGTGAGCGGTTCGGAGGCGCGCAGGGCCGCGGGTGCGGCGCAGGCGGCGGCAAGCGCGAGCACGCAGGCGAAGCGGTTATTCATGGGCGGGGCTCCCTTTGGGTTTGCGGGCACACGATTATGTACGCTCCCTGGAATATGCAATCGCGAATACGCGGCGCTTGAAGGTTGCGCCCGCGCTAGCGTCTCCTTGCGGACAGGGTACGATAGCGCGCAGCCAACAAAACGAGCATACGCGGGGGTCCTCGATGAGCGGCATCGACGTGCAGCAGATCAAGGAAGAAGTGGTCAAGCACGCGGACACGATCGAGCAGGTGAAGCTGGAGGTCCGCAAGGTCCTGGTCGGCCAGGACGAACTGCTCGCGCGGCTGATGGTCGCGCTGCTGACGGGCGGCCACGTGCTGCTGGAAGGCGTGCCGGGCCTGGCGAAGACGACGGCGATCAAGGCGCTGGCCGGGGCGGTGCACGCGAAGTTTCAGCGGATCCAGTTCACGCCGGACCTGCTCCCCGCGGACTTGCTCGGGACGCTGATCTACAACCCGCGCGACGGCAACTTCACCACCAAGAAAGGGCCGATCTATGCCAACCTGATCCTGGCCGACGAGATCAACCGCGCGCCGTCGAAGGTACAGTCGGCGCTGCTCGAAGCGATGCAGGAACACCAGGTCACCATCGGCGAGCAGACGTTCCCGCTCGAGGACCCGTTCCTGGTGCTGGCGACGCAGAACCCGATCGAGCAGGAGGGCACGTACCCGCTGCCGGAAGCGCAGGTGGACCGCTTCATGCTCAAGGTCGTCGTCGGCTATCCGAAGAAGCCGGAAGAGCGCAAGGTGATGGACCTCGCGCTGAGCGAGACCTTGCGGCCCGTGAAGGCGGTGGTGACGCCGGAGCAGATCAAGCAGATGCAGGCGCTGGTGCGGCGCATCTACATGGACGACAAGGTGAAGGACTACGTGCTGGAACTGGTGAGCGCCACGCGCCATCCGGAACAGTACAAGCTGAACGAACTGAAGAACCTGATCGAGTACGGCGCGAGCCCGCGCGCGAGCATTTATCTGTGCATGGCCGCGCAGGCGAACGCGTTCCTGAACGCGCGCGGCTTCGTGACGCCGCAGGACGTGAAGGACATCGCCTACGACGTGCTGCGCCACCGCGTGATTCTCTCTTATGAGGCCGAGGCGGAAGAGAAGACGCCCGAGATGGTCGTGAAGAAGATTCTGGACTCGGTGCCGGTTCCATAAGCGTGAAGGCCGCGGATGCCGAAGCCGGCCGGCCGGGCGCGCGGTTTTATGCGGCCGCGGCGCTGCTGCTGCTAGCGGCGCTGGCGCTGCGCGCGCTGGCGGCGCGGCGCGACTTCTGGTGCGACGAACTCTGGTCGCTGGCGGCGGCGCTGCACGCGAAGTCCTGCGGCGAACTCTTTGCCAACCACAGCGACAACAACCACCTCCTGAACTCGCTCTGGATGTACGCGCTCGGCGACCATACCGAGTGGTTCGCGTACCGCGTGCCGGCGATCCTGGGCGGGGCGTTAAGCGTCGCGATGGCGGGGCTGCTCGGGCTGCGCCGGAGCCGCGCCGAGGCGGTCTTTTCCATGCTGCTTATGGGCGGCGCGTACTTCACGATTCACTATGCCTCGGAAGCGCGCGGGTATGGGCTGCTTATGGGCTTCTGCCTGCTCGCGTACTGGGCGCTGGAGAAGTACCTCGCGACTGGCCGCTGGGCGCATGCCGCGGTATTCGTGGCGGCGTGCGTGCTGGGGGTTCTCGCGCATCTCACGTTTCTATATGCGTATCTCGGCTTGCTGGCGTGGTCAGCGTACCGCGTGCTCCTTAAAAAGGAGTGCCCCGCGGTGACGCCGGGGAGGCTGGCGCTCGCGCAAGGCGTCCCGCTGGTCTTCTTCGCGATCTTCTACGTCACCTGGGCGCGGCATCTGGAGATCGCGGGCGGCGATCCGGCGGGTGGGTTCGAGGTGATCGAGCAGGCGTTTTCGATGGCGCTAGGCGGGCCGGCGCAGGGAACGTGGCTGCACGCGGCGGCGCTTGCGGCGTTCGGGCTGCTGGTGGCGGGCTTCGCGTACACGCTCCCCGGCGACCGCGCGGGCGGGGTGCTCTTCGCCACGGTGATCTTTCTCGCGCCGGGGCTCTTTTACGTGCTCAAGCCGCCGCCGTACCTGACCCCGCGCTATTTTCTGGTGGGGATGCTCTTTGCGCTGCTGCTCTGGGCGCGGCTGCTGGCCGGGGCGTGGTCGCTGGGCGGAATCCCGCGCGCGTTCGCGCTGCTGCTAGCGGTGTGCTTTCTAGGGCTGAACGGAACGCGCGCGGCGCGGACGATCGCGCAGGGCCGCGGGGGTTACGAAGGCGCGCTGGCGGCGATGTACGCGCGCAGCGCCGGGCCGGAGATCACCGTCGGGAGCGACTTCGACGCGCGCAACGCGAACCTCGTGGCCTTCTACGCGCGGCGGCTGCCGGACGCGAAGCGTTTCCGCTACGTCACAGAGGATATCCTGCGCGAGCAAGGGGCGGACTGGTTCCTGATTCACCAGCTCGACGACCCCGACGTGCCGCCGGAGGAGATTCACGACCTGCGCGGGAACGCGTACCGGTACTTGGGGAAGTTCGGCTACGCGGACCTTTCGGGATGGCCGTGGTTCGTTTACAAACGGGCGGAAGGCGCGGCTGCGGCGGGGCCGTGAGCGTCCTTTTAGGATGCGCGCGGCGTGAAGGGCCGGCGTTTTTGAGCGTCTGAAAAGTGGCGGGACTCGCGGATAAACAATGGCACAGGCGGACATCGCGGAAATCCTGAAGGAAGTGCGGCGGATTCAGATCGTCGCCAACCGCCAGGTCAACGACCTGCTCGCGGGCGAGTACCTCTCCGCGTTCAAGGGCCGCGGGATGGTCTTCGACGAGGTGCGCGAGTACGTGCCGGGCGATGAGATTCGCACCATCGACTGGAACGTGACCGCGCGCATGGGACACCCGTACATCAAGCGCTACTGCGAGGAGCGCGAACTGACCGTGCTGATGGCGGTGGACGTCTCGGCGTCGGGCATGTTCGGGTCGCAGCGGCTGAGCAAGATCGAGACGGCGGCGCAGGTGGCGGCGGTGCTGATGTTCAGCGCGCTCAAGAACAACGACAAGGTCGGCCTGGTGCTCTTCGCGAACGGCGTGCGGCGCTTCGTGCCGCCGCGCAAAGGACGCTCGCACGTGCTGCGGCTCATCCGCGAGATGCTTACCGCCGAGCCCGTGCGCGAGGCGACGGATATCGCGGCGGCGCTGGAGTACATCGGGCGCGTGCAGCGGAAGCGCGCGGTGGTCTTTATGCTCAGCGATTTTCTGGGGGAAGACTGTTCGCGCGCGCTGTCCGTGGCGAACCAGCGGCACGACGTGGTGGCGGTCTCGCTGAGCGACCCGCGCGAGTTCGCGATGCCGGACGTCGGATTCATCACGCTGGAGGACGCCGAGACCGGCGAGATCCGCGAGCTCGACACGCGGCACCCGCACGTCCGCGGCCTGTTCGGCAAGCAGGCCGCGAAGCGGCAGGAGGCGCTCACTTCTTCTTTAAGGCGCGCGGGGATCGACCGGATGGACGTGCGCACCGACAAGCCGTACGCGCAGAGCTTGCTGGCGTTCTTCAAGATGCGGGAGCGGCGCTATCGATGAAGAAGCGGCTCGCGGCTTCTCCTGAACTTTGGAGCGCCCGAGCGCCCTCCACCCTTGCGGGGGAGGGATGGGGTGGGGGGTGCTGTTGGCCGCGCGTCCCCCCTCCCTGGCCCTCCCCCGCAAGGGGGGAGGGGAAGCGGCGCTTGCGACGACAAGTGATTGGCTTGGCGGTGGTGTGTCTTCTTCTCTCTGGCTGCGGGAAGGATGCGCCCAAAGAGGAGACTGGCGCGGTGGCGCCGAAGGAAGGCGAAGCCCTCGTGAAGGAGGCCACCAAAGGCCCGGTGGCGTTGAGGGTGACGGTCTCTCCCAAAGTGCCGCGGCTCTCGGACCTGGTGGATCTGACGTTGGAGACGCGCGCGGCGCCGGAGGTGGAGGTCAAGCCGCCGGCGTTCGGGCAGGCGGTGGGCGAGTTTCTCATCCGCAGCTACCGGGACCTGCCGCCGCGGATGGAGGGCGGGCAGAGCGTGCGCGGCTGGACGTACAAGCTGGAGCCCGTGCGTTCGGGCAAGCACCTGATTCGTTCGCTGGGCGTGACGTTCGTGGATCGGCGCGCGGAGAGCGAGGCGAAAGACAAGACGGTCGAGATCGAAGCGGACCCGCTTGAGTTGGACGTCACGTCGTCGGTCGGCGAGGGCAAGCCGGACCTGGGGGCGCTCGCGCCGATGGAAGAGCCGCGCCCGCTGGAGGCGCGGCCGTGGCCGGCGTGGAAGCTCGCGGCGCTTGCCGGCGGCGCGCTCGCGCTGGCGGCGATTGTGGCGGTGATTCTTCTGCGCAAGAAGAAGCTGGCGCTGGCGGAGGTGGTGCGCACGCCCGAGGAGATCGCGCTGGCCGAACTGCAACAGCTCATGCAGGAGCGGCTGCCCGAGCAGGGGTTGGTGGTCGAGTTCTACGTCAAGCTGACGGGCATCGTGCGGCGTTACATCGAACGCAAGACGGGGATTCGCGCGCCGGAGCAGACGACCGAGGAGTTCCTGCGCGCGATGCGCGGCGACACGCGCTTCGACCCGGAGCAGGCGCTGCAACTGGAGCGCTTCCTCGAGGCGAGCGATCTGGTGAAGTACGCGGCGCAGCGGCCGGCGGCGCGGGAGATCGAGGAGGCGTTCCGGCACGCGCAGCTTTTCGTGAGCGCCGGCGGGCGGGGTCTGGTGCTGGCCCCCAAACCCGCGGAAGCCCCGGCTCCGGTGGCCGCAGGTTCGGCGAAGGGAGGCGCGTAGCGTGTTTGACTGGCTGCCCGTCTTCCGTTTTCCGCCGGGGCTGTTGCTTGCGCCGCTGTTCGCGCTGGGCGTGTGGTGGCATGGGCGCGCGAAGGCGCGGCCGGCGGCGATCTTTTCGAGCTTGGACGGCCTGCGCGGTCTGCCGGTGACGCTGGCGCAGCGCCTGAAGCGGCTGCTGCCGCTGCTCCGCGCGGCGGGGCTCGCCTGCCTGGCGCTGGCCCTTGCGCGTCCCCAGCGCGGGATCAGCGAGACGCTGGTGCGGACGGAGGGCATCGACATCGAGGCCGCGGTGGACATCTCGGGCTCGATGAACGCGCAGGACTTTTCCATCGGGGACGAGCGGGTCTCGCGGATCGAGGCAGTGCGGCATGTTTTCGCGCAGTTCGCGGGCGGCGACCGCGCGGCGGGGCTCTCGGGCCGGCCGAACGACGCGATCGGGCTCGTGGCCTTCGGCGGCTTCGCCGACAGCCGCTGCCCGCTTACGCTGGACCACGGGGCGCT
>JACQFI010000042.1 GCA_016200135.1 Planctomycetota bacterium
GACCTGGAGACCACGGGAAAGCCGGGCGTCGTCGAGCGCATGCTCGACGACCTGCTCTGGCTGGGCCTCGATTGGGACGAGGGCCCCGCGTATCCCGAAGAAGCCCGGCTGGGCCAGGCCGTCCACGCGCAGAGCCCGCAAGCGCCGTACGTCCAGAGCCAGCGCTCCGTCTACTACCGCGAGATCCACGCGCGCTTGCTCGCGCAGGACGCGATCTACCCCTGTGTCTGCACGCGCGCGGACCTCGCGGCCGCGCAGTCGGCACCGCACGAAGGCGACGCGGCGGAACTCGAACCGCGTTACCCCGGCACCTGCCGCGAACGCTTCAAGAGCTACGCGGAAGCCTGCGCCGCCGCACCGGCCGGCCGCAAGCCGTGCTGGCGTTTAAAGACCGCGCCCGGCGCCGTCGAGTTCCACGATCTCTGCTTCGGCCCGCAGCGCATCGACGTCCACGCGACCGTGGGCGACTTTGTGATTGCGAAGGACGCGGAAGTGCCCGCGTACCAGCTCGCGGTGGTGGCCGACGACATCGCGATGGGCGTCACCGAAGTCGTCCGCGGCGACGACCTGATCCCCAGCACCGCGCGGCAGATCCTGATCTACCGGCAACTTGGCGCGCCGCTGCCGGCTTACGGCCACGCGCCGCTGGTGGTCGGCCCCGACGGCAAGCGCCTCGCCAAGCGCCACGGCGACGCGCGCATCCACAGCCTGCGCGAGGCCGGCGTGCCCGCGGAGCATCTGCTGGGCGTGCTCGCGCGCTGGTCCGGCCTTGAAGTTCAAGGTCTCGTTGCCGCGCGCGAACTGCTCCCGCTCTGGTCGTGGAAGAAAGTGCCGCGCGAGCGCGTGATCCTCACGCCGGAGCGGCTGCGCGAGGCCGAAGGGACGTAGGCTCCGTGTTGGGCGGTTGCTGCGTACAAGCTGAAATCCAACCCAGGTCCGCGCGCCAATCCGCCGGTTCGGGCGCGTGAATCGAATGCAGATGCGCGTGGAAGATGGCGCCGGGCGTCACGATCTTCGTGCGCAGACTCTCGGCGATCTCTTCGCGCAGTGCGCGTTTGATCTTGAGGAGCCGCCGGTAATCCCGCAGCCCCGCCAGGAACCAGACCTCCGCGTGGCCGCTATGATAGCGCATGCGCCAGAGCGCTTCGAAGACCCAGGCCTTGAAGAGCCGTTCGCCATCGAGCGCACGCACGTACAACGGCGTCGAGACCTCCGGCCAGCCCGGCAGCCGGCGGCACTCGCGCACGTGAATCCGTTCCTCCGCCAGCCGCCGCGCCAGCAGTTCCCAATGCTCCATCCCCAGCGGCGTCACCACGAGGAACGGCTTCGGCGCGCGCTCCGGCAGTGCGCTCCTGGAAAGGTGCGCCCGCGCCAGGTCCGCCACGAAGCGCCGCCGGAACGCCGCAAGTTCAACCCGCGAAAGCCGCGCATCCATCCTCAAAATCTCAAAGCGCATCAAATTTTCCTATCGCCGCTTCTTGCTTTCTGCCCTCTGCCCCTACCGCGCCTCATTCGCCGCGAGGTTGTAGTTCCGCGTGCAGTGCAGGCAGTAGCGTTTGCAAATGGGATCGCTCAAGCAGTCCGCGCGCTTCACGAATGCCGCCGTTTGCGCGCGCTGTAGGTCCTGCGGCTCGTCGATGCGCCCGAGCGGCGCGCCGCCTTCGCGCAGGTACACGGAGCACGGATAGTAGAAGCGCCCGTCGACGGTGCGCTCCGTGAGCGGCACGTAGCAGCGAAAGCCGTTGGACGATTCCCGCTGTGGCAGCCCGATCGCATCGGACGCGAAGACCGTCTCCAGCTTGCGCCGCAGGAGCGGGAAGCGCTCGAGAGGGTAGGGGGCAAGCGCCGCGGCAAGCCCCGCGCGGACGCGCGCGGCCTCGGGAAAATCGCCCAGGCCTTCCTTCGCGTCCACGCTCGTGATCAGCTTCACGTCGTCGGGGTCCAGCGCGAGCACGAACGCGAGAATCTCCGGAAGCCGCGCGCGGTTCTCGGGCGTGACCACGGTATTGACGATCAGGAACGCCGCCGCGCCATGGCGCCTGGCTTCGGCCACGACTCCGATCGTGCGCACCGCCGCTTCCCACGCCTGCGGCCGTCCGCTTAGCCTCTGACCCAGCGCGGCGTCGGCGGCGTCCAGCGAGATGCGCAGTTCGTCGAGCCCCGCGGCGAGCGCTTCGAGGTAGATCTCCGGCGCGCGCGTGCCGTTGCTGGTCATGCTCACGCGCTCGACGCCCCGCGCCTTCGCGAGCCGGATCATCTCGGGCAAGCCGCGCACCAGCGAGGCCTCGCCGCCCGTGAAGTGCAGGTGCCGTACCGGCGTCGCGCCCAAGCCGTCCAGCAGCGTGCGAAAGTCCTCAAGGCTGTACGTGATGCGCTTCTCGGGGCGCGCTTGAAGCTCGGCCTCGCTGCGCGCGATGGTCTTGCAGTACGGGCAAACGAGGTTGCAGCGGTAGGTCAGGAATACTGTGACGCGATGTAGCGGGTCGTGCTCCGTAATCTGCTCGGGCTTTTCGAGCAGATGCCGGATCTCGTCCACGCGCGCGTCGCGTTCGTCCTCAAAGAGGAGGTCCGGAACGGGACTGCGGTGGGCGAGCGCCGCGGACATGCATCTCCTCCAACGTCCGATAATCTGTAAGCTCACCTAACCACTCAGAATAGAAATGCACAAGTGCGCACCTTGTAAAATATAGGTTTATGTGAACAAATAGCTCGTGAAGCTATTTGGATGGGAGAGGCTTACTTCGCGATCCCGACCACAAACGTCACGCGGTTCTGCTTCGTGGTCAGGTCCACGTACACGCGCAGGAGCGCCGCGCCCAGGCCGGCCTTGTGGTCCGCGGCGTAGCTGTTGAAATGGGAGAGCGGCCAGGCCACGCGCATCTCTTCAGGGCCTTTCACGATCACTGAGCCGATCTGAAAGCCGCCGCCGAGCTCCTTTCCAGTCGCTTCGACGGAGCTCTCTTCGAGTTTCACCGTCTTGCCGGAAAGCCCGCTGAGGAGGGACTCGCGCGGCTTAAGCGTGAAGCCGGCCCGGATCGGACAGTTGCACGCGGCGTGGTCCACGCTGAGGTCGATCTGCAGCGCGTTCTCGGTGATGGGGCGGATGCGCACGGTCCCGAAGAACGTCTTGTAGGTCGCTTGAACGACCCAATCGGCGTCGTCTTCGCCCGCTGCGCCGCCCGAGGGATAGTAGTCCGCGGTCATGGCCGCGGGGGCCGCGCTGTTCTTGTCGGTGGATTCGGCGCAGAAGGTCGAGTTCTCCGGCTGATTCTTGGAGTGCGAACCGTCCAGGATCATGCCCGTCTTCTCGTGCCAGACGCTGAAGAGCTTCTGCCGGTCCAGCGCGAACGGGTTCTCGCGATAGACGGGGTCCTCGGGGTTGGTGGCCTTCATCGCCGAAAGCCCCACGCACCACGCGCCGCGGCGGAAGATGCCCGCCGGCAGCGTCGTTACCGCGCGGTGGTCGTAGCGTTCGAACGGCGCGGGCGCGGTCTCACCGCTCTTCCAATAGAGGAAGTTCTCGCACATCCGCGCCAACGCTTCCGGCGCGACGTCCTCGACGTTCTTGCGCGCGCCGAGCCAGCCTTTGAAGTGCGCCAGCGCCGTGCCGCGGCCTTCGGGGGAATGCGAGAAGCCGAAGAGCCCCAAGATCCGCGGCGTGGCATCGTAGCGCACGCGCTCGTCGATCAGGTCGAAGAAGCTCGCATCGGGGTAGCAGAAGTTCCCGTGAAAGCAGCGCTCGCGCGATCGGCAGGATGTACGCGCACAGATCCGGCTTATTCAGCACCTGTCCGGCGCGGTAGATCGTCGAACAGTAGAGCGCAACGTGGTTGGTGCTCGTCCCCATCACGCGACCGACAAAGCGGCGCGCGCCTTCCAGCTTGCGCAGCCGGTGCTCGATCAGCGTCCGGCACGCAGCCTCGATCTTCTGGCCCCAGCCCTCATAGTCGAAATCGCCTCCGTTCTCCCGGAGGATATGCAGGCCTTCCGTCCAGGCGCCTATCACCCGCTGGTCGACGCCCGCGACCTTGTAGCCGTGCGAATCGTAGGAGAACTCGCCTTTTTCGTTCGAGCGCTGGACCAGGAATCCGCCCAGTTTCTCAATGCAGGTCCGGACCTCCCCATGCTTGAACCAGCGCTTCTCCGGGTCCAGCCCCGCCCAACAGAAAGCGAGCGGAAAGATGCCTTGCAGAGGGTAGACCACGGGTGCGTTGGGGCTGTAGATGATCGAACCGTCCGCCTGCTGATGCTTGAGCATCCCCGGAACGGCCTCCACCACGACCTGGGCGAAGCCGTGCGGTAATTCCAGCGCCTTGCCGTGCGTCACGGATGGTCCCTCCGAAGCGTCATTAAATGAGCATGCTTGAGGGTAGGCGGAAGGTCTGGGGAATCAAGGGACGAGGGCGTGGGCGTAGAGCGAACGGCGTTGAGCGTGGAGCGACCAGCGAACGGTAAAAGATTAGTTAAGCATGCAAACTTCCAAGAGCAAAGTTGTTTCGCTCCTCGCTCCTCGCTCTACGCTTCACGCGCTACGCAACAGCACCGGGTATTGCAAAACAGGGGAGGGCGCGGTTGAATGAGGGGCGGGAGCGTTGCATTCATGCCGATTGTGTTCAAATGTGGCTGTGGCGAGACCTTGAGCGTCGAAGAGGCGCTTAAAGAGCGCAAGGTCTTCTGTCCCAAGTGCCGCAAGAGCATCGAGGTCCCCGCCGACGCCAAGGTGGTTACGGCCGCGGAGCTCAAGCGCGACGCCCCGGGCGCTTCCGCCGCCGAAGTGCCCGCCAAGGGCTTCGACGGCGTGCTCGAACCGCGCCACGTCGAACGCATACCCGCCGCCGCTGGCGAACCCGAGCGCTGGAAACTCACCTGCTACTGCGGCAAGCGCATCGTCTCGCCGTTCAAGGTCGGGCAACCGACCGGGCGCTGTCCTAAATGCGGCCGGCGCTTGAAGCTCCCCGGCTACAAGCCCGAGCGCTCGCGCAGGCAGTCCTCGTCCGATCACATCCCGGCCAAGCCCGTGCCGCCGACGCCGGGCCTCCCTGAGACCATGGCCGATATGAAACTCGCCGACGTGGCCAAGGCCGAAGCCGCGCTCGCCGCGGAAAAGATCGGCGCGCCCCGCAAGCCGAAGTCCGCCGAACCCAACACCGCGACGCTCACCGACGACTTGGACCTCCAGCCGGTAGCGAAGGAATCCAAAGAGCGTCCCGAGGACCTGCGCAAGAAGTTCTCTGCCAGTTCCACGCTGGACCTGCACGGCGTCATCCAGCCGCAGAATCTGCAGGGGGACCTCGCCGCCGAGCCCGCGCCCGACAACGAGGACGAGATCGGCACAATCGTCATGGACGCCGAAGACGCACAAGCCATCCGCGAGACCGGCGCCAACAAAGCCGCGGCCGTTCATACCGCCGATATTCTTCGCGCCCACAAGATCTCCGCCGTCGAGCGCTCCGGTCTGATCAGCGCTTGGCCGCTGGCAGGCAAACTGCCGCGTGCCCTGGCCGGCTTCATCGATCTGACCTTCGCCACCACCGCCATGGGCACGATCGTCGTCCTGGCCAGCCTGAAGATCCTCCCGGAGTCCTGCCAGCACTTCGCCGTCGCCATCGCCGCCTTTCTGGCCGCGGGCATGATCAATGATGTCTTTCTCCAGATGACCGGCGGCACGCTCGGCAAGCGCTTGGTGGTCCTCGCCCTGCGCCGCCGTGGCGGCCGGCCGATGGACGCCGGGCGCACCATATTGCGTGCGGTGCTGAAGTGGCTCCTAATTCCCGGCTGGATCATCGCCTTTGTCGATCCTGCCGAGCGGGCATTGCACGACCTCATCTGCGGCACGCTGGTCCTCAAAGGCCGCACGCGCTGAAAGCTCTTTTTAAGAGACTGTAACATACGTAAAATAAGCCAGTGTTACCTATTGCATTCGATGTATTATTTTCTGTTATTTACATTACGTTACAAGAAAAGGTTCAGGGTATATTGATCTCATTACGAGACCTGTTGGTCCGAACTTCTTGGAGCCATACCGCATGCTTTGGGGCTACGCAGGGGTCTTTCCAGGCGCTTTTAATATCTGGAAAGGCGACCAGCTCATGAACAAGTTGCGTTTCGCCGCCGAGCACGGCTTCAAGTCCACCGGCATCGGGCTCGGCGAGATGAAAGACCCCGCGCGCCGCGATCTGATCGCAAAGTTTGTGGCCGAGCACGACCTCCAACTCAGCGTGGGCCTGCATCTCAAGTGGCTCGACGCCGACTTCGACACGCTGCGCCGGCAGACGGAAGAGTTCTTCAAGGACCTCGAGGCCTACGCCCCGCTGCTGCGGGCGCCGATCGTCACCACCGGCGTCGGCGCGTACCATCGCTTCATGCGCAAGCCCTCGCTGAGCGAACAGATGGACCGGCTCACCGAGGCATTCACGCCCATCGCGCGCGCCTGCCACCAGATGGGCCGGCCGTTCGGCATCGAGAATCACGGCGACTACTACTGCGCCGATCTCGTGGAACTCTGCAAGCGCGTCCCGCACCTCGGCATCTTTCTCGACACCGGCAACACGTACCTTGTAGGAGAACAGAGCATCCCCGCGTGCAAACTTGCCGCGCCCTACACCATCGGCACGCATTTCAAAGACCATTATGTTCACCCGGACCCGGCAACCCTCACGTTCGTGATCAAAGGCGCGCCGCTGGGCGAAGGCGACGTGGGCCTGCGCGAGATCTACATGGCGCTGCTCGAACAGGCGCCGCACCCGAAGAAGCTCGTCTTGCAGTGGGAGATGGTCCCGCCCAAGGAGATGGACCCGTTCGAGTGTCTCGAACGGAGTTGGGCGTTCGTGCGTTCCCTTCCGGAGGCGACCCGATGAGCGCTGCTGCGGCCGTTGCGACGTTGAAGACTGTGCTCGTTGGCTGTGGCGGCATGGGCAAGCACCAGGCCCAACTGCTCTCCAGTCTCGAGGGCTACAAGCTGGCCGCCGTCTGCGACGCGTACGAGCCCAACCTCAAGGCCGTCTCTGAGGCCCACGGCGTGAAGGCGTACAAGGACTTCGCCGAGATGCTCGCGACGGAGCGCCCCGATGTCGCGGCCATCTGCACGCAGAACACGCTGCACGCGCCCATGACGATCCAGGCCGCACAGGCCGGCGTGCGCGGCGTCTACTGCGAGAAGCCCATGGCCACGAACATGGCGGACGCTCGCGAGATGGTCCGCATCTGCCGCGAGCGCGGCGTGAAACTCGTCGTCAACCACCAGCGCCGCATCGGCGCGGACCTGCTCGAAGCACGGCGCATCATCGAAGCGGGCGGCCTCGGCGAGATCAAACTCGTGCGCGGGCAGTGCGCCGGCGACATGCTCAGCGACGGCACGCACCTCATCGACAGCGTCCTCTTTCTGCTTGGCGATCCGGAGGTCGCTTGGGTGAGCGGCATGCTGCACCGGGAATTGGACGTGGACTTGCTCGCCAAGGAACAGCGCCGCGTCTTCAAGGATCTGCCCGTCGATCCCGAACAGGCCCGCAAGCAGAAGGAAGTCCAGGCCGGGCAGCGCTACGGGCACGCGGTCGAGACCGGGGGCTTCGGCATCCTCCAGCTCAAGAATGGCGTGCGCTTTGAGTTCGCCTGCGGCGACCTACGCGATGCCGCGCGCGCCTATCAGGACTACGAGGTGATCGGTACGCGCGGGCGGCTCTGGCGCACCGGCGACCGCGCCAAACCGAACCTCTTTATCGGCGACGCGCGCGGAGGCACATGGGATGCCGGTATGGAAAGTGGCATCGGCTTCAAGCCCGTGCCGGTGAAGGATGGCGGTGCCGGCCCGTGGCGGCCGGTGGACATTAGCCCGGAAGACAAAGGTGGGATCGATGGCAGCTACCGCAAGTTCCACAAGACCATTCTAGAGGACGTCCCGCATCCGATGTCCGGTGAGGTCGCGCTGCGCGGCTTCGAGGCGCTGATGGCCGTCTACGAATCCGCCCGGCTCGGCCGCCCGATCATCCTGCCGCTCAAGCAGGACCGCTTCCCGCTCGACGTGATGCTCGAGGCGGGCCGGGCGTAGTTTTTGGTAGGGCGGACATTCCTGTCTGCCCCAAAACGAGATCCGTTGCTCCATTTTGCGCTTCCGATTTTGAGATCGACGCGCAACGTATACCGATTGTCCACCCCACCCGGCAGGCAGGAATGCCTGACCTACTGGCCAAAGAGAGGTATTCCATGGCGCTCGCCTGTTCCACCTCCGCCTTCAAAGCCTCGCACGAGGACGCGCTCGCCGAAGTCGCGGCGCTCGGCTTCCGCCACGTGGACCTGATCGTGATCCCCGGCTTCGGACAGTTGCTCCCGGCGGAGCTCGCGAAAGATTTCGAGACCCAGGCGCGCCGCGCCGAAGCGGCCCTCGCGAAGAACAGGCTCACGCCCGTGGCCGTGAACACCGCGTTCGGGCACTTGCGCCTGCGCACGCCGGAACTCCTGGCCCAGCGCCGCGCTGAAGTCGAGGCCGTCGCGAAGTTCATGCGCCGCCTGAACGTCGCCGTCGCCTCGTTCTATCCCGGCTACAAAGCGCCCGACCTGCCGTGGGCCGATGTGCTCAAGGACAGCGGCGCGTCCATGCGCGAGATGCTCGCCATCGGCCGCGAGTACGGCGTCACGTTCGCCATCGAACTCCACTTCAATACGCCCTTTGAGAACGTCGAACAGTGCACGCGGCTCTTGGAGGCGCTGCCCGAACTTGCGGTCGCCTACGACCCCAGCCACTTCGCAATGCAGGGCCTCGACCTGAAGGCCACCCGCCCGTTCCTCGACCGCGCGGTCCACGTCCACCTGCGCGACGCTGCGCCGCAGAAGATGCAGGCGCCCACCGGCTCGGGCACCGTCGATTTCGGCTGGATTCTGGAGACGCTCGCCGCACGCAAGTACGCTGGGCACTACTCGATCGAATACCTCGCCGGCCTGGAAGGCGGCGTGCACGACTCCATCCGCCGCCTGCGCGACCAGGTGGCTCCGAAAATGGGCTAACAAGCCAACCAAATAACAAGCAAACCAGATAACCAGTTAACCAGGTAATGCCGGCGTCGTTTTACTTGGGCTGCGGAGCCGGCGGCTTCGGTGCGGGAGGTTTGGCGGCGGGCGGCTTGTTCGGATTGGGCTTGGCCTGCTTGCCCGAGGCTTTCTCGGGCGGCTCGATCGACTTCAGGAAAAGCGTCAGGAACCCGTCGAGCTGTTGTCTCAGGACCGGATCGTTCTGCTGCGCGTTCTGGAAGAGCTCGCCCACGCGGTCGCTGCCGCCCATAAAGACCTGCGCGGCCTCGCGCAGATCGGGGAAGCGCGAGAGGTACTCGTTGGCGATGTCCTTGGGCGAGAGTTTCGAGTTCGCCAGGGGCTTGGGCGTGTTGTCCGTGGTCTTAACGGGCGTGACGGGCTGTACGGCTTCGACGGGGCCGGTTGGGTTGATCTCCGGCGGCTTGTCCTCGTCGTGGTCGTTGGCGCGGTAGCCCGAGCCCTGGATCACCTTGCTCGCCATCTCGGCGTCGGTCTTCAGGCCCTTGATCTTGCCTTCGTCCGGGCCGCGCGTGATCTTCTTGACCTTGCCGCTGGGAATGACTCTCTGGATGACTCCGTCTTCCTTGTCCGGGTCCTTCACCGCGATCATGACGCTCTTGTCCGTCTCCATCAGCACGATGCACTCGATTACCGTGCCGTCGGTGAGTTCCACCTTATCTTTGCGCAGATTGACTTGCAGGTCCGCGTGAACCGGCACGGCCAGTACCGCCGCAAGCGTCAACAGCGCTGCCGCCGCGGCAATCCGCAGGCCGTAGCGCAGGGCGGGGGAGGCGTTCGGGTTCATCATGCTTATGGTATCGTCCTGAATCCAACGTTCTTATACCACCAAGAGCGGGAAAGGTCACGTCTCTGCCGGGCCTGCCGTAACCCCTAAAAACAGAAGGCCCGCCGGGATCGCCGGCGGACCTTCTGTTGGGCTGCGCTTACTTGCTCTTCATCCGCTTCTCGCATACGGCTTTGAGGTACTCAACTCTTTCCTTCGAATCCGGGTTCGCCTTGAGTGCTCCATCCAGATCCTTCATGGCCTCCTCGCATTTGCCCATTTCCATATACGCGATGGCGCGATTGCAAAGGCGCGGCGACCGCTCTTCCCCCTCTTTCACCCGTTCAAGAACCTTGGTGTAGTATGCCGCAGCTTTCTCGAAGTCCTTGGCGTAGATGGTAGCTAGCGCAAGGCCATCAAGCGATACCAGGTCGTCGGGAACGATCTTGAGCGCCTTCTCGTAGGCCGCGATCGCCTTGGTCATGCACTGGTAGCACTCGGCTTCCTTCCCGGCATCGTGGGCAAAAAACCCGTTCATCAGATGACACTTGGCCATGGCTTTCGAAAAGCCAAATTCCTTCATCTGCTCCTCGGTCCTCGCTTCCTGACTCTCCGCAGCGGCGGCAAGCTGGCAGCTTGCGAGTACGCATGCGAGTAAGGCCATCGTTCCCAGCATCTGCATACGCATCTTCGTTCCCTCCTCCAGTTCTCCTTTTCGGCCCTGGCAGTTCGGCACACGCCATCGAGCCTCGGCCGCTCATGTGGGAACTTCAAAGCGAAGCCCGTGCCATCAGCATGAAGGCTAGAGGTGGCGGTTGTGCGAGGCGTTTTGGGCTTTTCGTCGGTGCATGCGTTTGTGGATCAAACGCATGTTTGGGTGATGGCGTATGCGGGCTGAACGCACTCTGCTTCGGCAGGCTAATCAAAGGCGGTATCTTAAACAAAAAAAGCCCGCCGGGATCGCCGGCGGGCCTTATCGCTTGGAAAACTTATTTCTCCGCCAGGCGTTCCTCAATGGCCGCCTTGAGTTCCTTAATAGTTGTGGATTCAGGATCCAACTTTTCCGCTTCATTCAGGTCTTTAAAGGCCTCTTCGCGATTGCCCAATTGCGCATAAGCCGCGGCGCGCCTGCCTAAGAGTATGGCTTTCACCTTGCTCTCCGTTTCGCGCTCGATAAGTGCGGTAAAACATTTCAAGGCCGCGTCAGGCAGATTCAAAAATAGACAAGCAGAACCCAGGCCGTTCAGTGCAACCTCGTCGTCGGGTGCGAGTTTGAGCGCTGCTATGAACGCTTGAGCGGCATCCTTCATTTTCGCAAGGCCCGTTTCGTTTTTCCCATCGGCATAGCAACTCCGGCCTGACAGAAACAATTCGTTGCCCTTGTTAAGAAGTTCAACGAGTTCTCGGCTGCGGATCGGCTGGTTTTCGGCGGGCTTCTCAGCGGCCATTCCGAACTGACAAATGGCGGCCGCACAAGCGAGAACCACCATCCATGAAAGTTGTGTGCGCATCTCCAATCCCTCCTCTTTATCTTCTCCATTCCAGCCTAGGCGGAACGGGCACGCGCCCATGCGCCGTGGCTGCTCATGGCGGAGGATTAGGCGAAGCCTGTGCCACCTTCGCCCGATGCTGGAAGTGATTGGTTCGCAGGAAGTTAAAGCGCCGACATGGCCGATACGCCAGCGTTTAAGAATACAACACTGCAGCCAAGCGGTCTAAGGGACCGTTGGCGCAGGCAACGTTAGGATTTTTCGAACGGTCCCGCGTTCAGCCTTGGCTGGGTTCGTTGCGCTTCTTCTTCCAGGGACGGTCCTGGCCGCTGCCGGCGCGTTCGCGCCCGCCGCCTGCTCCGCCGTAGCTCTTCTTCGCCCAAGGCCGGTCGCCGCCGCCGGCTCCTCCGCCCGGACCTTTTTTGGCCCAAGGCCGGCCGCCTCCGCCCGCGCCGCCGCTGCGTTCCCGCTTCTCCCACGGCTTGCCGCCGCCGGCCCCGGCGCCGCCGCTCCGTTCCCGTTTCTCCCACGGCTTCCCGCTGCCGGAGCCACCGCTGCGGTTGCCCTGTTCGCGGCGCTCCCACGGTTTGCCGCCGCCCGTTCCCGCGCCGCCGCTGCGTTCCCGATTCTCCCAGGGCCGCCCGCCGCCGCGCTCGCGGTTCTCCCACGGTTTCCCGCCGCCCGTGCTCGAATCGCCGCTGCGATTGCGATTTTCCCACGGCTTGCCGCCGCCCGCACCGGCGCCGCCGCTGCGCTCTCGATTCTCCCAGGGCCGCCCGCCACTGCGTTCGCGGTTCTCCCAAGGCTTGCCACCGCCGGCGCCCGAACCGCCGCTGCGATTGCGGTTTTCCCACGGCTTGCCGCCACCGCCCGCGCCGCCGCTGCGTTCGCGGCGCTCCCACGGTTTGCCGCCGCCTGCACCGGCGCCGCCGCTGCGCTCGCGATTCTCCCAGGGTCTGCCCCCGCCCGAGTTTCCGCTGCGCTCGCGATTCTCCCACGGCTTTCCACCGCCCGCGCTCGAACCGCCACCGCGATTGCGATTTTCCCACGGCTTGCCGCCGCCTGCGCCCGCGCTCCCGCTGCGCTCTCGATTTTCCCAAGGCCGTCCGACGCTGCGATCGCGGTTTTCCCAGGGCTTGCCCCCGCCACCGCCCGCGCCGCCGCTGCGCTCACGATTCTCCCATGGCCGTCCGCCGCTGCGATTGCGATTTTCCCACGGCTTGCCGCCGCCAGCACCGGCGCCCCCGCTGCGCTCTCGATTTTCCCAAGGCCGTCCGCCGCTGCGTTCGCGGTTCTCCCAGGGCTTGCCGCCGCCCGCGCCGGAACTGCCGCTGCGATTGCGATTTTCCCACGGCTTGCCGCCACCCGCACCGGCGGCGCCGCTGCGTTCACGGTTCTCCCACGGCCTGCCACCGCTGCGGTTGCCCTGCTCGCGGCGCTCCCAGGGCTTGCCGCCGCCGGAACTCGCGCTGCCGCTGCGTTCCCGGTTTTCCCAGGGCCGCCCGCCGCCTTCGCGCTTCTGCGCCCACGGCCGCTGGGCTGCGTCGCGAGGCTCGCGCTTCTCCCAAGTCCGGCCCGCGCCGCTGGCCGCGCCCTTCTTCTTCCAGGGCTTCTCTTCACGTGTCGGAGGTGGCGGAGCGCCCGCGTCTTCGTCCTCTATGCTATCGTCCTCTTCTTCTACTTCCGCCTCCGCTTCCTGTTCTTCCGCGTCCTCTTCCGAATCTTCCGCGATCGCGTTCTCGAAATCCTCGTCGTCCTCGTCCTTCTCGATCTTGCTTGCGGCGACGCCTTCCGTGGCGTGGTCCGCGGCCTCTTCGGTCTCGTCCTCCTCTTCCTCCGCCGCGCCGTCCTCTCCGGCTTCCTCGTCTTCCTCGGACTTTGCGCTCGCGGCTTCGGCGGGCGCGGCCGGAGGTTTCTCGCTCTCGGCGGTCTCTGCGTCCTCCTCGTCCACTGTCAGTTCGTCAAGGTCCACCGCGTCTGCGCGCTCCACTTCCGTGTCGAGATCCTCCGCCTCGGCGGCTTCGTCCCTATTGAGCGCAACAATCGCTTCCGCGTCGAGGTGCCCGCCTTCGTCGTGTTCTTCCGGCTCCTCGACGGCCGGGCGCTTTTTGCGTGGGCGCACCGTCTGAGGCTCTTGAGCTTCCTGGAACTCGGCTTCGGGCGCTTCGCTCATCCGCCGCGCCTTCTCCGCCGCGCGCTGCAGGGCGTCCACTTCTTCCTTGGTCAGCTTGCGCCAGCCGCCGACCGGCATCCCGCCGACCGAGATCGGCCCGACGCGCACGCGCTTGAGGCGCCGAACCTTCAGGCCCACCGCGGCGAGCATGCGCCGCACCTGCCGGTTCAGGCCCTCGCTGATGGTCATCTCGAGCAGGCTCCCCTTGCGGCTCCGCTTGCGCACGCGCACCTGCGCGCCTTGCGTGCGGCCCTCGGCCAGATGCACGCCGCGCTGCAGCTTTTTCACGGCCGCTTCGCCGGCATCGCCGTCCACCTTGGCCATGTAGGTCTTCACCACGCCGTAGCGCGGGTGCGTGAGCAGGTTCGTCATCTCGCCGTCGTTGGTCAGCAGCACCAGGCCCTCGGTCTCGAGGTCCAGGCGGCCGACGCAATAGATGCGGCGTTTTTCCGGGATCATCTGGATCGCCAACGGCCGGCCCGAAGGGTCCTCGTTCGTGCAGAGCACGCCCGCGGGCTTGTTGAGCGCGTAGTAGACTTTTTGGCCCTGCTCTTTCACCAGCTTCGACGTCTTGCCCGGTCCGCAGACGCGCTGGCCGTCGAGCGTTACCGTCTGCGTCTCAGGGTCCGCCTTGCTGCCCAGCGTCCGGACGATCGTGCCGTCCACGGCCACGCGCCCTTCGGTGATGTAGCTCTCGCACGAGCGCCGCGAACCAAAGCCCGCCTGCGCCAGAATCTTCTGGAGTCGGATCATCTCTGACATGTTGGCCTTTCGGTGGAAAAAAGTGCCGCGCACGGCGGCGATGGAGTGTGCCCAGACGTCACCACGACGGCCGGAGCACCAAGCTTCTATCACAAGAACGGTGCGATTGATAGCGCAAGGGGTGATTACGTTGGGCGCCAACCGGTAAACGATACATCCGCCAGCGAAGCGCACGTTGTGGCATTCGCATGCTTCGATACTCCTGCAACGGGCCCGCACGCGGTTGCAGGGGCAGCAATTCCGATTACAAAAGCGTCACCACTTCTAGCGCGAGGGCGCTCCCATGGCTTTTATGAAAAAGAAACCCGCCGAAGACCCCAAAGGCAACCCGCCCCCGAAATCGGACGCGCTCGAAGAGGTCGAGCCCATCGAAGAGTTGGAAGAGCTCGAAGAGGTCGAACCCATCGAGGAACCCAACGCGTTGGAACCGCTCGATCTCGAGGAAGTGGTCGAGAAGTCGCGGTCGCTCGAGAAGGATACGGGCGTAAAAGAGAACACGGGCACCAAAGAAGTGGACGACGAGGACGAAGAAGAAGACGTGCTCCCGTCCTCCGCCCTGGAACTGGCGCAAGACGACGACGAGGAGGACGAGGAAAAGTCCGCCAAGGCTGAGAAGGTCGCAAAGATGGAAGCTCCGGCTGAACCGGAAAAGCCCGCAGCCTACATGGCGGTGATCGATGCCGAAGGCAACGAGACCATCTTCGCGCTCGACCGCGCTGTCACCATCTTTGGCCGCGACGAGAAGAGCACCGTCGTCATCCCGGACCGCAAGGCCTCGCGCAAGCACTTCGTCATCGAGATGGCCGGCGACTTCTACAACATCATCGACTCCGGCTCGACCAACGGCACCAAGGTCAACGGCAAGAAGATTTCCACACACCGCCTGCGCGAAGGCGACACGGTGAACCTCGGCCAGTACAAGATCGTCTACCACGGCCCCTCGGACGAACCCTCGAAACCCGTGGTCAAGCCCGCCAAGCCGTCGTCCTCGGGCGAAGACTTCGAACTCCCCGAGGAACCGCCGGCGCCCAAAGAGAAGGCTACGCCGCAGATGCCGCTCGCGGACGACGCCGTCACCTGCGCCGAATGCGGCAAGGAGATGCCCGACAACGCGCCCTGCGAGTGCGGCTACAAGAGCCTCAAGCTGCGCGCGCAGGAACACTTCGTCGACACCATCGCCCGCGGCGAATCGATTCTCGGCGGCATCGGCCTCTGGAAGCTCAAGCGCCAGAAGGCGCTCGACAAGGCTTTCGCGCTGGAAGACGTCGAATGGGTGCTCGAAAAAGTCTGCGAAGGCTGCGGCAAGCGCCACCGCGTGATGAACGAGTTCCGCATCCAGTGCGTCAAATGCGAATGCGGCGGCGAAGTGCGCTTCTCCGCGGACGATCCGCCGAAGCTGGATTAGGTGCAGGAGATAAGGGCTCAGGATTTAGGATTCAGGGAACGGCAACGGACACGGAGGTTACTCGAAAGTTTGGCCTAATCCGACCGATGTGCTATAGTTACGGATGGAGATCGTAATATGCCCTTGTCGCTAGCAACCGAGCCCGTGCCCTTGATCTCCGATGCCGATGGCATCGTGCGTGTGGGCAAGACCCGCGTGACGCTGGACACCGTGGTCGGCGCATTCCAGGAAGGCGCGACGGCCGAGGAGATCGCTCAACAATATCCTTCGGTCTCGCTGGCCGATATTTACGCCGTCATTGCTTACTACCTGCGCAGGACCGGTGAAGTCGACGCTTACTTGAACGAGCGCAAGAAACTAGGCGATGCCGTACGAGCCGAAAACGAAGCCCGCTCCGACCCATTCGGGTTGAGGGCGCGCCTGCTTGCTCGCAAACTGAGCAAAGGCGCGTAGGCCATGCTTCGGCTCGCGGTGGATGAGAACTTCAATAACGACATCGTCCGGGCCATCGTACGCAGAAATCCAGCCTTGGACATTATCCGAGTTCAAGATGCCGGTCTCTCGGGCATAGTAGACCCCGAACTCCTTGAATGGTGCGCCGAAGAAAACCGCGTGCTGCTCACGCATGACGTGTCCACCATCACGCGCTACGCCATTGAGCGGGTTCGCGACGGGAAACCCATGCCGGGCGTCTTTGAAGTGCATCGGCATCTTTCGTCGAGTGACGTGATTGAAGACCTGTTGTTGATTGCGGAATGCAGCCGCGAAGGGGAATGCGAAGGCCGGATACAGTATCTGCCCTTGCGATAATCCGTTCGTCGTTTTCTCCAATGACAAAGCCCCAAAACCCATTACTCTTTTCGCTCTGTGCCGTTTGCCGTTCCCTGTCCCCTGATCGCTGACCCCTGAACCCGCGCTATGATCGCCATCGTCTCCGATGTCCATGCCAACCTTGAAGCGCTGCAGGCCGTGATGGCCGACATCGAGAAGCGCGGCATCCAGCGTGTCTTCTTCCTGGGCGATATCGTCGGCTACGGCCCCAACCCCGCGGAAGTTCTCGACTACATCAAGCAGTTCGAATTCTGCCTGCTCGGCAACCACGACGAAGCCTGCCTGCAAGGGCCCTCGAAGAAGTTCAACCCGGTGGCCCAGAAGGCCACCTGGTGGACGCGCAGCCAGATCTGCCCCGAAGAACTGAGCGGCTCCTTCCTCAAGCCCGGCCAGTATCAGGCGCGCAAGGACCAGTGGGCCTTCCTGCAGAGTCTCAAGCCGATGCGCATGGTCAACGAGACCATGTTCGTGCACGACACGCCCGCCGATCCCGGCTCGTGGCGCTACGTCCGCAGCCGCGAAGAGGCCGACCTCGGTTTCAAGAAGAACCCCAACGTGAAGCTCTTCTTCTTCGGGCACTCGCACCAGCCCGGCGTCTGGACCGAGACCGGCTACATCCTGCCCGAGCCCGGCCGCAAATTCGATTTCAAGAAGCGCATGCTCGTTAACGTCGGCTCCGTCGGCCAGCCCCGCGACCACGACCCGCGCGCCTGCTACGTGATCCTCGAAGCCGACGGCTTCCGCTTCTTCCGCATCCCCTACGACGTCGCCAAGACCCAGGCCAAGATCCGCGCCACGCCCGATCTCGATCCGATCCTCGCCGACCGGTTAGGGAAGGGAGAGTAGTCCTCATCGCGGCCGTTCCACATGCCGCGGCCTGGAAAGGCAATGCAAATTGAAAATTGAAAAGTACAAATTGGAGGTGTTCGTAAGCCCAATTTGAGATTTGCAATTTTCAATTCTCATTTTTCAATGCAGTTCGTTTGGTGTTCTTGGCCATCGTCACGAAAGGACCTCCATGCTCACCGTCGCGCTCGTCGGCTGCGCCCACATCCATACCCCCAGCTTCGTGAAGAAGCTCAAGGCCCGCGCGGACCTCCAGGTCAAGTACGTCTGGGACCACGACGCCGAACGCGCCAAGAAGAACCAGGCGGAACTCGGTGGCGCGACGGAAGTCGCCGCGGATCTCAAGCAGATCTGGGCCGACGCCGAAGTCGCGGCCGCGGTCGTCTGCTCCGAGACCGACCGCCACGAGACTTTGGTCCTCGCCGCCGCTGGGGCCAAGAAGCACCTCTTCGTCGAAAAGCCGCTCGGCATGGGCGCGAAGGACTCCTACGCCATGGCCGCGGCCATCGAGAAGGCCGGAGTGCTCTTCCAGACCGGCTACTTCATGCGCGGCAGCCCGGTGCATCGGTTCGTGCGCGAGCAGATTCAGAAGGGCGGCTTCGGGCGCGTTACGCGCATCCGCCACAGCACCTGCCACAGCGGCGCGCTCGGCGGCTGGTTCGATAAGGAATGGCGCTGGATGGCCGACCCCAAGATCGCCGGCTGTGGCGGCTACGGGGACCTCGGCACGCACTCGCTCGATATCCTGATGTGGCTGCTGGGCGGCATCTCCGAAGTCGCGGCGACGCTCGACAACGGCACCGCGCGCTACGCCGGCTGCGACGAGTTCGGCGAGGGCCTGCTGCGCTTCGAGAGCGGCGCGATCGGCACGCTCGCGGCGAGTTGGGACGACTTCGCGCATCCCGTGAGCATGCTCGTCAGCGGCACCGAAGGCCACGCCTGCACCACGCCCAACGGGTTCTACTTCCAGAGCAAGCACGTGGAAGGCGCGGACGGCAAGCAGCCCTGGACGAAACTCTCCGACGCCTGGCCGCACGGGTTCGACCTCTTCCTCGACGCCGTCTCCGGCAAGCAGGACGTCCCGCTCGTCAGCGTCCGCGAAGCCGCCGCCCGCAGCGCCGTAATGGAAGCCCTCTACGAAGCCGCCCGTTCGAAGACCTGGGTGAAGCCGAAGTAAGATTTGCTGGGTGGCCCGGACCATCGGGCCGGGTGAGCGCAGCGAACGGTAAGCCTCAAAATGATTGTTGTTGCTAGAGGATGGAAATTCGGGGAGAGAGCCGACACAGCACTTTATTTTTAGAGTGTGCTCTGTCCCGAATGGCACATAGTTAAGGCTCAAATGATGGCGTCGGACGCAGGGCGCTCGATGCGCAATCGGGCCAACTGTGTGCCATTCTGCTCTGTCCCCGAATTACTCATGCGAACTTTCGTTCAAAATATCGAGAGGGTGCCACTCTAAGAGGTAGATTCGTCTGCACGAGCAAGGAGGGACAGATGAGCAATTTCTTTGATGGAATAAGAGATATTTATGCCAAACATGGGAGGTTGTTTGAGCTTCCTCCGGGGTGTTCATTAAATAAAATTAGAGAATTTGAAAACATGTTGGCATGGGAATTCCCTAGTTCTTTTTCAGAACTTTACTTAATGGCCAATGGCTCTGGGAAATGTGCGATTGGAGCATTTCAATTTCGAAATACACCAATTCCCTTTGGCTTCATATCTCTTGAACGTTGCGTTAAAGAGAAGAAACTTTTCCCATGGGCCTACGAGCATCTAAACCCTAAATCCAGTCAGTTCGAAAAAGAACCAAAAGTAAACGCGTATCGCATGCGTAGCTGGATTCCTATTGCAAGGGACAAGATCGGATTAGGTGGAGCCCTATTTTTCGATCCGTGTCCAGGACCATTGGGTACTGAGGGGCAAATTGTGTTTTGTGATGTTACGGAATTGTTTGTTCTGTGCTCCAGTTTCAATGACCTGTGCGACACTTTTGCTGATGGGCTCGAAAGGTATTGGAAAATGATGGATTCGGAAGATGCAACATTTGGCTTGTACTAAGAGCGCGTCCTAAAACCTAAAGGCTGGTGGCATTGTCTGACCCTCACGGCCGCGCCGTGCGCTCGAAAAACTGGTGCCACTGGCTGCGGCTGTATGCATCCAGTGCGGGGCTGTCGGGATCGTCCCTCAGTCGTTCGTCCCAGGCGTTCACGGTCAAAGGTTCTCCGTCCCGTTTTCCCAGTTCCAGCCACCGGAAACTCGACCAACGCCACAGTCCCGCGAACTTCACCAGCTTTCGCTTCACCGGATTCAAGTGGCAGTAGACCGCCTTCTCCCACGCTTTCTCCAGAGACCAGATATTCTTATCGTGTCCCGGACCCTCCTGCCAGAACCGAAAACAGGCTTTTCCGGGACGCTCTTGCACGACAAGCCTCTTGAGTATAGCCGCATTCCTTTTCTTCAACGCATTCAGAATTCGTTTCGATGCCGATTGCTTAAGCTGCTTCCGAAAAGCAGACACCTCGTAAACGGTTCGCCGAGGTTTGACCAACAGATGAACGTGTTCAGGCATGAAGACGTAAGCCCATAGAGCCATGTCGTGTTCGGCGCAGGCCGTTTTCACCGCCTGCGCCAGCCACGTCCGCCAGGTATCGTTGGTCAACAGCGGGATGCGGCGATAGCAGGAAAACGTGAGGAAGTGCGCGTGACCCGGAACGTTAAACGTCCTGACTCGTTTGCGATGCGGTTCGCGGCTCGCATTCATGCTTCCAATCATGCCGAAATACTGCGCTCAATTCAAGCGCCCGGCACTGGCTGCAAACGACCGCAGCCAGTGGCACCAGATCGAAAAGCCCTAGCCGCGATCGCTGGCGCCTCCAGTGCCACCAGCCAACATTCACAACAAAATCACCCCGACCTGTACTTGGCCGAAGGCTTACATTTGATCGAGTCGCGCGAGTCCGACAACAAAATGATCAGGCCGTTCCGAAAGACTGCTTTGGACTTGGTCGAAAAACGCAATCGATCGAGTTCGTCCCACTGCGAAACCCGCAACTTGATACCCCAGCCCATGATCACCTCCTGGCGCCTCTGTCGCCAGAAGATACATCGGCACATTGTGTACAGATACATCGGCACATTGTGTACAGAAAAATGATTCATTCTGCGGGTCTACTTAGAAGGCGGAGATGATGACGGGGAGGGGAGGGCAATGGGAAGGGGATGGTTGAGATTACTTCATTGCCGTAACCGCCTTCCTTCGCTCCCGGAACCATCGAATCACGCGCCACAGCCACAACGAGCCGAAGATGATGGTAAGCCAGACCTCGGGGCGATAGAAGTGGCCCCACCACCATTCGGGGAAACGGCGATGCAAAACTATTATCTTTGGGTTCGTTAGCCTACCATTTCTTAGGACCCCGCATGCAAACAAAAGAGTATCATCGTCCTCAAATCCTATTGGATGGTAAGAATCGTTATTTGTTTCAAGCTTTACTTCGATTTCACAAAGCTGTTTCCCATATTCCCAGGAATTTAGTGGGCGGGTTGACTTGCTGTTAGCTTGCTTTTTGCCTGCTTCGTGGATTGAGACAAGACCCTCTGCCCATAAAATCCAGCGGGTGAGGTCGGGAGATTCAAGTGGAGGCCGCTCTGTTTCTTCGTCTGGGAACCATGAATCATAGTCCTTTTCCTTATACAATGCCCAAAACCCTTGTTCTTGATGCCATGCTTCATTTCCGCTGAATAAAATACCCAAAACCGAGCCAGTAAATAAGCACGCGAGAAGCGTACCCAATAAACCGAACCGAATAGCGAACATGGCCATTTATTTGTTACTACTTTAAAAGTGGTTTGCCATTGCAATCCTTAAGTACGGGCACTGTGCCCCCTACGAAATTCTTGCCCAAAGTGAGCGCTTAATGGGTGGAGAAAATCGCCTCCTCCTGATCGAAAGAAAACCGCGCTGTATGAGAGCGCGGGTGATGCAGGCGCGTTGGACGGCCTCATCATCGCGTTTGCTGCCTTCGAGTAACGGCAAGATACCCCATTCCTGGCGGACTACCGGGCGGGCGCGTTTTACTTCCGCGAGCAGACGTTCCCGGTCTTCTTTCGTAAGCGGGTTGCGCTGCATCCAGGTTTCGAGCGGCGACTCGCCGTTGTGGCCCCACGGGCGGGCGAGTTCGTTGCTCTGGAGCCGGGCCGCCTCCACATCGTCGCAGGTCCATTCGCCTGGGCGTTCATAGCGTGCGGCCTCATGATGGGCGCGGGTCTGGAGCGATCCGATTCCGGCTTCGATGCTGCCATTGTACTTCGGATAGTAGCGCCGCAGAGAAAAGCGCCCGCAGGCCGATGCCTGGACCGGCCAGACAGTACGCTGCCAGCCTTTTATGAAGGACTGAACCACGAGTTCTAACCTCATAAGCGCGATAAGGTTAGAAGGTCCTAAAACCTGCTTTGTTTTGATCTTTAACTTGGCCGAATAGGTGTATATGTATAGACGTCTAGCAACCGAGGTCTTTCCGCATTAAAGGTGCGTCCAACTTAGAGGTTTTGCCTTACCAAACAAAGTAGGGCCTCGCGCCGAACCAACTGTTAAGAGGAGAATGCGATGCGCGTGATTCGGTCGATGATGCTGGTCCTGTTCGCGTTAGCCGGAATCTCGCTGCTGCGCGCCACCGAAGGCGGCGTCGGCGATCCGCAGCTTCGGACCGACCATCCCTTCTGGCCGGGCGAGCTCTCGTGTTCCACCTTCGAGCGCCTCTTCCAGACCCAGTCGGAACTCTACACGCGCATCACGGGCCGCAAGACCGATACCGACGAGGACAAGGCCATCGCGAGCTGGTACTGGCGGAACATCCACTATTTCCACTGCTCGCTGCTGCCGGAACCGGACATCTTCAAGAAAGGCGCGCCGGAAGTGACGCGCGACTACTGGGCGGGCGTCTTCTCCTACGGCCACGGAATGTGCCAGGAGAACCACTACCAGTACAACGCCGAGATGGAATACCTGCTTGGCCACTGCCGCAGCCGCGCGTCGATCGTCAGCGGCCACACTTCTTTTGAAGTGGATGTCAGCGGCGGCACGTACGACAAGGGCAAATGGGTGCTGCTGGACAGCGACATCACCACCGTCTGCTTCGACAAAGAACAGAAGGCGATGATGAACATCGAGGAGTTGATCAAGGTCAATCGCAGCCAGTACCTGACCAACCGCCCCGCCAAGGACAACCGCTCGTGGCTCCCGGAACTCTACCCCGGCGACGGCGTGGGCACGTACTCGCAGATCAAGGCGTACGCGCCGGAGAGCGGCTATGCGGTCGCGCCGCCCATCGTTCACTTGCGCCCAGGCGAAAAGCTGCGCCGCTTCCCGCGGCCGGGGCTGGGCGAAGGTGAGAAGGGCACCCTCGCCTTCTGGGGCATCTGCGTCGACGGCTTCGACGGCCCCAACCGCCACGCCACCTATTGCACCGATCCCAGCAAGTACTTCAACGCGACCGCCCGGCCGAACATGGAGAGCGACCCGAACAAGCGCGGCCGCTTCGGCAACGCGCTCTTCACCTACAAGCCCGACTTCGGCAGCGGTTCATACAAAGAAGGCGTCGCCGCCGAAGACCCCGAGTCCATCGTCATCGAGCACAGTTCGCCCTTTATCGTCGCCTGCGTGCCGGCGAACAAGAAGTGCCTCGACCCCGGCGCGAAGCTGGGCCTGGTGCTGAACGGAAAGGCCGCCTGCAAGGTCTGCGTCTCCGTAGACGCGATGAAGACCTTCTCGGACCCGGTGGACTTCTCCGACGGCCTGGACCTCACCGATCTCGTCAAAGGCCATTACCAGTACTGGCTCAAGTTCATGGCCGCGCCCAAGGATCTCGCGGGCAAGGACATCGTCATCAAGACCCTGTGCATGGCCAACGGGTACGTGATGCCGCACTTGAAAGGCGGCGAGACACAGGTGACCTTCAACGCCGGCGGGACGGCCGTCGAGTCCATCGGGCCGCAGGCCGAATCCATCGCGAAGAATATCGTCGACGGCGGCCTGGATAAGCCGTCGTTCACGGTAAAGCTCAAGAGTCCGCACGGCGAGAAGATCAAGAGCGTCTGCTGGGCCACGCGCTCCCCGACCGGCTGCCCGCCCAAGCCCGACCTCGCTTTCAAGGCCGAATACTCCAAGGACGGCAAGGAATGGAAGGTCCTCAAGGACGACTGGCGCATCGTCTCGCCGATTCCCATGAACGCGCCCGACACCTGGTCGCAGTCGTTCTTCTTCGGCTCCAAGGACCTCGATGGCGAGAGCTCCGGCGAAGTGCAGGTCCGCATCAGCAACAACATGGGCAAGACCTATCAGATGGGCCAGTTCTCCATCGTCTACGAAGTGAATAACGACGCCAAGACCAAGGTCGCCTACTGCTGGGATGAAGACGGCAGCGAGAAGACCGCCGAACACGTCTACCCCGCCGGCGCGAAGATGGACACGTCCTGGAAGATCCCCACGGGCAAGAACCCCAAGGTGAAGTGGGTGGAGATGGAACCCGCCAATTAGCCTGAGCCTGTCACCGCCTGCCCCTCTCGCCAAAAAAGGAGAGGGGCAGCGGTTGGATGAGAGTAGTATGCGGATCTCAAATGGCCTTGCGGCTGGCAATCAGCCCCCAGATGCAAAGAATCCCGGCCACCACCACGGCTACCCAAGAGGCCCAGACCGGCACGAACTCCGTTCCAATCTGCACGGGCCATTGGTTGTAGGCGCGCAGCCCTTGCACCACCGCCACCACGCCGAAGATTACGCCTGAAATCACTAAGTATGAATTTTTCATAAGTACTCTCCTTGCCGTCTTTCCACTACATCGGGCATAGCACGTCCATACGTTCCACAACCTTCATTCTACCACTACTTGTCCCCGGTTGCGTTTTATTAGAGGATGCAAAGGGCCCAATTGCGCCTTTTGCGCACTCTGTGTAATTAGATTGCGCGTCCGAGGACGATTTTTAGGCTCCGCGTTTTGCATCCGCTCGCATTTTTGAGTCGCTTTCGGATAAGTCGCTTTTGTACGCTCTGACTGGTGCTAGAATTGCGCTCGCTTGGCCGCTATTGCGAAACGTTCACCAGTTAGAGGAGACGTCTATGTCCATCCAACTATCCGCGCCCACCATCGAACAGTCGCCCGAGGAACTTCTTGAAAGCTACATCGCCGCCGCGGCCTCGCAGGTGGAACCCGTCCCCGTCGAGACTGAGGAAGGCCAGAAGATCTACCGCGTGCTGGCGCAATACGTCTGGTCGCGGCACCAGCGCCCGGTGCTCGCCGTCGATATCCGCGACCTGTGGGAACGCATCGACAGCATCAAGCGCGGCGCGCAGGTGCGCTACAACATCGCCGGCATCCACAACTGGGCCGCCGACTTCGCCAACGCGCTCGCCACCGACTCCGTCGCGCTCGATCCCGACACCAACCAGCGCCTCGCCGCGTGGCTCGACGACTGGCCGAACATCTGCGTTCTTGGCCAGACCGGCCGCGGCAAGTCCACGACCATCAACCGGCTCTTCGGCTGCAAGGTCGCGGAGATCAGCCACCACACCGCCTGCACCAAGACCGTCAGCGACTACCGCCTCGTCACCGGCACGTTCCTCAACCGGCCCACCGGCGTGGTGATGTGGGACGTCCCCGGCTACGGCGACGAGGCCATCAAGTGGGACCACTTCGTGAAGCTCTACCGCCGCCTCGCGCGCAAGTGCGACGTCGTCGTCTTCATGCTCGACAACGACCGCCACATGCGCCTCGACATGCGCATGTTCAAGAAACTCAAGAAACGCGTCCCGGCGCTCGAAGACAAGCTCGTCGTCGCGCTCAACAAGGCCGATCTCTTCTACCCGTACCGCTGGGACGATAAACTTCACGCGCCGGCCGAAGAGACCTCGCGCACGATCCAGCAGCGCGCCGGCGTCGTGGCCGAATTCCTCGAACTGAAGGACGCCTCGCGCGTCGTGCCCATCTCCGCGCTTAAGAACTGGAACATTTACACGCTGCTCGGCGCGATGGTGGACGCCGCCGGCGAGAGCAAAGGCGCGAACCTCCTCCGCGCCGCGCGACCCGACGACAGCGGCACCGAGGGCGCCGGCGAAAAGAGCTCCGGCAAGGAAGTCGCCCAGCGCTTCGGCTTCGCCGCCGCCCTGCGCACCCACTTCCGCGACGCGATCCACAGCTCGTAGCGTTCTTTCACCACGGAGCGCACAGAGGACACGGAGAACGGCGTGGACTACAGCGAAGCAAGATTTTCAGGCAGTTTGTCGATGGGTATGTTGTTGAGTTCTTTAAGCATTAGGTTCAAACGCGCGATTAGTTCGTCTCGTTGAGTTCCAGAAAGCAGTGTTGCGAAGGTGAAAGACTTTTTGCCACGAAGGAGTATTCCGGACGATTGGTATAGAAAAGTGCGATAATTTGCATCCGCCTCGAAATGGTCAATTTCGTATGTCTTAAACGTTCGTGTTATTCCGAATGGCCCTATGCCAACAAAAATCCGTACAAGATTGGAATCAGCGGCTACACGCACTTCTCCCATTAGGGAAAGGAGCGAATATAAGAAAAATAAAACGGCAGACACAAAGAAACAACTATTCAGAAGCCCTTCAAGCCAAGTCCTTGACGGATGCTGAATGAAAAGACCAACAAAAAATAAATAAACAAGAAATCCGAACAGCGGGACGAGGTAAAGGCATGCCCATGTCGACAAGGAGGCGGAATATAGATGCCTCTGCTGGCCCGGCGTCTCCATGCAATAAATTGTACATAATGATCGGTCTAATTCCATAGCTCAAGAAAGGCACGGCACAATCAACGCGAATCGATTTTTTCATCAAAGGATCATCGCAGTTCCAAAGCCTCGAAGAGGCGTGCTGAAATAGCCAGGGGTGGAGTCCCGATTCATCGGGACGGAGCCCCTGGTACGAGGCCCCCTTACCGATAGTAGCCCCAACGGGGCGCGCTCCGCGCTAACCAAGCATTCACTCCACACAAGTTTTTTCGCTGCCCGCCCCTCGTGCAATAGCGTTTCATCCCACGTGCAAACCACAAGCGATGGTGTCTTGTCTACGATCTTGTCCACGATTCACAAGAAGTGTAAAAGATACGTAGACAAACGGATAAAATTTTCCACGCCAACCCATTGACAGCGCCCGTTCACGGGGTAGGTAGAAGGCAGCGGGCCGGAGCGCCACACTTGGACGGCGCTCCCCCGGCGCGTGGGACTCGGCGGTCCCGCCAGCGCGCCGACAGCGCCCCATACCGTCCGTCCCGAAGAGGGACCGTAGGGCAGACATTCTTGTCTGCCGCAGTTGCCGTTTGTAGGGCAGGCATTCCTGCCTGCCGTAGTTGTCGTACGCATTCCGAAATGCCGCGCGTTCTTGGACAACGTGCAGACTTTTTTCGGAAATGCGCGTCCGCGCGAGCCAAAGCGCCCGCGCTATACAGTGCGTCCCGAAGCATGGGACAGTCGTATCTCAGGCCGAGCGCCTGCGATGTTGGTGAAGCCGTGAGGCCTTCCGCTGCGTCGGTAGGTTCGAGTGTTCTTGTGTTCTGCCGTGCCGCACCGAGGAAACCTCTGTGCTTGTAGGTAGGTTGTTTGGGTGCCATAGGTCGATAGACCTGTGCGTTGCGCATGGGTGCGCCTGAATCAGCGCACAGGTCTGCGACCTGTGGCACGCACGGCCGGCGACCTACAAGCACCGCGATCTCACGCGTGCGGAACCATCAAGCCGTATCCGGGTCCCTGCGAGGGATCAGGCGCCGCTCTTTGACAACTTGGCTTGTAGCTCCTGGCTCTCGGCTACTTGCAGGGGCCCATAAGGATTGTTCTTCGTGCGTCTTCACTTCTTCGTGTCTTCGTGGTTCAGCCGTTCGCAGTTCTTTCGGATTTCGTGCTTCGAATTTCGGATTTGCTGTCCCGCCGTTTCCCGTAGTCTGTGAAGCGCCATGCGCGCTCGATACGCTTATCCCCTGGCCGTTCTCAGCGGCGTCGTGCTCTCGCTGCCGTTCACGGATGTCTCGGCCCTGCCCGCGTGGTTCGGGCTCGCGCCGCTGCTCTACCTCGTGGCCGAAGCCCCCACGCGCAAGCGTGCAGCGGGGCTGGCGTACGCCTTTGCGCTGGTCTGGACCTTGCTCGCGTTCCGCTTCTTCAACCATCTGGCCGTCGGAGGCTGGATCGCGCTCAGCGTCTACACGAGTCTCTATTACCTGGCGGCGCTGTTGGCCGTCCGCGGGCTCGCGCGGCGCGGCACGGTCTCGGCGATCTTCGGGACGGCGGTCGTCTGGACCCTTGCCGAACTCGCGCGTTCGCACATCCCGGTCTTCGGCTTTCCCTGGCTGCTGCTTGGGCACGCGACCGATGAACAGGCCCACCTGCGCCAGCTCGCGGATCTCTTTGGCGTGTATGGCCTGAGTTTCCTCGTGGCCGCGGTGAACGCGGTGCTCGCGTTCGTCGCCGCACCGGTGGTTTCGGGAAGACTCTCCGCGCCGCCGGGCACGCCGTTAAAGCGCCGCGTCTCAGCCGCGGCCGTCGCCGCCCTGATTCTGGCCGCGCTCCTTTATGGCATTTGGCGCGTCTCGGCTCTCGCTCCAAAGCTTGAGTCCGGCCCCCGCATCGCGCTGCTCCAGGGCTGCGCGTACAACAAGGTCAGCCGCACGGACGAAGAGAAGCAGGCGCAGCTCGACGAGCACCTCGCCATGCACGCGCAGGCCGCCCAGGGCGGGGGAGGCGGACCTCCCGCGCTCATCTGCTGGGCCGAGACCATGGTTCCCGGCGCGTTCAACGTGGAGACCTACGCGCTCAAGTTCACGAAAGCAGTGCGCGAGCACGGCATCCCCACGGTCTTCGGCTCCGACTGGATTCACCCGGACGACAAGGAGATCGATGTTGAAGAGCAGCGCTGGTACAACACGGCCTTCTTCATGACCGGCGACGGCAAGCTCGCGGGCCGCTACGCCAAGCGCCGGCTCGTGCCGTTCGGCGAGTACATCCCGTTCACCGAGACCTGCCCGTTCCTCAAGATCCTGCGCTCGGTTACGCGCGACAGCTACCGGCCCGGCGCGGAACCCAGCCCCGTCTTCGAGACCGGCGGCTTCCGCTTTGCGTTCAACGTCTGCATCGAGGACGCCCATCCGGACCTGGCCCGCGAAGCCGCGGCCAGCGGCGCAGACGTGCTCATGAACCTGACCAACGACGGCTGGTTCCACGGGACCTTCGGGCCGGCGGCGCACCTGCAGGCCGCGCGCTTCCGCGCCGTGGAAGTCCGCCGGCCGCTCGTCCGCGTCACGAACTCTGGCGTGGACGCCATCGTCGACCCGCTCGGGAACCTGACCGTACCCATTCCGCCCGACCAAGTCGGCGTTGCCTTCGCCGACCTCCCCCTTATTAAAGGAGGCGCCCCCGCTACCCTTTACGCGGCCATCGGGGAACTCGGGGTTTTCGGTTTGTTGGTGGCCATCCTTCTATTAAGTTTATTATTGGATAGGCGAATGATATCATAACTACTTATACAGTAATGAGTTGTCGTCAATGCGTGAGTGGCTTTTGAGACCCATGTTCTACGGCATCAAAGATGCAAGAAAGAGCGTCTAAGAAGGTAAGGTTGGGTCCATTGCCTTGAACAGAGGTCCATTAGCGAGGGCGACTTACGTGAAGAACGTCCGGCCACCTTTGAAAGTTCGTGTGCTGCCGAAGACCGAGCGCTACCAGCGCGCGCTCTGGCTCGCGCTGCTGCTCGCGGCCTTGGTCCTTCTAACGTGCCGCATCAGCCGCGCCGAAGGCGACGCGCCCAAGATGTTCGATGGCGGCGCCGATTCGAAGTCGCTCGAAGATCGGTTGCGCTCGGCCTACGACGAGTATCAGAAGAAATCCGCGGCCTCCGCCGGCCAGCAGGGTCAGGCGGCCGGCCAGCAGGGCGGCGGCGGTAAGGGCGGCAAGAACGGCGGCAAGCCCATGAACGCCGACGACGCGGCGTACAAGGAAAAGGTCGCGCAGAACCAGGCGAGCATCAAAGAGATGTTCGCGGCGGCCGAAGCCAAGTTCAAGGAAGGCAACTACCGCGAAGCCGCTTCGTTCTACGCCTCCGTCGTGTTGGCGAACGTGGCCAAGACCGAGCAGCTCGTCGACGACGCGCGCAAGCGCTTCATCGAAATGGAAGGGCTGGCCCAGGAGCACCTCAAGGCCGCCGACGACGCGGACCTCCAGCGCGACTTCATGAAGGAAGTGGAGGAGCTCGCCGTCATCAACCGCGAGTTCCCCTTCACCAAGGTCTTCGAGACCGCGCAGCGGCGGCTGGTGAGCCTCAAGACGCGGCCGGACGTGGCGGGTAGCGTCGAGTTCGCCGAGGGCGAGTCGCTCGAAGCCTCCGGCAACCTGGTCGAGGCGCTCAAGAAGTACAAGTCGATCTCCACGAACCCGCGCTTCGAGAACTCGCTCGCGGCCATGAAGGCCAAGCGCAAGCTCGAGACGCTGGAGAAGAACGAGGCCACTCGCGACCAGCTCAAAAACGACCTGCAGGCGCTGGCCGAGAAGCAGGCGCCCGCGCTGATCTCGTCGGCCAAGAACTTCCTCTCGAACAACATGCCCGCGCAGGCCAAGGAAAAGCTGCGGGCGGTGATGGAGAAGTATCCCGGCACCACCTTCGCCGAAGACGCCAAGAAGCAGCTCGACCAGATCCCGTAGCGCATCCAGCGTTAGCCGTTTGAGTCACACCACGCCCCGGGTACAGCCCGGGGCGTGGTGTTGGCTCATGACTTCTTCATCACTTTCTGGCATACTGTTAAAGCCTTTTGACGATACGTGTAAGAACACCGTTAGGCGGTACAGGCCATGGAGGCCGTCGGGCGTGCGCGGACTCTTGCGAAAACTGGGCTTCGCCGTGTACGGCGGCGACGAACTCTTCCTCGCCACGCTGGCCTGCGGCGCGCTTGCGTTCGGCTTCGCCCGCGCGCTGCATCCGCTGGCGGCGCTGGCCACGCTGCCACCCTACGCAATCGTCCTCTGGTTCTTCCGCGATCCCGACCGGAGCGTGCCCGGCGAAGCCGGCCTGCTGGTCTCGCCCGCCGACGGCACCGTCACCGATGTGGTCGAACTCGACGAGCCCTCGTTCCTGGGCGGCCGCGCGCTGCGTGTGGGCATCTTTCTCTCGCCTCTAAATGTTCATGTGAACCGCATGCCCTGCGAAGGCTTTGTCGGACACTTGCAGTATCGCGTGGGCGAGTTCCTCCCCGCGTACAACCCAAAGGCGCCGGAGCGCAACGAGTCGCAGGAGGTTGGGCTCGTCTCGCTGGAGGCCGAGCGCCTGTTGGTCAAGCAGATCACCGGCGTGCTGGCGCGGCGGATCGTCTGCGAGGCGCGCATCGGCGACCGCTTCACGCGCGGGCAGCGTTACGGTATGATCAAGTTCGGGTCGCGCACGGAGCTCTACGTGCCCGCCGGCTCCGGCTACGAGGCGGCCGTGCAGGTGGGCCAGAAGGTCGTCGGCGGCGAGACGGTGCTCATGCGCCGCACCCGCGCGCCGGTTCCGGCTTCGGCTGCGGAACCTGCATCGCCCGAGGTAGCCGCACAGGCTTGATGGTGGGGAAGGAAGAGAGGCGGAACTCATGGCTGCGTTACGATTCCGGAAGGCGAAGGACGGCAAGCCCAAGCGCCGCTTTCTCATGGGCGTCCATCCCGTGCCCACCATGGTCACGCTGGGCAACCTTCTCTGCGGCTTCGCGTCCATCATCCTCGCCATGCGCGCGCACAACCCGCCGCTCGAATGGAACCTCACCACGCTGGGCTGCCTGAACATCTCGGCGCTGCTGATCTTCGCGGCGATGGTCTTCGACGCCATGGACGGCCGCGTGGCCCGCTGGACCAAGTCCTCCAGCAAGTTCGGCATGGAGATGGACTCGCTCTGCGACGTGGTCTCGTTCGGCGTCGCTCCGGCAGTGCTGGTAAAGGCGCTGATCGACTACGCCTCGCCCACGATCTGGCCCGAGTCCAAGGCCTTCCCGATCCTCGACCGCTACGTCTGGCTGATGATGGCCGTGTACGTCTCCTGCGCCGCGCTGCGGCTGGCGCGCTACAACGTCGAAGCCGAGACCGGCCACCGCGACTTCTTCTTCGGGATTCCTTCGCCGGCCGCCGCGGGCTGCGTGGCGAGCCTGGTCGTGATGCTCGTCCCGATGATGCGGCCGAAATTCGACGGTATCCCCGCGGACACCCTGCCCAACGCAACACTCTATCTCTGGATCGGCGAGCAGAACTTCTCCTGGATCGTGAACGCGGTGCTCTACGCGCTGCCTTTTCTCATGCTCTGCGTGGGCATCCTGATGGTCTCGCGCGTGCACTACATCCACGTGGGCGACCGCTTGTTGCGCGGGCGGAAGTCCTTCATGTACCTGCTGGGGCTTATCCTCGGCATTGTGCTGATTGGGTTGCAGCACGAGATCATGCTCGCGCTGGCCTTCAACGGCTTCGCGCTCTCGGGCCTCATCAACGAGGTCCGCTATCAACTCTTCCCCAGCCAACGGCCCGCCGCATGGATCGAGGCCGCCAAGATGGAGGCGGCGCTAATGCCCGGAAGTTCGGCCGGTCTCGCGGCCGTGCCGCCCGAAACGCCGCCGCCTCCTCAAGCGACCGACACCGCGCCCGACTCCACGGCTTCGAATCCGGCCCAGTAAGCGCAACGCATGAGCACGCACAAGCACCCCAAGTCCTCGCGGCCCGCCCTGGCGGACAGCGCTCCGCCGTGGTTCGCGGAGGGCGTGCGCTTCACCTGCCAGCCCGGCTGCCGGCGCTGCTGCGGCGGAGCCCCCGGCGACGTCTGGGTGACCGAGGCCGAGATCGCGGCCATCGCGGAGTACATGAAGCTCGCGCCGGACGAGTTCGAGCGCAGCTACCTGCGGCGCTACGCCAGCGGCAGGGCGTCCATCCGCGAGCGCTCCAACGGCGACTGCGTGTTGCTCGACGAAAAAGGCTGTTCGGTCTATCCCGCCCGGCCCAAGCAGTGCCGCGACTATCCCTTTTGGCCGGAAGTGATGGCGACCCCCTTCGCCTGGATCGCCGAAATGAACCGCTGCCCCGGCATCGGCGACGGCGAATTGCACGAAGCGCCTAAGATCGTGGACCTGCTCAAAACGCAGACGGAGGACTAACCGGCCATTCGTTCGAAGCTTACATGCACTATGAAGGCTCCCGTTACCCTCGCATAACCCCATATATTTTAACCAGATACACTTGACGAAAAGCGGTGGTTTGAATTAATATGACCCATGTGGGCTTGGTGGGCCTGTTCCGAAACGAGCAGGCCGTAACAAGCGAGTCAGGAAAACGCGTGGGCAAGAGACGGAGCCATTTCTCTCCTTCTCAAAAATAAGGCTAGGTCGATTCGTCGCCACAAGAGATGCAGCAGGCTCGCGGCGGCCGGGCGGAGCACCCAGATAGAAGGATGCCCTTCCCAAAACCTGAAGACCTCTGAACGGGAGCCCAAGGTTCCCCTTACATTCAGAGCGCGGCCCTGAGCGGCCGCCTGGTTCCAGCGCCGGTAATGACCGTGAGCGGATCTTAACGCAGGACGGAACTGGAAAAGACTTTGAAACCGATTCGAACGCGCGGCGCGCAGTGCGCCTTGAAACAAGATACCCGCCCGGGCCGGCTTTTTTGCCGGGTCCACGGGAACATCCGCGTTCAGCGCTGCCGGAGCACCTGAAGACCGGCAGGAATCGCGTCCAGACCCCGTCCGTGATCTCTTCGCCGCGCGAGTAGACCGCCGCGTATCCCGGCCGCTCTCCTGAATTGCCAAGCCCCGCATCCACGGCAGGCCGCCAGGCCGTGCCGAACCGGAAAGGGGACACCCATGGCTATAGATCCACTCAGCATCGGAATCGGACTCGCGGCCGGCGCCGCCGCGAGCGGGCTGATCGTTTCCTCGATCATGAAGGGCTCGCACGCCAAGCACGAGGCCGAGGCCAAGCTGGAAGGCGAACGGAACAAGCAGCGCCTGATGGACGAGGCGCGCGCCGACGTCGCCAAACTGCGCGCCGACGAGTCCGAAGGCGCGCTCAAGCGCCGCAAGGAATTCGAGAAAGAGATCAAGACCGCGCAGGACGAATCGCGCGAGGCCGAGAAGCGCCTGGAGAAGCGCGAGGACATGCTCGACCGCAAGCTCTCCACGCTCGAACGCAAAGAGCAGGACCTGCAGCGGCTGGAGCAGAAGCGCCAGGAACAGATGACCTCCATCGAGGCGCGCAAGAAGGAACTCGACGTGATGTACGAGGACGAGAAGCGCCGCCTCCAGACCATCGCGCAGCTCACGCCGGACCAGGCCAAGAACATGCTCCTGGAGCGCGTGAAGGCGGACATCGAGGTGGAAGTCGTCGAGATGACCAATCGCGCGCTCAACCGCGCCAAGGAAAATGCCGACGTCGACGCGCGCAAGATCATCCTCAACACGATCCAGCGTCTGGCCTCCGACTACGTCGCCGAGAACACCGTCTCGACCATCGACCTGCCCAGCGACGACATGAAGGGCCGCATCATCGGCCGCGAAGGCCGCAACATCCGCGCCTTCGAGAAGGCCACGGGTGTGGACGTGATCGTGGACGACACGCCGGGCGTGGTGGTGCTCTCCTGCTTCGAGCCCGTGCGCCGCGAGGTCGCGCGCCTGACCATGGAGAAGTTGATCGCCGACGGGCGCATCCATCCGACGCGCAT
>JACQFI010000038.1 GCA_016200135.1 Planctomycetota bacterium
GGGAGAGGGGTCGGGGGTGAGGGTGCCCGGTGCTTGCCCAATGCCCACGCGTTTTTCAACCCTTGAGCGCGTGCGATTTCTGCTATCTTACAGCCATGTCCGCCTCTCTAACTCCGCAGGCCTTTATCGCTAAGTGGCAAGCCTCTAAACTCAAGGAGAGCGCCGCCTATCAGGAACATTTCCTCGACCTCTGCGAAATGCTAGACCAACCCACGCCGGCCGAGATCGACAAGGACGGCAGCGTTTATACCTTTCAAAAAAGTGTGGTTAAAGCCGGAACACAGGTTGCTCAAACCGAACAAACACTATACGGCCCAGAAACAATTGTGACCAAAGGTCGCAAAGGATTTGCAGACGTTTGGTATAGAGGCCACTTTGCCTGGGAATACAAAGGCAAGCACAAAGATCTCGGCAAGGCTTACGATCAGCTTTTGCAATATCACGAAGCGCTGGAAAGCCCCCAGCTACTTGTCGTGTGCGACTTCGAAAATTATGAAATTCATACCAAATTTGAGAACTGCGTCAGCGTTGTACATCGCTTTACCAACGCCGAACTGCATAAGCCCGAAGTTCTGAAACTCCTTACCAATCTTTTCGAATATCCGAATGGCCTTCGTCCCGCGAAAACCGCCGAGGCCGTCACAGAGGAAGCCGCTGAACACTTTGCCAAACTTGCGTTGGGCTTGCGCCGCCGCAGGGAGGACCCACACCGCGCAGCCCATTTCTTGATGAAGGTCCTCTTCTGTCTCTTTGCCGAAGACGTGGACCTGCTTCCGGACAAGCTTTTCCAAAAAATAGTTAAGGCTGCATTAGATGGGGGCGAATTCGTCAAGGAAGTCCGTGCGCTTTTTCGCGCTATGCGTCGGGGCGGACGCGCATATCTAAAAAACATTGATCACTTCAATGGCGGGCTATTCGAGGATGATGAAGCTTTCGAACTTGAAGGCCTCGAACTTCAAATCCTACACGAATGCTCGAAGCTGGATTGGTCGCAGATCGAGCCCGCCATTTTCGGAACGCTTTTCGAACGCTCGCTCGACCCGGACAAACGCTCCATGGCCGGGGCGCACTACACCAGCAAAGGGGACATAACGACACTGGTGGAGCCTGTCCTGATGCTTCCGCTGCGCCGCGAATGGACTAAGGTTAGAGCAAAGGCCGAAAAGTCACGCGCGAAGCGCGATGGTCTCAAAGGCAAGGACTACTATCGGCAAAACCAAGCCCTCCTGCGTCTGCTCGAAGATTTCAGCCACCGACTGTCCACTGTGCGAGTACTCGACCCGGCCTGCGGTAGTGGCAATTTCCTCTACGTAGCCCTGAATCTACTTAAGGATCTCGAAAAAGAAGTCATTACGTATGCCGCCACTTGCGGACATAACCTTTTTCGATATGTGGGGCCCGAACAGCTCTACGGGATAGAAAAAGACTCTTATGCCGTGGAGTTGGCGCGATTAGTCGTTTGGATTGGACATATCCAGTGGGACAAAGCCAACGGCTTATACCGCCCCGAAGCACCCATTCTTAAGCCTCTCGACAACATCAAGGAGATGGATGCGATCCTCGATCTCGCGGACGCAAAGCATCCAAAGGAACCGAAGTGGCCGGAGTGCGACGTCATCGTGGGCAATCCGCCGTTTTTAGGCGGGAAGAGGCTGCGAGCCGAGTTGGGAAGCGGGTACCTCGATTGCCTCTTTGCTCTTTTTCAAAACCGGGTTCCACACGAAGCCGATCTTTGCTGTTATTGGTTCGAAAAAGCGCGTGCCCACATCAAGGCTGGTCTGTGCGGGCGAGCTGGACTGCTCGCCACACAAGGTATTCGTGGCGGTTCAAACAGAACGGTCCTGAAGCGTATCAAGGAATCAGGGGACATCTTTTTTGCGATTAGTGATCGTGATTGGATTCTCGATGGCGCAAATGTACACATTTCAATGGTTGCATTCGACGCAGGTACTGAAAAGGTTCGTCAGCTAGACGGAAAAGCTACAGATCAAATATCGCCCAATTTGATGAGTGGATCTGCTGACATTACGAAAGCAGTTTGCCTAGGAACAAACAAAGATTTTTGCTTTCAGGGTCCAGTGATTGTTGGTCCATTCGATATCGAATTAGAAGAAGCAAGGAAAATGCTTCATACTCCTAATCCAAAACCAATATGCAATTCAGACGTTATCCGGCCACTATGCAATGCATCGGACATCACCCAACAAGATAGAGGTCTCTTTGTGATTGATTTCGGAAAAAAAGACCTGAGTAACTCTTCAATATTTGAAGCCCCCTTCGAATTCGTGAAAAGAGTTGTTAAACCGATTAGAGATAAGAATCGTGATAGACAACGTCGAGATCGTTGGTGGATGCATGGCCGAAGCGGTGAGGAAATCCGAAAGGCTACTAAGTCGTGCTCTCGTGTAATCGTTACTCCACGCGTGTCAAAGCATCGAATCTTTATTTGGCAAAGTCCAATAATAATACCTTCAGACGCAACTGTTGTCTTTGCCCACTCGGATGACTATTTCTTTGGAGTGCTTCATGCACGCCTGCATGAGGTATGGGCGAGAGCTCAAGGCACCCAGGTTCGCGAACGCGAGAGCGGGTTCCGTTACACACCCACCACCTGTTTCGAAACCTTCCCATTTCCAGAAGATGGTTCGCCTAAAGAAACTAAACAGTATAGTGCGCTTACCCCCCCCTAAATTCTTATGCACAAATAACTTCCATGCCCGCAGTTCATGCGCGCATCGCAGATGCCGCGCGCGAACTCGATACGCTGCGCAGCAACTGGCTCAACCCACCCGAATGGGTGAAGGAAGAGGTCCTCGAATTCCCGGCCTCGCACGAAGGCCCTTGGTCGCGCTACGTCGATGCCGCGAGCGTCAAGAACGGCGTCGGACGCGCGCGCTATCCGCGCCTTGTGCCCAAAGACGCCGAGTGCGCGGGCAAACTCGCGCAGCGCACGCTCACCAACCTCTACAACCAGCGCCCCGAATGGCTGGCCCAGGCGCACCGCAAACTCGACGAGGCCGTCTTTGCCGCCTATGGCTGGCCGCCCGATCTCTCGGACGATGAGATTCTTAAGCGCCTGCTCGACCTGAATCTTTCGCGCGCCGGAACAGCGGCCAAACCCGCGAAGGAGGAAGCGCCGGAGGCTGAAGAGCCCGAGGCATTAACACCAAAAGCCAAACCGGCGAAGAAGACGGGAAAGAAGCGCAAGGCGATGTAGATGCGCGGGGCAAGCACCCGCCCCTCACCCCCTGCCCCCTCTCCCTCAAGGGGGAGAGGGGAACTGCGGGCCCTACCCCATCAATAGCATCCCAATCTGATACGTCGCAAACGACGCCACGTAGGCGAGGCCGGTCATGTAGAAGAACGTGAACGCGGACCACTTCCACGCGCCGGTCTCCTTCTTGATTGTCACCAGCGTCGAGGCGCACTGGGCGCAGAGCGCGAAGAAGACCATGATCGAGAGCGCCACCGGCAGGTTGTAGACCTTGCGGCCGTCGGGCCAAGTGGACGCCTGCAGCCGCTCCGCCAGCTCCTTGCGCGAGCCTTCCTCGTCGCCGCCGGACTCTTCGCCCAGGTCGTAGATGATGCGCAGCGTCGAGACGATCACCTCGCGCGCGGGAAAACTCGCCAGCGCCCCGATGCCGATGCGCCAGTCCCAGCCCAGCGGGCGCACGGCGGGCTCGATGAAATGCCCCATGCGGCCCATGTAACTCGCGCGCAGGTACGCGCCGGTCTCCTGCTTGTCCAGTTCGTCGAGTTTGTCTTGCAGGTCCTTCTTCTGGTCCTCGCTGCGCAGTTCTTCGGCGGGGTACTCGACCCGGACCGCCGCGCGCTTGGCATCGTATTCTACGCCGATCTCGTGCGGGCGCGGGAAGTAGAGCAGCGCCCAGACGACGATCGAGATCGCGAAGATGGCGGTGCCCGCGCGGACGGTGAAGGCCTTCGAGGCCTCCCAGACGCGCTGCCAGACGACGCGCGGCGTGGGCATCTTGTAAGGAGGAAGCTCCATGACGAAGGGCGGCGTCGGTCCTTTCAGCAGCGTGCGCTTAAGGATCAGCGCGACGGGAATGGCGACGGCGATGCCGACGAAGTACATCGCGGCAAAGACCAGCGCCGGCAGCAGGCCGTAGAGCGGTTCGTGCGGTACGAAGGCGTAGCAGAGCAGCCCGTAGACGGGGATGCGCGCGGAGCAGCTCATGAGCGGCGCGATGAGGATGGTGGTGAAGCGGTCGCGTTGGTTGGAGATGGTACGCGTGGCCATGATGCCCGGGACGGCGCAGGCGAAGGAACTCATCAGCGGGATGAACGTGTGGCCGCTCAGGCCGCAGAAGCGCAGCACGCGGTCCATGAGGAACGCGGCGCGCGCCATGTACCCGCAGTCTTCCAGCAGCGCGATGAAAAGGAAGAGGAACGCGATCTGCGGCAGGAAGACCAGCACGCCGCTCACGCCCGCGATCACGCCTTTCACCAGCAGGCTCTCGAGCATGCCGCCTTCCAGCGAACCGCCCGCAAAGGCCGCGGAGAGCTCGCCGCCGAGCCAGTCGAAGCCGGCCTGAATCCAGTCCATGAGCGGACGCGCGGCGACGAAGATGGTGACGAAGACGCCGGTCATCAGCAGCACGAAGATGAAACTTCCCAGCACGCGGTGGGTGAGCGCGCGGTCGAGCTTATCCGTCAGGCTTGGTCCGGCGGGCTGCCGGTCGATGCACGGCGCGAGCGTGCGCCCGATCCAGGCGTAGCGCATCTGGATCTCGAGCTTGGCCGGCGGCGCACCGCCGGCTTTCAAGCGCGCGCGGGCCTCGTGCAGCGCTTTGCGCGCGTTCTCGCCCTTGCGCGCGGCCAGCGCGGCTTCGGCGGAACCGCCTTCGTCGATCAAGGCGCGGCCGGCGAGGAAAGCATCGATGCCGCACGCGGACGTGAGCGCGTCGATCTCCTTTTTGATCGACGGCGGCCAGGCCCACAGCGGCTTAGTCGGCGCGGCGTCGTTCAGCGCGGAACGGACGGCCTCGCGGAGCTCGTTCATCCCCACGCCCTTGGATGCGACCGTGGGAACGACCGGCAGGCCGAGGGCCGCGGAGAGCAGCTTCGCGTCGACGGTGACGCCGGCCTGTTTGGCCGCGTCCACCATGTTCAGCGCGACGACGATCGGCAGGCCGATCTCCATCACTTGCGTGAGCAGGTAGAGGTTGCGCTGCAGGTTGCCGGCGTCGGCGATGACGACGATGGCGTCGGGGCGCGGTTCGCCGTCCTGGTCGCCGTGCAGGACGTTGACGGCCACCATCTCGTCGGGGCTGTGCGCGGCGAGGCTGTAGGTGCCGGGAAGGTCGATCAGTTCGATGCCGGGCGCGAGCGCGCCGGTCTTCTTCTCGACGGTGACGCCCGGGTAATTGCCCACGCGCGCCGAGAGGCCCGTGAGCGCGTTGAAGAGCGTCGTCTTGCCCGTGTTGGGGTTGCCGATGATGGCGACGCGCTTGACGCGCGCGCCGGTGGCCGCGGCTTGGCTCGGAGCTACGCTCATGGCGCAAGCTCCACGCGCTGAGCTTCGGATTTCCGCAGCGAGAGCTTGTAGTGCTGGACCTCGATCTCGATGGGATCGCCCAGCGGCGCGATGCGCACGACCTTCACGTCCACGCCCTCGATCAGGCCCATCTCCATCAGGCGCTGGCCGATAGCGTCGTCGCCTTCCACTTTGGCGATGCGTCCGCCCTGGCCCGGCGCGCACTCGCTAAGTCGCATCGGGCGGGGCTCCCGGCTTTTTGGGGCAGGCGTCCTTGCCGCAGCCGCAGGTGCTCTTGCCGCGGAACGTGCCGGCCAACGCCCACACGCCCCACGCGGCGGCGGCCAGAACGATCGCGCCTACGAGGAGGTGTTCCCACCACATGGCTTTTTTCTTGGAGAGGACTACGCCGCGGCTTCTTCGACCCAGACGTCTTCGGCCATGCGCTGATCGACGGCGAGCCGCGAGGCCCCGTCGAGCTGGAGCAGCACGCCCCATTTGCCGCAGTTCGAGACCACGAGCTTGGTGTCTTTGACGAGACCGAGATCGGCGAGGCGTTTGACATTTACGTCCGAGCTTTGGACATCTACGACACGAACTCTCATCTTTGGCGCAGCCATACTGAGGGGGAAAGGCATGCAGGCGACTTGTGACATCGGATTCACCCCTCTGACTGCGAATGATTCTCAGGCTAGTAGCTTTAGAACTGAAATCAAGCCCCTATCTTCCAGAAAAACATTCCACTGAGAATCATTCTCAACTGAAGAAACTCTATCTCACTGGTCTAAAGGGTCAAGTGAAATCTGTCTGGACTTGGATACACCAAAAGATTAAAGGGAACAGCATTCATTACCTTACATATCATAGGATTATACGCGCAAGTGCACCTAGAGAATGTCAGTTTGAATTCGATTCTCAAGAAGTTTCTTATTCCCAAGGCGCTTCGTTCACCTTTATAAGGCGGCGCATTGCCCTCGCAGCAATGAGTGAAGGTCATTACGATACCTCCGCTTTCGACGCGCCTCTTTGTTGCAGCGCGGGCAGAGCGTCTCCGAGACTCCGTTTATGCCGCAAGGCGTCGAAGTTGCAGATCCGAATTTCTCCGTCCCATCGCAACGCCCGGTCGCGCCGTGGCTCTTTGCCGGTCTGCTGCTCTGTTACTTGGCCGTGTGGAAGGGCGACGGCGGATACTTGGACCTGCGCGAATACCTCGACAATGCCGAGCGCATCTGGCTGAAAGGCGACCTCGCAGACCCGCCGGCTCCGGGCGAAGCGCCGACCGCGCCCAAGCGCTATAGCCGGTTCTCGCTCGGCCTGCCCTTCCTTTCGGGGCCGTTCGTTTACGTCGGCGCTTTGATCGAACGCGTCAGCAACGGAGCGCTCGGCACACGCGCGATTACGGCCCTTGCGGTTCCGGTTTTTGCAGCCCTGGCCGGTATGCTGCTCTACGAGATTGGGCAACAGACGGGATGCTCGGCCAGCGTCAGCCTCTGGGCGGCGCTCATCTTCGGTTTGGGCAGCCCGCTCGTCAGTTATGCGCGGCTTTACTATGCGGAAATGGGCTTGGCGTTCTGTCTGTTCCTCGCACTGTGGGCGCACTTGCGCGGCTGCGCTACGGCAGGGCGCTCGGGCGTCGCCTGGACGTTGCTGGCGGGCACAGGGCTCGCGGGGGCTTTCGCGTGCCATTACACCAGCGTTCTTCTGGTCGCGTGCGTGTGGCTCGGCTTAGCGGGCGCCATTCTGGTCGATCGCTCCGGTTCGCGCCGGTTGCAGCTCGCGCGCACGGCGGCTCTCGCCGCGGCGCCTTGCCTGACCGGGGCGGCCTTGCTGTGGTTGAACTACGTCCATTACGGCAGCCCTTTTCGCACGGGTTACGATCCCTATCATGGACCGGAGATGGACCGGCTTTTTGTCCCGAGCAATCTTCCGGGCCATCTGTCGCTTCTGCTGGCATGGCTCGTCCGGGTTCCATGGATCGTGCCGGTGCTTGTTTTATGGATGCTGCGCTCGCCAAGCGCCCATCCCGGGAAAGGTCTCGCGCTGCGCTTATGGCGTGTGGGAATAAGCTTAGGATTCTCGCTCCAACTCGTCTTTTGGCTCCTGTTCTATTATTTCCCTGTCTTTTGGATGCGCTATCTGATGCCGCTGGTCGCGCTCGCCGCGGTGGGTCTGCCCCTGCTCGGCGAAACGCTCGCACGCCGCTGGCCCCGCCGCGGACTTACCTACGCCGCCTGTGCCTTGATCGCGTGGAACCTGTTAGGCGTGCTGCACGGCGACGACGGCTCGCGGCCGGTCTTCGCCGCGGCGGACGGCAGCCTCCAGATGTACGTTTGGTATATGCAGCCGTTCGAGCCCGGAAAGGCCGAAGGATTCGGCACGCCCGCGGGAGCCACGCAGGCGGCAGTCTTCATCCTGCTGGCGGCGGCGGGGAGCGCCGCGCTCGTCCTGGCGCTTCGCCGCGCACATAGGGCCGAGACGCGTCCCCCGCGTACTTGAAGTGGTAACTCAGTGGCGACCCGTACGTTGCCGTAAACCGGAAATGCCGCCCCGAATCTTCTTGGCGGCGCCATGTAGGCACTTGGTATTTAGAAGGACGAATGACGGCTCGGACCTTATTTCCAAAACTGCCACCAAGACTTTTTCTTTTTAGGCATAATTTGAGTTGGCTCAAGCAAGGTTGTTTTATCCAGTACCTCAGGCGCCATCAGAACGGTCGGCATGATCTCGTTCGCATCAGGCGATCCGGAGGTCGGCTTAAATTTGGGTTCTCGTCCAGCCTGAACTTCCTCCAAGTCTTCCACGAGAACTGCGCAGTTGGGGTATCGGGATTCACGATCTTTTGCCAGCATGGTGAGTATGATTTGCGACAACCCCGGTGGAATATCGGGGGAAAGAGCGATTGGAGCGGGAGGAGGTTGACTGATATGCATCATGATCACGGTTGCGGGAGAATTTCCTCGAAAGGGCGGGTTCCCACAAACCATGTGAAAGAGTGTTGCGCCAAGCGAATAAATATCCGTGCGCAGATCCACTCCTTTATCGCCACGCGCCTGATCGGGACTGATGTAATGGGGGGAGCCCATAACCGTTCCCGTAATCGTTAAGGCATCTTGCTCTGGCGCTAAAACGTTCTTCACCAATCCAAAGTCCAACACCTTTGCGGGTCCGCCTTTGGTCAGATAGATGTTGGCGGGTTTGATGTCGCGGTGGATAAATCCAAGCCCATGGGCGTAGCCAAGACCTTTGGCCGCGTCTATGGTGACCTGCAAGGCACGGTTAATAGGTAGTTTCGATTCACGCTTAAGCACAGCGTCGAGAGGTTCGCCTTCCACATAATCCATCGCGTAGTAATGCATTCCGTTCACTTCGCCGGCGCCTTTAGCGCTGACGATGTTCTCATGTTGAAGTTTCGAGGCAGAAGTCGCTTCGCGCACGAAGCGATCAATCAGCGCCTTGCTGCCTTGAGTAAGTTCTTTTTTTAAGACTTTAATGGCGACCGGTCTCGCAGGGGCGTCCGCATGAATCTCAAGCCCCAAAAAGACCCCGCCCATTGACCCTTCTCCAAGCTTTTTAGCGATAAGGAAATTGCCGAGCCGTTTCATGGGTCCCGTGTGGCCTTCACGAATTCGGCTCTCTAGGATTTCTTTTACATTAGAACTAAGTGCGCCATCCTCTATGAGAATGTCGCCCAAACTTCTTTCCGTTGATCCAACTTTGGTCTTGCGCGCCGCTTCAATTTTTTCCGCGGAAAGAAGCCCCGATTCGACCAATACTTTCGCAAAGACGTCGTCAGTTTCAGCGGCAGACATGCGCGGACTCCTAGGCTAGTGGCTACCTATCTAACCGAGGCATCGCGGCGCAAGCAAGTTTGTTTTTAGTGGGCGAGAAGGCCCGATAGTTGCATCAAACGATGCACAGCGGATGAGTCGGAATCAGGAAGCCTTGGATTGCTGCGATTTCCTTAGCAAGCTTGTCGAATATGCGCGCCATGATACACTTAATAAAACAACTATCATCCATGCATCGCCTTAATTAACTTGGCCTATTGAATGGCGTACCCAAATTGCGTACCCGTGCCATTGAAATCTTGTAAGTGCTTGTCGGGGCGTAGCTCAGCTTGGTAGAGCGCGTGGTTTGGGACCACGAGGCCGCAGGTTCGAATCCTGTCGCCCCGATTTCCTGGTTCGCTGGTTTTCTAGTTCGCTAGGTATCTGGTTAGCGCACCAGCCAACCAGCGACTCTGCCGTCAAGGGTTGAGGATCTGCCACTCGCCCTTGGAATCCTTGCTGAAATAGAACGGCTCGGCGTCGCCGCCGCGGTCGTACTTGGCCGGCTTGCCGTCCTTGACGAAGGACTCGACCTCGACCTTAACTTTCACTGGAAAAACAGTGCGCACGGGCTCGCCGGAGCCGAACGACTTCAGCACCGGGCCACCGACCTTCAGGTCCTCGAAGGCGTACGCAACCTTCTCGACGTGGAGGTCCTTCTTGTGGTGTTCATCGAAGTAGAGCGCGTCGAGATTCTTCTTGAGCGCCACGCGGACCTCTTCGGGCGTGGGCGGCGGGTTCTGGGGATCGGCCTTGGCGGGCGTCTCGCCCGGATTCTTGGACGATGAGGAACAGCCCGCGGCCAGCAGCGGCATAAGCGCGCAGATGGAATAGGCCAGCCATTGTTTCATTTGGTTCATAGCACACCTCCTTTTAGTCGTAGTATGTAGCGCCGGGCGTAGGGCGCAACGAAAAGGGACGCGGGGCACTCCGGTGCTTGTAGGTCGCCCGGTCGAGAGTGCCACAGGTTGAAGACCTGTGCGCTAGGCTAACGCAAAGTGTAAGTCTGCCGGAATGCCCTGGCCCCGCACGTCCTGAAGCCGCCCCTCGCCCCCGCTCTTCGTCCCCGTCCCATGCCGTGGACAACGCCGCGGCCTTGGAGAGAATACGGGCTCGCAAACAGGAGGCGAGCCTCGCCGGCAGGGGGCTTTCAATAAGGAGGTGGCCATGGCCCGGATGAAGAAGGCCCGCGCGAGCGGGAAGCGGCGCGGCGGGGCGAAGCATCCGGCGAAGGCCGCGCCCTCGCGAACCCGGCCCGCGAAGCCGGAAACGGGCGACGCGATCCCGGCCGACGAGGCGGCGCAGCGCCAGCATCTCGCGAAAAAGGTGGACGAGTTCCGGCACAAGCACCCGAGCCTGATGGCGCGCGTGAGCCTGCTCTCGATCTTCGTGGAGCTGCAGCAGACGTTCGGCGGGGAGTTCCCCGAGCACATCGCCTTCGTCCACCTCCCGGACAACATCCTGAACATCCGCCGCGTGGGCCGGATCGACATCGACAACATGATCGTGGGCCTGGAGGTCTACGAGATGGGCGACATCCGCGAGGGCATCCTCTGGCTGCCGCTCGACTACATCCTCTGGGTGGGCACTACCAACGAACCCATCGGCGCGGAGAAGATCGGGCTCGAGTCGCACTCGGCCTCGGCGTACTCGCCCGCGCGCAGCGCCTACGAGCACATCCGCCGCGGGCTCGCGGGCTTGCTGCCGGCGCAAGAGAACCGGATGATCGAACCGGCCGAAGCGCCGAAGAAAAAGACCCGCTAACGATGCCGCGTCCGCAGGGTTCGCTCAAACTCATCGGCGGCATCTTCGCCGCCTTCGGGTTGGTGTTTGGAAGCGTGGGCGCGCTGGTCTGGAAGTTCGACCGCGACTTCGAGCAGGACGCCGTGCGCGCGCCGGGCGAAGTGGTGCGGCTCCAAGGCGGCGGCAAGGGCTCGAAGCCGGTGGTCCGCTTCATCGCCGAGGCCGAGGACCGCGAGGTAGAGATCACCGGCCGCGTCAGTTCCTCGCCGACGGCCTACAGCGTGGGCGAGCGCGTGACCGTGATGTATCCGCCCGGGCATCCGGAAGACGGGCGGCTCGTGGGCTTTCTCGAACAGTATTTCCTGAGCACGGTCTTCTGCGGCCTGGGCGGCGTCTTCACGCTCATCGGCGCGGGGCTGCTAATCGCCGATTTCCGTAACCGGATGCGTCCCGGGTCGTAAGGTCCGGCTCAACGCTCGCGCGAGCCCGTCCAACCGCCGCGCCGTTGCCGCGCAGCCGAGCGCTCCTATAAGGAGACGCAGGCAGGCGGGCCGTCTGGCCGCCCTATAAAGGAGAGCGCCATGCCGACGCACATCAAAGCACCGACGCGGATCGAGGCCGCGGGCAACAAGCCGAAGCTGATCGACGAGTACTTCGGGCGGGTGAACTCGAAGGACGCGGCGGTCTCCATCGCGCACATGCGGAGCCCCGGTGGCTGGGTCGAGCCCGGCCAGACGCCGGCTTTCGCCGAGTACACCGTGGTGCTGAAGGGCGTGCTGCGCGTGAAGCACGCCGGTGGCGAGATGGACGTGCGCGCGGGCGAGGCCGTCCTCGCGCGGCCGGGCGAGTGGGTCCAGTACAGCACGCCCGAGCCCGACGGCGCCGAGTACCTCGCCGTCTGCCTGCCGGCGTTCTCCATGGAGACGGTGCATCGCGACGCGTAACGATTTTGGATTGCGGATTGGCGATTTTGGATTACGGATGCAACATTCCGAATGAGGATTTGAGGCGCGAAGGGCCGTGAAGTGTCGCGTCCGCAATCGGAAATCGAAAATAGAAGGAGCCCTCTTCTTGATGCTCGAACCGAAGCTCTCCCGCATCGCGATCCCCAGCAAGGGCCGGTTGCAGGAGCCGTCCGAGAACCTGCTGAAGGCGGCGGGTATCAAGTTCCGCCGGCGCGAGCGCGCGCTTTTCGCGCACGCGGACGGGCTGGAGCTCGCGGTCCTCTTCGTGCGGCCCGACGACATCCCGATCCTGGTAGCCGAAGGCGCGGCGGACATGGGCATCGTGGGCCGGGACCTCGTCCACGAGCACGACTGCGAGACGCGCGTGCAGCACGTCCTCGACCTGGACTTCGGGCACTGCCGCCTGGCCGTGGCCGCGCGCGCGAACGGGCCGGTCAAGAAGGCGAAGGATCTGCACGGCAAGAAAGTCGCGGCCTCGATGGTCCACACCGCCCGCGCGTTCTTTCGCACGCGGAACATCAAGGCGCATCTGGTCGAGGTGAGCGGCAGCGTGGAGATCATGGTCGCGCTGGGCCTCGCCGACGCGATCGTGGACCTCGTCGAAAGCGGCGACACGCTGCGCGACAACGGGCTGGCCGTGATCGAGACGGTCTCGGCCTCGCAGGGCATCCTGATCCAGGGCAAACAGGTCCGCGACGCGAAGCTCTGCGGCCTGGTGAAACGCCGCCTGGAAGGCGTGCTCACAGCACAGCAGTACACGCTGCTGGAGTACAACATCCCGCGCGCGAAACTGAAGGACGCCGAGAAAGTCGCCCCGGGCTTCGACTCGCCGACCATCAGCGACCTCGAAGACCCAAAGTGGTGCGCAGTGAAGGTGATGATCCCCAAGAAGCGCAGCATCGAGATCATCGACAAGCTCGAGTCGCTCGGCGCGTCGGCGATCATCGAGACTTCGATCCTGAACTGCCGGCTGTAGCGGGCTAAGGCGCCGGCTTCTTGGGCTCCTCTTCCGTGAAGTGCTTGCGGGCCTCGCGCAGCTTGGCCTCGGCGTCGTCCTCTTCCAACTTAAGCGCGTATTCCTTCTGCTGCGCCTTGGCGAGCTGTTTCTGTAGATCGGCGATCTGCGCCTTGGTCTCGGGCGTCTGCTCGGCCTTCTGCAGCTCAGATAATTTAGCGAGGATCTCGTCGGAGGCGCGGATCGCCTTCACGAGTTCCTCGCGGACCTTGGCGGTCTTCTCGCCGGTCTTCTGCAGCGCCTCGAACTCCTGCTTCTTCTTCTCGATCCACGGATTCGGATCGGCCTGGTCCTCCGCGGGCGACATGGGGTTGCCCATCGGCTTCTCACCGGGCAAGAGCTCGTTCTCGGCGCCTTTGGCGCCCGCCTGCACAGGAGGTGGCGGCGGATTCTGGATCGCCTGCGCGGCCTTGAGCGCGCGGTCGATGCGCGCGAGCAGGTTCACGGCCTCCTCGTGCATCACGGGATTGGTATTGAGCGTCTGCTGTTGCAGGTAGGGGCGCGCGCGCTCCCCGTAAGAGATGATGACGCCGCGGAGGCGGTCGGCATAGTCTTCGGCGACGAAGAGTTCTTTGCGGTAGAACTGAAAAAACTCGGCGGGCGCCTTGCCGCGGGCGGCGCCGGTCTTCTCGCGCAGCGCCTGCAGGCTGTCGGCCACCTTCCCAAGCGCCGGGTCGCGCAGAATCGCCTGGGCCTGGAGCGTCTCGAGCCGCGCCTTCTGCTGGTGGACCTCGCGGATCAGCGCCTCGTGGCGTTCGACTTCCTTCCAGCTCGTTTTCATCAGGTCGATGCACGAGGCTTGGAACTGCGCCTCGGCCTGCTTGTACTCGGCGGACTTGGCCGCGACCGCGCTCCTCAACGCGTCGTCCGCGATCGTCTCCTCGACCCACGCGGCGCAAAACTTTCGTAGCGCGTCGCCGTTGGGCCCGCGCTGGAAGCGGTCGTCGAGCTCGAGCGCCTCAAGTAGATACGGCGTCGCCTGCCAGCCGATCTCGGCCAGGATCTGCATCGTGTCCTGCATCGCCTTCTCGCGCGTCTTGGCCGTGAACATCCAGGGCGGCGAGTCCGGCGCGCAGTTGCTCATGTACGTGGTCCCGCAATACTTCAGCACCTCGACCATGTCGGTGACGACCACGCGCAGCGCCAGCATCTGCTCGGAACTGGCGACGAGCCCGCGCTTCTGGTCGTCCTTCTGGAACTCTCCGAGCGTGCAGACGTCGGACCAGGTCTTGCCGGCGGGGAGTTCCGGAAACTGGAGTTCGGTCTTGATCTTGATCCAGCTCTCGGAAACCGAGAAGTAGCGGAAGTTGGTGAGGTGGAAGCCGTCGGCGCGCAGGATGGAACTCGCGGCGGCCAGCAAAAGCACGATGGCCGCGGCGCGCCAAGCGAGCTTCTGCCGCCACGTTCCCCGGCATCGCATCCGATCGGCCAAACGCTGGGCTCCTCTTCGAGTGGACCTAAGACGAAGGCGGCATCGTACCCCTTAGACGGAAGCCGGGCAATGGAACGGGAATCGTTCCGCAAGTGCAACCCCAATGCCACGTTCTCCTGCCGCGCCGATATGGCCCGGCACCCGCCGGTCCGTCCCTGCGTATTTGCAGTTCAATCCCAAGCCCTTTCTGCTTTAATAGCGAGCCCATGTCCGAACCGGATTCCACCAAGCAGTTGCCTGCCCTCGAACCACGCTCCGAGGGCTCGGGGCTGGTCCTCGGCCTGCTGCTCTTTCTCTCCGGTCCTCTGTTGGTGGCCGGGGCGCTCAATCACCCGTTCTTGAGTTTCAACGGCGTCGAGGAGTTCAGTGCGAACGTCGCGCAAGGCGTGGCGGCGGGGTCCGCCGAATCTTCCGCGCCTTTGGGCGCTCTGCTGGTCCGCCTGGAATTCGCCGTCGCGGGCAACAGCCCGGCCTTCTTCCGCCTGGTGAACTTGGCCTATCTCTTCGCCGCGGCCATGCTGCTCTTCAATGCTTTAAAGGCCCTGATGCCGGTCAGCGGCGAGTACATCGTCGGCCCCGGATTTTCCGTCGTGCCGTCCCGCAACCCGACCAAAGCGCATGTGGCCGCGGGCCTGGCAGCGGCCTGGTTCTTCTTCCACCCCACCAACGTCGAGACGGCCGCGTGGGCCAGCCGCGGCGCGAACGCGCAGGCGCTCTTCTTTTGCATGCTGGCGTGGTGGGCCGCGATGAAACCGCTGGCCGGCGCCTCCTACCAGGCGTTTCTGGAGCCGCCCTCGACGGGGCGTTTCGCTCTTGCGGCCGCAGCCCTCGCCGCCGGCGTCGCCTCGCACCCGTCCGCGCTCGGATTCGTGCCGCTGCTCATGCTGCTGGAACTTGCCTGGGTAAAGGGCCCGCTCTCCGGCCGGCTGATCCGTACGGGCTTCTTCGGCGCCGCGGGGCTGCTCGCCGGTTCCAAAGCGCTGGCCGCGGGACCCGCAATCGCGGACTTCCCAAACGCCATCACCTTCCTTACCGCCATGGGCCGCGCGTTCGCCGTGATCGTCGCGCCGTGGCCGCTGAGTTTCGTGCATGAGATCGAGCCCGCCGCGAACCTGGCCGCGCCGGGCGTGCTCGCTGCGCTCGCCCTGCTTGCTGTGGTCGCGCTGGCTCTGCTCTGGACGCCCGTCGATCACCGCCGCTTCTGGGTGCTGCTGGCGGGCCTGGGGTGCCTCCTCGGTTCCGGCATCGCCTACGGCAGCGGCCCGGGCCTCTTTCAGGAGCACGCGGTCTGCCTCGCGCTGCCCGCCGCCGCCGCGCTGCTCGCGCTGGCCATCGAAGCCCTGCAATACCGCGCGCTCTACCTCGCCGAAGCCTCCCAGACCGGCGCGCGTAAGCTGGCGTTCGGGGCGGCGGTGCTCGGTTGCGCCGCGCTCGCGGGCTTGGCGTTCCTGCGCTCCGCGGTCTTCGCCGACAGCCTGAGCCTGATGACGGACGCCGCGGAGCGCCAGCCCGGAAGCTATTTCGCCCAGGCGGGCCTCGCGCAGGAACTGCTCGGGCGCGGCGAAGCCCTGCGCGCGCGCGCCCCCGAAGAAGCGCAGACCGCGTTGCTCGGCGCGCTCGATCACGCCAAACTCGCCCGCGAATGCTCCGACCGTATCTTGGCGCCCAACGCCGCGGCCGTGCGTTACGTGGAAGCCCGCGCGGCCTTTCTGCTCGACCGCGCCGATGCGCGCGAGAAGGCGCGCTTCATCGTCTCGCTGGAGGGCCCAGGCCTGGAGGCCGAACAGGCGGGCGCGCTCTGGATCCTCGCCAGCTTCAGCCTGCGCGATTTCGAGGCCGCCAGGGACACCGCCCATCTTGAAGACGCCCGCGCGGACCTCACGCGGCTCCTCGCGCTCAAGCAGGACGATGCGCGCGCGCGCTTCGCCCTCGCCGGCGTCCTCGAATCCCTCGGCGCGAAGCCGGACGCCGCCGCCGAGTTCCGCATCCTCGCCAACCATCCCCAGTTCGGCGAAGCGTCCCGCGCCGCGCTCGCCCGGCTCGATCCGTCCAGCGTCGCAGCGGCCAAGCCGCCCGTTCCCGCGCCCGCCGCGCCCGAACAGCCGCCCGCGGACCCCAAGGAACTGCCCAAGCCCGCCCAGCCGATCAAGCCCAACGAAGCCAAGGTCGCGCTCGTCATCATGCTCCGCGAGAACGACGGCAAGCTGAAGGACGTCGGCCTGCCGAGCCTCCTCAACGGCGACCTGACCGAAGAGAAGAACGGCAGCTTTGCGTTCGGCACCTGGAAGTGCAACCCCAGCGACGCCACCTTCTCCGCCGAATTCGCCGGCGCGCTCAAGGTCAACGGCGTCTTCCGCAAGCGCAACGACCGCCTGCGCGCCTTCATCCTCGAAGAGCACAGCGAATAGCCGTACTCGCCTTTCTGCCGCCTGCCTCCCGACGCCCATGTTTTATTCCCCCCTTAGTAAGGGGGGTCGCCTCCGTCTCTTCCGTCCTCCCTTCCCATCCGCCGCGCCCGCGTTATCGTTTTGCGTATGGGCGACCTGCACAAGCTCGGTCCCAAGGGCGAGGAGTATGCGCTGGGTATGTTGCGCAAGCGCGGCCACCGTTTGTTGCAGCGCAACTTCCGCTGCCCGCCGGGCGAGATCGACCTGATCACCTGGCACCGGAAGACGCTGGTCTTTACGGAAGTGCGCGCGCGCTCCGAGCGCGCTCCGGCCAATCCGGTGGAAACCGTCACGCCGGAGAAGCAGACCCGGATCGTCCGCGCCGCGCGCTGGTACCTGGCGCGGTGGTGCGGTAAAAAGGAGCCGCCGGCCTTCCGGTTCGACATCGTCTGGCTGACGGCCAAGGACGCGGAGATTACCGCGGGCGGCGTGATCGAAGGCGCGTTCGGGATGTGACCTCCGCGCGGCCTCGGCGGTGCAGTAAAAGACGCCCCGGGCGCGTCGTATATATTAAGACGAAGGCCGGGAACGGGAATGTGATGCCTCTGCCCATGAAGCGCGCTCTTGGATGCCTGCTGATGCTCGCCCTGCTGGGTGCAAGCGGGGAAGCGTTCGCCCTCAGCTCCGGAGGCAAGGTCAAGAAGCAGCACAACGACAACGAGGGCGACGGGGACGGCGCGGGCGAAAAGAAGACCGCCGAGGCCTGGCAGAAAGACCCGCTGCCTCCTCCCGAGAACGTCGCGCTGCTCAGCACCTCCGTCTTCGACCGCGTCGCCGACGACCTGGAACTCACCGAGAGCCAGAAGAAGAAGCTCGAACGGGCCAAGCAGGAGATCCGCGACGCGGGCGAGAAACTCGCCAAAGAGCAGACCTCCGCCCGCGCGGCCTACGCGAAAGCCAAGAAGGAGAAGGATTGCGACGCCGCGCTCGAACGGGTTGAAGCCGCCGCCGCCGCTTGCCGCGACTATGCGCCGCAATCCGACTTCAACCACGCCCTGGCCCGGATTCTAACAGCGGAACAGTTCGCGCGCTTTGTGCAGCGCATCAGCAAGAGTTAACGTTTCTCAAATTATCCAATTTGCAAAACGTCTCGAGTACCCACCCTTCTTATTTTCGCATGCTTCTTTTCTCTTGAAGATCGCTCTTGGACGTTTGTCCCATATAAGGGGACGTGCCCAACGTTGCTCCCCCATCCGTCGCAACTCGTTGGGAAGTGCATCCGTTGGATGCAGTGCCACGGGCGGCTCGTGCAGTAGTACCTCGTGAGCGGTTACACCTGGGAAGCGGCACGGGCCCCCGTGGTTCTTACCGCTTCGCGCGTATTTATTGCACGATTAACTCCATAAATACCGCGCCCGCGATCGGATTGTGCGTGTATGGCGCGGCCATTTCCTTAAAACCCAACGAAGCGTAAAGCGCGCGCGCCTCGCGCATGGTGGCGATGGTGTCTAAGCGCATGCGCGAATAACCCGCGCCGCGCGCCTCCGCAACGATGCGCTCCGCGAGCACGCGGCCGATCTTCTTCCCGCGAAACGCCGGCCGCACGTACATGCGCTTCATCTCGCAGACGCCGTCTTCCAGCTTCCGGAGCGCCACGCAGCCTGCGTTCAGGCCCTCGAAGGTGGCCAGCAGCAGCCGGCCCTCCGGCCGCGCGTAGCGCCCCGGCAGCGTGGCCAGCTCTTCGTCGAAACCCTGGAAGCAGAGATTGAAGCCAAGGGATGCGCCGTATTCATTAAAGAGCATCCGCGCAACGTCGAGCTGTCCCGCGTGTTGCGCCTCGCAGATGCGCAGGCCCTCGGCCTTCCAGCGTTTGACCGCCTCCTTCAGCCACCACGGCGCCCCGTCCAGCGGCGGCAGCGGCTCGCGCGCGGAGACTTCCGCGGCGCGCCGCTCCATCTCCGCGATCGGCGGCACGTCCCACGCCGCACGCTCCGCGTCATTCGTTCCGGGGTCTATTTCCCACACGCGCGTGCGCTCGCCGTCGGGAACCATGTTCGTCCCGTACTTCTGCGGCTTGCTCTGATACATGAGCCATCGGTCGAGCGCCGCCGCCGCGAGCCAGCGAGCCTTGGCGTGCCCCATCGCCGCGGCCTTCAGCGCGCAATCACGCGCCTTCGCGATCTCGTCCGCCTCGTCGCCATGCTGATAGATCAACGCCGCGTGGTAGAGGTCCTCGGCACCCAGCGCCGCGTCGATTTTTTCGCTATGCGCAAGCAGTTCGCCGACGCGCCTGCGCCGCGCCGCGTCACGTTCGCGCAACGCCTTGTACTCCGGCGTGCCGAAGCGCGGGTGCGGATCGCGCTCGCGCCGGTCGGCCTCGAAGAGTTCGCGGAGTTCGGGGTTCATCGGCAAATTCTTATTCCATTCCACTATTACATATCAAAGGACATGCGCGTAATGAAGAAAGACTACACATATTAAAAGCAATGTTATGACGAACAACTCAACCAAAGTTCTTGTCCAAAATAACCCGCGTTTCTCGCTGTCCCAAACAACTGTTACATTGTCGGGCATCCAATCTCCTAAGAACCCAACGCGGGCCCAGCCCGACAACCGCCTGCCCTCTCTGTTTTCGGCAATGATGTGAAAGATTGTAGAGTATCTGGAACCTAGCAATCCAAACGGTCCACATAAATAAATTCGCCTTTGCCCTTCGATGATGCGGTAGCCATTCTTACATGCCCATCGCTCAACACACTGCAACTCGCGGTCGTATTTCTTTTGATAATAAAAATGAAAATAAAAAGCCGTAAAGACACCAGAAACGATAAAAAACACGAGAAATCCAATCACAACCTGCTCCAGTGAGTCATCTTAAACAACCAACCGCTCAAAGATCGCCCGCACTTCCGCCGCGTAGCGGTGGTAGTCCTCCACGAGTTGCTCGCCGGCGGTCTTGCCCGGCGCATCCATATACAGCGCGCGCAGCGCGAGCTTTTGCAGTTCTTCCTTCGAGGACGGCAACTTATTGGCCGAGAGCCCGTGCACGATCCGCACGCGGTTGGCCATGCGGCTGAAAAAATCGTACGCCTCGAGCAGCGTCGCGCCCTCGGGCGGCCGGAGCTTCTTGAACTTGAGCAGCGCCTTCAGCGCATCCTTCGTGTTCGTCTGCCGCAGCGGCGGGAACGCGGGGCCGTGCAGCAGTTGCAGGTACTGCACGAGGAACTCGATGTCCACCAATCCGCCCTTGCCGCGCTTCAGGTCCCCGCCTTCGGTCGTCTCCTCCATGCGCTTGCGCATCTCGCGCACTTCCTGCGCCAGGTTCCCGGACTTCAGCGGCGAATAGACCGCGCTCCGGATCAGGTGCAGCGCGCGCTCGCCGACCCCCGCGTCGCCCGCCGCAAAGCGCGCGCGCGTGAACGCCAGGCGCTCCCAGTCGGCCAGCGAGCCGTCCTTCCAGTAGCGCTCGAACGCCGCCAGCGACGACGCCAACGGGCCCTTGTTGCCGTTCGGGCGCAGGCGCGCGTCAAGCTGGTACAGCCGCCCGATCGCGGTAGGCGTGTCCATCGCGCGGGAGAGATCCTGCGCGAGCCCCGAGAAGTACGGATTTGCAGGCAGGCCGTCCGGCGCCGCGCCTTCTTCGCCGTAAAAGTAGAGCACGTCCAGGTCGCTGCCGTAGTTCAGCTCGCCGCCGCCGAACTTGCCGAGGCCCAGAATCGCGAATCCCACGGGCTTGCCGCTCTCGCCCACCACGACCCCGCGCGAGGTACAGGACTGCTTGTACGTGTTCGCAAACTGCGCGCGCAGCAGCGCCTCGGCCAGCGCGGTCAGTTCGGCCTGGGTCTGTTCCAGCGGCGCCGAATGGATCAGATCGCGCACGCCGATGCGCAGCAGTTCGCCCGCGCGGTACGCGCGCAGCGTGTCGCTCACGTCCCCGCCCTGCGCGATCTGCGCGATCTCCTGTTCCATCCGCGCCTGCGACTTCGACTGCTCCGTATGCAGCGCGTCGATCACCTCGTCGAAGAGCCCCGGGTTCGCGACGAGGATCTCGGTGAGGTACTCGCTCCACGACGCGAGTTCGCTGATCATCTTCAGCAGCCACGGGTTCTCGTGCAGGGACTGATACAGCACCGCCTTCCCGCCCAGCGAACTCGCGATGCGCGAGAAGCGCTTGAGCGCCGCGTCGGGCTCGCCCGTGGCCGCGAGCGAACGCAGCAACAGCGGCGCGAGCGACGCGAAGAATTTGCGCGTGCGCGAAGCGCTGGTGAGCGCCACGCGTTCGTGCGCCAGCGCGAGCAGCTCGCGCGCGGTCTCCGCCGCGTTCGCGAACCCGAACGCCGGCAGCAGCGCCGCGATGGTCTCCAGGTCCGGCTGCGGCGCGAGCAGCAGCTCCGAAAGCCGGCCCTCGGGGCCTTCCTGTTCGCGAAAGAGATTCGCGAAGAGCTTCTCGAAGATCTCGCGCACCCGCGCCACGTGTTTCTGGCGCTCGGCCTCGAACCGGTCTTCGGCCGATTTTGGATTCTGGATTTCCGATTTCCGATTTTCTTCGGCTGCCGGGCTCTCGCTGCTCTCGGGTTTCTCTTCCGCCTTACTCGGCGAGTGCAATCCAAAATCCGAAATCCCCAATCCAAAATCGGAGTACCCCAGGCTCTTCGCGATGCGCCGCCGCGCGCCCGCATCCGCGGGCAGCTTGTGCGTCTGCAAATCGCCGTGGATCTGCAGGCGGTGCTCGACTTGGCGCAGAAAAACGTACGCCGCCTCGAGCCGCTCCGCTTCCTCGTGCGTGAGCAGCGCCTCGCCGCGCAAGGCCCGCAGCGCCTTGAGCGTATTCCCGCCGCGCACGGCCGCGTGCTCTCCGCCGTGCAGAAGCTGGAGAAACTGGACGGTGAACTCGATGTCGCGGATGCCGCCATGGCCGAGCTTCACCTCGTCGCGCGTCTCGCCGCGCCGCGCGACGTTCAGCTCGATCTGCCGCTTGAGCGACTGGATGTCGCCGATCGACTCGAGCGTCAGGAAGCGGCGGTAGACGAACGGTTCGAGCTCGCGCAGCGCCTGTTCGCCGAGTTCCAGGTCGCCCGCCACCGCGCGCGCCTTCAGCCACGCCTGGCGCTCCCAGGTGCGGCCTTCGGATTGGAGATACTCGAGCAGCTCGCGCGTGCTGCACGCCAGCACGCCCGCGGCGCCGTACGGCCGCAAGCGCATGTCCACGCGATAGACGCGCCCGTCGTCGGTCAACTGGTCCAGCGCGGCGATCATTTCTTTGCCAAGCTGCGTGAAGAATTCCGCGCGCTCCACCGAACGCCCCGTGCCCTGCGTCGGCCCGCCTTCGTTGAACGCGAAGATCAGGTCGATGTCCGAGGAATAATTCAGTTCGCGCCCGCCGTGCTTGCCCATCGCGAGCACCACGAACGGCGGCGGCGGCGCGAGACCCGGGCGCACGGCGGCCGCGCGGTCCGAAGGCAGTGCGCCGAAGCGTTGCTTGAGGTTCTCCGCGCAGAGTTCCAGTGCGGTCTCGACGCAGGCGTCCGCGAGGTCGCTCAGCGCGCGCACGGTGTCCGGCAGCTTCGAGACGCCCAGGAGGTCCAGCGCCGCGATCTGCAGCATGGCCTCGGTGCGCGCGTGCCGCAGCGCGGCCAGGCGGTTCTTGTGCCCGGACGCCGCAAGCGCCGCCGCGCGGACCTGCCGCAGCCACGCGTACCCGCCGCGAACGGTGCGTTCGAGCACCGGTTTCAGCACCGGCCGCGTGCGCTTGGGGAAGCGAATCAAGTGCGCGCTGAGCGCCGGGGTGCAGGCCAGGAGCGTGCAGAACAGTTCGAGAAACGGCTCCTCGCACCAGTCCATCGGGCTGGAGCCAACCGCCGCGCCGCCGGCGTCGAGCCAGCGTTCGAGGCCCGCGAAGGCTTGGTCGGGATCGGGCGAGTGCGCCACCGCGCGCAGGATGTCGGCGCAGCGCAGGTCGAACGTCTTGGCGATATCGACGCGCGCGCGCAGCCGCGCGAGGCCTTCCTTAACGCGTGCGGGTTCGCCAAAGCCCAACGCGCGCAGGTCGTCTTCCGGCAGGTCCTCGGGCAGCCCGAGGTCCAGCATGCGAAAGAGCGCGTCGCGGCCTTTGCCCATGAAGTTGTTTTATCGGGGAAGCGCAAATGCGCAACGAGGGCGCGCTTTAACCGCCAAACTCGCCAAGTTATAGCAAGTCGGTAAAGTTACTTCTTTACTTCTGGTTCAATCATCTTTCGAAATTCGATAACCTTGTTAAAGTCATCGTCCAAGTCGGACTTGCTGAGGTATGCTGCAAGCTTGTCGATCGTGGCTTCGACTTTGACGCCAATGACTTTTTTCTCCTCGTTACGCACAACTTCACCTTCAAGTTTTCCTGCATCTATGGTCTTAGCAAAACCACCTTCCTTGACAATCCGTATGCGCAATACGTTGTCTTTGGTGACTTCATACCACACGAAAATATACCCAGGCCAATTTCGCGTAACTTCCGCGTCTTTCTGCTCGTTGACCGAGTGCAATTTAACGTTCATGAATCGACGATCCCCAAGCTCGGATGAAAACAGCTCGTAAATCAATGAGGCTCCATCGCTATCTTTTTCGCTATGTGAAATCGGAAAGATCTTTATGCGATTGGTCCCTCTCGGCGCAAAGTGAAGGAAATTCTTAACTCCGTTTTCTTCTTGGACCCAAACCCCGACTAACCGCTCGTCGCGCTTGGCTTCCAAAGGACTTGAAACAGGACTCACGGAAACGGCAGGTCCGCAAGACGCCAGGATCGTGGTAAAGATTAGCCCCAGCGCCAGTTCGAAAAGGATTTTCATGGATTTCTCCTGCACCATCTGACTGTTCGATAGACGTCACCCAATCAACTTCTTCAAATCCATCGTCTCGAGATTGTGCTTGATCGTGCGCAGGAAGCCCGCGGCGTGGCTGCCGTTGAACGGGCGGTGATCGAAGACGAGTTTCAACGGCAGGGTCTTGCGCTGCTTGAGTTCCGCGCCCTTGCCGTTCCCGCCAGCGTAGCGCGGGCGGTCGAGGATCGAGCCGGCGCAGACCATCGCCACCTGGCCCGGAATCACGAACGGCGTCCCGCCGGTGGCCTCGAACGCGCCGATGTTCGTCAGCGTCACCGTCGCGCCTTGCAGGTTCGAGGCGTTGATCGAGCCCGTGCGCACCGACTCGGTGAGTTCCTGCGCGCGGCGGACGAGTTCGACGAAACTCAGGCGGTTGGCCTCCTTGATCGCGGGCGAGTACAGGTCGTCGTGCGGGCCCATCGCGGCGAAGCCGACGTTCACGTGCGGAGCCACCAGCAGCACCTCGCCGGTTGGATCGAGCCGCCCGCGGAAACCTTCGTGCCGTTCCGACTTCATCGCGTCGATCATCGCCCAGAGAATCAGGTGCGTGAACGTGACGTGGACCTTCAGGCGCGTCTCGATCTCTTGTTGCAGCGCGTGGCGCTGCTCGGCCAGCGGCGTGATGTCCGCCTCGGTCTCGACGCTCACCGTCGGGATCTCGCGCTGGCTCTTGAACGCGAGCGCGCCGACCTGGATCTGCGCAGGCGTCAGGCGCACGGCCTTCATCGCCGGGCCGCCGGCGGGCTCGCCGGCCATGTGCTTCGCGGGCGCCTCGCCGCCGGTTCCTTCGGCCACTTCCAGCACAATCAGCGGCGTGTTGACGCGCACGCGCTCGCCCTCGCGCGCGTGCACTTCCAGCACCTTGCCCGCGTGCGTCGATTCGACCTCGAACGAGCCTTTGTTCGCCTCCATCTCGGCCAGCTTCGAACCCACCGCAACGGTCTCGCCCGGCTTCACCAGAATGCGAATGACCGTCGCGTCCTCGTCCGTCGGCGACTGCTTCGGCACTTCCACCGCGACGCGCCCAGGGCCGGACGCCTTGGCCGCAACTCCCGTTTGTGCCGCGTAGTCGCGCGGGGCCTCATAGAGCGACGGCCCAGCCGGCCGCAGCGCGGGGATCGGCGCGAAGCCCGAGACCGGCGCGACCTGTTCTCCGCGCGAGGCGACGGCGCCGCCCGCACGATGACGCTGGACATGCAGCGAGCGCAACGCCGAGAGCACGCCGTCCACGCTCGGCAGCAGCGAGAGCTCCAGCGCAAACTGGTACGGATTGTGGTCGTCGGACTTCGTGTAACGCACGGGCGCGGCGAGCAGATGTTCGTACGCCGACGCGACCACTTCCGCGATCACGTCCCCGCCTAGCCCGCAGGTCTTCGCGTCCTCGTGAACCACCAGCAGCCGGCCCGTGCGCGCCACCGAGTCCAGCACGCCTTGCACGTCCCACGGCACGATCGTGCGCAGGTCGATGATCTCGGCCTCGATGCCTTCCTGCGCCGCACGCTGTGCCGCCTGGCGGGTGACGGCCACGCAATTGCCCCACGTCACGATGGTCACGTCGCGGCCCGGCCGGACCACGCGCGAGCGCCCGAAAGGAACAATGCACTCGCTGCCCGGCTCCTTCACCGTCTCTTCCGCGCCGTGCAGCAGCGCCTTGGGATACAGGAAGAGCACCGGGCGGTTGCAGCGGAAGCTATAGCGCAGCAGGCCCGCGGCGTCGCCCGGCGCGGATGGGATGACCACATGCAGCCCCGGCATGTGCGCGTAGATCGCCTCATTGGTCTGGCTGTGCCAGGGCCCGAGGCCCGGCAGGTACGCGCCGTACGGCGAGAGGATCACCATCGGGCAGTTCCATTGGCCGCGGCTGCGCCAATAAAAGGTGGTGACCTCGTTGAAGAGTTGGTTGAGCCCCGGGCCCATAAAGTCCACGAACTGGATGCACGGCACCGGCACGTCGCCGAGGATCGCGCGGCCGACGGCGCTGCCGATGATCGTCCCTTCGGCCAGCGGCGAGTTCCGCACGCGGCCGGGGAACTTGCTCGAGAGCCCGCGCGTGGTGCTGAAGACGTCGCCCTTGGGGTCCTCGATGTCCTCGCCGAAGACGAAGATGCGCGGGTTGCGCCGCATCTCCTGTTCGAGCACCAGGTCGATGCACTGCGCCATGGTCAGGCCGCCCGTGCGCTTGGCCAGCAGCGGCGGCAGGCCCCGCTCCTCTTTAGGCAGATCCTCCGGCAGCGGCGCGAAGGCGCTGTGCAGCACGCCCGCCGGGTCCGGATCGGCCGCGGACTTGGCCTTCGCCATCGCCGCGTCCAGTTCCGCTTGAACCGCCGCGTGCAGCTTGTCCGCATCTGCCTGGGTGAGCACCTTCTCCGCGATCAGCCTGGCTTCGTAACGCTTGAGCGGGTCCTTCAACACCACCGCTTCGAGCTCCTTCTCGTCGCGGTAGATGCGCTGGTCGTCGCTGCTCGAATGGCTCCCCATGCGCTCCAGGCGCGTGATGAGGCACGTCGGCCCTTTACCGCCGCGGGCGCGCTCGAGCGCCTCCTGCGACGCCGCGTAGACGGCCTCCGGGTCGAGCCCGTCCACGTCCACCACGCGGCAGCCCATGAAGTAGGTGCAGCCGTCGCCGTTGTGCGACAGCGAGTTCGGCTGCGTCCAGAAAGTCTTGCCGACGGTCGGCGTTGAGATGCCCCAGCGGTTGTCCTCGATCAGGAAGAGCACCGGCAGGCTCTCGATCGCCGCCTGCTGGATCGCTTCGAGCACCTCGCCCTCGCGCGTGGCCGCGTCGCCGCTCGACGCTACGACCACTTCCGGCACGCTGCGTTCTTTAAGCGACATCGCCATGCCCACGGCCTGGAGCATGTTCGTCGCGACGGGGCTGGAGAGCGAGACGATGCGGTGCGCGCGCGAATTGAAGTGCACGGGCATCTGCCGCCCGCCCGTGGCCGAGTCGCGCTTGGCGTAGAAATCCAGGAAGAACTGCTCGTGCGAGTACCCGCGGCCCATCACGATCGCGCGGTCGCGGTAGTGCGGATGCAGCCAGTCGCCCTCGGCCATCGCCAGCGCCACGCCCGCGAGCGCCTCGTGGCCCATGCTCGACATCTGAAAGTGCCCCTGGCCGCGGCGCTTGAGCGCCTGCTCGGCCTCGTCGTTCATGCGCGCTTCGAGCATCAGCTTGTACAGTTTCAGCCGCAGCTCGGCGGCCAGCTTGCTCGGCGCGCCCGCCGCTTCCTTGCGCTTGGGATGTTCGGGCGCCGCGGGTCGCTTTCCGGTCGTTCGTGGCATTGGAAGGAAGTCTCCAGGCGAAGGGTTGTACTCGGCCGCTGGCACGGCAAGCGTGGTGACCGGCGGATGACCCGCCGGCTCCTGGAATGTGAGATAGATATAGAGAACTCCGCGCCCCTTGCCAAGAGCGTTTAGCGGTCGCAACGCCTTTTTTCACCGCAGAGGCGCGGCGACGCGGAGAAAGACCGTATAATGGATAGGGATGGCCCGGACAGTCTGGCTTTTCCGCGGAATGGTTGCACACTTGCAGCGTCTAGAATGAGTGCCGTACTCTGCGTCTCCGCGCCTTAGCGGTGAAAGAACGTTATGAAGAACCTCCTCGCCAACCTTGGCATGCTCGGCGGCCTCCTCCTCATCGTGGCCGGCATCGTGGCGATTCTCGGATCCGGGCTCGACCCGCTCTACGGCAGCATCGGTTTTGCGGTCGCGATTCTCGGCGGAGCCCTCGCTTGGTACGGCAACCGTCTCGGCGGCGGCGGCGAAAAGGCGCACAAAGGCCCCGAACGCGCCCACCAAGCCCCCGATAAGCCCGCCGCGGACAAGACCCGCAAGGGCATCGACATCGGCCGCAGGCTGTAGGCGGCGGTAGACCAAGGGCCGCTCGTTCAGGCGCTTTCAACGCCCCCACTCCGCGAACTCGCGCCGCCGCGCTGCGTCCTGTAAAATATCGCTGAAGGAGGGCCGTTCCATGAAGGGACGCGAAAGTGGGATGCCGGTTGAGCAGGTCTGGACGACCTTCTTCGATCCACGCTGCATCCTCGAACACATGGGATGCACGGGAACGTGCGGCGACGTGATCGAATTCGGGTGTGGTTACGGAACCTTCACTTTGCCGGCGGCGTCCATGATCGAAGGGAACGTCTTTGCGCTGGATATCGAGCCCGGGATGGTAGCTGAGACAACTCGAAAAGCGCGCGAGGCGGGCCTCCACAACGTATTTCCTGAAGTTCGCGACTTCATGGCGCGCGGCTGCGGCCTGCCCGACGACAGCGCCGGCTATGCCATGCTCTTCAACATCCTGCATATCGAAAACCCCGTCGGGCTTTTGCGCGAAACATATCGCGTGTTAAGGCCCGGCGGCTTGGCCGGCATCCTTCATTGGATACACGACCCGCAGACTCCGCGAGGTCCGGCTCTGGACATCCGCCCGACCCCCGCACAGTGCCGCGCCTGGGCCGAGACCGCCGGCTTTGAATTCGTGCGCGACGAGGCGCTCTGCTGCTGCGCCTGGCATTTCGGGCTCGTGATGCGCAAGCCCTGACCTTTTTTCCTGCACATGCGCCGCATTTCTGCCGATTCAACCTCCAACCATGAGTCGTCCCCGCGCGCCCCGATCGCGCGGGCGGCAGGTGCGTCCGGTCGCGCCGCGATGGAGGGGGTGCGGCGCGCCGGAGCCTGCCGGCTTACGCCCGTTCATCTGGAGTCCGCTTCGATGGAACCCGCCAACCGCATCTCCGGCCTCGCCGCCAGGAAATCCCCCAAGCCCGGCACGCGCGTCGTCGAGTTCGTCAAGGGCGGGCACCGTTACAGTTTCCGCTACGAATCCACGAGCGAGCTCACGCTCATCTGCGCGCTGCTCTCCGCCGCCATCGACCCGCGCCTTAACCTCGACCTAGACGACGCCTGCAAGCTGATGGAAGCCCTCGGCCTCGGCGCCCCGCCGCACAAAAAGTAGGGCAGACGTTCCCATTCGGTAAGCTCACGGTCATGAGCCTGTCGAATGCCTGCCTGCCCCTAAGCAGAAATCCCTTGCTCCTTTTTTAGTGGTTAAGATAGCTTATGCGCATCACGCCTGCCCGGAGCTGCCTCCATGAGATGGTCGCTGGACCTTGCCGTACACAACCTCGTCGCGTCCCCGCGGCCGGACCGCGTCGAAACGGACGCACTGGAAGCCATCGCGACTGCGCTGGAACTCGGCCCCGACGGAGCCGGCCATCGTGCGCGCGTCTGGGTCTTCTTGGAAAAGGATCAACTTGAAGTTGTCTGCATAGGCGCGGCGCGGCCGGGCCGCACCAAACCCGCCTACCCCGAGTTCTACTTTCGCGATCACCTCGTGGTCATGCTGAACCCCGGCCACGACCACGCCGAGCGGCGCATGTACTCCGTGGACGACACGGGGCAGGTTCGCGGTGAAGCGCAGCTTATCTTTCCGGGCGAAGAGCCCGGCGACGCGCCGTCGCTCCAGCGCCCCGGTCCGCCCGCGGCCCAAGGCGAATTCCGCACGCTCGGCGCGGAGCGCTACTTCGCGCGCCTGCGCATTCCCGCGCGGGATCTCTGGGCCGCGCCCGGCGTCGCGGGCTTCGCGGTCAAGGCCGGCTTCCACGACGAGATCGTCTTCGACGCGCTCGCTTGGCCGCCGTTTCCAAGTTGGTCGCGCGACCTGCCCTTCGCGTTCGGCGATCTCCACCGCGAACCGCTCGCGCTGCGCGTCGAACGCCTCGAGATCCCCGAACCCTTCTGGGGCGGCGACGCGAGTACCATCGTGCTGAGCGGTACGCTCGGCAAGGGCGCGCCTTTGAGCGGCGAGGTAAGTGGGAAAGTTCGGGCCGCGACCGCGCTGCCGCCCGAGCCCGGCGCGGTGGATACATCCGCCTTGTGGGATGCGAACGGCCGCGCGTTCCGCGCCACGGTTCCTGTCGTCTTCCCGCACCGCGGCAAATGGGCCAACCCGCTCGAAAAAGCCGCGCGCCTGCGCCTCGCGCTGGAAGACTCCGGCGGGCGGACGCTCTGGCAGGGCGAATTCGTTTTCGGCTTCGACATGGGCATCATCGTGCGCGAACGCTACGGCCCGCAAGGCCAGTCGCTCCCGGCGCGGCCCGCGCCAACCGACTCCGCTTTCGTGAACCGCTTCCGCGCGTACGTGCTCGCGCGCCTCCCCGACTACCGCCTGCGCACGACCGCCGCGGGCGCGCCGTCCGACTTCTACCTGGAAGACCGCGAGGGCCAGGCCCATCTCGATCTCGCCAAGCCCGGCGCGCTCGACCGCGCCGCCGACATGCTCGCCGCACGTTTCCCCGCCTGGCAGGACGCGCTCTGCGCCGCCGCGCTCTGGACCTACCATCCGCACATCACGCGGCACTCGAGCGCTTGGGCGAAGATCGCGGGCCAAGCCTCGCTCGAATCCGTCCTGCGCATCGGCGGCTGCTTCTGTAGCGATACCGCGGTCATCGGCGCTTATCTGGCCGAAGCGCTCGGCGCGCGGCTGGGCGTGAAGCTAAAAGGTTACTCGATGGGCCTGCGCGGGCACCTCTGCACGCTCGTCGAGAGCCCGGCGGGCCGCGTCGTCATCGACCCCATGCACGGGCTCTTCTATCACACGCTCGACAACACGCGCCTCGCCACACTGGAGGAACTCCGCGCGCAGCGCGAGATATCCCATCGCATGTGGGCCTTTCCCGGCGTGGACCAGCACGAATTCTTCCTCGAGAACGCGCTCCAGATCATCCGCCCCTGGCACGACCGCCCGCTCATCTGGCCTCACGCGCAGGAATGACTCTTGCCGCCAAAACGCCAAGCGCGCCAAGAACAACGCGACGATGGAATTTTTGTTCTCTTGGCGTTCTCGGCGTCTTGGCGTCTTGGCGGCAGACGTCGTTGCCGTTATTTCTTCGCCGCCAGCGCCGCAAGATACTCGCTGGGCGAACGGCCCGTCACGCGCCGGAAGACCTTCGCGAAGTAGTTGCCGTTCGCGTAGCCCACGCGCGCCGCGGCCTCCTTCACGCTCAGGCCCTGCGCGAAGAACTCCTGCGCGCGCTCCATGCGGATCGTCGTGAGCAGCTCCACCAGCGAGCGCCCGAACTCCTGCGAGAACGAGCGCGAGAGATTGAACGGGCTCAGGCTGAACCGCTCGGCCAGCGCCTCAAGCCCGATCTCCTCCGCATAGTGCGCTTCCAGATACGCGCGCACGTCCGCCATGGACCGGCTGCGCCGCGCTTGCGCCGCGCGCTGCCGCGCTCCGGAGACCGGCCGCGCCTGCCGCGCCTTCTGCGCGTGCCGCGTGAGCGCCAGCAGCGCTTCGAGCAGCAGCATCTGCATGCGCGCGGTGGCCCCCGGCGCGTCGCCTAAGTACTCGTCTTCGAGTTCCTTCATCGTCGCGTGCAGGCGCTGCTTCGCGCCGCCGGGCAGGCTCGCGAGCCGGAACGGGACCAATTCACGGATCAGCTTCTCGCCGCCCGGCCAGTGGAAGAAGACGTACAGCACGCGGTAGTCCGGGCCCTGCTCGCGCACGTCCTTGTGCAGCGTACCCCGCGGGATCACGAACGTATCGCCGGGCCCGACACGCACCGAACCTCTGCGGTCCTCGATGGTGGCGTGTCCCTGCAGCACGTGGATCAGTTCGTGCGAAGGCGTGGTGTGGAAGCGCGCGCCCCAGATGTCCCCCACCGCGAGCGTCTCCGCGCGCACGATCCACGGCGGCGCACCGAGGGCCTTCCGCACCGCCGCGTCCCAGACGGGCGCGGCCGGCTTTCGCGCACCGCGCGGCGTTCGAGTTCGGGCGGATCGAGCCATGCGGAAGGATCCTCGCAAGAAATTACCCGTCTTCGCAAGAGCGCAGCATGGCGCTCCGGCGCGAGATGTGATTCTATGTACTCGAACGCCGTTTCACAGCGCACGACCGGAGAACAACCATGAACGTCCTCACCGGAACCAAGCTCGCCATACACGGCGGACCCAAGTCCGTACCTGAAGGCTTGGTCAAGCCCTGGCCGCTTATCGAGGACGAAGACCGCAAGCTCGTCCTCGCCTCGCTCGAAGGCTCCAACCACGCCTTCGGCCCCAACTGCGTCGCGTTCGAGCAGGAATACGCCGCGTGGAACGGCGTGAAGCACGCCATCGCGACGAACTCCGGCACCGCCGCGCTCCATATGTGCGTCGTCGCCTGCGGCTGCGGCACGGCTGACGAGATCATCGTCCCCGCGTACTCGTGGTCGTCCTCGGTCACCTGCACGCTGCACCACAGTTGCATCCCGGTCTTCGTGGACATCGACTTCGAGACCATGAACATCGACGAAGAAAAAATTGAGGCTGCGATCACGCCGCGCACGAAAGCGATTCTTGTCGTCCACCTGCACGGCCTGCCCGTGCGCATGGAAAAAGTCCTCGCCGTCGCGCGTAAGCACGGCCTCAAAGTCATCGAAGACGCCTGCCAGGCCCACGGCGCGGTCTACAACGGCCGCAAGGTCGGCACGTGGGGCGACTGCGCCGCCTTCAGCTTCAACCAGAACAAGTGCCTCTGCGCGGGTGAAGGCGGCATGTTGGTGACGAACAGCGATGAGATGGCCGCGAAGGCGCGCCAGCTCTGGTCCTTCGGCGAGACCCGCGCGCCCAGCGAGAGCCGCGACTACCACGTCTACGCGCTCGGCTGGATGTACCGCATGAGCGACCTCGTCGGCGCCTTCGGCCGCGCGCAGCTCGCGAAACTCGACCGCAACCTGCAGCGCCAGCGCGAGAACGCCGCGCTCCTCACGAGCCTCCTCCGCGAAGTTCCTGGCCTGCTCCTGCCCGCCGAACCCGCAGGCTGCGAACACAACTGGTACAATTACACGATTCGCTTCAACATGCAGGCCCTCGGCCAGGCGGGCGATCCCGCCGCGACCCGAACCTTGCGCGATAAGATTCTCAAAGCACTGCAAGCCGAAGGCGTGCAGACCTGCGTCTGGCAGGCGTTCATCCTGCCCTCGATGACCGTCTTCCGCGCCAAGGACGGCTTCGGACGCGGGCATCCGTGGAGCCACCCCGCCGCCGCCCCGGTGGACTACGCGCCCGAACGCTTCCCCCAAGCGCAACGCCACTGCGACACGCACACCGGCATGACCACGCCCCTGCGCTACCCCAACGGCCCCCGCGAAGTGGAAGCCACCGCCGCAGGCATCCGCAAGGTGATGGAGAACCTGGAACAGCTTTAGTCGGACGGAGGTTATTGGTAACGGATTCCTTTACCTCCTACTCACTTTAGTTACTGTTCACTTTAGTTCCTGATCACTTTGGTTGCCGTTCACTTTAGTTACTGATCACTTTAGTTACCGTTCACTTCCGTTACTGTTTCATCTGGGAGAATGCCATGCCCCTCAAAGCCGGTTTCGCCGAAGTGGACATCACCCCGCCGACAGGCACGCGCAAGATCGGCTGGATCAAGGTGCTCGTCGGCGACTGCGTCCTCGACCCGCTCTACGCGCGCGCCGCGGTCTTCGAGTCCAGCTCCGAACGCATCGGCTTCGTGCAGCTCGACACGCTCTCCGTCCGCCACGCCGACACGCGCGAGATCCGCGAGCGCGTCCAGGCACGGTACGGATTCCCCGGCGCCCATATCCTCGTCGCCGCCACGCACAACCACGCCGGGCCGGCCGTCGCGAGCATCGGCGACGTGCGCCGCGAAGAGGCTTACACCCAATCCATGATCGAGAAGGCCGTCTCGTGCTTCGGCCAGGCGCTCGAGCGCTCACGCGAGGCCGAGATCGGCTTTGGCAGCACCAGCGAATTCCGCGTCGGCTTCAACCGCCGCATCGTCCAGCGCGACGGCACGGTGAAGACCCACGGCCGCTTCCCCGATCCGAACGCGCTCTGCATCGAAGGCCCCATCGACCCCGAAGTGGCCGTCATCGCCGCCCGCGCCCCCGGCGGCGAACTGCTCGGCGCGCTGCTCAACTTCGCCTGCCACCCCGCGCACCACGGCGGCGACACCGTCTTCTCCGCCGGCTGGCCGGGCAAACTCGCCGATGAACTCAAGGCCCGCGGCTGCCCCTGCCCCATGTACTTCAACGGCGCGCAAGGCAACATCAGCACCAGCGACCCCGCGCGCAACGGCATCGATCAGCCCATGGAAGTCATCGGCAAGCTCCTCGGCGAGAACATCGGCGACCTGCTGCCGAAACTCGACTGGCGCAAGGACCTGAAACTCGGTTCGCGCACGCGGACGCTCGACCTGCCGTTCCGCAATGTGAGCCCCGCAGAGATCGCCGGGACCATCCGCGGCGCGCAGCGCTTCATCGACCCCAAGCTCTACGACAAGAACATGCCCGCCGTCCTGAAGAAGATGCAGGAGCGCGGCGTCCAGAAAGCCGAAGTCCAGGCGCTCACGCTCGGCGAATACGCCTGCGTGAGCCTGCCCGGCGAACTCTTCGTCGAACTCGGTTTGGACCTGAAGGAACGCGCCCACCCCCGCCGCGCGCTGCCCTTCGGCCTCGCCAACGGCATGGTCGGCTACGTCCCCACGCGCGCGGCCATGCAGCGCGGCGGCTACGAGACCACCTTCTGCGGCTGGAGCAACCTCGCCCCAGAATCCGGCGAACTGCTCATCGACGCCGCCGTCGCGCTGATTAAGAACGACTAACCTGCGCGCAGCATCTTTGTACGGCGCTGCTGTGAGGGGTTAGATGACTAACGCCAAACTCAGCGGCCGTTTTGCAGCAGCGAAGCTGCGGCAAAACGGTCGGCTGGAGTGCCTTGTTAGACCACATGCTCGCGAACATTTACCCCAAATACCTCTTCGAGAAATGCAACAGTAGCTGGCTGACCATCAAGTGACGCACGGACATGTGTAGTTGTGAATATCCCAGATTTGCGCTTCATTTTGGCTTCGGCACGGTCTACGACCTTGAGCCATTGAACTGTTGCCACATACTCGCAGAGGTCAGTTGAAGAAACGTTGTCCGCCATGTTTTTGCATGCGAGATTTTGGCTGAGCAATGGCCGGCTACCGATGAGAACTTGGCTAATGGGAATTGCTTCTGATGTAAGTTTGCCGATGCCGACAAAGCCGCGACCCTTGAGATAGGCCGCCACAACATCGCCCTTTTTGAAACCGAGCATGGCATCGCGCCAGCGAATACCCTGACCACCAGAGATAAACCCAAATTGCTTATAGTCGTCCCAGCTTCGGTGTGGACCCTCACCGACGTTGTAATAGTAAAAGCCACACTGGTAGTCAAAGCCTGTGAGCTTTGTATGAAGTGTGTTGTGAGGGCGAAAATTACTTGCATAGTGCCCTGAGGAAATATTGGTTAGCTGACGACCAAGTTTCCACAGGAGCGTTTTTTCTACCAACAATGCGTCATGCTCTGAAAGCTCTCTGGCAATTACGCGAATGATTGGCTCCAGCCCTGCGTCGTGAATAGCAGCGATGCGCTTGGCTTTTTCCGAGTCGGAGCTATCGGATAAGTGGGCCTCTTTCCGAGAGCCACGGCCCTTACCAAAGTAGAACTCCTCGAAGTTACGAGGATCAATGTAGACGTAGTAGTCGTCCTCGGCGCTCATTGTTCTTGTGGCCTAACATGTATTCGACCGCACCCATGCGGCCTGGTTTGCACTCCCTTACTTATTTAATGGCCGCAGGATGTCAATGTTTTTCAGAAGTCGATAGATAATAATAACTTACTTTAGATGATATGGCACCGTTCACTTCACCTCATTTGTGCGGAAAAATCTACGGCGGGGCGCCTGCCATAACCCTTGGCCTTGTATAAATAGATTCCGCCCAAGATCGGGTGCCATCGGCACAAAGTGCCGTGCCGTTAACCAGCCAACGAGCCAACCAGATAACCCGCCAACCTGCGCACCCGCGCCGTTCAATCGAAAATCCAAAATCCAAAATCGGAAATGAGTTCCCCCTTGACTCCGTCTCCTTATAGGTTACTTTCCCTTCAGCGACCGCGTGATTCCCTATGGGCGATCCTAACCACGCCGCCGCAACCCGAGGCAATTCCCAACCCAAAACCAGAATAAATGACCCCGGCGCAGCCGCGTCGTGCGTTCCCCCTCTCCCCTTTGAGGGAGAGGGGGCAGGGGGTGAGGGGCCGGTGCTTGCCCCGCGCATTCGCCCGCAACACCACGCACCGCTGCGCCCAAAAATTCCGGCCCACAGAAGCGGCTCTGCCGCCTGCGGTGCGGAAAGGCTCCGCCTTTCCGTAGAGGCTCCGTTGTCTCTTCCCGTTCGAGGTTGCGCCTCGAACGGATGCCGTTCAGTCCCGGCCACGTCGGGACTTCACCGAGTCCCGATGGTAATCGGGACGAGCATAGCCCCCACGTTTACGTGGGGGTGTGATGGCGCATGGTCTGTTGTGTTTTTGCCCTCGTTTACGAGGGTTAAATAGACTCGGAGTGAACTCCTTGGCTCCTGGATTAATCCCGATAAATCGGGATAAAATCTCTGGTGGTTTGCCCGCCCACCCCCGGCTGAAAGCCGGGGGCTATGATTCATCGTGCCTCGACGAAGCCCCGTTACACGGGGCTAACGGCAAGCACGCGCGCGCATCATGTGCATCTTTTTTCAGGTTTTCGCCGTTCCCGTGCCGTTTGTTTCGGATTTCGTGCTTCGGATTTCGAATTTGCAGTTCAGCACGTGCATCTTTTTTCAAGAAATCAGAGCCGTATTGCCGTTCTTCGTGCCGATTCGTGCAACTTCGTGGACGATCCGTTGCCGTTGCTTCGGATTTGCAGTTCACGATGTGCTCATTTTTACGCGAAGAACGCCATCAAATTCCGCGGGCGCTCGGCGGCGCCCGCGCTTGCAGTCCCTCCCGCCACCCGAATCTTGGACTCGGGCCGTGGGAGCTACCGTGCGTCGTGCACATAATGTGCAGACTTTTTTCGATAATTGTGGCGCTGCCGTGCCGTTCCTCAGCACTCAGCACTATAAAGGAGAGCTGCCACCCAGCTAATTAACCGTCAGATCCCCAACTGAATATCGCGGGCCAAAAGAGAAACCATGCGTGCCGTTCTCCGTGCCTCCGCGTCTCAGCGGTGAAAACGGGTTAAGGCTGCGCTGTCTCCGCGCGCTTGCGGTACTGCAGCGGCGTGGTCTTGAAGCGCGCCCGAAAGCAGCGGTGAAAGCGCGAGGCATCGCCGAAGCCGCTGCGCAATGCGATCTCGAGCACGCCCAGGTTCGTGTGCCGCAGCAGGCCCGTGGCAGTGCGCAGGCGCGCCTCCGTGAGCAACGCCACGAATGTGCTGCCGCAGACTTCTTTCACCGCGTGCGCGGCGCGGCTCTCGCTCAGGTTCAGGCGCTCGGCTAGATCGGCGAGCCGCACCGGCGCGCGGTGGCTGGTATGAATGAAGCGCTGAATCGCGGCGCGCCGTGTGGCAAGGCTGTCGGCGAAGCGGTCCCTGTGCGGGCCGCCGGCGCGTTCGCCTTCCAGGCTCCAGCGTTCCAGCCGCGCTGCGAGCTGCCGCAAGGCTTCCAGAATGAGCTGCGCCTCGGCGTCGTCCACGGGCTCCGGCATCGCCGTGCCCTTGGGCCAGACGGAAGGCCGCGCCGGCGGCTGCGTGTCGCGAACCGCGCCCGCCAGGCCCTTCCCCGCCAGGCGCGGGCCAGCGAAGAGCACCCACGCGAGCGCGCTGCGGCGGAAGACCGGCACGACGAACTCCACCAGGCCCGCGAAGCAGACTTGCACGCGGCCGTCGGGCTGGTTGGGCAGTTGCCGGCGCATCTGCGTGATGCCGAACTCGACGCAGCGCTCGGGATGGAAGACCTTCACCGCCTGGCAGAGCGCGTGCGTGTGCTGGAAGCGCTCCGGCGAGAGATGCGGCCAGAGGTTGCCCGCCAGGTCGTGGACGGTCACGCGCAGGCCGTGGATCTGCTCGAACGCCTGGATCGCCTGCTCGGGGACGGCGTATGGGTCGGTACGGCTGGGTTCATGGTTCACGGTTTGGTTCTTGGTTCTTTAGTATTGGTTCTTAGCATTTTCCGCCACTTTATCAACCGTAGGCGCGACGCTTACCTGGGGATTCGGGGGTACGTTCTCATGAGTTCGACTGGAATGTCCACTTAAGGAAGGAACTGGAAATCATGCAAACCGCCGCGCTAGCCCCGCAACTCACCCGCAGCGAGATCGACGGCTTTCACGCCAACGGCTATGCCGGGCCGTTCGCACTCTGCGCGCCCGAAGAGATGTCCGCGCTCAACGCACGCATGGAGAAGGAAGTCCTTCCCTTCCCCGGCGTCTGGCCCGAGCACCCGGAGCAACTCCGCCATCAGGATGCGCGGACCGTCTACGACGTGGCCGCGCATGCGGAGATCGTCGGGCGCATCGCGAGCCTGTGGGGCCCGGACATCACGCTCTGGCGCACGAACTTCTTCGACAAGCCGCCCGGCGGCAAAGCCGTCCCGTGGCACCAGGACATCAACTACTGGCGGCTCGATCCGCCCCTGAACCTGACGGCCTGGATCGCGCTCGACGCCGTGGACGAAGAGAACGGCTGCGTGCAGGTGCTCCCGGGCTCGCACACCAAAGTCCTGCGCCACATCCGCTCCGGCCCCGAGATGCACTTCGACGAGATGGCCGATCCGGCGGGCTTCGATCCGTCCAAGGCCGTCAAGATGGTGCTGCGGCCCGGCGAGTTCTTCCTCTTCAACGAACGCCTGCTGCACTACTCCGACCCGAACCGGTCGCAACGCCATCGGAAATGCATGGTAGCGCGCTACTCGACGCCCTTCGTCAAAATCCCGCCGCTCTGCCCCGGGCACAAACTGGTCATGGCCGGCGGCGTGGACCGCTTCGGCTTCAACCCCGTCGCCGAACCGCCCCAGGCTTGAACCGGAGGACGCATTCATGGACTTCAAAGCGCTCACGCCCGCACAGAAACGCCAGTTCTACGCCGAGGGCTACCTCATCGTCCGCGGCGCGCTCGACCCGCAGACCGTCGCGCGGCTGATCGAGGCCGGCGACCGGCTCTGCGCGTCGGAGCGGCTCGAGAACCGCCAGCGCAGCGCCGACGGTCTCTTCGACGGCTTCCGCAACGTGGTCTCGCTGGACGACGCCTTCCTGCCGCTGCTCACGTGGCCCGCGACCGTGCCGCTCATCGTCCAGCTCTTTGGCCCGCGCATCCACCTGGCCACGAGCCACCTCATCTACAAGCACCCCGACCCGCCCGGCACGCCGCGGACCAAGCGCTGTCCCGGCTGGCACCGCGACATCATGTACACGCCGGAGGACCTCGGGCACGCGCACATCCCGCGCATGGAAATGAAGTGCGCCTACTACCTCACCGATCTGAGCGAGCCCGACAGCGGCGCGACGCTGCTCGCTCCCGGCAGCAACCACGCGAAGGCGCGCATCGTCATCGACCCGCGGACCCACGATCCCGCGAACGCGCTCGAACCGAGCCTGCGGCCCGGCGACGCGGTCTTCTTCGAGAACCGCACGTGGCACGCCGGCGGCGCGAACCTCTCCGGGCGCATACGCAAAGCGGTGATGTTCGGCTACAGCTTCCGCTGGGTGAAGCCGATGGACTACGAGGTCCAGCCGCGCGCCCTGACGGAGCGCGTGGACCCGATCGGCAAGCAGTTGCTCGGCGCGACCGCCGACCCCGCGGGCCGCTTCGTCCCCGGCGGCAGCAACGAACCCCTCATCGAATGGTGCCGGAACCACGGCGTGACGTACGAGCCCGCGGCCTGAGCGCGTCAGGGCGCGCTGATCTGGAAGGGATAGAAATGGTTCAGGTTCTCGCCGTCCAGCACCAACTCTCCGATCTGCTGATGCTTGCGGTAGGCATGGATCTGGAGGTTGCAGGCCGTCGCTCCGGCGGGGAGATCGACCGTGATCTCCGTCTGCGCCGTCCGGCGGATCTCGCCTCCTGGATAGATGATTACCTGGTACTCGATGCCGTCGCCCATGGGCTCCCACGCCACGGTCACGGGACTCTCAAGCTTGCGCGGCTCCTTCTTGGCCGGGAAGAATGCAATGCCCTTGTGGCTGTCCTCGGGCTTGAGCAACCTCAGAACCTTCATCATGTGGATAGGGGTATCGATGTTCCGGTCCGCGCGCAGGCTGCATGTCCCGCGCCCGCAGTAGTCGCCGGGATAGAACGGCGGGTTCGCAGGGTCCGCGTCGATCACGGCCGTCACCTCGTAGGCGCTGGGCGGCAGCGCCGGGATGCGAAAGGCCGGCGCGTTCCACTCCACGCGGCAATCTACCGGCTTGCCGGTCATCAGGTCTTTCACTTTAAAGACCGGCGCCGGTCCCGGGCTCTGCGTCAACGCCTGGCCCTCGAACAGCAGCCGCCCGGCCAGGTCCACAGGCACGCCCTCCGCCGGCATGGCGCGGTAGTCGTACCCGCGGTTGGTCGTCACGTAGCTGGAAGGCGTCCCGTTGTAGTTGTGCTCGTGCCGGTGGTTCACGTAAAGGTGCCCGATCGACTTGCTGCCGCGCATGGCCGTTACATCGAAGTTGAACTCACCAGGACCCAGGTCGGTCTCGATCTCGGTCGTCTGGAGCGTCCGTTCCTGATAGGAATACGGTTTAGCGCCGTGCTGCATGACCCGGTACGAGACGCCTTCTCCCAATCCTTCCCAAGCGAAGCGGGTCTTGCCCGCGTGGTTCGGCAGGCTCTCCATGCAGTGCCCGTTATCGTCGGGCGAGAGCAATCGCAACACCCGTTGCACCTCAATCTCGAACGGCGCGTTCGCGCCCTCTTTGACTTTGATCTGCGCCGTGCCCCAGTAATCGCCGGGACCGGGATAGCCCTCGGGTTCTCCGGCCACGGCATCCACGTGAATGCTCACCTGGCAGGCGCCAGGATACACGCGGGGCACCAGCAGCCGGCCTTCCTCGTCGGGGCCGCCTTTCACCGTGGTCCGCTTGAGCTGGTGAAAGAGGTTGATCTTGGGCGGCTGCGCGAAGCACGGCCACTCGAGCGGCCGCCCGTCGTACATGGGCCGCAGCTCGATGGCGAAGATCTCCGGCTCCTCCGCCGGCAGCGGTTCGGCTTCCGCAGGGAGTTTGGCCTTCTTGTCCTTTCGGATCCTGGCGTCCAGGGACTTCAGCGCCGACTCCAGCATCATCCGGTCCTCGCCGGTCCGCTTCCGCATTTCAGCCACGAGCGCCGGCCGCGCGGGCTCGCCGATCTCAAACAGCGCCAGCGTCGCGGGCCAGCGCAACGTGAGGACGGCGCCTGCGGCAAGTTCGCTGAGCAGCGGCGCGGCGTCTTTGGCCAACGGCCCCATCTCGCCCATGATTTCCAGGGCCCTGCGGGCGTAGCGCTCGCGCGGGTCCCTGGCCAGGGCCATCATCCGCTCCAGCATCCCGGGTTCCGCCGCGGCACGTGCCTTCAAGATCGAGCAGGCAAGACTGCTCTCCTGATCCAAAGGACTGGCCAGGAACTCCAGCAGTTGCGGCGTGGGCAGGCACGAACCGTTATGGAAGTAAAAGGCGTACAGCACAACCTCTCGCACCTTGGGGTCGGGGCTCTTGAGGTACGGGGTCACGCCGGCGGTCTCGAACGAGCGCAGGCCCTGGATCAAATCCCAGCGCAGGTGCGAGTCGAGATCCTCGAGGAGCAAGAGCGGCCGGCGGCGCGTGGCCGCCGCGAACATCGCGGGCAGCGCGGCAGGTTCGGCAAGTTGCACCAGCACGCGCATGGCCTCGGTCCGAACCTCGGTGTTGGGATCGGCGAGCGCCTCCGTCAGGGCGGGAATGGAACCGGGCGCAAGCTCCGCAACGCGTTCGAACGCTCCCGCCGCGTACAGCCGCGTGCGGTCGTAGGGATCGCGCAAGGCATCGGCCAGAAGGGCAGCCTCTTCGGCGGGTGGCGCGGCCTCCACGCGGCGCTCAAGCTCGGCCAGCCTGAACTCGTTCGTGGCAATCTGCACGCCCAGCACGGTGGAAAACGTCCCCGCCGCGAGCCAGCCGCCCGCAGCCGCTAACCTGCGTCCCCGGCTGCCCGAATACCGCCCGCCTCTCCAGAGGTACCGGAGTCCGATCACCAGCGCACCCGCGCCGGCGACCGCCGCGACGATCAGGCAGTACCAGGTCAGGTGCTTGATGGGCGGATTCATCGGCAGGTTGGGCATGCAGACGCCCAGAAAGTTCGTGGCCATGCCCAGCACCGCGGCGCCGCTGTTTCGGAGCACCGTCCAGGCCAGTGTGACTGCGAGCGTGAAAGGCAGAAGGGCCAAAACCAGGGCCGCTCGGGCGGCCCGCTTGCCCAGTGAGCCCGGCTTCGCGTTCAGGGCCTTGAGAAAACTCCAGGACCAGCGCAGCCCGAGCCAACATCCCACGGCCGCGAGAACCAGGACGAAGACCGCGATCCGGTAAACGGCCCGCTCTTCCATGCCAATCTCACCGAAGTACGTCAATCCGGCCAGTGGGCCGAGGCGCACGACGGCTTCGCAAAAGAGGATGATCCCCGCGGCCATCGGCACCCCGCGGACGAGCACCCCAAAGGGCCACGTCCACTTCGGCCAGCGCAAGGGAGGTTCGGGTTCCGGCTTGCCCGAAACGTCAGGCGGCGGAGCCGGCGGCGCGGGCTCCGCGGGAAGGTCGATCGAGGCTCGGTCCAGCTCTTCCATGGCGCCCCAGAGGAAGGACGATGTCTCGAACCTATAGTTGGCGGGTTCTCGCGTATCCTTTCAAGGTATCCGTTGGCGCGGCGGCGCAGAAGACAAAAAAGCCGAACGGTCCCGAATGCAGGGGCCCGTTCGGCCTTTGGACTTTTCGACCTTCAGCCTATTTCTTATAGAGCGGCAGATAGCGGTAGTAGACCTCGAGGCAGAGCACGGCGAGGGCGGTGGACATCACGCGGTCGTCGTCGGCGCCGGCGTTGACGGGGTCCCACGAGCCGTCGTCCGCCCCGCCCTTCTTCTGCGCCTCGGGCAGCGAGACCTTGAGGTTCTCGTTCCAGGCCTTCCAGTGGTCGCCGCCCTTCTGGAACATGGTCAGGGTGGCGTAGTAGCCATAGTAGAGGTTGAAGGGGAACTTCTTGGGCAGGTTGTGGGGCTTGAGCATCAGGTTGCACGGGCCGGCCACGCCGGGATCGTCGAGCCCCGCGCCGCCGATGTGGAGCCGGCAGAGCGCCGCCGCCGCGGTGACGGCCATGCCGCCTTTGCCCTTGTTGGGCGCGGCGACCGTGCCGCGGTAGGCCATCATGCCGCCTTCCCAATCCGTGGGGGCGTTGTCTCCGGGCTTCATGTTGCCCAGGTCCTGCCCGGCGTCGAGCCAGTTCAGACAGCCCTGGAAGCAGACGGGATCGACATGCAGCCCCGCCATCTTGGCCGACTTGAGGGCCATGATGTTCCAGGCCATCACCGACGAGTCGTTGGTGCCGCCGCGCGGGCCGTAGTCCCAGGCCTCGCGGTCGCTGTCGCCGCCGCGGCGGTTCTGCGCGTCATCCACCGCGTCCACGGCTTTCTGCGCGGCCTTCATGGTGTCGGGGATGCGCCCCATCCCGGCGGCCTCGCTGAGCGCCATCGTCGCGATGCCCTGCGAATAGTTCAGCGTCACCCAGCGGCCGGGGTGTTGTTTGCCGCCCGCGACGCCGCCCTCGTTGTCGATGAGCCACTTCACCGCCTTGCGGACGTTCTCGCGGTACTTGCCGACCTTTTCCGTGTGCCCCGCGCCGAGGAAAGCCAGCAGCGCGTAGCCGGTCATGGCCGTGTCGCCGATCATACCCGTGTGCTTGCCGCCGTGCTTCTGAGCATCCCAGCGGCCGTCGGCTTCCTGGTTGCGGGCGAGCCAATCGAGGCCGCGGTCCACGGCGGATTCGGTGGCCTTGCTCCCGCCATGGCGCATCACCAGCAGCTTGCGTCCGCCGCCGTTGCGCTGCCCGAAGCTCCCGTGCCCCGAGCCGCTCCCGGTCCCGATGCCGTTTCCGTCGCCGCCGCCCCAGCCGCCGCCTTTGCCGAAGCCCGCGGCCCCGCCGACGCCGATGGTCTCTTCGAGCACCCCGCCGCCGCCCCCGCCGCCGCCTTCCACGTCGTCGCTGCCGCTCACGCTATGAAAGGACATCGCGTCCGGATTGCCGAAGGCGCTGCTCGTGTCCGGCCGGTCGGGGTTGACGGTCTCGAAGTGGTCGGAGACCTCGGCCCGCGCGAGGATATCGGGCGGCACCACTATGTCGGACTTCACCGGCGAATTGGGATCCGTCGCGGGCGTGTCCACCTTCTTGTTCAGGATATCCGCCAGATCCGGCTTCTTGAGCGTGTCCTCGGTCCTGAGCACCGGCGCCTTTTCGAGGTTGGTCACGACCACGATGGAGTCGCGGTTCGAGGGCTCCCCGATGGCCATCGTGATCAGGCTGACGAGGAAGATAATAAGGAGATGCAGCGCCACCGAGATGCCCCACCAGGGCATCCCGCCCAGCCGCGCCAGCACGCTCTGCCCGCCGCCCGCCGCCGCGGCTTCCTCGGCCTGGAACGCTTCCTCGTCCTCATCGCGCCAAGGCAGCGGCACCAGCGCGACCGTGACGGCCTCGGGATCGGGCAGGTCCGACTCGCTCTTAACCGCGCGGATGTCGTCGAGGCAACGGTCGATATCGGCCAGGCGCTGCGTGGCCCGTTCGGCGAAGTCGTCGGGGATCTGCATCTGCCCCAGCGTGCGGCTCATCAGGCCCACCAGCAGCTTGCGCCGCTGCATGGCCGCCAGGCAGGCCGCGCACTCCTCTATATGGGCCGCGGCCTGGGCCCGTTCGGCGGCGGGGATCTGCCCCTCGACGAACTCACGCATCTGGGCCTGGATGGCCTCGCAGGTCATGAGCATGCTCACGGTTGCGTCTCTCCTTCCTGGTCAGGCGCGTCCTGGGATTCGGCTGCATCGGCCGCCGGCGCTTTCGCCGGGGCCAGGACCACCTGGAGACGCTTCTCGAGCAGTTTGTCCGCGCGCGCGAGCTGGCTCTTGACCGTCCCCAGCGGCACGCCCAGACGCCTGGCGATCTCCTGGTAAGGAAGATGTTCCCAATAGCGGAAGACGATGACCGTCCGCAGGTCTTCGGGCAGGCTGTCCACGGCCCGCGCGATCAGCTCGCGCATGTCCACCTGCGTGAAGCCGCCCGTGGCCGGGTCGCTGCCCTGCTCCTGGATCTCGTGCTTGGCGCTGAACTCCCGCTTGCGCCGCCGGCGCAAGTCCAGCGCGTTGCAGCGGTTGATCGAGCGGATCCAGGCCCCGAGCTTCAAGGGGTCGTGGAGCTGGTGGAGTTCGCGGTACGCGCGGCAGAGCGTCTCCTGCGCGACGTCTTCGGCGTCCTGCAGATTGCCGAGGATCGCATAGCCCTGGTTGATCAAGTCCGCGCGGAAGCGGTCCACGAGCTGCCAGAAGTGATGAAGCGGCGCGGCCAGCGGATCGTTGCGATGCTGGATGAACGCCTCGATCATCATATCGGTCGTGGGCATCGTCGTTCCTCTCGGTCCCGGCTATACAGCCGCTCGAGGCCCGCTCAAAGTTCTCGCGAAATGGAGCGAATTGTAAATCCCGCTGAAAACCTTTATCTACACATGGTGCATGCTACTGGTTTCGGGTACAGAGTAAAGACCCCACTTAATCTTTAGGGACGGCCGCGGCACGTCAGGCGTCTCCTTTAATATCTGCCGCCCATGTGCGGATTCATAGAGAGGATCGCTTGACAGGACTCCGAACCGGCATAGATTGGTTAAGCATTCACTCATCATAGAGTTGCCGCTTTCAGCGCCTCGGCGCCGGGAGGTATGTTCATGCAAGACAACGGACCGCTGATTGCATTGGTCGCGTTCATCGTCTTCTCGATCATCTTCGGGTTGATGGCGTATCTGCGCCATAGCGACCTGGAAGGCGAGAATCCCGAAGGCGGCGAGAACAGCACGAAGCTGACAGCCAAGATCGAGAAGTCCAAGCAAGAGAACAATCAGGTGATCGAAGAGATCAAGGGCATCGAAGCCCAGATCGTCCAGAAGCGCGACGAACTGCGCATCCAGACCGAGCGCGGCGTCCTCTACAGCCAGATCTTCGAGGACTACACGCAGAAGTACAACACGCGCCGCAAGTGGCTCCAGTCGGCCTCGGATTTCGCCAAGCAGGCGAAGGACCTGGGCGGCCAGGTGAGCGACGTGAAGAGCAAGACCGAGACGCAAATCCGCAAGGACGAGCAGGAATCCCGCGACCGCTCCGACGCCGAGAAGCGCGTGCTCGTCGAGAAGAAGGACCAGACGGTCAGCCGCATCGGCGAGGCCAAGAAGGCTTTCGACCGCGACGAGAAGACCTTCCGCGTGCAGAAAAACTACGAGCAGGCCGAGCTCGACGAACTCAAGCGCCGCCTCGACGCGCTCACGCAGCGCGACGTCGAACGCGCGAACAAGAGCATCGAGGTGGACGGCAAGGTCGTGCGCTCGGAACCCACGCTCAACCTGATCGTGATCGACCGCGGCTCGGCGGACGGCGTGCGGCCGGGCTTCCGCTTCGAAGTCTTCTCGATCCGCGCCGGGAACAAGAAGGTTCATAAGGGTTACATCGAGGTCAAGAAGGTCGAGGCCAGCCTCTCCGAGTGCCAGATCTACACCAAGGTGATCGACCTGCCCCGTGATCCGTTCTCCGAGTACGTCGCGCCGGAACCCGAATACGCCTACAGCCCGTACCAGGAATCCGGCAAGCGCGGTTCGTCGGCCCAGCCGCTCTCGGCGCAGCCCAAGTCGGTCACCATGGGCATGAACGCGCAGGACCCGATGGTGGAAGGCGATTACCTCGAGAATCCGTTCTACAGCCCCAACAAGCCGCTCACCTTCTATATCGCCGGCGACAAGTCCATCATTCGCGGCGTGCAGAAGAGCGCCATCGCGTACCAGTGGCCGCAGATCGAGCGGGTGATCAAGAGCTACGGCGCGACGGTCGCCAGCAAGGTCGACCTGGGCGTCAACTTCGTGATCGCGCAGAAGAATCCCCAGGACGATCCCGAGTACGGCAAGGCGATCGGGCTGGGTATTCCGGTGATTTACGAGTGGGAGCTGTTCCGGTTCCTGGACCAGCGCTAAGCGCATTCAGCGGGATCGAGAAGCGGGAAGAGGAGCCCCATGTCCACGAAACAAGCGGTGATCTTCGCTTTCATGGTCGTCTTTCTCGGCGTCATGATCGTGACGCTGGGCCTCTGGTTCCATTACTCCACGGAACTGGATGTGCAGACCAAAGCGCTCAAGGAACTCGACTACCAGAACCGCCTGCTCAAGCAGAAGAAGGATAAGCTGATCCCCGATATCAAGGACGTGGATAAGGGTCTCGACACCCAGATCACCCGCGCCCGCGAAGCCTCCGACAAGCTTGAAGAATCGATCTACACGAATCCTACCGAAGGCCGCAAGATGCTTTACGAGCAGCAGGAAGGCAAACTCAAGGCGGACTGGGACCAGGCCAAGAACGACTGGAAGACCGTCTACGACGACTGGACCAAGCGCAACCAGAAGATCAAGACGGCCATCGAGGCCCTCGAAAAGCTGCGCGTCGACAACCAGCAGCAGGTCGAGCAGGCCCAGAAGGAGCTCTCCGAGGAAGTTAAGAACGAAGAGACCCAGAACAAGACCATCACCACCACGTTGAAGAAGTGGCGCGAGGAGATCGACGGCGTGCGCCTGACCGCCGAAGAAGTGCAGGACAAGATCAACAACGTCACCCGCGACATCGAACGCAACCCGGACGAAGAGATGGACGGCAAGGTGATCTTCTCCGACCCGAACGTCAACCTCGTCACCGTCGATATCGGCTCCGAGCAGGGCGCGCGCTCGGGCCTCAAGTTCACCGTCTTCTCGGGCCGGTACAAGGTCCCTAAAAAGAAGGGCGAGATCGTCCTGACCCAGGTCCATGCCACCTCGTCGGACGCCGTGATCGTCCCTACGCGCGGCAAGGTCCTGGTCGATCCGAACACCGGCTGGGAAGCGACCGAAGAGAAGATGCGCTATTCCCCTGTGAGCGCCGCCGGCGCCGACGGCACGGAAGCCCAGCAGCTTCAGGAACAGAAGTCCAAGAAGGATCTCGTCGAAGAGCTGCACATCGAGAAACTCAAGAAGGAAAACCCCGACTTCGATCCGAGCGTGCGCGCCCAGGCCGAACCGCCCGTGCAGCTCGCCAAGGGCTTCGACCCGATCGTCGAAGGCGATTACATCGTCAATCCCGAGTTCAACCGCATCGTCCCCAACCGCGTCTTCCAGAAGACGGTCGTCAACGAGATGCTCGAGCTCAAGGACATCAACGCCGGCTCGCTCACCTTCTTCATCGCCGACGTGATCCGCCCCTTCCGCAAGGAGTTCCTCAAGCGCCTGTGCGAGCGCAACCGCTGCAAGGTCGCGCCGGCCATGACCTCCAACGTGGACTTCATCGTCACCACCGCCGATTCGGCCACCCTCGCCATGCTGGAAGAACGCCTCAAGACCGTGCCCAAGGACAAGGCCGACGTTGCGCCGGACATCGCCAACCGCCGCAAGACGCTCGAGGCCCTCACCGAAGGCCGCAAGTGGGGCGCGCAGGCGATCACCGAGGACGACCTGGAAGGCTACTTCCTCAAGCGCCAGCGCAAGGTCGAGCTCGCCAAGGGCAACGTCAAGCAGCCCGGGCAGCACACCTTCTTCGTCGTGGGCGAGACCAAGCTGCGCACCGTCCAAGAGACGGGGCTCTATATCAAAGAGCATGGCGGCGTCATGGCGCAGAAGCTAGGCTCCGACGTGGACTACGTCGTGGTTGGCAGCGGCCTTACCGACGCCAAGCTCGACACCAAGTCCGGGCGCGTCTACTACCCCAACGAACAGGCGCCCGCGGACGCGCAGGCGTTCTTCGATGTGGTCAAGACGATGGGCCTCAAGATCCTCCGCGAGGAAGAGTTGGCCCACTTCTTCGGCCTCAAATAAGCGTTCGTATTTGCCCCATGCTCTAAAGAGGGTACGCGCTGCGTACCCTCGCTTTTTTGAACACTTCACGCCTTTTCATGTTTTAATTTGACCTTCGTGCCCGTATTTGTACACAGAGTGCAAGAGATTTGAGTTTCCAATAGTCCATAGCCCTAGTGTTAACAAAGAATAAGGAAAGTGACGCCGCGAACGCGTTCGGGCCTGACGATTGCTTGAGTTGCTCCGCAGACCTCGTCTTCTAACAATTAAGGAGGCACGTTGGCCATGAAATACGTCATTGCCGTCGTTCAGCCGCAGCGGCTCGATGCCGTTCGCGAAGCCCTGGCCGAAGTGGGCGTCAAGGGCCTCACGGTCTCGGACGTGCAAGGTTACGGCCGCCAGAAGGGCCACACGGAGGTCTACCGCGGCCACGAGTATCAGGTGAACTTCGTCCGCAAGGTGAAGCTCGAGGTCGCCTGCGACACCGGGCAGGCGGAGCAGATCGTCGAGGCCATCGCGCGCGCAGCCAAGTCCGGACCCGATGGCAAGATTGGCGACGGCAAGATCTTCGTGCTCGACATGGGCGACACGATCCGCATCCGCACGGGCGAGCGCGGCTCGGAAGCGATCTAACCTCCGCCGTTCAGCCTTAAGAAACGCTTCGCACGGGCGCGCGCCTTCACCGGCCGCGCCCGTTGCTTTGGAAGCCCGGCCCAGCCTTTACTTCTTCGCCTTCTTGAGCCAGCGCAGCGACTCGCGCGCGAAGCGTTGCACGTCCGCATCGGCGTCCTGCTTCAGGCGTTCGAGTTCCTTCAACGCCTCCGGCGTAGGGTTGGCCATGGTGCCGAGCAGAAACGCGGCCCACATGCGGAACTCCGGATCGGCATCGCCGGCCAATTTCAGGACCGCCGGCTGCGCTTGCCAGGCGCGCGAACCTTCCCGCCTCAATCGCTGCGCGGCCTCGCGCCGAACAAGCGGATCGGGATCGCTCAGAAACTGCGCCTGCGTCTCGATCAGTAGTGGCCCCTGGTCCTGATAGTAAGAACTTGCGCCGTACGCAAAAGTCGGCGGTGTAAGGCAAAATATTTTATCATCGTTGTTGTAACCGCCCATGAAATCGGCATAGAGGTAATCGTTGGTAAACTCGTACGTGCGGTGGCTAGTCTCCAGCCCAGGCCCGCTTGCGCTCCAGACGCGCGGCGGATTGTTGCTGAAGTGAAGGACTTCGCGCGGACGGTACGGATCAATGGGAACTTCGGCCAAGAACTCCGGCACACATTCCTGAAGGTCGCTCGGCCAGCGCTTGTGCTTCATTTGGTAGCGTGCGACGGCAAGCGCCGCCCGCGCAAGCCGGAGTTCGCAAAGCGTATCGACATCGGCGTTTAAGGTCCGCATGCTCATGAACATGCCCCTTAAGGCCGACGGCACGTTCTCGAATTCCGCCCTCATGCGCTCGCCATCGTCCAATGGATTCTTCGATGCCGCCGCTCTATAGAGCGCCTCGTTCCAGCGCCGCCTAGTTTCTCTCTCCAGCCACGCGATTAACGGCTGTCTCATCGGGAGTGCGAGTCCGCTGGGTTCGCCCGGCCAGGCCTCTGCCCGAACCACCTGCTCTCGGCTCAGGCGCCATTCGCTTTCATAGCGGTAAATTCCAACCACCCGCGCCAGCGGGGCTCCGCGCCTGGACTCATACTCGAGCAGTAGAGCCTGCGCTTCAGCCAGCATCGCGTCTTCGGCGGGCCCGTCGTGGTGCCATAGCAACGTTGGAAGCAGCGCGGTCACGGCCTGGTCCTCAATGCCAACGGCAACCATGCACGTCAAAATGCATGGCTGTTGGTGAATATGCCGCGCGATCTGAAGGCATCGCCTCGTGTTCTTCAGGACCGTGGGCCAATCGCGGTCCAATGCCGCCATACGCGCATCTAGCATCAGCATGTTGGCGAGGTTTCGGACATCCAGTAAGTTTGGGAGTGATTTATCGAAAGCATTGATATCCGCACCGTAGTCGTGAAGGTACTCGCAGCGGTCAAGGTCGGTCGCGGCGATAAGTGGAGGCACGGCGGACTGGCTTAGCCTAAGCCACCGTGCGGCCTCGGGCGTGCGCCAGGCGTCACTGATGATGCCGTAATCGTTGAGGGGCGACAGGCCGGCGGTAGCCTGTTTATAAAGCGGGGCGGCATTCTGGAAGTCTTCCAAGGGCGGGCCCTGGCATGCGCGCAGCTTCGCGATCAACTCGGGCTCGGCGCGCTCCATCTCCTTGGCCAGTGCGTCCTGCTGCACGCGCTGCGCGGCGAAGAGGAACGCGTACATGCAGAGCAGGCCCGCCAGCGGCAGACCGCTGAAGAAGAGATACCAGCGCGTCTCCTTGAGGCCGGACTTATCGTAGGAGCCCAGCGCTTCGCGGAACTCACCCCACGCGCACCAAGCGGCCCACGCGCCGAGCACCGCCCGGGCGAGCAGGAGCAACAGAAGCGCGAGCAGCAGCGCCAACCGCCAGAACGACCCGCCGCCATCCAGCCACAGGCCCAGCAGCGCGATGCCCAGGAGCCACCACGCCAGCGGGGAGAGCGCGTACATAAGGAGCGCGGAAAGTTTGGGGCTCGCAAGATCGCGGTAAAGGAAGAGCACGTCCGCGCGCGCGAGGCTGGTCACCTGCACGAGCGGCGCGGGCAGCCAGGAGGCCGCGCAGCCCGCGACCACCGCCGCGCGCAAGAGCAGCCCCAGCAGCGCCGCGGCCAGGAAGAGCATGTTCAGCGTGAGCGGCGCGCCGCCCGCGCCCGTTAGCCCGCTCTGCCAGGCGAAGAACTGGCTGACCAGCGCCATCCCAAATGCGTAGACGATGAGGAAGAGCACGCCCGCGGCGAGGCTCAGCCGCAACCGCCGCAGCAGGATCTCCGCGCTGTAAAGAATCGAGAGCGTCAGACCGAGGCCGAGCGAGCCGAGGATCACCCACGCGCCCGCAACCTCATTCTTTTTCCAGGCAACGTGCGGCAGATATGGCGTCAATTGAATGCCTATTGCGAGCAACAACAAAAAGTATCGTAACGGCCGATAGGGCCAGATCAGGACGGAAATAACGACGCATAAGACAGAAAACAGGAACAAAACCGGCCAAGGCCATGCCTGACCCAAGCTGACATCAATCCGTACCAGATGTCCGGCAACGAGTCCGAGCACACAGAGCAACAATCCCAGCCGCACACTCAGCCGATCCAGCCGCGGGGCCGCCTCGCCGCTTGCCATGGGGGAATCCTACCATGCCGAAATCGCGCCGGATGGGGTTTCCCTTCCCATCTATTTCATGCCCACGTGCTTTCTCTTAGTGAAGCTTGGGTGTACCTCGCGCGTCTATCGCTTCAGCGTGCCCTCGCGGCGCGGGATTTAGGCCGTACCGTTGGCCCTCTATCGTGTCTCCGCCGTCCCGGATGAGATCGCAGAGGCGACTCGCCGCTGTTCAGCGCTCAACGGCGAGGACGCCGGCGGAACCATCGGCGGGACGCCGATGCTACGAGACAAGGACGCTCGCGGCCCAGGATAATGCGGCTTGAGCGCCTCCTGCGGTTTGGATACGCTCTCCTCTTAATTAGGCGCCGCCTAGCCGGAAAAGGACACGTGAAGACCCCCACAAAGCACCCTTGTTCTCAAGCCGGCACATGGGCCGCGGTCCTCTTGCTGGCCACGCTGGCGGTTGGCGCGCGCGGAGCGGAAGCGCCCGCGAACGAGGCCCTCGCGAAGCTGCTGGCCGTCGCAGGCGACGAACCGCTCGCGACGATCGCCTTCCCCGATCTGCGCAGGCTGCCGCAGATCCTGAACGCGAGCGCCGTCGGCAAGGTCTATTACGACGAACAGTACGGCGGCGGGCGCGAGGCCGCGGAGAAGATGCTCGCCGATTGGACCGGCGCCGACGTGAAGGCACTCTGGGACGCGCTGCTTCCGCAACTCACCGGGCCCGCCGCGCTGGTGCTCACGCAGGCGCCCGCGGAGAAGCCCGGCGATCCGCCGCAACTGCGCGCCACGCTGCTGCTGGCGGTCATCGACGCCGAGGGCGCGGAGGCGGTGAAGCAGTCCTGGCCCAAGGCCGCGCCGCAGGCTGCCTCGCCCTTCGCGTTCGTGAAGCTGGACGCGCGCCCCGCCAAGGAACTCACCGAAGCCGCCGCGTGGTCGAAGGAGACCGCCGCGACGCCGGGCTTCCTGCGCGTGCGCATGCGGCCGCGCGCGCTGCGGCAGGCGCTTAAAGGAATCGACAAGGCCGCGCTGCCGCCGTGGCTGGAACAACTCAAGGCGGTCGCGGAGCCCAGCCTCGAGCGCGCCACGCTGGACTCGGAGCCCGAAGGCACGGCCTTTGTGGACCACGTCACGCTGGAACTCGCCGAGAAGGCCGAGGGCGCTTTCCCCGCGCTGCTCAAGGCGCTGCGCGCCAAGCCGCGCCCGTGGAACAACCTGATGGCCGCGCTGCCCGGGGGCCAGGAGATGTCGCTGCTGGCCCAGGCGGACTTCAAGACGCTAGGCGAGGCGCTGAACGTCGGGATGCAGGCGCTCGAGCGCGAACTGCGCGGCAAAAAGTGGACGCGCAACCACGGCGAAGAAGAGGAGACTTCCGCGCCCGGGCGCTTCGACTTCATCACCGGCCCGCTCAGCGGCGCCTTCGGCCTTGCCGGCGGGCTGACGCTCACCGGCGAACCGCACATCGTCTCCGTGGCCGCGACGAACGGCGTCAAACCCGACGACCTCCGCGCCTCCCTGATCGAGAAGCTGGGGCTGCTCGGCGGCGAGTTCCAGACCAAGGAGAAATCCGCGCGCATCGGCGACCACGCGCCGATCGCGTCGGCGTTCCAGGGCCGCGGCCTGATGCCCGCGCCGGTGATCGGCCTGAGCGAAGGCTGGGTCTGGCTCTGCTCGAACACCACCGCCTACAACGATCTCACCCTGGCCTTCGCGTCCTCGAAGGTGATGGCCTCGGACCCGCTCCCGCCCCCCGTGCTCAAATCCCCCGAGGCGGCCGAACCCGCAAAGCCCGATGCGAAAGACGCGCCCGGCGCTTCGGCCTTCCGCCTCGACGTGAACCTGAACGCCGTCCTGCCGATGGTTTACGCGGCGTGGCTGCTCTCGCCCGAAGGCCCGAAGATCGGCGGGTGGAAGGTGCCTGAGACGCTGCTGCCGAAGAACCCCGGGCTCTTCAACAAGCGCTTCGGCCATTTCCTGGCCGAACTCGCGCGCGACGGCAACACGATCCGTGGCGCGGCGCGCGGGCCGTTGCCCGGCGTCGGGCTCGCGCCGGTCGCCTTCATGGCCGCCTGCGCGCAAGCGCTCGAGGACCTGCAAGAACACCGCGCCGCGGAGCTGCGCGAACGCGCCAAGCTCCTGAACGAACTCAAGACGCCTGAAGCCCCGGTTCCTCCCGCGCCGGTTCCGGAACCGGGGAAATAACCGGTGCCCGACGAGCGTCCGCCCAAACCGCCGCGCTCCGCTCCGGCCGCGCGCGGCTTGCCCGTCCGCAGCATGCTCATTTTTCTGGCCGTGCTGCTGGCCGTGGGCGTGGGCTCGAACCTGCTCCCCGGCTGCGGCCTGAACACCGACCGCTTCCAACTCATCTCGCTGGAGAACCTCGACGGCGCGCCGTACTTAATGGTGTTCACTAGGCCCATGGTCGCGGGCGACGGAGGCACGCGCGGCACGTTCAACCTCTACCGGCCCATAAAGAGCGCCGCCGATTGCAACATATGGGAAACGTTGGACGAAGGACGCTCGGGTCCGGCGTTCGGCACCTTTGCCTGGAAAGACGCCGAAGGCGCCGCCTTTGGCGTTCTACATAAGCAAGGAGCCAGTCTCTTCCGCTTCGGTACCCAGCCGCCTAAGAACACTTATCTGCATCTGCCTATCGACTGGCTGGCGGAAACCGGCGCACAGAGCGGCGACCTGCTCTATCTTTTCGGCGCCTACGTCTTCAAAGATGAAGAGGAAGGCCAGGAGGAGAAGCCGCCGCAGTCGGAAAAGCTGCGCGTGGCCGAGTACGACGGCAAGACCGTCACCGAGCTGAAGATCGAGGCGCCGCCGGAGATCGTGAACGGCCGGGTCGGCTTCTGGCTCAAGGCCCTCCCGCATCAAGGCAAGATCCAGGTCTTCTGGCGCGGCTACGACACCTCCGCAGCCCTGGAACTGGAGCCCTCGCTTACGCACGCCGGCCCGCTGAAGTGCGCGTCGTTCGACGGCAAAGCCTTCGGGCCGGTGCGGACCTTCGCCAACCTGCCCCGCGGCGTGGTGACCGTCTGGAGCGACGGCGCGCGCCTGCGCGCGGCGGTGCAGACGGCGGACCCCTCCTTCGGGAAGTGCGCCTCGCCCCGGATCTACACGCTGCCGGACGGCGGCGGCGAGCCCGTCGAGGAACTGCTGCCCGAGCGCATGGAGCCGAGCCGCATCAGCTTCAAGTTCTACCAGGTGGACCGCATCCCCGTGGACGGCGCCGACGTCTTCCTCCGCTCGAACTCGCAGGTCTTCGAAGTCTGGCGCGCGACGCCGGAAGGCTGGAACGTACAGCCGCGGCCGCGCGGTCTGCCCGAGAACGGACTGGAGCGGCTCCTCTTCGTGGCCTTCGGCGTCTCGGTCTGCATCGTGGCGATGGGCGTGGGCCTGGCCTTCCGCCGGCGGCGGCAGATGGCCCTCGTGGCCCAGAAGCTCAAGCCCTCGGACGTGCTCGCGCCGCTGAGCCTGCGCGTCAGCGCGCACCTGGTCGATATCGCGCTGATCGTGGGCGCGACGGAGCTCTACACGTGGTCGGCGGGGCTCGCGAATCCGGGCCTGCTCCACAATCTGCTGGACAGTTGGGAGATGCCGGTCCCCTACTTCATGTTCTACATGGCCTATCTGGTCGTCGGCGAGTGGGCCGCGGGCGCGACGGTGGGCAAGCTGGCGCTGGGCCTGCGCGTGCTCTCGGATAAAGGCGAGCGCATCACGCTCTGGTCCGCGCTGGTCCGCAATCTGATCGGCTTCTTCGAGCGCAATCCCGCGCTCGCGCCATTCCTGGCGCTGCCGACGATCCTCTTCACGCCCAGCAGCCAGCGCCTGGGCGACATGCTCGCACGGACCATCGTCGTCCATAAAGCCGCGATGGACCGCTTCCGCACCGAGCGCCGCGAGGATGCCGCCGCCAAAGTGAAGGCGAGTCAGAACGCCGCGACAGATAGCGCGCCCGCAGCCACAGACAGCCCAAAAGATCCGGAGAAGAGCGCCGCCGGAACCGCGGACGAGAAGCCCACCGAAGACGGCAAAGGCGGCGCCGCGTGAGCGCGGGCTGCCCCGTGCCGCTGGTGCTGGCGTCGGCGTCCGAGCGCAGGCGCAAGATCCTGAGCGACGCCGGTTACCACTTCGAAGTGTGCGATCCGGGCGAGGTAGAGAACGCTGTCGCCGCCGCGCCCACGCCCGAGGCCCTGGCGCTCGCGAAGGCCCGCGCCAAGGCGCAGGCCGCGGCCGCAGGTCTTCAGGCTAAGGAACCTACCGTCGTCATCGGCGCCGATACCCTGGCCGCGCTGGGCGGCGAGGTGCTCGGAAAACCGCTGGACCGTATCGACGCCGTGCGTATCCTCACCCGTCTCTCAGGGACCCGGCATCGCGTGATCACCGGCCTCTGCCTCTGGCTGACGCCGGGACATGCGCAGCCCGAGCTGGCCGCCGAGACCAGTTGGGTCGAGATGCGCCGCCTTTCGCGGGAAGAGATCGAGGCCTACGTGGCCACCGGCGAGGCCGACGGCAAGGCCGGCGCCTATGCGGTGCAGGAGACCGGCGACCGGTTCATCGAGCGGATCGAGGGCAGTTTCCTCAACGTGGTCGGGTTCCCGCTGGAACGCTTTAACGAACGGCTGCCGCACGCATTGAAACGCTGGGGAATCCCGTAGCGGCTCCGCCGGATAGCGCGTCTTATAGACAAGCCCCGTCTGGCCCCGCAAACGAACCAAGGAGCATGAGCAGGCCCATGTCCGACGAAAAAAACGCCGCCACCGTCACCCGTCCTCCGCTGGAAGCCCCCGCGGGCGCGCCCAACGTACTCGCGCCGGTGAACACGCTGCGCATGGCCGCGCGCGCGCTGTACCTCGTAGTCTTCGTCTCCGGCGCCATTCTGATGGGCATCGAGATCGCGGGCTCGCGCATCCTCGCGCCGAGCTTCGGCACCTCGATCTTCGTCTGGGGCAGCCTGATCGGGCTTTTCATGGGCGCGATGGCGGCGGGCTATTACGTCGGCGGCAAGTGGGCCGACAAGAACCCCTCGTTCGTGGTGCTCTCGAGCGTGGTCGGTATCGCGGGGCTGTACACGTTCTTCGTGCTGCCATACGGGGGCTCCGCGATCTGCGAGGCCGTCGCGCGCGCAGTGACGCACCGCATGGCCGGCCCGCTGCTGGCTTCGGCGGTGCTCTTCTTCCTGCCGATCTTTCTGATGGCGATGGTCTCGCCCTTCGCGATCAAGCTCCAGACGACCTCGCTTTCAGGCGTCGGCGGCGTCGCGGGCTGGCTGTACGCGCTCTCGACCTTCGGTTCCATCGTCGGCACGCTGGGCACGACCTTCTTTCTCATCCCCTACTGCCGGGTGCCCAACGTCATCATGGGCCTGAGCGCCGCGCTGCTGATCACGGCCGTCCTCAGCTTGGTGGTCTTCAAAGGCGCGCTCGGCGGCCTGCACAAACAGGACCGTTTCGGCGCCGCGCTGCTGGCCCTCATCGCGCTGGCGCTGCTCGAAATCTGGGCGCTCTATCCCGTCTCGCCCTCGGTTCCTGGCGGCGAACGGATGCTCGCCTATCACGAATCCGAATACCACGATATCGGCATCTCGGAAGACGTGATGGACATCGATAACGGCGAGCTGTACCAGCCGCGGTTTGTTCGGCGCCTCCTGAAGTTCAACGAGAACTGGGAGAGCGGGACGTATCCGTACAGCAATGCCTACCTGAACTCCGTCGGTTACACGGATCTGCTGCATCTGCCGGTCGTCTGGGTGCACGCGCCCGAGAAACTGCTCGTGGTGGGCGGCGGCGGCGCGATCATCCCCAGCCAGTACACGCTGCATTATCCGAGCATCAAGCAGGTGGACATCCTGGAACTCGACTCGCGCGTGCGCGAGGTCGCGCAGACCTATTTTCAAGTCCCCAAGGACCCGCGCATCCGCTTTCACATCGGCGACGCGCGCCTGAATCTGCGCGACATCGAGGACAAGTACGACGTGATCGTGCTCGACGCGTACTCGTCGGGCGGGCAGATCCCGTTTCACCTGCTGACGTGGGAGTTCCTCAAATCCGTGCGCGACCACCTCAAGCCCGGCGGCGTGCTCGCGACGAACATCATCTCGGCCATGCAGAATCCGCCCGGCGATAACGAGCGCCCCGCGGACCTGCTGCTCGCCGAGTACGTCACGCTCAAGGCCAGCGAAGCCGAGGTCCACCGTCTGGCCGCGCCCACGCCCGAACAGCGGCAGCCGCTCTTTAAGCAGGTGTACATCTTCCCCAGGGTGTCCAAGCGCGACTCCCTGAAAGGCCACGAGAACGACCATCGCAACATCATCGTCGTGGCGACGCTGGAAGATAACCGCATGTCGCAAGCGGAGATCGTCTCGATCGCGAAGAGCCTGACGCTGGGCAAAGACCCCGCGGTCAAGATCGACGGCGAGACCTTCGTCTGGCACGCCGAACACATGTACGACCGCGAACCCCGGCCCGACGAGACCCAGCACCTCCTGCCGCTCTGCGACGAGTTCGCGCCCGTCGATACGATGTACCGTCCGATCAAGCAGGAAGAGACGATGCGCCGGCTGTACTAACCCGGCGCTTCCGTCATTCGACGCCCACGATCTCCACATCCGCGAGCGCAATAGAGGATCCGTCCGCGCGGATTAGCAGCAGCCGGCCGAACGCGTCCAAGCCACCGTAAACGCCTTCCACTTCACCGTCCGTGGCGCTCGCCCGGATGCGCTTTCCGTTCCACCAAGCCGCAAGCCGGTCGCTCACGCGCCCGCGCAGCGACGCGAAGCTCTCTTCGCCCTGCAGATCCCGGAATGCGCGCTCCAGCCGCGCGAGCGCCTCGGCGAGCACTTCCGTGCGCGGCACGCGCCGGCCGGTCTCGAGGAAGACGCTCGTCGGCGGCGACTTGGCGACCTCCGGGAGCTCGCTGCGCTTCTGCAGAATGTTCAGGCCGATGCCCACGACGACGTGGCCCTCGTCGCCCGGAGACTTCGGCGCAGCGCCCTCGCAGAGGATGCCGCCCAGCTTGCGCCAAGGAAGACTATTTTGGATTTTGGATTTTGGATTTTGGATTTTTTCTTGGCCTTCGCCACGCTTGCTTTTTCGGGAATCGGAAATCTGAAATCCAAAATCAAAAATGACTACGTCGTTCGGCCACTTGATCGTCGCGTTCAGGCCCGCGGCGCGCTCGAGGGCCTCGGCGCAGGCGAGGCCCGCGCCCAGCGCGACCCAGCCGATGCGCTCGGGCGGCAGACCGCGATAGCGCAGCAATACGCTAAAGAGCAGCGCCTTGGCCGGCGGCGCGGACCAGCTCCGCCCGCGCCGGCCGCGCCCGGCCGTCTGTTGGTCCGCGATCACGACCAATCCGTGCGGCGCGCCTGCGCGCGCGGCACGCACGGCGATCTCGTTCGTCGAATCGGCGACGGCGTGAAACTCGAGGCGCTTGCCCACGGCAAGGGTGGGCAGCGCAGAAGCGAACGCGTCGCGGCCGGCGTCGTTCTTGAAGAGAGGCTCCGGTTTGCCGGCGCGCACCACGGGTTTGCTCACGCTTTGCAGTACCGCTCCCACTGTTGCTCCGCGAAGCGGTCGGTCATGCCCGCGACGTAGTCGCAGATCACGCGTTCGATCGTCTCGCCTTCCGCGTCCACGCGCTTGCGGTGGTCGTCGGGGAGACGCGCGAGGTCCTTGCGGTACGCCGCGTAGATCTCTTTCAAGCGCGCCTGCCAGAGCGCCGTGTGCCCGCGGACCTCGGGATGGTTGTAGAAATTGGCGTGCAGAAAGCTTTCGAGGTCGCGCTTCTTCATCTCCAGCCCGATCGAGAATCCAACGAGCTCGCGCGGCTGCGTGCGCACGTCCTTGAGCATGGTCACATTCGATTGCTCCAAGCGGCGCTCGGTCTCGGCCATCAGGTCGCCGACGAGCCGCCGGATCATGCGCCGGACCACCGAGCGCCAGCGCAGGCGCTGCTCGTGCGCCAGCACAGGCTTCTCCCCCAGCACCTCGTCCTCGGTCTCGCGCCAGAGGTCCAGCTCGCGCAGCGCCTCCTCTTTGAGCACGTTCGAGTCCAGGCCGTCCTCGATATCGTGCGTGTCGTAAGCGATCTCGTCCGCGTGGCCCACGAGCTGGACTTCCAGCGAAGGCGACTCGCCCGCGGCAAAGCCGTACTGCGCGCGGCCGGGGATCGTCAGATTCTTGGTGAAGCCTTCGCGTGTCTCGTAGGAGAGATTGAGGCCCGGAAAGTCTGCGTAGCGGCGCTCGAGCTTATCCACCACGCGCAAGCCCTGGAGGTTGTGGTTGAAGCCGCCGTGCCCCTGCATCACCTCGTTCAGCGCGTCTTCGCCGGAATGGCCGAAGGGCCCATGGCCGAGGTCGTGCGCGAGCGCGAGAGCCTCGACGAGGTCTTCGTTCAACCCCAGCGCGCGCGCCATAGTCCGCGCGATCTGCGTGACTTCCATCGTGTGGGTGAGCCGGTTGCGGTGGTGGTCGCCGTCGAGCACGCTCACGAAGACCTGCGTCTTGTACTGGAGCCGCCGAAAAGCGGCGCAGTGGATAATGCGGTCGCGGTCGCGCTGGTAGACGCCGCGGTACGGCGGCTCGTCGTCGGGATGCACGCGGCCGCGGCTATCCGAGGCGCGCACGGCGCAGGGGCTAAGCGCGGCTTCGAGGAATCGTTCGAGCTCTGCGCGATCACGCATGGTGAGAGATTACTCTCCGCACCAAATAAAAACAATCGACGCGGCTTGTCTGGAGAATTACGTTGTAAAAGATGTCATGGGTATTCCGTATTCAGCTCGGGAATGTGCGCTTTTGAATGGCCGGAATCCTGCCGATGCATGACTTTCTTCAATCCACTCTGAACGCGCAATACGGCTTTCAGGAGCCCGCCATCAGACTGTTGAAGACCGAACACTCACGCCGCGTCTATCGCGTCTCCACGGCCGAACAGGAAGACATGGTCGTGCGCGAATACCGAACCGATCGCTTACCCGATCATGCCGAATCTCAAATAGCAACTCTGCTGTATTTGGAAGAAGTGGGGTTTGCTGCTCCGCGGATCATTCGCAACAGGTCAGGAGCTACCTCAACCTTGACGGCGAGCGGCATCCTCGTCGCGCTGTCCTTCATGGAAGGCCCCTGTTTAGGATTCGACCTGCCGAGCATGGAATCCTTAGGGGAGGTCCTTGGCCGGCTGCATGCTCTGCACGTGACCGCCGGCAGCGGGAATGGACTGCGCGTTCCGCGTTCTACATTCAGCCCCGAATTTCGTGTGCCGCCGGCTTTGCAGCGTTTGGAATCGTTCGCGAATCGTGTCCCAGCCGCGTGGCGGAAGGCCTACGACGGCTTTAAAGACACGCTCGAAAAGAGCACGGCACTCGAATCTTTGCCCTTGACCCTCGTGCATTCGGATCCCTTTCCAGAGAACGCCATCAGGCGCCTGGACGGAACTGTAGTCCTGTTGGATTGGGATGACGCAGGCCTGGGTCAAGCCGCCATCGACCTGGGCCATGCCCTTGCAACAAGTGAAGCGGATCAGAACTATGCGGAAACGCTTCGGCCATCGCGCGAACGAATTCTGGCCATCATGAAAGGATACGTGCGGCATCGGACTTTGAGTGCCGCCGAGCAAGCCGCGCTATCGCTGGCGATCGCTTATACGCCCGCCGAATACGGAGCGAATCATATGGCCGCGGTGATGGCAGGTTCTGGAAAACCGGACCACTGGCAATGGTGGTGGACGAGGGTCATGGCGGCGTCCGAAACGGCACGCGTGGCGCTGTCCTGCTTGTAATTACAGATGCGGAATATTGCTTTTCGATCGGCCGCTAGGCCTCGCGCTCCCACACCAGGGTTCCGACGATCTCGCGGCCCGCGGTCTTGATCGGCGGCGTGCTCAGGATCAGACGGTGGCCCTCGAAGCGGAAGCGCCGGACTTGATCGGTGCCGGTCCAGTTGGGAAAGAGGCTGCCTTGGACCTTGTGCGTGACGGTCCCCTGCGTCTCGTCCACTACGTACGATCCGTAATAGGCGATGCAGCCGATGAACGCGGCCTTGATCTCGTCGAGCGAGCCGCGGTTGTGGTTGTTGTGCGCGAAGTTTGCGCGGTCCGGATCGACGCACTGGCCCATCATGCGGCCCGCAGCGTCGTACATCAGCCGGCCGGCCGGATGCATGCCCAGCGGGCGCTGGACCGAGCCGTCCGAGCCGCGCAGTTCGTACGAGACCAGCTTCCAGGCGCCAACGAAGTTCGCGGAGCTCATGTGCGCCCCCGAAAGAGCGGCCGCAGCTCGTCCCACAACTGTGCCAGCGCGACCGGCACCGTGTGGACCTGCCCGATCACCGGCCAGAAGTTCGTGTCGCCCACCCAGCGCGGGATCGCGTGCATGTGCAGGTGGTCCTCGATGCCCGCGCCCGCGGCCTTGCCGAGGTTCATGCCCACGTTGCAGCCCTGCGGCTTCATCACTTTCCCGAGCACCTCCACGCAGAGCCGCGTCTGCTCCCAGAGCGCGCGGCTCTCGGCTTCCTTCAGGCTGGGCAATTCGTGCGTGTGGCGGCGCGGCGCGATGAGCAGGTGGCCGCCGGTGTACGGGTAGCGGTTCATGATCACGAGCGCGTGCGCGTCGCGATACAGAAGGAGCGTCTTCTTCCAAGCGTCTTCGTCGCCATCGGAAAGTCCGGCGGCGCGGCAGAGGAAGCAGCCCGCATCTTTGGGTCCGAGGACGAATTCGAGCCGCCAGGGCGCAAAGACAGCGGCGCGCTCGTGCACACCCGCACGCTTCTTTTGCGCGGAACTTCTGGCACTGTCGGCGGCTCGTCGCGTCTTACGTTGGGCACGAGGCATGCGGGAGAGATTGCTGGTTTTACGGATGCGGTCAAGGAAAGGAAGCTGGTTATGAGATGCCTGGCGGATAAGCTGACACGCGTTGTACGCCCTCTGTACGGATTGGCAAAAAGCCATGAATAAAGCACCTGCGCAGCCGTCAGAACATCGACCCGCCCCGGAGGCGAAGGGCGCCCCCAAGGCTCAAGGCTATGTGGACGATCCCGAGGACGGCCTCCTGGTCGAGCGCGCGGTGAAAGGCGAGGCGGAAGCGTTCGAAGCGCTCTTCGCCAAGCACCGCCAGCGGCTCTTCGCGGTGGCGTGGCGGCTCATGCGCGACGAGGACGCCGCGCTGGACGTGGTTCAGGAAGCCTTCGTCCGGGCCTACCAGAACCTGGGGGACCTTCGCGGCGAGGCGCGCTTCTACCCGTGGCTCCGGCGCATCGCGGTGAACCTGGCCATCGACCGGTTGCGCCACATCAAACGGGGCACGGAAGTGGGCTTCGACGAGGCGCAGTTCGGGCGGGGCGAGGAAGCCGACGAGAGCCGGGTCGCGCGGACGAACGACCGGGCCGAGCGCGAGAGCCCGTCGCGCCGGGCGGAACTGAGTGAGTTCGGCCGGGACTTGCAGGGCGCGCTGGAGAAACTCAGCGAGGCCCATCGCGCGGTCTTTATGCTCCACGCCGCCGAAGGCATGTCGTACCGGGAGATCGCGGACGCGCTGGGCTGCAACATCGGGACGGTGATGTCGCGGCTGTTCTACGCGCGCAAGAAGCTGCAGGAGTTGCTCGCGCCGCACCTGGACGGAAAGGCGGAGCAGTAATACGAAAGTGCAGAGTGCTATGTCCTGAGTGCTGAGCAGCAGCACTGGGAACCAGGACACGGGACTCAGGGTCAGGATTCAGGACTCGCAGTCATGGAAGAAGCGCTGCTCGAAAAACTCTCCGCGTATGCGGACGGCGAACTGGAAGGCGCCGAGGCCGCCGAGTTGTCGGCGGCGCTGGAAGCGCGCCCGGAACTACGCCGCATGCTGGACGCCTTCAAGCGCCTGGATGAACAGGTCGCCGCGCTGCCGGTGCCGCCCCTCGATGACGAGACGGGGAGGGCGCTCTGGTCGGAGGTATCCTTTCGCACCCTGGAAGCCCAAGGCAAACCCGGCGCGAAACCGCTTGAGACGCCCTCCTGGAATGCCATGGCCGAGGGGCTCCCGCCGGCGCCCGAAGTGAGCGCGGATCGCTGGGGCAAGGTCTGGCAGGGCATCCGCGGAGGCATGCAGCCCGGCGCGAAATCCGAAGAGCCGCGCGACGAGGCCGACCGCTCCGTTCCGCTGGGCGATCTCAGCCCGATCCATCTCGCCGCGGTCAAGGACCGCGAACCGTTCGAAGAATCCCGCAAGCCGCGCAAGCGCCCGGTCGCGTTCTGGTTCTCGGCTGCGGCGATGGCCGCGGCCTTGGTGGCGGCGGTCGCGACCTTCGTTTTCCGCGACGACACAGGCGCGAAAGACGGCCCCGTCGCCGCAGAAGACCTTCAGGGCGCCGCGGTTTTGAACGATCGCTATTTCATGCTGACCAAGCACGTCCAGGGCGTGGAGAGCCCGGTGGTCTGTTTCTTCTTGAAAGATGACGGTCCGGACGTAAACCAGCATTGATCCGCTACTCGTCCGGTACACGAAAGGGCGTTTGCATGCTTCGAAAACAGGCCGCGTGCTTTGCCGCCATCTTGGCCGCCCTTAATTTCTTCCCCGCGGTGCTCGCGCAAGCCGCCGACGACGCCAAGATCTCGGTGCAGGCCGCGAAGGCCTCCGATCCCGGCAAGAAGCTGGAAGAACTGCCCGCCTCGCTCAAGCCGTACGAGAAGCTCCTCAAGCAGCTCGGCTTCACCAAGTATAAGGATACGGGAAAAGACTCCGGTGCCGCGGCCGAAGGCAAGGCGCTCACGCTCAAGGCCGGCGGATACACGGTGGATGTAACGGTGGTCAAGCACGGTGACGGCCAGGCGACCATCAAGTACGTGGTCAAGGACGGCGGAAAGGCCGTAGGCGAGAACACCGTAACCCTCAAGTCCGGCGACCCCAATCTGCTGCAGGTGGGCGACGCCGCGAGCCCGACGGTGCTGATCCTGCAACTCAACTGACACCGCCGTTCCCAGCGATCCCTCATTTCATCTAAGCGGCTCTTCGGCCAAATTGCCGGTGTATATACAACAGTAAACTCGTGAATTAGTGGAAGCGAGGACCTCGCTAAGGGGATGCTATGTCTTTACGAATTGCTGCGGTCGCGCTGATTTTCTCCGCGGCCTGTGCCTGTGCCGAGGACGGCCAGTGGGTCGGGGTCTGGCTCGACGGTTACAAGGACGGCGTCAACGCAGGTTTCGATCCGGAGAAGCTCAGCGCGGTCGTCGGCGTCGATCGCACCAGCGGCGATGTCTTTCTCTGCGGCTGGTTCATCGGCGTGTGGAAGAGCAGCGATGGCGGCAAGAGCTTCGCCCGCGTGGACAAGGGGAAGATCACCGGCCCGGGCTGCGGGCCGATTCAACCCAACAGCATCCAGATCAGTCCGGAAGGCAAGAAGATCGCCATCTTTAACATGTGGAATTCGCAAGGGCCCTCGGGCTACTCGCTGGACGGCGGCGGGACATGGGAGTCCTTCGCGAACGTCGGACGCGACTGGGACTTCGGGGCGATGGATTTCGAGAGCAAGACCGCGCTGGGCGCGCGGCACGAGTTCGACGGCCTGCACCTGACCGTGGACGGCGGCAAGACCTGGACGCAGCTCAAGAAATCCCGCGCCGATCCGTGGCTCACGGGGCTCGGCGCGCTAGGGCCCGACACGCTGCTCGCGGCGACGGAGTACCTCATCGAACGCAGCGAGGACGGCGGCAAAACCTGGACGAAGATCTCGGACCTGGGCGGAACGGGCCCGGTCGTCCGTTTCAAGGACAAGCTGTGGTGGCTCGGCGGCGCGCACAAGAAGACCGTTCTCGAAAGCGCGGATCAGGGCAAGACGTGGGCGGTCGCCGGCGCGCCGCTGCCCGCCAACTGCGTCGCCGGCCCGCTCTTCGGCAAGGATGAGAACCACGTCGTCGTCGCAACCAACGAAGGGTTTTATGAGAGCACCGACGGCTGCAAGACCTGGAAGCTGGCCGTTCCGCTGCCCGAAGACTGCCCGCTACGCGGCGCGGCGTTCGATCCGGTCCACGACACCTTTTACGCCACGAGCACCAACCGGCCACTGATGAAGTTCGTGCGCGGCCAAGCCCCAGAGTATGCGTGGCCCGCGGCGCCCATCCACGCAGCCGATCCGGCGCGGCCCAAGGCGGAGTTCGTCGAGACGCCCGCGGCGCGCGGGCTGCGCTGCATGGTCACGCAGTCGCTGGACCTCTGCAACGGCGCGCTTTACGTCTCAGGCGAAGACGGCGTCATTCCCTTCAAGCAGGACGCGGCGTCGGGCAAGCTGGCCTGCCAAGGGCAGATCAAGGAAGAACGCTCCGGCGGCTTCGTGCTCACGGCCGCGGGCGGCCGGCTCTACGGCGTGACGCCCCACGACGGCTACCGCCGCATGACGTGGCACGGGCTGGCGTGGTTCGAAATCGGCGCGAACGGCGAACCTGTGAAGAAGGGCGTCGCCGTCTGCCCGGCCTCGCGGCAGATCGTGGCCGGTCCCGACCAGAAAGATCTGTACCTGAAGTCCTGCGCCGGCAAGGAGGACAAGGTGTACGGGTACCGCATCGACGCCGACGGCAAGCCCGAGAAGACCGGCGAAGTTGTCGGCAAAGGCATCGGCGCCAGCAGCCACAACCGCCACCCCGGGCTGCTGCGCATCACGCCCGACGGCAAGCACCTCTATACGATCTCGGCGCAGGACTACGCGCTCGCATGCATCGAGCGCAAGGCCGACGGCGGCATCGCGTACAAGGACGCCACGGACCTGGAAGCGCTGCTCAAGCGTCCGCCGGGCAACGACCGCTTGCAGTGGGTCAGCCTCGGCATCAGCCCCGACGGCAAGTGGGTCTACGCGAGCGTCCGCAACGGCAAGCCGACCGAGAACGTGTACGGCGTCTACAAGCGCGACGCCGAGACCGGCACGCTTACGCTCCAGGAGAAAGTCTTTGGCGACAAGGACCGGCTCGCCGACCAGAAGGGTTGGAACATGGTCTTCGCGCCCTCGGGCACGGGCGGGTATCTCGGCAGCCAGGACGGTCCCCTGATGACCTTCAAGTACGACGCAAGCACGGGCAAACTCACCGAGCCGTGCGTGGTCAAAGAGACCAAAGGCCGCGGCTCGCCCATCCTCGTCTTCGATGAGAAGAACGGTTTCCTCTACACCGGCGGCGGCGACTTCGGCATCGTCGCCGACGGGCTGACCGTTCTTAAAGTGGATAAGAAGTAGCGCGAAAAAACATAGCGAACCCGGCGAACACCCGGCGAACACCCGGCGAACCCAAAGGGTTCGCAGACATTAGCCGGTGGTTGAGCGAAGCGATACCACCGGTTACCAGGCGCCCCACACCCGCGCACCCCAGCGGGGTGCCAGAGCATCTCTCAATCGAAATAGCTCGGATCGTATGCGACGCCGGCCGCCCGAAGCATTTCGATCAATTCCTCGCGAGACGATTTCGCGCGGTGATGCTCTTCCTGGTTGCGAATGTAACCTCGCACAGCTTCGCGCGCCGTGGGGCTCACGGTGAATGCGGCGTATCCCTCTTGCCATGCGAATGGCGGCCGGCCCCATTCATCATGAACCCACATGGAAGAGCATTTCTTAAGCTCACGCATGAAATCGGCGAGGCCATGCGTGGCCTTCAATCCCACCAGAAGATGTACATGATCCGCCACGCCGCCAACCTCTTCGGGGATTCCACCGAGTCCGCGAACCGTTCCACCAAGGTATTCATGCAGGCGCGCGCGCCACGCGGGAAGAATGAGCGGTTCGCGATTCTTGGTGCTGAAGACGAGATGGTAATGCAGGCTGAGATAGGTTGATGGCAAAGGCCGGACCTCCGCGTTCTGAAACGCGTGCTCTGGCACCCCGGCCGGGGTGCAAACGTATGGGGCGCATCGTACCGGTGGTATCGCTGCGCTCAACCACCGGCTAATGTCTATGAACCCTCCGGGTTCAGCGGGATTACAAGTCTGGCGGCGGAGAGCGCGCCGACAAGAACGAAGAAGCAGAGCGGCAACACGCGCATGAAGCGGATTGTAGACGACCGGCGACTACTTGAACATTCCGCTGAGCGGGCCCTTCAGAATTGCCCAGCCGAGCCACGCGGCGCCGGCAAGAATCGCGGCGGCGCCGGCGAGCCAGACAGCCTTCTCGCCCAGCTTGCGCCAGATTGGCGTCTCGGGCGGGAGTTCTTCCTGCGCCTCTTCGCCCACCAGCAGGATGTCCTCGTGCTCGAACGCTTCCTTTTGTTGGACCTCCGGCATGGCGGCCTGCTGCGCGGCCACGGCCATCGAGACCGACGCAATGGAAGGCGCCGGCAGCACCTCCTCCACGCTCTGGATCTCGATCTGGTCCGGAAGGATCGGCGGCGGTGGCGGCGGCGCGACCGGGCACGGATAATTCAACCCGCAGGCGGGGCAGCGCAGGCGCTGGCCTTTCGAGAGCAGCATCGGGTCGCCGTCGTACGTAACCGCGCAGCGCGGGCAGCGGAGCTGCTCCAGGATATCCGCGTACGCCGCCTGCGTGGACTGCAGCCGCTTCGGGTCCTTGGAAGGCGCTTCCAGCAACTGCGAGAGCGGCGAGGCAAAGTCGGCTTTGCTTCCGGCCGAAGGCAGTCCCAAGGCCCGGCCGATCTCCGCGGCCACGCGTTCCATCGACTGCACGCGCTTCTCGCGGTCCTTCTCGCACATCCATAGCACGAGCTGCGAGGCCTCGGGGCTGATCATGCGGTTGAAGACCCGGGGATCGGGCACCTGCTGCGTCACGTGCGAGTTGAAGATCTCGTACAGGTTCCCGCCGATGAACGGCGGCCGCCCCGCGAGCATGTGGTAAAGCGTGAGCCCCAGGCTGTAGATGTCCGAGCGGCCGTCGGGCTCGACTTTGCCTTCCACCTGCTCCGGCGAGATGTAATGCGGCGTGCCGAGCACCACGCCGGACATGGTCAGCTTGTGGTCCTCGTCGCTGGTCTTGCGCGCGAGGCCGAAGTCCATCACCTTCACGCGCCCGTCTCTCGTGAACATGATGTTCGCCGGCTTCACGTCGCGGTGGACCAGGCCCTTGCGGTGCGCGTACTCCATGCCCTTGGCCGCAGCGAGGATGATCGCGAGCGCCTGCGCTTCAGGAAAGAAGCTGCGCCGCTGCAAGGCCGCGCCGAGGTCCTCGCCGTCCACGTATTCCAGCGCCATGAAGTGGAGCCCGTCGGACTCGCCGACTTCCAGGCAGTGCACCAGATTCGGGTGATCGAGCGTCAGGCCGATCTGGGCCTCGCGGCGAAAGCGTTTGATGTACTGCTCGTCGGCGGCCAGGCGCTTGAAGAGGACTTTCAGCGCGACCATCTCGCCGTCCTCGTTGCGCCGGGCTTTGAGCACCATGCCCATGCCGCCCTCGCCGAGCTTCGCGATCAGGTTGTAGTTCTTGATCTGTTTCTGGACCGGCGCGCACTGCTGCTCGCGAATGACGGCCTCGAGTTGATGCGGCAGCAGGTAGCCGTGCTCGACCATCAGATCGCCGAGCTTCTTCTGCACGCCCTCGCGGGTCAGTTCGGCCTGGACGTCCAAGCACTGCCGGACCTGCGTATGCGTGGCAAAGCCCTTGGCCACGGCCAAGTCGCCAAAAGGCGCTTCGAGCCGGATGGATTGGGACTCGGGCTGGGCGGTAGCGGTAGCCATAGCTTCCGATTCCGGTCAAACTGCTTTGTGCACAAGGGGCGCTGAAAGCAGGGGTTACTATACCCCAATGCTGCTCTATGTGCACTATTTTTCTTGAGCGACGGACCGCGCCCCTTTGCGCTGGAATCGCTCTTCAACTGGCGTAAAGACAAGGACATGAAACCCTTGGCGTGGGAAGTCCTGGCCTTTGATTTTGGCGGCACCAAGGCCCGCTGCGCCTTAGTCGCCCGCGACGGCCAATTGGGGCCCACCCGCGTGCTCAAGCGCCCCGAGTCGGACGACGGCCCGCGCTGGCTCGAACGGATGTTGGCCGAAGGCCGCACGCTGCTTGGCGAAGCGGGACCCAAAGGTCCGCGCGCTGTGGGCGTCTCTTTTGGCGGTCCCGTGGATAACAATGGCCGCATCTTCTCCATGCATGTACCGGGCTGGGAGTCGATCGACCTCCGGCACAGCATGCAGGCTGCGTTCGGGCGGCCTTGCTGCATCGACAACGATGCGAACTTGGGCGGCCTGGGCGAGCAGCGCTTCGGGGTCGGCAAAGACACGCCCAATCTGGCATACTTTACGGTGAGCACCGGCGTAGGCGGCGGCGTGGTGCTCGACGGGAAGGTGTATCGCGGCACGCACGGGATCGCGGGCGAGTTCGGGCACATCCCCGTCCGGCCGTTTGATGCGGACGCGCCGGAGTGCGCCTGCGGCAAGCGCGGTTGCGTGGAGAGCCTGGCCTCGGGCCGGGCGATTGCTCGCGACGGCAAGAGCGCGTTGGCCGCGTTGGGAATGCCCGTGCCGGAAGATTTGACCGCCGAGCAAGTCTTCGCCGCGGCGGCCAAAGGCGATGCCTGGGCGCTAAAGGTTCGGGATAGAGCGGTCGATGCGCTAGCGCATGGAGCCGCGGCGGTCCTATGCGTGCTCGACCTGCCGGTGGTCGTGATCGGCGGCGGCGTGGCGCAAGCGGGCGAAGTACTCTTCGCGCCGCTGCGGAAGAGAGTGGAAGAAGCGCTGCCGGAAGTACTGCGCGGGCGCGCGCAGGTTCGCCAAGCCGCGCTGGGCGATTTCTCGCCGCTGCTCGGCGCGGCGGCGTTGGCGCTGGACCACCTTGGTTAACGCGCACGAACGCAGAACGGCTTAGACTGGAGAACGCCATGCCTCAGATGTCGCTGTCGAAAGAGAACCCCGTCACCGCGGCGTACGCCGGCGGATACCTCGAGAGACTCGCGAAGCTGCTCAAGAGCCTCGACCCGAAACAGATCGAGGCCGTCGGCAAGCTGCTGCATGCCGCGCGCGCCGAAGGCCGGCAGGTCTTCGTGCTCGGCAACGGCGGCAGCGCCGCGCTGGCCTCGCACGTGGCCGTGGACCTGGGCAAGGGCTGCTCGCGCGGCCGCGAGAAGCGCTTCCGCGTGCTCTCGCTCACCGACAACGTGCCCTGGATGTCGGCGCTCTCGAACGACATCTCCTACGACGACGTCTTCTCCGAACAACTCTCCAATTACGCCGAGAAAGGCGACGTCGTCATTGCGATCTCCGGCAGCGGTAACTCGAAGAACGTGCTCAAGGCCCTCGAGACCGCGAACAAGCTCGGATGCGAGACCGTCGGCATCTCGGGCTTCCAGGGCGGCAAGCTCAAGCCGTTGGTGAAGCACCACGTCCACGTGCCCTCCGACCACATGGGCCTCATCGAAGACGGGCAGCTCATCGTCTGCCACGTGCTGGTGTACGGCTTTATGGACGTGGAAGGCTGCGGGTAACGGCTCTTTAACCACAGAGATCACAGAGGCCACGGAGAACGGCTTTTCGAATGCGACTCGCAGCGCAAGCCCATAGGGTCCCGAAAGGCTTTCGCAAAGCGGCATGGTCTTTCTGCCCGAACAAAGATCTGTTCTCTGTGATCTCTGTGGTGAATTCATGAATTCTTCTCCCCAAGATCCCGGCCCACCGAGCGCCGCCGGCTGCGCGGGCGCTTCGCGCGGCTGGGACCTTCTCTACGGCTTCATTCTCACCCTTGGATTCCCGGTCTTTCTCTACCGCAGGTACGTCCTCAAAAAAGATGTCGAGGGTCGCGCTGAGAAGCGCGGCTACGTGCGCGAGCGCGCGCCGCATCCGCGCCGCATCTGGATTCACGCCGTATCCGTCGGCGAGACCGTCGCGACCAAGGTTCTCGTAGAACGGCTGCGCAAAGAGATCCCGGATGCGGAGATTGTCTTCTCGACCACAACGCAGACGGGCCAGGAAGTTGCGCGTAAGCTCTACGGCGAAGCGAACGTCTTCTACTACCCGCGCGATCTCTCGGGCGCGGTGAAGCGCAGCTTCGACCGCGTGAAGCACGCGCTGATCGTGCTGCTGGAACTGGAAGTCTGGCCGAACTTCACCGCGGAGGCGCTCGCGCGCGGCGTGCCGGTGGTGGTGGTCAACGGGCGCATCACGGAGCGCTCGGCGGGGCGGTACGCCCGAGTAAAGAGCCTGCTTGGCCCGAGTTTCCGGCGGGTGCGCCGCTGGCTGATGCAGACGGAGGAATACGCGCAGCGCATCAAAGGGCTCGGCGTCGAACCCGCGCGCGTGGAGATCGCGGGCAACATCAAGTACGACGACGTCGAGACCGCGACGCTCGCGCCGGAAGAACGCGCCGCAGCCCGCGCCATGCTGGGCTTGCCCGAAGACGCGGCGGTGCTCATCGGCGGCAGCACGCATCCATCCGAAGAAGAGACGCTGCTCGATGCGTACAAGACGCTGCGCGAGCGGCTTTCCAATTTGCGGCTCGTGCTCGTGCCGCGCCATCCGCACCGGCTCGACGAGGTGCAGAAAGCCATCGCCGCACGCGGCTTTCCGGTCGTGCGGCGCTCTGTCATAAAGGAGCGCGGCTCTGCCGCGTTCGATGTGCTTCCCGCCGATGACCGGACGCGCGCCGTGATTCTCGTCGATACGATGGGCGAACTGAAGAAGATGTACAAGGCCGCCGACGCGGCGTTCGTCGGCGGGAGCCTGATCCCGCACGGCGGCCAGAACCCGATGGAACCCGCCGGCTTCGGCATCCCCACGCTCTACGGCCCGCACATGCACAACTTCAGCGAAGCCGTCGAGATCCTGCGCGAAGCGAATGGCGGCGTGACGATCGAGAACGCCGCGGCGCTCGCGCCCGCGCTGGAGAAACTCCTCGCCGATCCAACCGCATCAACAGCCATGGGCGCGCGGGCGCGCGAGGCGTTGCTGAAGCGCCAAGGCGCTACGGCGCGGTGCGTTAGGTATATAAAGAGCCTCCTGTAAAAAACCTAATGCACCCAGTGAAAGCCATACAATGAATCTGAAATTATCGGACCCTTTTCGACAATAGATTCAGCGGCTGGAGCGACTCCTGTATTGGAGAGTGGCATGACGGAACGTCCCGAGGACGAAGTCGATAAGATTTTCGTCACGCACGGGGAAAGGATGCTCCGCCAGGCAAAACGGCTGCTCGCATCGGATGCCGATGCTGAAGACGCCGTGCAGGACGTATTACTCTCGATCCTTCGCGCGCCGCACGTGCTGTCGGATGTCGAATCCTTGGGCGCGTGGCTTTTCACTTTGGTCCGGAGGCGTTGCTATGACATTCTCCGTGGCGTATCGCGGCGGCCAAAACCAGACAGTCCGGGCTTGGAAGAGTTCCTCCCAGTCCCTGCGCCCAAGGGAAGGGATGGCGAACTTGCGCGGACTCTTGCGCAGGCGATCGCGGAACTCCCAGACGACCTGCGTTACGCGTTTGTCGAGAATGCGCTGCATGAGAAGCCGTTTCGAGAGATGGAAATGGAGAGTGGCGTGCCCATGGGCACCTTAATGGCACGAAAGCAGAAGGCCGTGGAGCAACTGCGGCGGAAATTGATGGGCGAGGTCCGACCGAAGGAAAGCAATTAAGGAGCTCTCGATGATCAATTTCGATTTCAAATTCAAACAGAATGGCAAATCGAGTGGCTGGGGCACCCTCGGAGCCATTCTTGCCGTGAGCGGAATCATTCTAGCCGGTCTGGCCTTTGCATCCTTGGTGGCGTTGGGACTAGGCATCGTCGTTGCCGCTCTCTGGAATTGGCTAATGCCTGCTATCTTCGGCCTGCCCTCGATCACCTACTGGCAAGCCGTGGGTTTGCTCGTGCTGGCGCACATCCTTTTGAAGGGCCATTTCACGTCCAAGGATGACACTCACGGTCATTCCGGAGACAAGGAACCGTCCATCGACAAGGAAGCATTGGCCAAGGATGTCGCCGCGCGTGTGAAAGCGCTTTTGGACGCCGAGCGCGCACAGCCGGCCACGCTGCCGTTGCCTGAGAATCCCAAGCCCCAACCCGGCACGTAAACGCGCGCGGCGTTTGTCGACGCCGCTATGCGCGCTATGCTGGCACGGCATGTCCGAACCCCTCATCCGCGTCTCGAAGCTCGTCAAGGACTTCAAGACCTACGACCGCCGGCCGGGCCTGACCGGCGCGATGCTCGATCTTTTTCACCGCGAGTACAAAACCTTGCGCGCGGTGAATGAAGTCTCGTTTCAGATCGAGCGCGGCGAGATGGTCGGGTACATCGGCGCGAACGGCGCGGGCAAATCGACGACGTTGAAAATTCTCTGCGGCATCCTCTTCCCAACTTCGGGCGAATGCACCGTCGACGGGCGCGTGCCGTGGAAGAACCGCGAGGCCCACGTCCAGCGGATCGGCGCGGTCTTCGGGCAGCGCTCGCAGCTCTGGTGGGACCTGGCCGCCGGCGAGAGCCTGCGCCTCATCGGGCGCATCTACGGCGTGCCGGACGATAAAGTCCGCGAGCGCATCGACGAGTTCGACCGCATCCTGGATATTGGCGAGTTCCTCAAGACGCCGGTGCGAAAACTCTCCCTCGGGCAGAAGATGCGTTGCGAACTGGCCGCGTCGCTCATTCACGAACCCCAGATCGTCTTTCTCGACGAACCCACCATCGGCCTCGATGTGGTGGCCAAGCAGGCCATTCGCGAGTTCCTGCGCCGCATCAACCGCGAGCGCGGCGTGACGATGATCCTGACCACGCACGACCTGCGCGAGATCGAAGAACTTTGCAAGCGCGTCCTCATCATCGACAAGGGCAAACTCGTCTTCGACGGCACTCTGGAAGGCTTGCGCGCCGAGGCCGTGGACACGGTCGAACTCCATTTCCGGCTCTCGCACACGCTAAGCGCGGAGTGGAAGCCCGATGGGCTGCCCGTGCGCGGCATCGAATGGAAGCCCGCCGGCGCCGAACTCGTCGCGCGCCTCAGCCGCACCGCGCCCACGCGCGCGGAAGTGATCCGCGCCGCGCTGGAGCACTTTGGCGCGGCGCTGCTGGACATTGCCATCGAGGAACCGCAGATCGAGGCGATCGTGCAGCGCATCTACAAGGCCTCCGCGGAGAGCACATCCCTCAACTTCGACGGCGTCGCCAAGCTCGCCCGCGAGGCCCGCACGAATGCCGAAAACCGCTGAATTCCGCCGAAAATAGCCTGTTGCAAACTCACCGAACAGGTGTACTATATATAGAACACTGTGCGGCGGAGCGCGCGTCATGGCGGACGAACTCAAGATCGGCAGGCGGCTCAAGAGCCTGCGCGAGAAGAAGCAGCTCTCGCTGCGCGCGCTTGCGCGCCAGACCGGCATCGCAGTGAGTTTCCTCTCCGCGCTGGAGAACGGGCAGAACAACGTCTCCGTCGCCAAGCTCAAGACGATCCTCGACGCGCTCGGCACGAACCTGGGCGCGTTTTTCGGCCAGGCGCCCGAGCCGCCGGCGAAGGTTGTTTATCGCAAGCAGGAACTGCTCGAGATCAGCGGGCAAGGCAACGGCATCTCCTTTCTTGAAGTCGCGGCCGGCAGGCCGGGCCGCGCGCTGCAACTGCTTGTCGAACGCTACAAGCCCGGCGCGGACACCGGCCCGGAACTCTACCGGCACGACGCCGAAGAGGCCGGCGTGGTGCTCAAGGGCACGCTGGAACTGACCGTCGAGGATCAGATCTTCGAGCTCGGCGCTGGCGACGGCTACTACTTCGACAGCCGCCGGCCGCACCGTTTTCGGAACAGAGGTAAGAGCGCCGTCGAAGCGGTCTCGGTCAATACGCCGCCAAGTTTCTAAAGGAGCAAGATATGTCCGCCGCCATTTCCGCCGAGGCCATACGCCCTGGAGCCGCGCAGGCTGCCGCGAGGCCGAACTTCATCGCGGGCCGCTGGGCCGCGGGCGAGGGCGTGGTAGCGCGCAAGTTGCTCAACCCCGCCGACACCGCGGAGATTGTTGCCGAGGTGCGCGAGGCCAGCACCGCGCAGGTGGACGCCGCCTGCGAGGCCGCCGCCAAAGCCTTTCCCGCGTGGCGCGCCACGCCGCCGCCGGACCGCGCGCGCGTGCTCTTCAAGTTCCGCGAACTGCTCGAAGCGAACTTCCTCGAGCTTGCGAAGACCATCGTGCGCGAGAACGGCAAGCTGCTAAGCGAGGCCAAAGGCGACGTGCGGCGCGGGATCGACGTGGTCGAGTTCGCCTGCGGCATCTCGTCGCACCTGATGGGCAAGAACCTGCCCGAGATCTCCCACAACGTGGACAGCTACGTGCTACGCGAACCGCTTGGCGTCGTCGCAGGCATTCCCCCGTTTAATTTTCCCGCGATGATCCCGCTCTGGATGATGCCCATCGCCGTCGCCTGCGGGAATACGTTCATCCTCAAGCCCGCCGAAAAAGCGCCGCTCACCGGCACGCGGCTGGTGGAACTCTTCGCACTGGCGGGCCTGCCGGAGGGCGTCGTGAGCGCCGTGCAGGGCGGGCGCGAGGTCTCCGAGCTGCTGATCGCGAACGCGCACGTCCAGGCGGTCTCGTTCGTGGGCTCGTCGGCCGTGGCCGAGTCCGTCTACCGCGCGGCGGCGAATGCCGGCAAGCGCGTGCAGGCGCTCGGCGGCGCGAAGAACCATCTGCTGGTTATGCCCGACGCCGATCTGGAACGCAGCCTGCCCGCGCTGATCGGCTCGTGCTTCGGCTGCGCGGGCCAGCGCTGCCTGGCCGGAAGCGTCGTCGTCGCTGTCGGCGGGAAAGCGCGCCAGGATGCCATCGTGGAGGGCTTTGTAAAGGCCGCGCGCGCGCTCAAGCTCGGAGATGGCCTCGACGAAAGCGCGGGGCTCTGCCCGGTGCTCAGCCCCGAAGCGCGCGAGCGCGTCGTGAGTTGGATCGACCGCGGCGTAAAGGAAGGCGCGAAGCTCGCGCTCGACGGCCGCGGCGCGAAATCCGTTACGCGGCCCAACGGCTGCTTTGTCGGCGCCACCGTTTTCGACGGCGTGACGCCCGAGATGGCGCTCGCGCGCGAAGAGGTCTTCGGGCCCGTGGTCGCGATGCTGCGCGCGCAGGACCTCGACGAAGCCATCTCCCTCACGAACCACAGCCGCTACGGCAATTCGGCCTCAATCTTCACCAGCGACGGCGCGGCGGTGCGCACGTTCCGCGCGCGCATCCAGTGCGGCATGCTCGGCGTGAACCTGGCCGTGCCCGCGCCGATGGCCATGTTCAGCTTCGGCGGCTGGAAGGGCTCGTTCTTCGGCGACCTGAACGCCTACGGGCCGGACGCCGTCGATTTCTATACCAAGAAGAAAGTGGTCACCGAACGCTGGTTCGGCGCGGAAGCGCCGAAGGACGGCTGGGTGTGAGAACAGCAGGGGTCAGAGGTCTGGGATCAGCGGACAGGGAACGGCGATGAATACGAAACAGCAGTACGCGGAGTTCATGCTGCCCGTGGCGGCCAAGGGCGTCGAGCCCGTCGTTGTGGCGAGCGCCAAGGGCCGCACGGTCACGGATACGGACGGTAAGGAGTATCTCGACTGCTTCTCCGGCATATCGGTCGTCAACGCAGGGCACAACCATCCCAAGATTCTGGCCGCGGCGCGCGCGCAAATGGAAAAGCTCGTCCATTGCTGCTCGTACGTGTACCAGGTGCCCGCGGTCGGCGCGCTGGCGGAGAAACTCGCCGAGATCACGCCGGGCAATCTGAAAAAGAGTTTTTTCGGCAACAGCGGCGCGGAGGCGATCGAGGGCGCGATGCGCCTCGCCAAACAGGCCACCGGCCACCGCGAGATCGTTGCGCTCGGGTTCTCGTTCCACGGCCGGACGATTGGGACGCTCTCGGTCACCGGCAACATGGCGCGCAAGAAGAACAACGGCCCGTACCTCAGCGGCGTCGGCTTCGGGCCCACGCCGTACTGCTACCGCTGCCCGCTCAAGCTGGCGTATCCGTCGTGCGAGATGGCCTGTGCGCATGAGTTGCGCAATACCATCAAGCAGCAGACGAGCGGCGACGTCGCGGCGTTTCTGGCCGAGCCCGTGCTGGGCGAGGGTGGCATCCTGGTCCCGCCGGGGGATTACTTCAAGATCGCGGCGAGCATCTTTCATGAGCACGGCGCGCTCTTTATCGCCGACGAAGTGCAGTCGGGCTTCGGGCGCACGGGCAAGATGTTTGCCATCGAGCACAGCGGCGTCGCGCCTGACATCCTGGCCATGGCGAAGGGCATCGCGGGCGGTTTCCCGCTGGGCGCGTTCATCGCGGGCGAACCGGTCAGCGAAGCGATGCAGCCCGGCGACCACCTCTCGACGTTCGGCGGCAATCCGATCTCCTGCGCCGCGGCGCTCGCGAACATCGCGGTGCTCAAGGAGGAGAAGCTCTGCGAGAACGCCGCCGCGCGCGGCGGAGAACTCATGGCGCGGCTCGCGCGCTTCCAGGAGCAGAACGCGAAGGTCGGCGACGTGCGCGGCAAGGGCCTGATGATCGGCATCGAACTCGTGCGCGACCGCAAGACCAAGGAACCGGCCGACAAGGAAGCCAAGGAAGTCCGCGCGGCGCTGCGCGAGCGCGGCGTGCTGGTGGGCGTCGGCGGCGTCTACGGCAACGTGGTCCGCTTGCAGCCGCCGCTCTCGATCACGCCCGAGGAATGCGACCGCGCGGCGACCGCTCTGGAAGACGTCTTGAGAAAGATCTGACGATGAACCCTGAGCCTGCGGCTTTAAACGCTCTGCTCGAACTGCTGCGCATCCCCGGCACGCCGGGCGAAGAGCGCGGCGTGTGCGAGCACTTAAAGAAAAAACTCGCGGCGTTCGGCGTGCCCGAAGACAGCATGGCGCTTGACCGCGCGAACGAGCTGAGCGAGTACGGCGGCAACTGCGGGAACCTGATCGTGACGCTCGAAGGCCACGGACACGGCGAGCGGCGCATGTTCAGCACGCACATGGACACCGTGCCCGATTGCGTGGGCGCCATCCCGCGCGTGGATGGCGCGTTCATCGTCAACGACGCGCCGGGTAAGGCGCTCGGCGGCGACAACCGCACCGGTTGCGCAGTGTTGCTCGAGGTCGCGCGCGCCCTGATGGCGAAGAAGGGCGATCACGCTCCGGCGATGCTCGCCTTCCTCATTCAAGAAGAAGTGGGCCTGGTCGGCGCGCGGCACCTGAATTTGGAGATGCTCGGCAGCTCCAAGCCTTCCGTCTGCTACAACTTCGACGGCGGCATCACCGAGCAGGTCATCTACAAGGTCATCGGCACCGAACGCTTCCATATCGAGATCGAGGGCGTGGCCGCGCACGCGGGCGCGCACCCTGAACAGGGCGTCAGCGCGGCGCTCGTGGCCGCACACGCCTTGAGCGAGCTCGACGGCGGCGGCTGGCACGGAAAGATCAAGAAGCACGCAGGCGAAGGCTCGGCGAACTGCGGCATCCTGCGCGGCGGCACGGGCAGCAACGTGATCATGCCCGCGCTTTATGCGCTTGCCGAGGCGCGCTCGCACGACAAGGCGTTCCGCAAGACCATCGTCGCGCAGTGGCAGGACGCCTTCCGCCGCGCCGCCGAGCGCGTGCGCAACCACGCCGGCCGTTCCGCGTGCGTGAGCTTCCGGCCCGGGCCATGGTACGAGGCCTACGCGCTGGATGTGGACAGTCCGGCCGTGCAGGTCCCGCTGGCGGCGCTCAAGCGGTACGGAGTAGCCGCGTACCCGGGCGTGAACGACGGCGGCATGGATGCGAACTGGATTGCGGCGCACGGCATCCCGGCGGTGACGCTCGGCTGCGGCCAGCAGCACGTTCACACGCCCAACGAGCGCATAAACCTTGATGGCTTTGCCATCGCCTGCCGCCTGGGCGCAGAACTGGCGACTGCGTAGGGCTTTCCTCGCGCATTCTTTCCCCTAAAGATCCCTCAAGTCATTGCCGATCCCTGGATTAGGTGTGTCCCCACCTCTCCGGAGAGCGCCATGGCACTCGAAAAGTTCATCATTGAAGGCGGCCGTCCTCTTAAGGGTGAAGTGACGGTGATGGGCTCGAAGAATTCGGCCCTCCCCATCCTCGCCGCAACCGTCCTGGCGGATTCGCCGTGCGACATCGGCAACGTGCCGCGCCTGCGCGACGTGGACGTGCTCGCGCGCATCCTGGGCGAACTGGGCGTCAAGATTGAACGCAACGCGCTTGGCCGTGTGCACGCGGCGGTGCTCGACGAGACCAAATCCTTCGCGCCGTACGAACTGGTCAGCATGATGCGCGCGAGCTTCTGCGTGCTCGGGCCGCTGCTGGCCAAACGCGGCTACGCGAAAGTCAGCCTGCCCGGCGGCTGCGCCATCGGCGACCGGCCCGTCGACCTGCACTTAAAAGGCCTGCGCGCGCTGGGCGCGGAGATCAAGATCGAGCACGGCTACGTGATCGCGACGGCCAAGAGACTGCGCGGCGCGAACATCTACCTCGGCGGTAACTCGGGCAGTTCGGTGCTCGGCACGGCCAACATCATGATGGCCGCGAGCCTGGCCGAAGGCACGACGGTGATCGAACACGCCGCGTGCGAGCCCGAGGTCGAGGACCTCGCGCGGTTCCTCATCGAGATGGGCGCGTCGATCGAAGGCGCGGGCAGCCACCGCATCAAGATTCGCGGGGTGCGCCGGCTGGAAGGCTGCAGCTACGAGGTGATCCCGGACCGCATTGAGGCGGCCACGCTGCTGATGGCCGCGGCGGCGACGCGCGGCGAGGTGATCGTCCGCAACATCGATCCGACGCATCTCGAAGCGGTCTTCGACAAGCTGCGCGAGGCAGGCATCGGCTTCAACCGCAACTGCAAGACCGTGGCGGTCTCGATGTCCGGCCGCCCCAAAGAGGTGGAGCTCACCACGCTCCCCTACCCCGGCTTCCCGACCGACCTGCAGGCCCAGATGATGGCGCTGATGTGTTTCGGGCAGGGCGCGAGCGTCTTTACCGACGCGATTTACCCCGAGCGCCTGCATCACGTCGCGGAACTCAAACGCATGGGCGCGCGCGTGCTGCGCGTGAACAACACCTGCGTGGTGATCGGCGGCGAGCGGCTCCAGGGCGCGCCCGTCATGGCCAGCGACTTGCGCGCGGGCGCGGCGCTGGTGATCGCGGGCCTCTGCGCCGAGGGCGAGACCCACGTGCGGCGCATCTACCACATCGACCGCGGCTACGAGAACTTCGAGCAGAAGCTGCGCAGCCTGGGCGCGTCGATCCGGCGCGAGGCCGACGAAGCGCCCGAGAAACCCCCGGCGCTCTAAGCTCCGATATCGACCCCTTGCGCGGCAAGGCAGACTTGACGTTGCAATTGGGTCCGGCCCCGCTATAAAGCCTCTTTCTGTTCAAACGGGCAAGGTCCGGCGCACCGGCCTTGCCCGTGCCGATTCAGGAGCTTTCGAATGCCGAAGATCAAGCCGCACAAGGGCGTGGGTAAGCGGGTCAAGGTCACGAAGAGCGGGAAGATCAAGCGCCAGCAAGCTTGGCACAAGCACTTGATGACCCATAAGAGCAGCAACCGCAGGCGCCGGCTCAAGCGGGCCATTCTCGCTTCAAAGCCGGAGCAGCGCCGGCTCGCGCGGCTGCTGGGCATTCGCTGATCCGGCCGCATACCACATTGGGAAACGATTCAGCCGTGCAGGGGGATGCAGATGCGTACTAAATCGAACGTCGCGCGCAAGAAGTACATGAAGAAGGTGCTCAAGCGCGCCAAGGGTTTCGTCGGCGGCCGGCGCAAGATGATCCGCACGGTGATGGAGACCGTCGAGCGCGCCGAGGTCTATGCCACGCGCGACCGGCGCGCGCGCAAGCGCACGTTCCGCGCGCTCTGGATCACCCGTATCTCCGCGGCCGTAAAGACCAAGGGCCTCAACTACTCGCGGTTCATCAGCGGCCTCGTCAAGGCCGGCGTGAACCTCGACCGCAAGATGCTCGCCGATATGGCCGTTCGCGACGAGGCCGCGTTTAACCAGCTCGTGGACCTGGCCAAGGCCAAGACGGCCTGACGCAAACGCACTCGTCTTCATTGGACAGTTCCACGGGCAGCAGTTACGCAAACACTTGCGTGGCTTCTGCCCGTCTTTTTTTACCCTGAGTGCTTACGCGAGGCCGGTTATGAGCCTGCAAGACGATATCGCCCAGACCCGCGCCGAGGCGCTTGCAGCCTTCGACGCCGCGGGCGGCAAGGGAGACGCCGCCGCGCTCGAAGCGGCGCGCATCAAGTACATCGGCGCCAACGGGCTGGTGAAGGCGTTCATGAAGCGCCTGGGCGAAGTGCCCAAGGACCAGAAGCCCGCCGTGGGCCAGGCGCTGAACGCGCTCAAAGACGAACTGACCAACGCCCACGATGCGGCCAAAAGCCGCCTTGGCGCCGCCGCGCCCAAGAGCGTTTCCGCTTTCGACGTCACCGAGCCGCTTCCGCCGGAGCGCCAGCCTGCGCTGGGCAAGCTGCACCCGCTCACCCGCACCGTGAACGAGCTGCGCGACCTGCTGCGCGCGCTGGGCTTCGAAGTGGTCGAAGGGCCGGAAGTCGAAGACGAGCGGCACAACTTCGACGACCTGAACATCCCACCCGACCACCCGTCGCGCGACAGCTTCGACACGTTCTTCCTCTCGAAGGACGCGCTGCTGCGCAGCCAGACCAGCACGGTGCAGGTGCGCATGATGGAGACGCGCAAGCCGCCGCTGCGGGTGATCGCGCCCGGCCGCGTCTACCGTCCGGACATCATCGACGCCACGCACCACAGCACCTTTCACCAAGTGGAGGGGCTGTGCGTGGACATGGGTGTCAGCATGGCCGACCTGAAGGGCACGCTTCAGCTCTTTGTGGAAGGGCTTTTCGGCGAAGGCACGCGCATCCGTTTCCGGCCCAGCTTCTTCCCGTTCACGGAGCCTTCAGCGGAGATGGACTGCTCGTGCCCGGCCTGCTCTGGCATAGGTTGCAACGTCTGCAAGCAGACCGGCTGGGTGGAGCTCGGCGGATGCGGCATGGTGGACCCGGCGGTCTTCGAGGCCATCAACCATGCGCGCGGCGATAAAGCGTACGATCCGGAAGTCTGGAGCGGCTTCGCGTTCGGCTTCTGGATCGAGCGCCTTGCCATGCGCCGTCACGGGATCACCGATATCCGACGTTTTCTGGAGAACGATTTGCGGTTCCTGAGACAGATTTAGCGGAGGGGACAGAGCGTAGAGACCAGAGATCAGGGAAAACAGCCCCGTCCTCTGACCTCTCCTCTCTGACCACTGAAAAATGAAACTCCCCATCCTGTGGCTGCGCGACTACCTCGACGCGAACGATCGGCAACTCGCGGAGGCCATCGCCGACGCGTGCGCGCGCTGGGAGCTCAATCCGTCCCACGATCCCGCGCACACCCTCGGGACGCTCTTCACGTTCGCGGGCTTCAATTGCGACGGCGTTGCAGGTAGCGGCTGGAACGCCGTGCTCGAACTCGACGTCCTGTCCAACCGCCCCGACTGCCTATGCGTGCTCGGCCTCGCGCGCGAAGCCGCCGCGTTCCTCAAACTGCCCACGCTGGCGCCCGCGTTCCAGATCGCCGAGAGCGGCGCGGACGCCTCTACGTGGGCGCAGATGACGGTCGAAGACGCCAAGACCTGCCCGCGCTACACGGCGCGCGTGATCCGCGGCGTGAAAGTAGGCCCGTCGCCGCAGTGGCTGCAAGACCGCCTGAAGGCCATGGGCTTGACGCCGCGCAACAACATCGTGGACATCACGAACTTCATTTTGTTCGAGCTCAACCACCCGCTGCACGCGTTCGATCTCAACAAGCTCGCGGGCAAGCGTATCGTCGTCCGGCGCGCGAAGGACAAGGAACCGTTCAAGCCGCTCTACGATGAGCTTCCACCGCTTACGCCGGAGACGCTCGTCATTGCCGACGGCGAGAAGCCGGTCGCGATCGGCGGCATCATTGGCGGCGCAGGCAGCGAGGTCTCGCCTGCGACCACGGACATCCTGCTTGAAGCCGCGTGCTTCGATCCCGCGAGCATCCGGCGCTCGTGCCGGCGGCTCAAGGCGGGCACCGATTCGAGCTACCGCTTCGAGCGCGGCGTGGACATCCTTGGCGTCGAGCGCGCATCGGCGCGCGCGGCGCGGCTGATCGCCGAGCTTGCGGGCGGCACGATCGCCAAGGGCAGCCTCGATTCCAATCCGCATCCCGCGCCGCTGAAAGAGCTCTCCCTGCGGCACGAACGCCTGAATGCGCTTTACGGCGTGAACGTGGCCCCGCAGGAGACGAGCGCGCTCCTGGCCGCCTTGGGCTGCGCGATTCTCCGGGAGACCGCTGCCGAGCTGACCGTCCTGCCGCCTACGTGGCGGCGGCACGACCTGGCCCGCGAAGTAGACCTGATCGAAGAAGTCGCGCGGCTGCACGGCTACAACCACGTGCCCGCGGTGACCTCGATGTCGGCGCGCATCCCGCCGCGTTCGCCCGCCGAAGCGGCCATCGACCGCGTGCGCGAGCACTTCTCCGCGCTCGGATACTTCGAGTGTACCACCGACAGCCTCATCGATCCCAAAGCGCCCATGCCGGCCGTCTGGACCGGCGAACCGCCGCTCGCGCTGAACAAGCAGAGCGTGCTGCGGGAGGACCACTCGAGCCTGCGAAACTGCCTGCTGGTCTCGCTGCTCAACACGCAACGTTTGAACCAGGATCGCCGCACCGGCATCGTGCGGCTCTTCGAGTGCGGGAAGGTCTTCCTGCCCAAGGCCGGACAGGCTCGTCCTGAAGAACGCCAGGTTCTTGGCCTGCTGGACGAGACGGGCTTTGCCGCGCTGGCCGACGCGGTAAGGCGCTTGCATGAAGCGCTCTCACTGGATGGCGCGCATCTGAAACTGGTTCCGCCCGAACCCGGCTACACGCCCGCGTTCCTCGCGCCCGAGAGCGCCTGCCGGGTGGTGCGCGTGCGCGAGATGCCCGGCGACGAGCGCGCCGAGGACGCCATCGGCTGGCTGGGCATCGCGAGTGCGGCCTTGTGTAAAGCGTTCGATTTAAAGCGCGCGCCTGCGGTCGCGGAGATCCATCTGGCCACGCTGGCCACTCTGCCTTCGGGGCCGCGACGCTACGTCCCGCTCCCGACGCAGCCCGAGAACGCCCGCGACGTGGCGCTGGTCGTCGACGAGAGCGTGGCCTGGCAGGAAATCGAGCGCTTCACGGAGAAATACAAGAACCTGGAACCGCTGCGGGACAAGCGCGAAGCAACGCGCTTCCTCTCCGTTTTCCGCGGCAAACAGCTCGGCGCGGGCAAGAAGTCCGTCGCCTTCTCGGTTGTCTACCGTGCCGCGGACCGCAGCCTGACCGACGAAGAGGTGAACACCGCGCATCGGCGCTTTGTCGACGAACTGCTCAAGACCTTCAACGCCGCGTTGCGCGCGTGACTTCGTGGCACAGGCGCGATGCCAGTGCCGCGTTTCCATAAAGCAAAACGGCTCGAAAATGCTATCTTAAGCGCATGGCGGAACGGTCCATCCCCGCAACCAAGAAGGCCCTGCGCGAACGCGTGCAGCGGCTGGTGGGGGAACTTTCCTCCGCCGAACGCATGGAACGCAGCGCCAGCGCGCAAGCGCGCCTGATCGAGACGCCGGAGTTCAAGAAGGCGCGGACGGTGATGGTCTATCATTCCGACCCGAGCGAAGTGAGTTCGCACGATATCGTGCTGGCGTGCCTGGCAGACGGCAAGCGCGTCAGCCTGCCGCGAACCACGCGCGGCACGCGCACCATGCAGATCCGCGAGATTCTCGACGTGCGCCGCGACCTCGAGACGAGCCGCTTCGGCACTTTTAAGGAGCCGCTGGGAATCCTCCCGACCGTCGCGCACGAACAGATCGACCTGGTCGTGGTCCCGGGCCGCGTCTTCGACGAGCAGGGCCGCCGGCTCGGGCGCGGCGCGGGATATTACGACCGCTTCTTCGCGAAAGAAGGCGTGCGTGCGGTCGCGGCGGCGCTCGCGTTCGACTGCCAGATCGTCGCGGAAGTTCCCGTCGAAGCGCACGACTACCCGATGGATATCATCGTCACGGAGTCGCGGGTGATCCGGGTCAAACGCCCGCGCCGCACGCACGAGGAAATACGCAAAGGGTAGGTCCGTTTCGGTTCCAAGCCGAATCAGGAAGAGGTTTTGCTCCCATCCTTGCCCGAATTCTCGGACGGTTCAGGCTCGCTGAGATCTTCTCTGCGGGCGAATACACCTGGCAGGACTCGAGTCACGAAGAACGAAGCGCTGATCACCATGGCTCCGAGCAGGAAAGCGCCCAAGGAGATTTGTCCCGCGCCTGGGGCCGTCATTGCCATTGAAGTGAAGATGCCCGCAAGTCCGGCTAACAAACAACCTATTCCAAACACAAAGAGTCCGCGTCCAACGCGCGAGGGATCCTGTTTCCGGCCATTCGGAGAAGACATATCGGTACTCCAACAACACGCCCTTTGCACAAGGCGATTCTAATAGTCGTTGGTATTTTTATGGAAACTATTTTTGGGATTAGCGATTGTAAACGTGTTCGCACTGCAAAACGGCCTGCAGCGCCTTGCGCGCGGTCTCGAGGATGGGCCGTTCGACATCCCGCGAGATCGGCGTACTCGCCTCGTACCCGCCTTCGCGAATCGCCGCTTCGGTGCACAGATACCCCAAGCTGTCGTTCGAGTAGCCCACTACGAACGTATGCGGAAACGGAGATGAATTTTCGATGGCCGTGCCGATCTCCGCGAAGAGCTCGCCCGGCGCGCTTACCAGCGCGACCTGCCCGAGGCGCAACGCCTGGATCTCCGTCATGAGCGTACGCCCGTCCGTGCTCTGGTCGGCTCGCGCCGTATAGTTCGCGCGCGCCTCCGGCCCCAGCGTCAGCGCGAGCGTCTCCACATGCGCGGCAATGGGCGCAGCATCCACGGCGTGAGCAGCGGGGAGCGCGTCCAGAATGGCCTGCGCGAGCGCTTCGCCCATGGGCCGCGCGCGCTCCGCTTCGGCAAAGAGCGCCTCGCGCGGATTGATGTTGGCCGCGGCGCCGGTCGCGTGGATGCACACGCTCGCACCGGTGCGGGCTTCCAGCGCGCGCACGAGATAGCCCGGATAATCCGCGCTCACTTGCAGACTCTTCGGCCCAAGCGTCACGGGGTGACAGCCGTAGCCGTTCAGGATCGAGCGCAACCGTCCCGTGGCGGCTTCGTGGAATGCCAGGAAGCGTACCCGCGCATCGAAGTACCCGTGGTGCCGGCCGTCCGGATCGAGCCACTCGTTGACCGCCTTGCCCGCCGCGTCGACGACGCGCCGGTTGTGCCCCAACCGGGCCTCGGTCAAGCCGACCCGCATCAGCACCGATTCCCGTGCGTTCCACGCCTGCCGGACTGCGGGGCCGATGGAGGCCAAAACGGTTTCCAGGTATGCGGCGTCCGGCCGCGCGTCCATCTTGCCTTTGCGGAACGGATCCAGCGTCGGACCCGAATGCGTGTGCGTCGCCGCCACCATCACGGCGGTAGGCGCAAGGCCGCGCACGGCTTCTGCGGCTCGTGCGCGTATCTCCGCCACGACCTGCGCTCCCGTACTGAGCGTGTCGAGCACCAGCAATGCGCAGGCGGGCGTCTGCTCCTCCACATGCCCGAAGACCGCGACGCGCAGACAGAGATCGAGCGCCACGCCCGTGTTTATCCGGTCGCTGTAACCCACCAGCGGCACCCCGGGCCGTGGATTGATGGGCACGCAGGCCGTGCCCAATACCAGACCCTGGGGACATCGCTCCATTTTTTCTCTCCTGAAAAGGGTTCGCGGCCGACGATCTGCCGTTATCCCGCCAGGCGCGCCTTGCCGCGGGCTTGAGCCGCAATCTGTGGAGCATGCGCTTTGATGCGCGCCACCGCGCCCGCGAAAGCTTCGATGAGTTCGCGCGAGAGCAGGGCCGTGTGCCCCATGGTAATTTGCGTCTCCGCGCAGATGCGGTCGGCATTGGGCGTGCGCGTCTTCGCGTAGCGCAGGCGGCCGCGCTCGTCGCGCATCTGCTGGAAGACGGGATTGTTCTGGATCGGCCGGCCGTAGCCCGAGCCCGCGGGCAGCCCTTCCGCCTGCAGTGCTTTTACGAAAGCCGCCTTGGGCATGCCCGCAAACGCCGAGGCGTCGTAGCGCATGCCATAGAAGTAGTAGCCGCGCCGCGTGATCCGCGGGTCGCGCTTGAGCGGCAGAAGCCCGCCGATCTCTTCGAGCCGGTCGGAAAGCAAGCAGGCGTTGCGCATCTTGGCAAGCGTCTGCTTTTTCACGCGCTTGAGCTGTTCGCTGAGGATGGCGCCCTGCCACTCCGTCATGCGCAGGTTCCAGGCCAGGCGGTGGAAGTCGTAGAAGCCCTGCGACTCCAAGCGCCCCAGATGATGGTAGCTGTAGAGCTTCTCCGCCAGCACGTCGCTGTTGCTCAGCACGATGCCGCCTTCGCCGGCCGGCAGCGCCTTGCTCATCTGGAAGCTGAACGTGCCCGCGTCGCCCCACGTGCCCGCGCCTCGGCCGCGCCACTGGGTGCCTTGGGCGTGGGCGCAGTCTTCCACGAGCAGCAGTTTGTGCTTCTTCGCAATGCGGGTGATGCGGTCGAGGTCGGGCGGGTAGCCGCCGTAATGCACGACCACGATCGCGCGCGTCTTGCGCGTGATCAGCGCTTCGATGGACTCCGGCGAAGTCTGGAAAGTTTCCGGATCGGCGTCGGCAAAGACCGCGATGCCGCCCACCAGAGGCACCGCCGTGGCGCTGACCACAAAACTCAGCGAAGGTACGATGACTTCGTCGCCGGGTTCCACTCCGCCCGCGCGCAGCGCAAGTTCCAACGCGGCCGTGCCGTTGGTCACGCACAGGCCGTGGCGCGCGCCGTGCCATTTCGCAAAGGCGCGCTCGAAGCGCCCCGTCACGCCCTTGGCCATTTCCACCCGCGTGCCCCCGCGCCACCACTTCCCGCTGTTCAGCACGCGCAGCAGTGCATCCCGTTCCGGATTCCCGAAGACGGGCCACTTCGCGCGCATCCGGGGCGTGGCGAGCGGCGCGCCACCAAGAATCGCGGGCTTGGAGCGCACTAGATGAGTGGGTATTGCAGAGGGCATCTGTTTTCTCCCTGAGATTCATTGACCGTTACATGCTGGACATTACCCCAGCCTGCTGTGCACTTTTTTACGAATGCGCTCCGATCACTTGACCTATCCTGTGAACTGCATGCTGGATTCGGGGTTAAGTACCCAATAATTACGTTATCAAGCTATCCAAGCATACATAATAACTGCCATAACTTACATATTAATATATTGTTATAATACAAGCATGTTTTTTATATAATACAAGCTTGTTCTGGTGTATTCATAAGCAGAAAGTTCAACCATGAGGACGCGCATGACTTCGACTTCGCCTAAACATGCCTTAGTGCGCGAGCAGCTCAGGCAGAAGATCGTGACGGGTGAGTTTGCGCCCGGCACCCGGCTGCCGCCCGAAGTCGAGCTCTTCAAGATGCTGATGGCGAGCAACACGACCGTGGTGCGGGCGCTGAACGACCTCGTGCGCGAAGGCTTGATAGTGCGTCAGCGCGGAAACGGCACGTTCGTCGCCGAGCGCCGGCATCCGCCGCTCATTCCTGGCCGCAATTTGAGACTCGGAGTGCTCTGGTACCACCCCATCCGCGCCAGCATGTTCGACACTTTCTGCCATCGGATGAGCCTCGGCGCGTTGAGTGCATGGGGCCTGGAAGGCGTCGTCCCGGACCTCGACGAAGACCGCGCCATGACTTTCACCCGCGGCGTCTGGCGGCAGCCTGCGCGCGGTTTGACCGTCGAATGCCTGGGCAGCGAATGGAACGGGAGCGATCGCGCGCCATCCCTGGAAGTCGTGCGCCAAGCTGGCTACGACGCCGTCCTTACGGTCGGCATCATTGAGGAATGGTGGCTCGAGGCGCTGCTGGCGCTCCGCATTCCCACGGTGCTTGTGGACTTCCCCACGCAGCGCTTCGCGATGCAGGCGGACGCCGTGTATGCCGATCCGCAGAGCGCGTATCGCTCCGCCGTGGACCACTTCATTGTCCGCGGGCTCAAACGCATTCACTTCGTGGGCGCGAACGTCTGGGATCCGACGACCAAGATTACGGACGCCAGCCGGCCCGCGGGCTTTCGTTTCGGTAAGCGCATCGATCCGGACTCCTTCCTGCGCCTGAGCGCCTACCGCCAGGCCATGGACGCGCATGGGTTGCCGGTCACCGACGCATCCATCCACTTCCAAGGTGACGAATACAAGGAGACTGCGGCCAAACTGGCGGCGCTGCCTGAAGATAAACGTCCGGAGGCGCTCGTCTGTCACAGCGCCGAGCAGGCCGAGCACCTGATCGGCGCATGCGCGGACCGCGGGCTCAGCCTGGAAGCCGCGGGCGCGCACGACCGGCCCAGGGCCGGGCGCGCGCTGAACATCCGCCTGGATACCCGGGTGATGGGCGCAGTCGCGGCGGAGATCCTGCTCTCGCGGCTAAAGCAGCCCGAGCGGCCGTACCTGAACGTAGGCGTGCGCATGGTCTTCGACGGACCGCTTGGACAGGACCTGCCGGTCCATTCCGCAAACGAAACGCGGCATGGCAAGCGCTGAGTTGGCCCCGCTCTCGACGAAAGGGAACCCGCCCATGAAAAGCTCACGAACCCGGACCTGGAACGAAACGTTTGCCTGCGCCTGCCTGGTTGCGGCTGTCATCCTTTCCGCCGCCGGGCATGCGGCGGAGGTCAAGGCGGCCGCCGACGACTGGCCGCAGTTCATGGGGCCGAACCGCGACGGCATCGCCGCTAAGAGCCCGAAACTCCTGGACGCCTGGCCGAAGGAAGGACCCAAGCTGGTCTGGAAGAGCGACGAGCTCCCCTTCGGGCCCACGTGCGGAGTGGGCACGCCCATCGTCGCGGGCGGGAAGGTCTACACGTTTGCGCAGATCGCGCTGCCGCTCGACGGCATCAAGCCGTTCAACGCTGAATTCCTGTCGCACTGGGGCTTTGCGGCGGATCTGCCGGACGATTTGAATAAGAAGATCGAGGCGGCCATCGGCGACAAGAAAAGAGCGGCCTGCAAAACCAAGGAGGACGTAGAGGCCTATTGCAAAGAGTTTCTGGCCACGTTCGACTCGGCGCAGACACAGAAATTCGGCGACGCGATCCGTGCGCGTATCCAGTTGGCAGGCGGTGGTTTTGGGGCCGGCGACCTGGCCTGGATGGGTTCCTTAAGGGATAAAGAGATCAAGTCGCGCCAGGATTTCATGAACCTGTTTGTGGACCGCTTCCATCACAACATCTACCACGGTGGGCAGGCAGGCTACATCATTCAACACGCGGACGCCGTGTACAAAGATCAGAAATGGGCCGACTCACTCATCTGCCTGGATGCCGCCAGCGGCAAGAAGCTTTGGAGCAAGGAACTCCCGGGCGTCAAGAAGTCCTGGGGCGTTGAATTCGGCTGCTCCGGCGTGCCGGCCGTGGTGAAGGACCGGCTGTATTTCGCGGGCAGCGGCGGAGTGTACTGCCTGGACCTCAGCAAGAAAGGCGAGCTGGTCTGGCAAGGCAAAGGCACGGCGAGCCATACGTCGCCGCTCGTGGCCGATGGCGTGGTCTATGCCTGCCCCGGCGAATTGGCGGCCTTCGATGCCGCAACCGGAAAAGAACTCTGGCGCCAAGCAAAAGTGACGCACGATTCGGAGTCGCCCGTTCTCTGGAAGAAGAACGGCAAAACCTACGTCCTGTGCAGTTCGTCCGCTCCAAGGTACTACTTCAATCTCTGGTGCGTGGACGCGGGCAACGGCAATGTGCTCTGGCAGGCGCCGTCGGCAGGGGAGCACAGCTCGCTGACGCTCTTAGGCGACACTTTAATCATGCGTGGCAACGGCGGCGTCACCGCGTTTCACCTAACGCCGCAGAAGCCCGAACAACTTTGGACCTCGAAAGTTGGCGGCGACTATGGCGGGAGTCCCATCATCTACCAGGATCACGTGTACCTGTGCGGCCAAGCCTATACGCCGAACCTGCTCACGGTCCTCGACCTGAAGACCGGAGAACCCACTTTGAAAGTGACGGCCAAGGGCGGAGCATGTTCCACGGGCCTCGTGGCGGATGGGAAGATTGTCTTCGTCTCCGAATCCGGCTACAAAACCGGCCGGCTGATCATGTTCAAGACTACCCCGGACAAGTACGAGGAAGTGGGACAGCTCCCCAACCAGGACCTGGTGGCGAGCACGTCCCCGGCCTTCGCCGATGGCAAGGTGTATGTGCGCATGCCCACCGCCATCGCGTGCTACGACCTGACGGCGCCGGCGAAATAGTGTCCGGAACACTAATCGCGTAGAAGCGCTTAAGGCTTCCATCTATAGATGTGGATCCCGAGCGGCTCGAAATCATCGGAGAAGCCGTCCTTTGCCGATGTCAAAGTGCGGTGTTCATCCACCACCTCGATCGTTGTTCCGGCTTTGAGGCCCTCCGTCTTCAACGTCGCTTTTCCACCTCGGTAGGAGGCCTTTACGTTGTCCTTGCGTTCGCCGAGATCTTTCATGTCCACGTTGTTGGCGAAGACATACGCGAAGCCTTCGTGTTCGCGAACAAGAACTTCTCCGCAGAGTCCTCCTTCAAACGCGATCGCAACCTTTCTTGAGCAGGGGCCACTCAGAATCGCCGGACTCAAGCGGGTGATCTGTTCGTTGGTGCGCTTCAGTTCCTTACGCACCGCCTCGTCGGGCGCAAATTCGGTGAATGCCGGCCGCCAAGCGTGCATGAAATACCCGATGCCGGTCGCTCCGCGGATGACCGCCATCCAGACTTCGCTGCGCACGATCTCGGGCGTAACGTCCTTCTGGCGTTCGTACGTGATCCACTTGCTGCCCTTGGAGGTCTCGATCCAGGCCCAAACCGGCTTGCCCGGCCCGGCAATCGCCTGAAGTTCGGAGACTCCTTCCGCCACCCAGATCAGGCGGTCGTCCCGGTTTTCCTGGTAGATGGGATAAATATCGAAACAGAGGATATCGCCGGCCTTTTGCGCAGCTTCGTAATAAGACTTCACCTCTGCTTTCCCGCCTGCATGGCTCTGCATGAACGCGCCCGTGAAATTCAGAAAGATGGGGCGGGAAGGATCGTTCTCCGTCAAGGTCTTGCGCCAGCCGAGCACCTCCTCGGCGCTTACCTTTGGCTTGCCCTTGTCAATGTCCATGTCCGGTTCGTCGCAGAGTCCGTAGGCCAGCAGCGCAGGGTGAGCCTTGAGGGACGCATGGAAGAGCGTGTGGCTGATAAGGGCATAACCGCCTGCGGCCTGGGCCTTTTCCAAGGCGTCTTGCCCCGTTTTGCCGCTTCCACAAAAGGTGTTGAATCCGAGGGACCGCAGCACGGCGAACCGGGACGTATCCTGCGCCCATGACATGATGGGAAAGAAGGGCTTGCCGTTCACCAACAACTCCCGGCTTTTCCCGATCTCGACTTTCTTAATCGCCTCGAGCGACTCCTCCGCGCTCGCCGCGCCAGCGGCCAGCAAAATCGTCATGGTCCATCCCAAGCGCTTGAGCATCTCGGTTCTCCCAACAGTCCATGGTTCAATACGCTGCCGAGGCTTTAAGAATCCTTCGGTTTGACCGCCGAAGCTTGTACGATTCTATGGCCGAACACTAAAGGTCAAAAATTCAAGCTGCTTGAGCTATGCTACTTTTGCGTGTCTGCCCTGCCGAGTAGCCTTTTGTCCTGGTGTTTGGGTAGATTATCCTGCCAAGTGCGCTAGCATGACCTATCCACGCGCGTAACGTCCGTACGTTGCGCCGCTTGCGTTTGCAGGAGCCGGCGCGAAGCCGGTTCGGGCCTTTGAAAGACAAGAGGAGGCCGCCATGGCCAAGGCAATCGTCGATCCCGCGGAACTGCATCGCTTTGCCGTCGATTTAAAGCGCTTCAATACCGATATGCAGGCACAAGTTACCAACATCCACCGTCAATTCACCAAGCTGGGCGAGACTTGGCGCGACCAGGAGCATCAGAAGTTCGCGGAGGAGTTCGAGCACATCCTCCAGGCCATGATGAAATTCGTGGAAGTCTCCGACAAGCAGGTGCCTCTATTACTGCGCAAGGCCGAGCGCATCCGGGATTACCTGGAACAGCGTTGAGGGTGGGCTCCCGTCCAGGTTCCGTTGAGAAAGGACCTCCGTGGCTACCGCCAACATTCAATCCCCGGACGTGATCCGCAGGTTCCGGGAACAGTTCGTCAAGTTCGACGACGAATGCCGCCAGGCCCTGACGTCCGTGAACGGCGACGTCGGCCGCGTGAGCGACTGGCTCCGCCGCGAGCAGCTCGCACACTGGAAGCGCGAACTCCAGCGCCGCGACGAGAAGATGCAGCAGGCGCGGCTGGACTACCTGCGCGCCACCCAGAGCGACAAGTACCAAGGCAAGAACAGCGGCGTCGACGAGCTTAAAATTCTCGAACGCATGAAGCGCATGAAGCAGGAAGCCGAGAAGAAGATCGAGAACGTGAAGCGCTGGAGCTGGGCCCTGGACCAGAAGGCCGGGAAGCTGATCCAGCCTTGCTCGACCTTTCATTCCCTGCTCGAATACATGACGCCGCAGGCCTTGGCGCGGTTGGACCGGATGCTCGACAACCTGGACGATTACATGCGCATAACCGGCGCCCCGCCCGCGGACGGAGGTAAATCCTGATGCGTGGCATGAGCAACAGCGACCGGCTGGTCATCAGCGCGCTCAAGGATTTTCAGCGGCAGTGGGAAGAGACTTCCGCGCTCTGGCACGACCAGGCCCGCGCCGACTTCGAGAAAGAGTATATTCAAGAGCTGCTGCCCGCCGCCAAGACGGCCATCGCGGCGATGGGCGAGCTCGACCGCCTGCTGAAGCAGGCGATCCAGGATTGCAGTTAAGCGCAAGCACGAGGTAGCCCGACGCATGCCCGCCGAACAGGCCAGTCAATTAGGCGTCCGGATCGCCGCGCTGGAAGAACGCCTCCGCGGCTGCCTGGAGGTCATCGGCGCGGCGCACGAGGCCTCCGCTACGGGCGAACAGGCCCGCAGCGCGGCGCTGCAGGAAGGCCAGAAGAAACTCCAGGAAGACCACCGCCAAGCGCTGGAAGCGCATGGCCGCGATTCCGAGCTGGCGAAGGAGGCCCTGAACAAGGAACTCCAGCGCCGCACGCGCCGCCTGTGGCAGGCGCACGAACGCCTCCGCGCCCGCATCGCCCACGAGCGGCAGGTCCTTACCGACCGGCGTCAGAAGGAAGTAAAGGAGGCGGAGGCGGGGATTCTCGCCGAAGAGACCAGGGTCCTGGAGCAGGTCTCGGAACTCCACAACGCCACGCTCTCCGAGATCGCGTCCCTGCGCGAAAAAGCGGGCGGCCAGAAGATTCGAGTCAAAAAACTGGCCTCGGCGGTGGGCGCGTTCCCGGAGGACGCGGCTGCCCCGGCGGTTCCGGAAAGCACCGGCGATGCCCGGGCCGACCTGGACCGCGTCGCGAAGCAACTGACCGATGTCGCCATCGAATGCGTGAAACAGGACGACAGTTTCCTGACCACCTGGAGCAAGCGTTCGCGCACCGTGCTGGCGTTCATCACGCTCGCCGTCCTGCACATCGGCGCGATGCTGCTCATGATTCAGCGCGGCTCGCCGTTCATGCAATTTGTCTATCTGGGCGGCTCCGCGGCGGGCTCGGCGCTGCTGTTCCTGCTCGTCACCAGCGCCGTCCGGCCGCGTGCCGCGCGCATCGCGCAGCATCTATACAACGAGGTCCGGAGCGCGCTGGCCTTTCTCGAAGCGATGGAGCAGGAGGAGAAGGAGCGCTTCTGGGCGCAGTCCGAGAAGCTCGTGGACAAGCGCATCGCTTCTCTTGCGGCCATCGATCAGAAGATCAACGACCGCGACAGCGCAAAGGTGCAGGCCAACGAGGCCGCCATGGCCGACTGCCGCACCCGGCACCAGCGCCTCAAGGACCGCCTCCAGGTCTCGGGCGAGCGCAAGCGCGAGGCGCTCGAGCGTTCGCGCGCCGCCAACCTGGCGCGCGTGAACAGCGAGCGCGAAGCAGATGAGAAGAAGCTGCGCGCCGAGCTGGCGGCCGCGAAAGCGAACGCCGACCAGTGCTGCGACAAAGATACGGCCGGCGCAGCCAAAGATTGGAAAGACTCGCTGGACGGTTTCCTGAAGTACGGCCGCGAGGCCATGGCTTCTTCGCTGGCCCGGCATCCGGCATGGGACCGGATGGAGAACGCGATCGCGCAAAAGCAATTCCCCGCCGACGTGCGGATCGGTACGCTCGAACTGCCCCTGCGGAACCTGCAGATCCCCGACCACGATACCTACCGCCTGCCGGATTCGAAGATCCCCTTGCCCCTGGCGCTGACGTTCCCGGGCGGCGGGTCCCTGATCGTCCAAGGCGGCGGGACGCATCGCGACCAGGCGCTGTCCATCCTCTTCAACACCACGCTGCGGATCCTGGAAGCCTTCCCGCCCAACATGGCGCGCCTGACCATCCTGGACCCGGTGGGCCTCGGGCAGGCGTTCTCGGCCCTGATGCAGCTCGCCGATTTCGACGAGGCGCTCATCGGCGGCAAGATCTGGTCCGACGCGGGCCATATCGAGAAGCGCCTGGCCGAGAAGACCGAGCACATCGAAGGCGTCATCCAGAACTATCTGCGCAACCGCTACGCCACGCTCAGCGAATACAACCGCGAGGCCGGCGAGATGAAGGAGCCGTACCACTTCATCCTGATCACCGACTTCCCCACCGGCATCAGCGATCTCGCGATGGAGCGCCTGGCGAGCATTCTCAGCAGCGGCCCGCGCTGTGGCGTGCATGTGCTGATGTACCACGATGCGCGCCAGAAATGGCCGGAGTCCCTGGACCTTGCGCAGGTACGGCGCAACGGCGTAATCCTGAAGCCCGCCGGGGACGGGTTCACCGCGAGCCACGACGGCCTCGACCGGGGCCTTTTCATCCCGGAGAAGCCGCCCGCCATCGCCGACGTCAACCGTTTCCTCGAACGCGCCGGCAAGCGCGCCGTAGACGCCAAGCGCGTGGAACTGTCCTTCTCCACCGTCGCGCCCAAGCCCGAAGAGATGTGGAGCCGCACCACCGAGAGCAGCCTGCGGGTCCCGATCGGCCGCTCGGGCGCGGTGCGCATGCAGGAAATGGAATTGGGTAAAGGCACCGCGCAGCACGCGCTGATCGCGGGCCGCACGGGCTCCGGCAAATCGACGCTCTTCCACGTGCTCATCACCAACACGGCCATGTGGTTCAGCCCGCGCGATGTCGAGTTCTACCTGATCGACTTCAAGAAAGGCGTCGAGTTCAAGGCGTACGCCACGCACCGCTTGCCGCACGCGCGCGTCATCGCCGTGGAGAGCGACCGCGAGTTCGGTTTGAGCGTGCTCAAACGCCTGGACCGCGAACTGGACCGCCGTGGCGAACTCTTCCGGCGCGCGGGCGTGCAGGACCTGGCCAGCTACCGCAAGAGCAAACCGCCCGAGCACCTGCCGCGCACGCTGCTGCTGGTGGACGAGTTCCAGGAGTTCTTCACGGAAGACGATGCCGTCGCGCAGGAGGCCGCGCTGCTGCTCGACCGCTTCGTCCGCCAGGGCCGCGCCTTCGGCCTGCACATCATCCTCGGTTCGCAGACGCTCAGCGGCGTGTACACGCTCGCCAAGAGCACGCTCGGGCAGATGGGCGTGCGCATCGCCCTGCAATGCAACGAGGCCGACTCCTACCTCATCCTGAGCGAAGACAACGCGGCCGCGCGGCTCCTCTCGCGGCCCGGCGAAGCGATCTACAACGACATGTCGGGCCTGGTGGAAGGCAACGTGCCTTTTCAGATCGTCTGGCTTTCCGGCGAACAGGAGGCCGAGTACCTGCGCCAGATCGCGGCCAAGGCCGGCGACGACGTGCGGGCGGGCCTCCCCACCGTGGTCTTCGAGGGCAACGCTCCGGCGCGGCTGGAGCAGAACCAACTCCTGAGCGCCGCGCTGGAAGAAAAGGCGCCCGCGGAACGCTCCGCGCTGCCCGTGTGGCTCGGCGAACCGAATGCGATCAAGAATCCCACCGAGGCGCGCTTCACGGATGCCGGCGGCAGCCATCTTCTCATGCTCGGCCAGCGCAAGGACGCGGTGCTGGGCATGACCTCCTCCATGATCTTAAGCCTGGCCGCGCGCTTGGCGCCGGAGCAGTTGCGCGTGCTCTTGCTGGATGGCAGCGGCTCGGACGATGAATTCGCGCTGCACCTGCAGAAGCTTTCCGCCGCCTTGCCGCATGACGTGAAGCTCATTCCCAATCGCGACGTGCCCGACGCCATCGGAGAGCTGGCCGTGCAGATCGCGGCGGGCCACGATGAACCCCAAGGACCGGAGCGGCACACTTTCCTGTTCGTGCTGGGTCTCCATCGCTTCAAGAACCTGCGCCAGGAAGACGACTTCTCGCTGGGCTCCAGCCGCGAGGACGGACCTTCTTTAGGCGAGAAGTTCGCCAGCATCCTGCGCGAAGGCCCCGAGCACCGCATCCACACTGTGGTTTGGTGCGATACGCTGGCGAACACGAACCGCGCGCTCAGCCGCAAGACGCTGCGCGAGTTCGACCAGCGCATTCTCTTCCAGATGAGCGCCGCGGATTCTTCCGAGCTGATCGACTCGCCTGCGGCCAACAAGCTGGGCCTGCACAGCGCGCTGCTGTTCGTGGAGAGCGACGGCATTCTGGAGAAATTCAGGCCCTACGCGCTGCCCGACGAACAGTGGCTGCAGACGTTCTGCGCGGCCTTGCAGGCGAAGACAACGCCCAGCACGCCGTCGGGATCCTGAAACGTTCCACCTCGATAAAGTGCGTCGAGTATGCTCCGTTGAAATCCCGCGGCTGCAGCGGAAATCCCCCCTTAAGTAAGGGGTTAACTCCTTCGCGGCCTTAACCTCCCCTTACCCCTCCTTACATAAGGAGGGGATTTCAACAGAGCACGTTGAGTATAGTAGCAGCGGCTGCGCTACTTGAGGAAGCGTTCCGCCGCGTGGCGGACGATCTCGCCTTCGATCATGTAGATCACGTCTTCCGCGATGTTGGTCGCGTGATCGGCGATGCGCTCCAGGTGGCGCGAGACGGAGAGCAGGTGCAGGAGATAGTCCACGCGCTCGGGATGCCTGTGAATGGCTTCCTTGATATGGCCGTACATCTCCCGGTTCATGGCGTCCACTTCGTCGTCCGCCGCGCAGACCGTACGCGCCAGCTTCGAGTCGTGGTTCACCAGGGCGTCGAGGCTCTCCCGGAGCATTTTTTGCGACTTTTCCGCCATGGTAAGAAGGTCGATCGAGAGATCGATCTTCTTCTGCTTGGCCAGGAACACGGCACGTTCGGCGATGTTCACCGCCAGGTCGCCGATGCGTTCGAGGTCGTTGTTCAGTTTCAGGACCGCGACGATGAAGCGCAAGTCCGTCGCCACCGGCTGGTAGAGAGCGAGCAGTTTCAGGCAGTCTTCCTCGACGTCCACTTCCTGATGGTCGATCTCGATGTCCGATTCGATGACGCGCTTGGCCAGCGCATCGTCGCGGCGGTCGATGGACGCCACGGCGCGCCGTACGCTCTCCTCGACCACCGCGCTCAGCCCCAAGAGTTTCTTCTTGAGCTTCTCGATCTCGACCTGCATATGCTTAGACATGCCGAACTCCGTTACCCGAAGCGCCCGGTGATGTAATCTTCAGTCTGGCGCTTTTTAGGATTGGTGAAGAGTTCCTTGGTATCGCCGAACTCGATCAGTTCGCCCATCAGGAGGAAGCCCGTCACGTCGGACGCGCGCGCCGCCTGCTGCATGTTGTGGGTGACGATAATGATCGTGTAGCGCTCTTTCAACTCTTCCATCAGGTCTTCGATGCGGGCCGTGGCGATGGGGTCGAGCGCCGAGCAGGGCTCGTCCATGAGCAGCACTTCGGGGTCGACTGCCACCGCGCGCGCGATGCACAACCGCTGCTGCTGGCCGCCGGACATGCCCATGGCGCTTTCGTCGAGACGGTCCTTGACCTCATCCCACAGCGCGGCCTGGGTGAGGCTGCGTTCGACGATCGCATCCAGGTCGCCGCGGCGATGGACGCCCAGCACCCGCGGGCCGTAGGCGACGTTCTCGTAGATGCTTTTCGGAAACGGGTTCGACTTCTGGAAGACCATGCCCACGCGCTTGCGGAGTTCGGTCACGTCCATCTGCTTGGCGTGGATGTTCCGCGCGCTGATCTCGATCTCCCCCGTAATCCGCACTCCGTCCACCAAGTCGTTCATGCGATTGAAGCAGCGCAGCAGCGTGCTCTTGCCGCAGCCCGACGGTCCGATCAGCGCGGTCACCAGGCCCTTGGGCACGCTCATACTGATGCTCTTGAGCGCGTGCTTCGAACCGTAGTAAAGGTCCAGGTTCCGGACATTCACGATGCTCTCGCGTTCGATGTGCGCGGAAGCATCGGCAGATTGGGCGGAAGCCCGTGTCGTCGGAATCGGAGTGGTTCTCTTGGTTTCTTCCGTGCCGGCTTGGTCCATTTGGGGAGCACTCGCCGTTTGGGAGCGATTCGTTTCAACGTACATGGCGATCCCCCTCTTTCGAACGCAAAAAGCACCGGGAGATCTTGCCGTGTCCAGATCACCCAAGCTATCTCTGACCAAACGCTTGTACAATCTTTTGGCTCTGAATGTTCTGGGCGCTATTCATTACCGTGCCGACCATTCAGCCAAAGGTACTTTACTCTATATTGTTAAGATTTAGTTAGCGACGGGTCAGATTTCGCCTGGATGCTTCGATTACGCAAGGACTTAGAATGGTTGCCTGGCGCGCGTTCGCCGGCCCTCAACCTACTCGGGCTTGAAGAACGGACGCGGGCGCCATCAGGAAGATCGAAAAAGTGCTGCCCTTAGCCGGAGCGCTCTCCACGCTCACCCGGCCGCCATGCGCCTGCGCGATATGCTTCACGATGGCCAAGCCCAGCCCCGTGCCGCCCTGTTTGCGGCTGCGAGCCTTGTCCACCCGGTAAAAGCGCTCGAAGATCCGGTCGAGGTGTTCCTTTTCGATGCCGGAACCGTAATCCCGCACGCGCAGCACGACCTCGCCGCCGTTGCGGCTCGCCAAGGCCTCGACCCGGCTTCCCGCATCGCTGTATTTGATCGCATTGTCGATCAGGTTCACCAGGGCCTGTTCCAGCAGCGGGGCGTTGATCTCGGCGCGCAGACCGGGCTCGCATTGCGTATCGATGCGCACGCCCTTCTCCGCGGCCTTGACTTCGCAGACCTGCACCGCGGCCCGCAGGACTTCTTCCAGGCCGCACTTCTCGAGCACGATGTCGCCCTTCTGCTCGCCTTGCTCGATCTTCGCCAAGGTCAGCAGGTCCTCGATGATCGCGTTCAGGCGGTCGGCCTGCCGGGCGATGATCGCGAGGAAGCGCTCCGCTTCCTGGGGATCCTTGATCGCACCCGCCTGCAGCGTCTCGACGAAGCCTTTTACGGACGTGATCGGGGTCTTCAGTTCGTGCGAGACGTTGGCCACGAAATCGCGCCGCACGGCCTCCAGGCGCGTGAGATGCGTCACGTCGTTCAGCACCACCAGCGCGCCGATGGCCTTGCCTTTCGCGTCGCGGAGCACGTTGCCGTGAGCCTGGATATGGCGTTCGCCGTCGCCGTGGGGAACGAAGATCTCGCTCTCCATCGGCACGCCGCGCGCCAGCGTCCGCTGAATGAACTGCTGCAGATCCGCGATGCGCACGGCCTCCTGGATGGTGCGCCCCAGGACCGCGTGGGGTTCGAGTCCGAAGAACCGGGTGGCCGCCAGGTTGACGTTGATGATCTTCTCGTCCGAGTCCACGGCCAGGACGCCTTCGGTCATGCTCGAAAGCACGGCTTCCATCTCGTTGCGGTGCTTGACCTCGACGGTCAGGCGGTCGTGCAGTTGCGCGGCCATCCGATTCATCGCTTCGGCCAGTCCGCCGATCTCCTCAGAGTCGGGCACCGCGCAGCGATAGTCCAGTTCGCCCGCCGCGATGTGGACCGCGCAGTCCTTCATCTCTTCCAGCGGGCTGCTCAGGCGGCGCGACATCCACCAGCTCATGCCCGCTGCCAGGACGATCACCACGATGCCGCCCGCCGCGATGTGGAGGTAGATGACCGCGAGCGCTTCGTTCACCGACGTTAGCGGCACCGAGACCCGCAGGACGCCTTGCGTCTCGCCCCGCGTTTCCAAGCGGAGCGCGACATACACCATGTCCTTGCCGAGGGTCGGGCTGTGCCGCGAAGACGCGCCGCGGCCCGAGGCCAGCGCCTCGACGATCTCCTGCCGGCCGGCATGGTTCTCCATATGCGCCGGGTCTTCGTCGGAGTCTCCCAAGACCTGCCCCGCCGTATTGACCACCGTTACGCGCGTCGCCGAATCCCGGCCCATGTCCTTGCAGAACCGGTCCAGCGCTTCCGTGTTGTTCGAATTATTGAGGAGTGCATTCACGCCGCTTTCAAGGAGCCGGGCGCGGGCTTCAAGTTCCGTGGTAACGTGGTCGAGATAGAACGTTCGCAGCGAACCGGTCGCGTAGAGGGCCACCGCCGCTAACGCGGCCAGCAGCACTACCAAGTTGGTCGTGAAGATCTGCCAAATCAGCCGCCTGCGAGGCACGCGCTATTCCTTGAACCGATACCCCACGCCGCGAACCGTCTCGATATGCTTCCCGATGGATCCCAGCTTCCTGCGCAAGCTCACGATGTGGACGTCGACCGACCGGTCCGTCACGGCATGGTCGTCGCCCTTCACGGCATCCACGATCTGGTAACGGGTAAAGACCCAGCCGGGCCGCCGCGCCAGCAGATGCAGCAGCCGGAACTCGGTGTAAGTCAATTCAACCGGCTTGCCCTTCAACGTCACTTCATGGCGGCCCGGATGAATCACCAGGTCGTTGATCCGCACCACCTGCTCGTCGTCGCCTTCCGGGTTCTCGTTCCGGCGCAGCACCGCGCGGATGCGCGCGAGCAGCACCTTCGGGCTGAACGGCTTGGTCACGTAGTCGGACGCGCCGACCTCGAGCCCCGCCACGACATCCGACTCTTCGCCTTTGGCCGTCAGCATGATGATCGGCACGGCGCGCGTATCGGTCCCGGTCTTCAGGCGCTTGCAGACCTCGAGGCCGTCGGTCCCCGGAAGCATCAGGTCCAGCAGAATGAGGTCGGGCCGCGACGAACGCGCGAATTGCAAACCGTCCTCGCCGGAGGCCACGCACGTTACGCGGTAGCCTTCCTTGGCCAAGTTGTACCGGACCAATTCCTGGATGTCATCTTCGTCTTCCACGACCAGAATGTGCTCTTTTGACATGTTTGGATTCCAGGTCTCACCTGCCCGGCGTCTTGACCCCATGTCAAAACGCGTTCTCTCCCGCCGTTGCATCCGAGAGATTGTTATCGTTCCGTTAATTCCCGCCCAGACTCATGCGCAGCAAGAACTTTCAGGAGTATTAAGCTCGTTTATGAGTATTTCGTGAAGGAGAGGCAAGATGTTCACAAGCAGAGCAGAAAATCTGAACAATTGCGATAACTTACGGCAGCGCCAATAGTAAACCGAGGGCCGAACGCTTACCAACATCCCCGGTCCTTCCCGCCTTCACGCACCCGGCAGGAGCGTTAAACATCCAAATCGGTAATCTCAAGCGCGTGCTGCTCGATAAACTCCCTACGTGCGGCCACGCCTTCGCCCATCAGAATCTTGAACATGTCGTCGGCCGCGTAGGCATCTTCAAGTTTGACCCGTAACAGAATCCGCTTCGTGGGATCCATCGTGGTCTCCCAGAGCTGTTCCGCGTTCATCTCGCCCAGACCTTTGTAGCGCTGCACGTCCATGCCCTTCTGGCCGAGCAAGCGAATCTGGTCCAAGACCGCCGAGAGCGACGCGACGCCGTGTTCGGTGTGGTTCGCTTCGATCACCTTGAATTTATAGCCCACGTCGGTCACGCCGGAACCGAGGTACTCGCCGCGCGAGAAACCCATCGAAGCGATTTCGCCGAAGGCCTCGGTAAGCGCTTGGGCCTCCGTGAGACGTCGCATCTCGACGCCCAAGCCCGTGGCGGCCAGCGTCGCGTGCCCGGCCTCGCCGTTGCCTTCCTCGAACCCCTCGTCCTCCGCGCCCTCGGGCGCGCCGGCGCTTTCGGAGACTTCGTCCGCCGGTTTCTTGATGCGCTTGGTCTTGCCTTCGCCGGAGGCCGCTTCCGCCGCGGCGCGCTGCGCCAGCATCGCGGCCAGCTTCGAATCGCGATACTTCTCGGCTTCCGCTTCGTCGAAGAAGTACGCCTCTTCTCCGAACGCCGCCACATGCCAGTCCGGGAACTGGCCCTCTTCTTCCAGCTTCAGGTATTCATCGAAGACGATGCCCTTGCGCTTCAGGCTGGAGCGCAGCCGTTCCAGCCGGGTCAGGGATTCCAGCAAGCGGGTCAGGTCTCCACTTTCGATGGCGGAGACACGGCCCGCCACTTCAATCCGAGCGCCTTCCGTGCCGAGTTTCAGGAAGGTGGACTTCATGGTCTCCTCGGAGAGCACGTACTCGACCTTCTTGCCCTTGGCGACGCGGAAGAGCGGCGGCTGGGCGCAGAAGATGCGCCCGTCGGTGATCAGTTGCGGCATCTGGCGGAAGAAGAAGGTCAGGAGCAGCGTGCGGATGTGCGAGCCGTCCACGTCGGCGTCGGTCATGATGATGACCTTGCCGTAGCGCTGCTTGCCCGCGTCGAACTCCTCGCCGATATTCGTCCCGATCGCCTGGATCAGCGTCGCGATCTCGGCGTTGCCCAGCATCTTGTCGATGCGCGCCTTCTCGACGTTCAGGACCTTGCCGCGCAATGGAAGGATGGCCTGGTAGCGGCGCTCGCGGCCGCTCTTGGCGCTGCCGCCGGCGCTGTCGCCCTCGACGATGTACAGTTCGGCCTCTTCCGGATCGCGGGTCTGGCAGTCGGCGAGTTTGCCGGGCAGGCCGCCGCCGCTGAACGCGCTCTTGCGCCGCGCCATCTCGCGGGCCTTGCGCGCGGCCTCGCGCGCCTGCGCCGCGCTGATGGCCTTTTTGACGATCTCCGAGGCCATCTTGGGATTGTTCTCGACCCACTCGGTCAGCTTGTCGCCGACTAGGCTGTTGACCATGCCCTCCACTTCGGCGTTGACGAGCCGCGTCTTGCTCTGGCTGTCGTACTGCGGCTCGGGAATCTTCACCGAGATCACCGCGGCCAGGCCCTCGCGCAGGTCCTCGCCCGAGAGCGACGGGTCCTTCTCTTTAAGGAAGTTCTTTTCCTTGGCGAGCTTGTTGAAGATGCGCGTGAGCGCGGTCTTGAAGCCCGAGAGGTGCGTGCCGCCGAGGGACGTGTTGATGCCGTTCGCGAAGCAGAAGATTTTCTCGTCGTAACCGTCGTTGTATTGAAGCGCGACCTCGACCGTGATGCTCTCGCTCTTGGCGCTGCACCCGACCACGTCGCCGATGGTCTGGCGGCCGGCGTTCAAGTGCGCGACGAACTCCTTCAGCCCGCCGGGGTACTCGAAGACCTCGTTCTTGCCCACGCGCTCGTCGGAGAACGCGATGCGCATGCCCGCGTTCAGGTACGCCATCTCGCGGAAGCGCTTGGCGAGCAGCTCGAACTTGTACTCGAGCGGCCCGAAGATCTGCGCGTCGGCCTTGAACTGCACGCGGGTGCCGCGCCGCGGGGAATCGCCGATGCGCTGCACCGGCCCGCGCTTGACCCCGCGATCGTACCACTGCTCGTGCGCGCCGCCGTCGCGCCAGACGGTGACGTGAAACCATTCCGAGAGCGCGTTGACGCACTTGATGCCGACACCGTGCAGCCCGCCCGAGGTCTTGTAGCCCTTGGTCTCTTCGCCGAACTTGCCGCCGGCGTGCATGCTGGTCAGCACCACTTCCAGCGTGCTCACTTTTTCATCGGGGTGCTCGGCGACGGGAATGCCGCGGCCGTCGTCTTCGACGCTCAGCGAGCCGTCGTTGTGGATCTGGACCTTGATCGTCTTGCACTGCCCGGCCATGGCTTCGTCGACCGAGTTGTCCACGGCCTCGAAGACGCAGTGGTGCATGCCGATCTCGTTCGCGCCGCCGACGTACATGCCCGGGCGCCTGCGAATGGAATCGGGAAACTCGAGTTTCTTGATGTCTCCGGCTTCGTAGCTGCCATCTTCAACGGCCTGATCGTTCATGATCGCCGCACCCTGATTTTTCTCGGTTTCAGCCATTCGGGATACCCCTCGCGTGAGGCCTGAAATTGTACCTAATTTCACAGGCGCGCCAACACCGTTCATGGCCTTTACGGTGGTCTTTGCTTTCGTAGCTCCGCCGTCCCGGCGGAGGTCGCAGCGGTGTCCCGCCGCTTCTCTTGCGCTAACGGGCAAAGACGCCATGCGGGTCCATCGGCGCGACGCCGAGGCTATGAAAACCGAATGGCCCTGGAGCTTTCGTGGCGGCTTTTCAAAGGCCGTAGGCCAACCACCCGCAGCCCTTTTCATGGCAGGGTTGACGGGACGGCAAAAGGAGGGATAAGCGAAACTGGTAATTCACCCCGCATTCAAAGAGGAGGCAGTGCATGCCCACCTATGTCGCGCTCATTAAGTTCACGCCCAAGGGGATTCAGCACATCAAGAAGTCTCCTTCGCGAGCCACGCAGTTCCGCAAGGAGGTGCAGCGTGGAGGCGGGCGGGTGCATCAGATCTTCTGGGCAATGGGCACCTACGACGGCGTGCTGGTCTTCGATGCCCCCGGCGACGAAGTCGCCACGGCCCTGATGCTGCGCCTGGCCGGGAAGGGCAACGTGAAGACCGAGACGCTCCGCACGTTCAACGAACGCGAGTTCGACGCGGTCCTGAAGCGGATGTAGTCGAGCACGGGTCAGCGGGAGGCGGTCTTGGCCGATCCGTCGGACAACTCATAGGCGCCGGCGTCGGGCGCGCCGTTCTTGGCGCGCGGCTCGTCGTTCAGCGGCGGAAGCGGCTGGCGGTCGGCGACGGCAGTGAATTTCTGGCCCTTGCCGTCCATATAGACCAGTTGGTCCGCCGGCGCCCCCGCATTGATGCAGGCTGAACCGGGCCGCAGATGGAAATCGCGCTTGGCGAGATCCGCCCAGCCCGCGTCGCCCACCTTGACCGAATTGGTCACGCCGCCGGGCGGATTCCCGCCCGCATCGAACAGGTTGTTCGTACCCTTGATGTCGGTGCCTTTGCCCGCGGCGATCTTATCCGAGCCCCAGAAGACGTTGTTGGTCAGCACGGCCTTCACGTCGGGCGTCGAGAGGCTCACGAAGGTGATGCGCGGCGTGCCCGCAATAAACGTGTTGTGGAAGCAATAGAGCGTGCCGTCGTGCTTCTTGCCGGTATCGGTTCCGAAATCGATGTACTTGGAAGCGTTGCGGTTGCCGCCGCGAACCTTGCTCACAACCACGTTCCCAACGAGCACACCGTTCGAGTTCGGCTGTTCGGTCTCCTTGTCGTCGATGAGCCCGATCTCCCCCTCTTCCGAATCGCAGATGTAGTTGTACCAGAGCTCGTTGTAGTGCGCGCGCGACTTGTAGTTCTGCCCGAAGAGCGAGTCGTGCACGTAGCATTCGCGCAGTACCACCGCGTTGCCGACCATGTAGAAATTGTGGCTGTAGCCGTCGTAGTCCTTCGTGCCGTTGAAGGCGACCTCGCTGCGTTCGATGAGCGCGGTCTCTTTGTCCCCGCCCTGGATGCCCATGTCGCAGTAGGTGATCTTGCAGTTGCGCACGGTGGCGAAGGTCGAACCGTTCAGGCGGATGCCCGCGCCGTTGTTCCCGTTGCGCGCGTTCTTGAACTCCAGGTTCTCGACGATCACGTGCTCGCCTTCGACCTGCATGAGCGCGCGCGGCGTTGGGCCCACGCCGCTGAGCACCACGCCGGAACCGTCGATCAGCGGGCGTTCTCCATTGGGACCGGAGACGCCTAGGATCCGGATCGGGGCGACAGCGGTACCGGCGCCGCGGACCTTCAAGCACTCGTTGTAGGTGCCGGGATCGACCACTACCGTCGAGCCGGCGTTGGCCTTCGCCACGCCGCTCGCGATCGTCTTGCACGGCCGCGTGGGACCCACTTGAATCACATTGCCGGTGACCGGAAGCGGCGCGGCGCTCGCAGTGGAACTCGAAGCGGGCGGAGCCGCAGGCGATGCGGATGCCGTTGCGGTTTTCCCGGGCGCGGCAGGGGGCTTCTCCGGCGCGGCAGGTTTGGGTTTGGGCGCTTCGGTCAGCGGGGCCGCTTTTAGGACTTCGGAAGCAAGGTGGTTGATCTTCTTCTCCAGCGCTGGGTCGGCCTCGCGTGCCATGGCCAGCAGGCGGTTGGCCTCGTCGGGCAGTCCCAACGCCAGCGCGACTTCCACCGCAACGAGCAGCCGCTCGCCTTTGCCGTTGGCGACGGACTTCGCGATACCCAGCAGTTCCGTATTCTCGATCTTGCTCCACGGCGCCGGATACGCATTGCCCTGTACCATCACGGTCACGGCCTTCTCGTCCGCTTTGACGATGGGATATTCCGCGCGCGGCCCAAAGATTACCAGCCACGCCTTGGGCTTCTCACCGGCGCGTAGGACCGCATCGACGTTTTCGGCCAGGAACTGGATGATCTCGGCGCGGGATTCGGTATCTTGAGCGAAGGATCGGCCCATAAACGGCAGCATGGCGAGGCAGAGAAAACCCACCAAGATTCGGCGCATGCTGGAGACTCCGTATAACGTCTATACAACGCTTAACGATGGAAAGCGGAACTAATTGCTTTGTTTAGGATCGTTTTCACAACATCAATTTAATGAATCGTTTATGCCTTGGCTATTAAGCTAAGTTTTTAGAAACGAAACCGAGCACTTGTGCAAAAATTCTAGGCGTCAGAGCTTCGTAACCCCGTCCAGCGGCACGTAACCCAGCACTTCCCGGGCTTCGCGCAGGCTGAGGAACTCGAAGTCCGTGATCGAGGTCCCGAAGACCACCGCGTAACCGATGCCGGGTTTCTCGATCGCAGCTTGGAAAAGCGCTGTGCCATCGCGCGGCGAGAGCCAGAGGCGGCGGCACTCGCCCGGCTTGCGGATCGCCGGGCTGTCATTGGGCACAAACGCGCCGATGCGGATGGCGATGAACTCGAGTTTGTGCCGGTCGTGATAGTAGCGGCCCAGCACTTCGCCGAAGTGTTTGCTGACGCCGTATATGGTGGCAGGGCAAGGCGTGGCGTCTACGCCCACGGTCTTATCCCACGAGTACCCTAGCACCGTGTGGCAGGAACTGGCATAGACGATCCGGCGCACGCCGGCTTCCTGCGCGGCCTGAAAAGTACGCTGCGCGCCGACGATGTTGGGCTGGACGAGATCGTCGATCCATGCGGCGAAGGGATAGGGCTCGGCCGCGAGATGCACAAGCACGTCCACGCCCGCGAGGGCGCGCTTCATGAACTCGAGGTCGCGGATATCGCCCATGAGCGCGCCCGGATCGTCCGGTACGGGGCGGCGGTCGAGCGTGCGCAGGTCGTAGCGCCCGCGCAAGTCATCGCAGAGCGACCGGCCGACGCGGCCAGCCGCGCCGGTAATGAGGACGCGAAGTTTGGAGGCGCTCATGGTTTGTCGGTCGAACTCGGCGGCGGCTCTTGCAGCGGGATCGTCTTAATGTCGTCCTCCGGTTCGTAGCCGAGCAACTCGCGCGCTTCTTTCAAGCCCAGCACCTCCGCTTCGGCGATCGAAGTCCCGTGCACGACGGCGTAGCCGACGCCGGGCTTCTCGACCGCGCAGCGCAACAGGTTCACCGCGTCCTTGGGGGAGAGCCAGATGCGCCGCGCGCCGCGCTTCTCGCGCAGCATCGGGCTGTCGTACGGCTGGAACCACCCGATGCGGATCGCGACGAACTCCAGCCCGTGCTTCTGGTGGTAATAGCGGCCCATCACTTCGCCCAGGGCCTTGGTGGCGCCGTAGAGCGTGACCGGACGGTGGGGTTCGTCGGCGCGAACCGGGGCCTCGCGCTTAGCGCCCAGCACCGCCTGGCAGGAACTCGCGAAGACCAGCCGCGTTACGCCCGCGGCGCGGACGGCCTCGAAGACGTTGTACAACCCGATCACGTTGTTCGGAACAAGGTCCTCCACGAACGGCGCTTCGTCGGAGGTCGCGGCCAGATGGATCACGGCCTCGCAGCCGCGCATGGCCGCGGTGAGTTTCGGGATGCTCTCGAGCCCGCAGACGAGCGCGTCCGGGTCCCAGGGCACGGATTTGTGGTCCAGCGTGCGCAGGTCCCAGCGTTCTTTAAGCGGCGGAACGACGTACTTGCCCATGCGTCCGCCGGAACCCGTGAGCAGGACCTTACGCTTGGACATCCAGCAAGCCCCTTAAGAGCATTTCACCACAGAGGCCACGGAGAACACAGAGGACGACCTAACTTTGAATTATCCGTGCTCTGTGGCCTCTGTGGTTTAGATCAGATCCCGATGCGCGACCGAAACTCCTTCGTCCCGCGTGCGCCGATCCCAGTCATGCGGTACAGCGTGCCGTCGGCGCTCTCGCTGGCTTCCTTCCCGCCGGCCGTGGACAGGTAGAGTTCGTCCAGGTTCTCTCCGCCGAAGACGCAGGACGAGACCTTCGCCACATCGAAAGGAATCTTGTCGAGGAACTTGCCCTCGGGCGAGAGCTTGAGCACCGCGTAGCCGTCCCAGCGCGTGGTCCAAAGGTTGCCCGCGGTGTCCACCGTCATGCCGTCGGGGATGCCTTCGCCCGGCGGCGCGGCGTACAGGAGCCGTTCGTTATGCAGGCTGCCGGTGCGGCGGTCGTAGTCAAAGAGGTAGATCTTGCGGCGCGTGCTGCACGTCCAGTACATCCGCTGCAGGTCCGGCGTGAAGCCCATGCCGTTGCTGCAGCCGGTGCCCGAGAAGAGTTTCGTGATCGTGAGGTCGCGTTCGACGCGGTAGAGCCCGCCCGCAAGCGGATCGTTGCTCATGGTACCCGCAAGCACCCGGCCTTCGGGATCGGCGATCACGTCGTTGAAGCGCGTCATGACCGGGTCGATGCCGCTCTTGAGGACCGCGTATTTGCCGTTCGTATCCAACCGGGCGATCTTGTCGTTCTGAAAGAGCAGCAGGTCGCCGTCGTCCTGGAAGGTGAAGCCGCCGATGGGCGAGTCGCTCGTAAAGAAACATTCGTGCCGACCGGTCTTGGGGTCGGCGCGAAAGAGTTTGCCCGCCGGAATATCTTCCCAGTAGATGTGGCAGTCGCGGTCGTTCCAGAGCGGGTTCTCACCGCAGACGCAGTGATAGTTCGCGAGCGCATGAATTTCTGGCATAGGATTCCCTTTCTTAAAAGTGCCGTTGCTACCTTTCTAATGGACCTTGCAGGCGCGTCCAGCCGAGAGATTGTGTGTCCAACGCAGCTCCGCCGTCTCGGCGGAGGTTGCCGATAAGTTCCATCGGCGAGACGTCGATGCTACGTCATTCCCGTTGCATGCAACCGCTCGTGCTATGCGCATTGTCCTTCCTCCCTTTCGCTCGCGTCCTCGCGATTCAAAGGGTATGTTGAATGTATGGGTGTCTCCGATCTGCCCGCTCATGCCGCGCAGGCCGCTGACGTACCGCGGTCCGACCTGGCTTCGCTCCCGCTTATGATGCCATTCTGGGGCTATAAGCACTTGGGCGGCCTGCTCTCGGGTCTCACCGCGGGCGTGCTCGCGGTGGTCATTCCGCTGCTGAACAAAGATATCCATTTCATGGGCGTGGGGCTCTGCGCGCTGGGCGCGCTGAACGCCTACCTGCTCTCGTTGATGAATCGTTCCCTAATAGGCGCTATTGCGGGCTTGAACGGCGGCTTTCTGCTCGGCCTGATCAGCTACGGCGTCGTGGCGCTGTTTGCGTCCGATCCCGCCGAGACCGACGCCGAACTGATGCCGCGCATCTACAACCCGCTCCTCTTTGGGGCGCTCTGCCCGCTGCTCGGCGCGGGGCCGCTGGCGATCGCGATGTTCTTCCAGCAGAACCGGCCGAAGGGCCTCATTCTCCGCTTGCTCCTCGCCGCCATCGGCGGCGCCATGGCCGCGGCGGCTGGCCTCGTGGTCACGGGCATGTCTTCGACGATCTTCTCGGATGTGCTGGGCTGGAGTTCCGCCGATTACCTGCCGCTGATCTTTGGTTTCACGACGGCTGGATATGTGCTGTTCCGGATGCAGATCCTCTTCATGCTTGAAAGCGCGAGCGGGGACAACGTCGAACGGCCGGGCATGGACGAGGGCTCACCCGCAACGGAACCGCCCAGACGCTCGAATCGCGACGACGAACCGTAGCCGCGCAACGCCGCTTGCCGCTTTGCCTTCCGGAGCCTCGATGCCAGCGTACGGCGAACCTCTGCCGCCCTATCCCGAGCGCTACGCCAAAGGCGTCTGGCTCTTCAACAACCGCCACTTCTTCGAATGCCACGAGATCCTCGAGGAACTCTGGCTGGAGTCCATCGGCACCGAGAAGATTTTTTACCAGATGATCATCCACGCGGCGGTCTGCTTCGTGCATTGGGAGAACGGCAATCGCAAAGGCGTCCTCTCGCTTCAACATACGTTCAAGCAGAAGGCCGCACAGGTCGCCGCCGCAACTTACATGGGCCTCGATATCGCCAAGATGCTCCAGGACATGGCCGCGCTCGTCGAACCGCTGCGCCACGACGCAAACGTGGCATTGGCGCCCTTGGAATCCATCGTTACCCCCATCCTCAGCACCAGCGGCTTCGAGCCGCTGCCCGTGGATGAACGCGAATTGTTGGTTCTCGGCAGGCATATAGAAGAATCTGAGGCATAACGCATCGCTACCAACTCAATCAGTCGAACGCACCAAGCGCACTTCGTAAATTAAAGGTAAATCCGGGTACTCGTAATAACGCTACGTAGTCTAACGTAATGAGTTTCGAGACTGGAATCTGGCATTTTGTGTTTGACGGTGGTCAAAGCCTTCCTACATTGTGCATATTCATCTGGGAAGATATTGACCATCCGGGACGGCGCTCTGTTTAGTACTTGGGAAGCAAGAATCGAAACGCTCTTCTTCACGAAAAAGATGCACGATGGGAGGCTCTACGTTCATGAATTCACCCTATTTCCGCTGGTCCTTACTGGCTCTGCTCATTCTAACGGGCTCGTTTGCGGTCTCCGCCGAGATGGTCTCGGTGAATATGGGCGGGTCGAACATCCGCGGCGAGGTCGTGAAAGTTTCCAAAGACACGATCGAGCTGAAGGTGGGCGGCAAGGTCCAGCCGATCCCGGTCAAACTGATCAGCGCCAAGGATTATTATAGCTGCGCCAAATCCATTCTCGATCCCAAGGACGCCAAGGCCACGTTCGAGCTGGGCCAGTACTGCCTCGATAAGGACCTCAAGAAGGAAGCCGACGACCTGCTGACCATGGCCGCGGCGCTCGATAAGGCCACCTACGGGGCCAAGGTGGACGAACTGCTGAACGCCAAGTCGGCGCCCAAGATCGACACGCCTGCGAAGACCATCGATCCTGTCAAGCCCCCGGACAAGAAGGACGACGACAAGACCAAGGTCGAGAACAAGACCAAGACGCCCGAAGACAGCATGGGCGACGGCGACGGGGCCAAGGAATTCATCACCGTCACCGGCCCGGACGGCAGGAAGTACAAGATCCCCACGCAGTTCATGGCCGACAAGAAGGACGTCGCCCCGCGCAAGCCGGACGAGATGAAGAAGTTTCTCGACGAGCGCAGCGCGGACTTAAAGAGCAAGGTCGGCGGCGAATGGAAGATGGAGGAGACGACGCACTTCTACTTCTTCTCAAACCTCAAGCCCGAAATGCATATGTACTTCAAGTCCCTGGCGGAACAGTTCTACAACGACATCGCCTCGATCCTCCAGCACAAGGAAGGCGACCCGCTCTGGAACAACAAGTGCTGCTTCTACATGCTGGCGACGCGCGGCCAGTTCGCGAAATTCACCTCGGCGATCGACCAGAGCCCCGGCGCGTTCAACTCCGGCGGCTATTTCATGCACGAAGGCCGCGAGTGCCACATCGTCATCCCCCTCTACGACACGATGCCCGAAGCGCACCAGAAGCGCGAAGCCACCAACACGCTCTACCACGAAGGCACGCACGCCTTCCTGCAGCTCACCGGTAACAACGTCACGATCCATTCCTGGCTGCACGAAGGCATGGCGCAGTTCATCGAGTTCTTCAAGGCGGACCCAAAGAACAACACCGGCCGCAGCGACCGCGTCTACACCTTGCAGGAGATGGTCCGCCGCAACGATCTCCTCGGCTGGGAGGAAGGCCGCGACCGGCCCATGGGCGGCCTGGATCGCACGGGCTACGCCTTCGCCTGGTCGCGGGTCGAGTTCCTTTACTCGAACCCGGACAAGAGCGCCCTGCCGCGCATGGTCAAGGAGATCAAGGCCGGCAAGTCCGACGAGGAAGCCATGGAGATCGTCTTCAAGATGAAGGTCAAGGACCTGGAAGCCGCGTACCAGGACTGGCTTAAGAAACGCGCGCCCAAGAACTTCAGCCGCGAGTAAAACGCGCCTCGCTTCTGACTCCAGCCCCGGCCTTGGTTTACCGCCATAGCCGGGGTTTTTTGTTGGCCTGCGTTTGGGCAGACTCGCGAAGAAATCCCCTCCCCCGCAAGGGGGAGGGGAAACAACTCAGCGGGATCGTGGAGGATGCAAGGGAAGCAATTTTACAACCCCACTTGAATTCTGGAATTCACGCCTCACAATGCCGCTCCCATGTCCGACATCGACCTAGCCTGTCACACGGCCCCCTGGGGTAAAGAGGGCCTCATCCACTCGTTCTCGGATATCGAGCGCGCGCGGTACCGCGGCATCGAGACCACCGCGGAGATCGTGGAGCAATTCGAGGACCGGGTCGGCGTCTTCAACGAGATTCTCGTTCAGCACAAGCTGGAACTTACCGCCATCACCGGCGGCGGTTCCATGTGGCCCGGCATGAACCTCGACGAGGAAGTCGAACGCGGTGTAAACGTCGCGCGCTTCCTCAAGAGCGCCGGCGCGAGACTGCTGGTGCTCTACCCGCCCCGCCCGAATCCCGACAGCCCGCTCGAAGACGAGATGGACCTGCTCCCGGCCGCGACGGCCTTCGGCGAGATCGCCCGGCGCACCCAGGAGTTGGGCGTGCAGACTTGCCTGCATCCCGAGATGGGCACGTACGTCGATTCGCCCAAGATGATCCAGAAGTTCGTGCAGATGGCCGACCCCGAGGCGCTTAAGCTCTGCATCGACAACGGCTTCCTGGCCGAGGCCAAGATCCCGATGGAGTCGTACATCAAGGAACACAAGAAGCAGGTCGCGCTGGCGCACATCAAGGACATCAAGTCGAAGGACCTCAAGCCGCGCAAACTGATCGGCAAGGGCAAGCACAAGGAGATGTCCAAGCCCCACGCCTGCGAGTTCGGCAAGGGCGACCTGAAGCTCTCCGACTTCGTCGAGACGCTCCTCGACATCGGCTACTCGGGTTGGATCACCGTCGAGTTCGACGCCGAGAAGGGCAAAACCCTCGGCCACCTCGCGCAAGCCTGCCACAAGTACTCCGAGCAGCACCTGGATCTGGTGCTGTAGAAACCTTACCTTCACGTTCTCCACGTCTCAGCGATCAGCAACACAAAAGGCCGTCAACCCCGAAGGGGTTGCATTGGAAAGCCCAGGGTTGCGGCGTCCGATGAAATCGAGACGCCACCACCTTGGGAAACGGGTCCCTATGTCATGTGGAACCCTGAAAGGGTTCCACATGAACAGAGCACTCGAAAACTGTGGTTCTCTGTCCCGAATGGCACATAGTTAAGGCCCAAATGACGGCTCGCGCAGCAGGACGCACAGAGTGCAACATCGCTTAACTATGTGCCATTCTTCTCTGTCCCCGATTCTCACATGCCTCATTGCACTCTCAGGCATTTCTTCCACGTCGCGGGCTGGTGCCGATCACAACACTAAAATATTCCCTTCAACTTTGTCCCCTCATTTTCACTTCCACCCACCCGGTCACTCGATTTTGCATAAGCCAATAATCCTTGATGGACCGGGCCATTGTAACAATGGCGTCGATATTGCCCGGCTTCACTAAATAGCCGTTCGCCCCCTGTAGGTATGCACGGTGAATGTCAGTATCCTGATTGGAGGAAGTAACCATGACCACGAGAAGCGTTGAGAGGCTTGGCGAGGTGCGAATCCACTTCAATACTTCGAGTCCGGAAATGCCCGGCATTTTCAAGTCCATCAACACCAGGCTCGGAAGCGGATGCTGCACACGGTCCGCGTACGCGCCGTCGCCGGATAAATATTCGATAGCTGTTTTACCGTTTGGAACGACAACAAGACGATGGCTGATGCCCGCTTGCTTAAAAGCGTGCTGAAACAGGAATGCGTCGTCCTCGTCGTCTTCGGCATAAAGAATCACTTTGTTGCACTGAGTCATAGCGAAAGATCTCCAGGCATTGGCCCGGCTTGCTTCATTTCTTCATTCGCGGACGGCAACTCCAGCCAGAACGTGCCGCCACTGCCCGGAGCAGATTCGACTCCGATGCTGCCGCCCATGCGCTCGGCGGCTTTCTTCGCGATGGCCAATCCAACGCCCGTGCCTTCGTACTTGTTGTCGAGGCGTTGGAATATCTGAAAGATTTTCTCGTGCGCTTCCTTTTCGATTCCAATGCCGTTGTCCTTGAAAAACAGGCGAACGCGTCCGTCGTGCTTTTCAGCCCAGGCGCGCACACGAGGGGTAACGCCCGGAGCTACGAACTTCACTGCATTGCCAAGCAGGTTTGAAATACCCTGGGTCAACGCAGCTTCATTGGCCTGTACGAGCGGAAAATCGTATTCCAATTCAATCTCCGCGTGCGGCGGCTGAAACGCCGGATAAGTCTCGACGATCCCGCGGAGCAAAGCGCCCGCGTCCGTCGGCGCGAGGGGCAACTCCGCACGCATCAGGCGGCTGTAATTGAAACCGTCCTGAATGAGGCGATCCATGCGCTCGGAAGCGGTTTTGATGCGCCGCACGTAGCTTTCGGCCATCGAGCTGATTGGGCCGCATTCCGTGGCCAGCAACTGCGCGAAACTCTGCATCGCCCGCAGCGGCCCGCGCATGTCGTGAACAATGCTGTAGGAAAAAGCCTCCAGGTCGCCGACCATCTCGTTTTGTCTTTCGGTGCGCTGTTGGACGAGCTTTTCCAAATGAACGGCGCGGCTGCCAAGCTGTCCATGCGCATCGCGCAACGCCTCCTCGGCGTGCTTGCGCTCCGTAACATCGATCCCGTATAGGTTCACGTAATCGACTTCCGGCACGGGCACGACGGCCATGAGATAGGTGCACTTGCCGATAGTCAGTTCCCGTTTCACCGCTTTTCCCGTGTTCAGGGCATACGCAGCCAGAGCGAATAAATGGGCAGGCGCAGTTTGGCCAATGGCGAGATTCCCTTCTTGTAGCAAATTGAGTGCGGCCGGATTGGCATGGAGCACTTTCCCGTCGCGTGCGATGCGCAGGATGGGCGCGGGATTCTGCGCCGGGAGCAGCGCGAGTTCCTGCAATTTGGCGGCGGTTTGCTTTTGTTCGGTGAAATCGCGAAAGACAAGGACCACTCCGAAGAGGCGTCCACCGGGTCGGCGAATGGGCGCTGCGCTGTCGTCAATCGGAATTTCTCTGCCGTCTTTGGCGATGAGAAGCGTGTGATTGGCCAGGCCGACGACCGTTCCGAGGCGCAAAACCTTTTCGACCGGGTTTTCTGCGGGCTGCCGTGTCTGTTCGTGAATGATGCGAAAGATTTCGGCCAACGGCCTGCCGGCCGCGTCCGAACTCTTCCAACCGGTCAACCTCTCGGCTTCGCCATTGAGAAACGCTACCCGGACCTGAGCATCGGTCGCGATCACTCCATCGCCGATACTGGCGAGCGTGGTCGACAGCAGTTCTTTTTCCGAAACCAACGCTTCGCGCGCCGTGACAAGGTCGGTAATGTCGCGAATGACCTTCGAGGCTCCAATGACGTTGTCTTCGGCATCTTTAATGGGCGAAACGGTAACCAGGACCGGGATTGGACTACCATCTTTGGCGACGCGAATGGTTTCCAGTCGTTCCGGTGGCTGCCCTTGCCGAAGCCGTTCGAGGATATGTTCTTCTTCGGCCAAATGATCTGGAGGAATTAGAACAGTGACTGGCTTGCCGATGATTTCCTCCGCCCGATAACCAAAGAGCCGCTCGGCGCTCGCATTCCAGGTCTGTATGGCGCCATCGAGATTTTTAGTGAAGATCGCGTCTCCCGAAAACTCAACGATGGCCGCCAGGCGGGCACGGGTTTCCATTGCCTTTCTCTGCTCGGTAAAATCGCGGAACACGAGCACGACTCCGAGAAGCGGACCGCCGGGAAGGCGAATCGGCGCAGCACTGTCATCAATGGGAATCTCCGTGCCGTCCTTGCGGAGCAGCAGGGTGTGGTTGGCCAGGCCAACAACCGTGCCGAGGCGCAGGACTTTATCCACAGGGTTTTCCGCAGGCTGGCGTGTCCGTTCGTTGATGATGCGGAATATACTTGGCAACGGCTGTTCTGGAGCTTCGGAATTCTTCCAGCCGGTCAGTTTCTCGGCTTCGGCGTTGAGAAACGTCACCCGGCCTTGAGCATCGGTCGCGATCACCCCATCTCCGATACTGGCGAGCGTAGTGGCCAGCAGTTCCTTTTGACGGCTATTCTCCAGAATGGCGGCTTCCCGCTGGCGCACTTCACCGGATATTTTTCGGAACGCCAAGCCGAGAAACACAAGGTTCACCAGGCATGCAATGATGAAGGTCGCCGTGCGAAGGTCGTTCGCCCAGTCTGCTCGGCTACCCGCTGCCGCAAATTCTTTTTCTTCCTCTGCACGCATCTGCCCAATTTCAGCCCGGATTTCATCCATTACCTGTCTGCCCTGATTTTTCCGCACGATGGCCAACGCGGCATCGAGGCCCTTGTCCCGCCGAAGCTGAATGGATTGTTCCATTTCGGCTAGCTTTTGCCGTGTGAGCGCCGCAACGCGCTCCACCTTGTCCTTTGGAAGTTTGCTGGAAAGCGCGAGCCGCTGAATGCCATCAAGCTTGGTTTGGACCTGGGCGCGCCCGTTGGTGTAAGGCTGAAGGTAAGGCTCGTCGCCGGTGAGCAGGTAGCCACGCTGGCCGGTCTCGGTGTCCTTCACGAACGAAAGAAATTCGTCAAGCTGTTGCAGCACGAGAAGGTGGCTCGCCATTTCCCCCTGCGCGTGAATCCTGATTAAACCCACTTGATAAACGAAAATCGTGCTGGCGACGAGCAGAACCGCCGCAGCCAAAAAAATGAAGCCGACGATACGCGCTCCCGGTATCGCGCCGTGAGCCGCTGCTTTCGGAATAGGATTTTCAGGAAACATGGTACTTCCAAATCTGTTTCAGGCCGCGGTCTGCCGGAGGTAGCATAGCCCCGTTGAAAACTTCATTTTTACCAGGAGAACCATTATGTACCCCACTAAAATGTGTGCGCAAATGAATAACCGGGCAGGTTTTTGGCGTGTGACTCGTAGACCGAATTAGAGCGAGTTTAAAGAAATCGAGGACAGAGCACCGCGATTTTAGAGTATTCTTTTCTCTGTCTTCCGGAAACCCTTCAGGGTTCAAACTGAGTAGGGGACCGCATACCCAGGGTGGCGCCGCGAACGGCTTCGGCGCAACCCTGGGCTTTCTTATGCAACCTTTTTGGGGTTGACGGCGAAGGGTATAGGAAACCTCGGCTAAATCACGGCGGCGCTCCGCACGAGAAAATAAAATCACCACGGAGTTCACAGAGGACACAGAGTCCGGGTGCCGAGTCCGTTCTCCGTGCCCTCTGTGTCCTCCGTGGTGAACCGCCCTGCCGTTCACGTTACGCGGTCGAGAGCTTCACGACCTTGCCGTCCTTTCCGCCGGTGCCGTCGCCGCCGTCCTGCGCGGCGCCGGTGGCGTACTTTTTCGTGAGCTCCCGGGCGAGCGCCTCGAGTTCCTCCAAACCCTTGGCCTTGTCGCCCAGGTCCACGCCCGCCTTTTCCGAGAGCAGCAGCGAGAGCAGCGGACCGAGTACGCCCGTCTCCGAACCGTCGTGCTTGCCGTTCCCGTTCGCACCCGCGCCGGCTCCGGAGATGAAGAGCCGTTCGGGGACGAGCGGTTGCGCGCTGTGCGCGAACTGCTCGGAGACCAGGTTCAGCGCGAAGAGCCGCGGGTCGCCGTAGGCGCGGATCTTCTGCAAGAAGACCGCGGCTTCGGAGAGGCCCGTCTGGGCGATGCGTGCGCCTTCGCCCTTGCCCATCAACTCCTGCGCCTTCGATTCGCCCTCCGCCATGAGCTGCACCGACCGCGACTCGCCTTCCGCGAGCAGCACCTTGGTGCGCGCCTCGCCCTCGGCGCGGGCGATGTCGCGCTTCGCCAGCCGTTGGGCCTCGGCCAACTGCGCCTCGGCCTTGTTGCCGGCGATCTCGATGCCGATCTTGGTCTGCGTGAGCTCGGCCTGTTTCTCGGCCGCGGCCCGCGCGTCGTTCAGCTCCCGCTGCTTCGCGGCGGCTTCCTCCTGCTTCGCGAAGGTCCCGATCTGTTCTTCGGCCAGCCGCCGCATGCGGAGCTGGTCGAAGAGCCGTTCGATCGGGTCCTCCTGGCCGGACTTGACCTGCGACTCCGGACGTCCGATCAGGACCGCGATGCAGTTGATGTCGTACTCGCGGAACCTTTTGGCCAACTCTTCCGTCGCGCGGCGCTGGATCTCGTCGCGCTTGGTCAGTAGGTCCAGCATGTGCGACGATTGCGCCACGTCGCGAAAGTACGCGGAGAGGATCGGATCGAGCGTCTGGCTGATCAAGCGCTTCACGTCGCCGAACCTCTGGATCACGCTGGGCGCCTTCTCGTAGTCGATGTGCAAGACCAGCGAGAGCGGCAGCGTGGGCTCGTAGCCGTCGGCCGTGATCAGTTCGATGCTTTTCAAATCCTCGTCGTACCGGTGGGCCTCCACCTGCCCCGTGATCCAACGGAGCACAAAGTTAACCGTCGGCACCATCTCGACCTTCAGTGCATACGGATTCAGCGCGTACTTGCCCGGGGGCAGGGCGCGCTTCCACACGCCGCGCTGGCCCGGCTCCACCTGCTCGCCATAGCGGAAGCCCACGCCGGTGACGTCCAGCCCCGCGATGCCGTAGTACGAGACTACGACGCCGACCGAACCGATCGGGACGAGCGTCTTCGGCTGGATCTCCACCGTGGCGAACCAGCGGTTGATGAAGTACGTGCCGTCCGTCAGCACCTGCAACTGCTTGCCGCGCCGGCCTCCCAGGGCCAGAAACGCTTCCGGGTCCTGGAAGTAGTTATGGTCCTTCTGTCCTTCCGGAGCCTTCACTTCGGGCGCGATGATCTCGCCCGAATCGATCGTCGGCCCGTCGTGAACCGTCACGACGCCGATGGTGTCGGTGGCCGTTACGCCCGGCGTCGATGCGACCTCCCGTTCGTCCACCGCTTGCTCGCGCTCGCGGTTCCGGCCCGCGTGCCCGATCTGGACCGAACGGAAGCCGTCGCACTGGCCCAACTGCGCCTGCCAGGCGCCGTAGCGGTTCTCTTCGCTCTCGCGGATCGGGCCCGCGTAGACGCTCTTCTCCGAGATCACCACGAACAGCGCCGTGTTGATCGCGTAGACGCCTTCGCGCAGGAACGCCCGCTGCCGGCCGCGCTGGCCGCCCTGCCGCAGGAACGCCGAGCCATCCTGGAACGAATTGCTCGGAACGCTCTTGCCCAGGGTCTGCGTGGGCGGCAGCGGCGCGCCGTCCCGCGCATACACGTAGCCGATCTTGCTCTCGCTCACGACGACGAGCGGCTCCGTGTGGATGCGATACTGCCAGGGGAAGTAGCCGATGTGCAGCCCGCCGCGCAGCACCTCCGCCTGGAAGCCGGCCCTCCCATCGAGCGCGATGATCTGGCCGTCCTTCAGCGATCCCAGCGGCGACCAGAGCTTCTCGATGATGCCCACCTTGCTGTGCGGGATGTAGCGCACGCCCAGCAGCCATGTGAGCAAGAGTGCGAACGCGCACAGGCCTCCCACGTAGCAGAGCACCGTAAACCAGATGGTATTGAGAAACATAAAGCCCTCCTTCCCGCGCCCGCGCGAACCCTGCTTACGGAACTTCACGGAAAGATTCCGCGAATTCCGCAGGCCCTCGGCCGCGCTCTTCCGTTCAGGCGGATACGACGCCGCCTTCGCCGCGGCGCTTGCGCGCCCGGCAGAGCACGAACCGGCAGGTTGTCGTAATTGCGAGCGCACCTCGGCCCGATGCCCCGCGCGGACGCACGCATGCGCCGCCCGGAGTTCCAGGCTCAGACGACGTACTTAAAAGGTGGGCGTGAACGATTGCTGCGCGCCCTGAACATGCCTACGAGGTTAGCTGACGGGTTAGGGACTTCAGGTTCCCCTCCTGCTTACGGCGCAGGATGCACCCCAACGGCTCGGTTCCCCCGTTCCGCCCGCGACACGGGCCGGACTCGGCTTTCGCCCACAGCAAATCATGCGGCGCGGAGAGAGTCAAGACGTCCGCGTGGTGCAAGCGAGCAACGGCAGGCGCGGCCATTGGTTGCGGAGACCGATTTCCTGGTGCAGTGCCGTGTGCACCTTCGCGCTCGCTCGTGTAACTCCATGTGATAGCATTAGGCTCATGGATACCAAATTGCGCTCTCCCATTCGATGCGTACGCGCGCGGCTGCTCGCCGCGGCGTGGCTTTGCCTATTTTTCGCGGCGACGCTCTTTGGCGCTGAAGAACAAGCGCCGACAGAGCCGCTGCTCTCGCATGTGCGGCAGCTCACGTTCGCGGGCCGGCGTTCGGGCGAAGGCTACTTTAACAAGGACGGCAAGAAACTCGTCTTTCAGAGCGAGCGCGAGAAGGGCAATCCTTTTTATCAAATCTATCTGATGGACCTTGAGACCGGAGACGTCCGGCGCGTCTCGACGGGCTTGGGCAAGACGACCTGTGCGTGGATTCATCCCGACGGAACAAAAGTGCTCTTCTCGAGCACTCACTTGGACCCCGAAGCGCAGAACAAACAGAAGGCCGAGTTGGAAGAACGCGCGAAGGGAACCGCGAAGCGATATTCGTGGGACTACGACGAGAACTACGATCTGTTTGTTGTTTGCCTAGACGGGAAAGACCCGCAGCGGCTCGCGCCGGCGCTGGGTTACGACGCCGAGGGCAGTTTCTCGCCCGACGGCAAGAAGATCGTGTTTACTTCGAACCGCCACGCTTACGCCGAGCAAGAAAAGCTGAGCGAGGAGGACAAGAAGCGCCTCGCGGCCGACCCGTCGTACTTCCTCGATCTCTACATCATGGATGCCGACGGCGCGAACCCGACGCGGCTGACCGACACGCCAGGCTACGACGGCGGGCCGTTCTTCAGCGCCGACGGCAAGCGCATCTGCTGGCGGCGCTTCACGCCCGACGGCGCGAAGGCCGAGATCATGGTGATGGACGCGGACGGCAAGAATCAGAAGGCGCTGACGAAACTCGGCGCGATGTCGTGGGCTCCGTACTTTCATCCATCCGGCGATTACCTGATCTTCACGACCAACATTCACGGCTTCGACAACTTCGAACTGTACATGGTGGACGCGGAAGGCAAGCACGAGCCCGTGCGCGTGACCACCACGCCGGGCTTCGACGGCCTGCCCGTCTTCAGCCCGGATGGAAAGAGTCTCGCGTGGACCACTTCGCGCACGCCGAAGAAGCAGGCGCAGATTTTTCTGGCCAATTGGGACCACAGGCATGCCCTGTTCGCGCTCGGGCTGGGACCGACAGTGGACGGCCCACCGGTTTTTACACCCATGACTGTTGCCGCGGAAACCACGCTGCCCGAGATTTGCGCGGAAGATATCCGCAAGCACGTGGAGGCGCTCTGCAGCGACGCGATGACCGGACGTCTGACGGGCACCGAAGGCGAGAAGCTTGCGACGGAGTACGTGCAGCAACGCTTCCAGCAGTTCGGACTGTCGCCGGCGGGCGAGAACGGGACGTTCTTCCAGGAGTTCGGTTTTACCGCGGGCGTCTCGCTCGGCGAAGGCAACGCGCTCGCCGCCGAATGGACCACCGCCGACAAAGAGACGAAAAAGGATGACTACAAGCCCGACGAGACCTGGCGGCCGCTCTCGTTCTCGGCCACCGGAGCCGTCGAGGCCGCGCCGGTCGTCTTCGCGGGCTACGGGATGGTCGTGCCCGACGCGCCAAGCGCCAAAGGCGCCGACTCCTACGTGCACCTGGACGTGAAGGACAAGTGGGTGCTCGTCTTCCGCTATCTGCCGGAAAATATCACCCCCGAACTGCGCCAGCATTGGGCGCGCTTCAGCGACCTGCGCTACAAGGCGCTGCAGGCGCGCGACCGCGGCGCGAAGGGCTTGATCGTCGTCACTGGACCGAACGCGCAGGCGAAGAGTTCGCTGACGAAGCTCGGGCTCGACGCCGTCGCGGCGGGCTCGAGCCTACCCGTGATCTCGGTCCTTGATGAAGTCGCCGCACCGTGGCTGAAAGCGTCCGGCGAGGACCTGAAGGCCCTGCAGGACAAGCTCGATACCGGCGAGCAGCAGATGGGCATCGAGCTCAAAGGCGTGAAGGTGCGCGCCTCGATCAATCTCGTGCGCGAGAAACGCACGGGCCGGAACGTGCTCGCGCGGCTGCAGGCGGGCGAGAAGCCTTCGGCGGCGGCGGTGCTGATCGGCGCGCACGTGGACCACTTGGGCCACGGCATCGAGGCGTACTCGCTGGCGAAGGAAGACGAGAAGGGCAAGATTCACTACGGCGCCGACGACAATGCCTCGGGCGTCGCCGCGATGCTGGAGATCGCCGAGTTCTTCGCGAATCTGAAGAAAGAAGGCAAGCTCGCGCTTAAAGAGGACGTGCTCTTTGCCGCATGGAGCGGCGAGGAGATGGGGCTGCTGGGGTCTTCTGAGTTTGCGCACGCAATGGGCGAGAGCGAGAAGGCGGACCCGAAAGGGCCGACGAAGCTGCAAGGCGCGATCTCCGCGTGTTTGAACATGGATATGGTCGGCCGCGCGCGCCCGACGCTGATCTTGAACGGGTTGGGCTCGGCGGAAGAATGGGCGGGCATCGTCGAACGCTGCGACGCGGGGCTCGGCGTGCCCATCGTCCCGATCGACGACAGCTACGTGCCCACCGACGCGACGACGTTCTTCGTGCGCGGCGTGCCGATCCTCAGCGCGTTCACCGGCAACCATCCCGAGTACCACACGCCGCGCGACCGGCCGGAGACGCTCAACTATCCCGGCGCGGCGGACGTCGCGCGCTTCATGGCGCGCGTGGCGGCGGAACTGGCCTCGCGCGAGGACAAACTCGTTTATATCGCTGCGAAGAAACCCGAGAACGCCGGGCGCGCAGTGATGCGCGCGTACTTGGGCACGGTGCCCGATTACGCGGCTGAAGTTCAGGGCGTGAAGCTCTCGGGCGTGACCAAGGGCGCTCCGGCGGATGTCGCGGGCGTGAAGGCCGGCGACGTGATCGTGGAACTCGCGGGCAAGAAGATCGAGAACGTCTACGACTACACCTACGCGATCGCGGCGCTCAAGATCGGCCAGAAATCGAAGATGGTGGTCGTGCGCAACGGCGAGAAGGTGACGCTGGAAGTCGTGCCGGGCTCGCGGGAGTAGTGCTTTTTTCACCGCTGAGGCACGGAGAACCATCGCCAAATTACTTTGCTGGCGCACTCTCCGTTAGCTTCCACTTGATTTTATTCTCAATATTTATTTCGAAGGGTTTGGACTGAGCTTTTCCGATCCATACTTTTTTAATGGTTTCCAACTCTTCAGCATATCGTTCACCTGTTTTATCTAAATGCATACCTTTAAGCCATGGTTCGATGAAAAAGCTGTCTTTACTAACCTCGTATTTAATTTGGACTTTGTAATTGCCGGGGTCCAGTTCCAATCCTGGAACCTTAACGCAACGCTTCAGTTTTCCTCCCGGCGCCAGCGTGATCAGGTCTCCTTTAAAGACGCCCCAATCGACCCCCTCGAATTGAGTTTTTACTGCCACACCATCTCTCGTTATGTTGATAGTTACGACAGAGTATGATGAATTAAATTTATCAATAAGAACCAGGTCCTTCCCACTCTTGTTTTCAATATCCATCTCGAAACAACCTTCTTTTAGAACCAGTCCACTGATTTCGAGGGCGACTCCTTATTTTCTTCTTTTTGCTTCTGTTCGTTTTCTTCAGCCACGGCGCTAGCTGTGCATATTAAAAGCACGGGCATATATAAAAGCATCAATGTTTGTCTTCGGCTGCTCGTTTTGGAATACATATTTCGATTTCCTTCTCCGCGCCTCAGCGGCGAGAAAAGCCTTAGAACGTAATCGCGCCTTCGCTGGCCGAGCGCACCGTCTTCGCGTACTTCGCCAGCACGCCGCGGGTCTCGCGCGGGGGCGGCAGCTTGAAGGCCTTGCGGCGTTTCTCCCATTCAGCCGGGTCCACGTGCGCTTCGAGCTTGCGCGCGTCGGCGTCGATGGTGACGGAGTCGCCTTCCTTGAGTAGCGCAATCGGGCCGCCGGTCCAGGCTTCGGGCGCGACGTGGCCGACCACGAGGCCGTGCGTGCCGCCGCTGAAGCGTCCGTCGGTGATGAGGCCTACCTTGTCGCCCAGACCCTGGCCGCAGATGGCCGCGGTCACCGCGAGCATCTCGCGCATGCCGGGCCCGCCCACCGGACCCTCGCCGCGCACGACGACCACGTCGCCGGCCTTGATCTCGCGCTTCTGAATGGCCTCAAAGCAGGCCTCCTCGCCCTCAAAGACGCGCGCCGGGCCCGTAAGCTTTCTCGATTTAAGACCCGCGACCTTCGCCACGCCGCCTTCGGGCGCAAGATTGCCGTACATGATGACGATGTGCCCGGTGGCGTGCATGGGATTGTTCAGCGGCCGGATCACATCCTGCTTGCGTTTGAAGACGCTCGTGACGCCCTTGAGGTTCTCGGCCATGGTCTTGCCGGTGACGGTCATGCAGTCGCCGTGGAGCATGCCCGCATCCAACAGAGCCTTGAGCACCGCGGGCGTGCCGCCGGCGCGGTGCAGGTCGAACATGACGTACTTGCCGCCGGGCTTTAAGTCGGCGAGGTGCGGAACTTTCTGGCCGAGGCGTTCGAAATCGGCGAGCGTCCACTCGACGCCGCTCTCCTTCGCGATCGCCATCAGATGCAGCACGGCGTTGGTGCTGCCGCCGAGCGCCAGCACGAACGTGTACGCATTGTCGAGCGACTTGCGCGTGATGATGTCGCGCGGGCGGATGTTCTTTTCGATCAGACTGACGAGCGCCTTGCCGGCAAGAAAGGTCTCGCGCTCCTTGGCGGCGGTCACCGCGGGCAGGCTCGCGTCGTACGGCAACGACATGCCCATGGCCTCGATGGCCGACGACATCGTGTTCGCGGTGTACATGCCGCCGCACGCGCCCGCGCCCGGGCACGCGTTGAACTCGATCGCCTGCACGCCGGCCTCGTCGAGCGTGCCGGCCTGGTACTTCCCGACGGCCTCGAAGATCGAGACGATGTCGATGTCTTCGCCCGCGGGGCCCGTGCCGGGCAAGATGCTCCCGCCGTAGACAAAAATGCCGGGCACGTTGATGCGGCCCATGGCCATCACGCAGCCGGGCATGTTCTTGTCGCAGCCGCCGAAGGCCAGGATGCCGTCGTGGTTCATGCCGGCGGCGACGACTTCGATGCTGTCGGCGATCACTTCGCGCGAGACCAGGCTGTAGCGCATGCCCTGGTGACCCATCATGATGCCGTCGGTGGCGGTGGGCGCGCCGAAACGCTGCGGAACGCCGCCGGCCGCGCGGATGCCTTCGATGCCTTTGCGGGCGAGCCGGTCGAGATGGACGTTGCAGGGCGTAATGTCGCTCTGGAGGTCCGCGACGCCAATCATCGGGCGGTTGAAATCCTCGTCGAGGAACCCGACGGCGCGGAGCATCGCGCGGTTCGGCGCGCGGCCCATGCCTCCGGTGGTGAGTTTGCTCTTGCGGGGGGTGTCGTTGGCCATGCGCTTTCGCCTCTGAAAAGCGGACAGAATCGATCCGGATTGCACGTGCAACCATCTTAATTAAGTGGAAGCCGCAAGAAACAGCAGAATCGGGCGCTGCCCGCCGTTCGTGGCACAGCCGTCTCGGCTGTCCCAATGGTTCGCGCAGCGTTCCCTTTTATTTTTATGAACTAAAAGATGGAAAGGCTTTGCCGACTTTTTGAACAGGCGAGACGCCTGTGCCACTTGCCACGTCGCTCTTCTTGACGCCCCCGCCTCCATGGTGCAGATTATCTTTTTCGTCCCCACTCACCCTCTCGCGCAGGAGACCCGGTCCATGGCCAAGTACACGGATGTCACGCCGCCCAAGGGCGACACCATCACTCTTAAGGATGGCAAGCTGACGGTCCCGGACAATCCGGTGGTCCCCTTTATCGAAGGCGACGGCACCGGCCCGGACATCTGGCGCTCCAGCCCACCACGCCCATCGGCGGCGGCATCCGCAGCTTGAACGTGGCGCTGCGCCAGCTCCTCGATCTGTACGTCTGCCTGCGCCCCGTTCGCTGGTTCAAAGGCGTGCCCTCGCCGGTGAAGCACCCCGAGTACGTCGACATGGTGATCTTCCGCGAGAACACGGAGGACATCTACGCCGGCATCGAATACGCCGCGGGATCGCCCGAGTCGCAGAAGCTGCTCGATTTCTTCGCCAAGGAGTTCCCCAAGGAGTTCAAGAAGATCCGCTTCGGCTCGAAGGAAGCGGGCCAGAACTGGCAGAAGCAGCTCGAAAGCATCGGCTCGCCCAAGCGCGACGTGAGCGTGCAGGTGGGCATCGGTATCAAGGCCGTCAGCAGCCTGGGCTCCTAGCGCCTCGTCCACAGTGCGATTTCGTACGCGCTGCAGCAGAAGCGCCGCAATATAGCGCTGGTGCATAAGGGCAACATCATGAAGTTCACCGAGGGCGCCTTCCGCGATTACGGCTACATGGTGGCCTCGACGTTCTTCCGCAACCAGACCGTGACCGAGCGCGAGACGTGGATTTTCGGCAACAAGGAAAAGAATTCCGGCATCTCGGTCGAACAGAACGCGAAGGAGCTCGAGCCCGGCTACGAGATGATGACGCCCGACCAGAAGAAGAAGGTCTGCGCGGAGATCGAGACGGCGCTGAAGCTGTGGGAGACCCACGGCGACGGGAAGTGGAAGAAGAAGCTGCTCGTGCGCGACGCCATCGCCGACATCACGCTCCAGCAGGTGCTCACGCGCCCGAAGGACTTCGACGTCATCGCGACGCTGAACCTGAACGGCGACTACCTGAGCGACGCGCTGGCCGCGCAGGTGGGCGGCATCGGCATCGCGCCCGGCGGCAACATCAACTACGTCACCGGCCACGCGATCTTCGAGGCCACGCACGGCACGGCGCCCAAGTACGCCAACCAGGACAAGGTGAACCCCGGCAGCGTGATCCTCTCGGGCGAGATGATGTTCCGGCACCTGGGCTGGAACGAGGCCGCCGACCTGATCATCAAGGGCATGGACGGCGCGATCGGCGCAAAGACGGTGACCTACGACTTCGAGCGCCTGCTCAGTTCCGAAGGCGTCCCCGGCGTGAAGCTGGTGAAATGCAGCGAGTTCGGCAAGGAGATTGTGAAGCACATGTAACGGCAGGGGTCAGAGGACAGAGATCAGAGGTCAGGGAAGGGCGCGGCATAAGCCGCGCCCTTTTTATTCGCACAGGTTCTGATGGACTGACCGTTATCAAGAATGTGGAATGGTGGAACCTGTATGCAGCCAGCCAAGTCTCGACGCTTCCAGTTCTCGCTAAGAACACTCCTGATTGCTGTCTGCCTAATTGGTCTATACGGTTCGCTTTGGTGCATCACTGCTCGCTGGGGTTGCTCGAATGTCAAAGGTTCGATACTTGCTGATTTTGTAAGGGAAACACCCGAACTGAATGTGCTTGATTACAATCCTTTTCAGACCGAGCTGCCAAATGGAAAGCCAAGCCGCCCTCAGATGCCATGGTGCTATGCGCAAGAGGAGATTTCGCCGTGTCCGTTTATTGTTCGTATTGATTCAGGCGTGATGATTGGGAAATTGTGCGGAGGCGGTTCAAGAACTTATTACTTCTGGTTCTTTGGATATCGAAGGTTTCTATTTGCCAGTAACGGATGGATGTCGTGATTAAGAAGCGGCGGGAGGGTTAACCTCCCGCCTTCCGCCAAAGTCCAATTTACTTTGCTTCAACCAACTCCCGGCCCGCGATGGCGGCTTCGACTTCCTGATCCCAAGTCCCGGCGACGGCGACGCCGTATTCCTTCAGGCCGCCGGTGCACTTGGCCCCGTTGATGTACGGATGATGGTCGCGGTCTTCTTTGAGCATGTCGGCCGACGCGAAGTCTTCGTGCAGAAAGTGGTAGGCGAGGCCCGCGCGGTCCTTTTCCGTCGTGTTGCCGCGCGTACAGTGCGGCGTGCCGTAGGCGAAAAAGATCGCGCCGCCGGCCTTCAGTTCGCACGGGACGGCCTTGCTCTCGTCGGGGTAGCAGCGGATGTGGTGGTCGCTGTGGGGGTCGCGCGAATGCTCGAGCTTCTCGCTGAACATGCCGGGGATGATGTTCATCGTGCCGTTGGCGATGGTCGCGTCGTGGATCGCGATCCACATGGCGGTCCCGCGCATGGGGTCGGCGATCTTGAAGTACGCGTTGTCCTGGTGCCAGCTCGTGCCCGCGCCGTTCTTGGCGGGTTTGAGGAAGCACTGGTCGAGGTGCAGGATCACGCGGTCGCCGATCAAGCTGGTGACGGCCTCGACCACTTTGGGCACGAACGGCAGCGCGCGCACGAGCGTGCTCTCGCGGTACATCGGGCAGATCTGCAGGTTTACCTTCTGGGTCGAGTGCGTCTTGCCGTCGCCGTCGGTGGCCACGTTGCGCAGTTTGCCCAACCGCTTCAGGCGTTCGATATCGGCCTGCAGCGCGGCGACTTCGCGCGCGTCGAACAGGTGCGGCGCCACCGTGTAGCCCTCACGCTTGAACTGCTGAATCTGTTCCGCCTTTAGCGCCATGTTCGTCCCGCTCCTTGGTTTGTTTGTCCTTTTTGACACAACGCTCGCCATGACGTAGACTGTATACTCCGCAGGAGACCGGCGAAGCCATAGCTCGATTGACAAAGGTGATGGCTGTTTTGACAAAGAACCGCCGCCTGACCCCCAGCACCCCCAAGCCGCCGCCCGGCGCGGC
>JACQFI010000045.1 GCA_016200135.1 Planctomycetota bacterium
CGAATCGCTCATCACCTGTCTCGGTAGTTGGCGCGCATTCATTCAGGCAGATCGACACGGGTCTCACCTTTCATGCCGCTATCAAAGTCGCTGGAGATTGTTGGGCATGGGGCCTTAATACCAATGGAAACCTGGGCATAAATACCGTCACGGATCGTTCTAGCCCAGTCTCCGTCCTCGGCGCGCACTCGTTCATCAAGATTTCTTGCGGCGACACGCACGTCGTCGGCTTGAAGGCAGTGGGGGATTGTTGGGCTTGGGGCCTCAACTCTGGAGGGCAATGCGGGGATAATTCAGGCACTAGTCGCTCCTCTCCCGTGTCGGTCGTCGGCGGGCACTCGTTCATTAACGTCTCTGCGGGCACAACTCAATCTTTCGGATTCAAGGCAGACGGCTCCATTTGGGCGTGGGGAAACAACGCAAACGGGGCGCTCGGCGACAACACCGCCACGAATCGTTCCTCGCCCGTCTCGCTGGTCGGCGCTCATTCGTTCGCCTTGCTCAGCGGGCTGAGTTCTGGACATGGAGATTTCGGGGGTGGGTTGAAGGCGATTACACCGCAGTGCCAGCCCTGATAATCGAATCGCTGACGGAAGATCCGCCCAACCCGCAAGTCGGGCGGATATGGCTCAGGACGGATTTGTAATGGCGATTGCGTTTAGGGCAGCGGGAGCCGTGTCTTCTGCGGCTTCTGGTAACATTTCGCCAGCGCTGCCTACTGGAACTGCCAAGGATGATATTCTCGTCCTGATGGTCGCGTCGTTTGATAACGTGACTCATTCCGTAAGCGGATGGACTCAAGTCGGTTCTCAAACGAATAGCGGAGTGGCTCTTCACGCGTCCGCTTGGCTCAAGCGCGCCATCACAGGCGAGAGCGCCCCTACCGTAACGCATACGGCGGGTAGTTTGATTATTGGCGCGATAGCTGGTTATTCAGGAGTCGATCCTGGCGTTGCTATTCCAGGTCACAACTCCGCGTGGAACGCTGCTGCGTCGTCTACTATTACCGCGCTTGCTCTCACGCCTGCAACCAATGGAGCAATGTGTATCTGTATTGGCGCTGTCGAAGCCGACGCGTCATTAACGGCGATGGGTGTATTTGGCGGCTCGAGTCCGGCCATGATTGAGCGCATCAAGGATGCTGAACCATCTGGAATAGGCTTTATCTTAGATGATGGAAAACAGAATGTCGCCGCGAGCACGGGCGACAGAACCGCCTCAACAACGACGGGAACGCGAATTCTCGGTATTCAAATAAGCCTGGAAAATCCTTTTTATCCTGGATTACGAACCTTTTACAAAGGGGCCGTCAAGGAACTAGCCTTACAATCCATGTCCAATGCACAAACTGGTAATGGCGGAGTGTTAATCGTCAAGAAGAATGGGATGAACTATGCGGTTTCATTGGTTCCGATTACTGACGCGAACGCTAGCAACGTTCGTGTTCAGACTGCTAAAGGTACGATGGCGATAAGATTATGGTCATAGGCAGGACGCTATCTCCCAAGCTGTCCAACGTCAGGAAAAATGAGAAATGTAGCGGAAGAGAAAGCGTGCGTCGATCCCAGATAGGTGTACGGTCCCAGCGAATCCGTTGTAAGAATTCGGCCTCAAAATGCGCATCTGATTGAATATTCTGAAATCCGTGAAACGAATAGCTCGGAAAGGCGTTGGCTGTCCACGTTCAGTTCAAAATGCCGCGAGAGGAAGACAAGGATGATCATAATGCCATATTTTAGATGGATTCCATCATCCCGAAATCTTCGCAGCGAGGTATGATTCCTTCATGAGATCATCATCTGGGTCCATTCAATGCAGACAGCCTGAGGGGGCTTGAACACAGACATAAACTTCCTGACCATCGGCACGTGCTTCTTCCAGCTAGCCACCCCATCTCCTAAAATCGCGTTTCCACGACAGCATCAAACGCTGTAGCGTTATTAGGCGGGTGGCTGTTCCTCTATTCCGCGTGCCGGAAGCAGCGCAGTTCGTCGATTGCGTCGATGGCGCCACTGCGCGGGCTTCCGAACTGGAAACGCGAACTCTCCAGAATCGACGGGCCGATGCCGGAACCGACGCCTAAGCCCGCGATCTTAAGCGCGCCGATCTCTTTCCCGTCCACCTTGAGCGCGGCGCGACCGTCCTTCCACGCGATCTCAAACAGGTGCCAGCCGGCGGCAGGAACCGGCGCGTGCACGCTCGCATCGGCGCCGTTGGCCGCGTTTGCCAGGCTGAAGGTCAGGTCTTTCTTGTCGAGCACCACCTGCAAGGCTGAGGCGGCCGACGCCGGACCCTTGCCCTGGCGCGCGGGCACGGTAGCGAAGACCGCGCCTTTGGGATTGGCGGTCACGCGCGCCTGAAAGCTCACGCGACCCTCTTCATCGGTGACATGCAGGCGCGGCCAGATTTGCCAGCCGGTTTTTCCGTCGAGGGCCTTAACTTTCACGCCCTCGATCTCCGCCAAAGCCGATCCGGAGGCGCCGCGTTGGATCGGTTCGAGTACGTCGCAGCCGAAGCTTGCTTCCGCCTGGGGGCCTTTGTCGCACGAAGCGTAAAAGGACGCGCCGCCCGGGAGCTGCTTGGTCTCGATCAAGTGTACGGCGACGAAATCGCGCTTGAGCACCGGGACCGCAAAGCCTTTTTCCGTGAGCGGGATCTCCGCGCCGGTCTCGGCGTTCAGCGCGATGCACGCGGATCGGTCGAACCCCAGCGCGTTCCAATCCACGGTTACGTCGGCGCGGCGGTCTTCACGCGCCGTGTTCACGATCCAGGCGAGGGCGCGCCGCCCGGTCTTGTGGATCGAGACCGAGCAGTCGGCAGTAACCGTTTTGAGCGGGTTGGATGGCTTCCAGTAGCCGGTGAACTCCACATCGTCGCGGTACAGCCGGGCCTCTTGCGCGAGAACACCGAACCAGGTCACCTGTTCTGGCATGATGTCGTGCGCCAGCACCCAGCCGGTGAACTGGTGTGTGTGCTTGAGCTCAAAGACGGTGCGGTGGCGCTGCGACTGGCACATCATGGTCATCACGCCGCCTGCGCAGACCGAACTGCCGATCGCGCGCATACGGGCCGCGGGGAGCACTTCCATATAGTCGAACTGCTCGTCGGTGGGCTCGACGTTCTCGCCTTCAAAGAAGACGTCCCCGAACCACGCGTGATACGCCGCGCCCGACGAGATGTGCTGCCAGAGGTTCGGCGCGGCCACGCCGTTCTCGTGGAACATCACTTTCATGCGCTTGAAGTACTCGCGCTCGCCCAGGTAGCTGTAGCCCGGCTGCAGCCGGCCGGCGGGCTTGAAGTACGCGCCGCCGGTGAGAAAGTTCTTCTCCGTGGCGAGGTAGTTCTCGTCCACATAGAGCCCGCGGAAGCCGGCCTCGCGCACCCAGCGCTGGTAGTGGTAGACGCGGAAGTCCGCCGGGCCCCGGCCTTGGGTCGTGTTGGCGTTGGTCAGATCGCCGGGCGTTTCGGCCCAGTCCACCGCGTACTCGTTGAAGGCGTGCTTGTCGTAATCGAGGTAGCGCCCGATCGAGTGCGCGATCGAGCCGACCATCGGATGGTGGCTGCCGTCCTTGGGGAAGCGCTCGAACAGCGCTTTGGATTTCTCGAGGCTCCACGGGAACGGGCTGCAGTAGTACGGCCAGAGCACCGCCCAGTCGCCCTCAAACCAGAAGTACGTGTTGCGCGTACCGGGAAAAGCCGCATTCGGCGCGCAGACCGTGCCGCGCCATCCCGGCGGCAGCGGGCGCGAGGGAAAATTCTGGTACGCGTAGACCAGCGTGGTGGGCTCTTTCAGCTCCACGGGCAGTTCGATGAAGTGAACGCGCAAGGTGACCGTGCCGTTCTCGCGGCGGATCTCCTGCGTCGGGCGGCTGCGGTCGGTGTCGGTGATCCAACCCTTGTCGTTGTCCGCGACCCAAAGGAATCCGCGGTCCGAGTTCGTGAGCCAGACATAGGGCACGAAGTCGCCGGCCAGTAGGCCCGAGCCGGTCTGCTGGCTGGTCCAGTACGCGGGCGTCAGGTCGTGCACGGCCGCCCAGCCGCCCGCGGTGGTGCAGAAATGCGTCGCCTCGCTTTCGGGGAGCACGACTTCCCAATAGAGCCCGTCGATCTTCGCGCCCGCCTTCGCGTCTTCGGGGCCGATCGTCAGCGTGCTCTTTACGAAGCCGTCGAACTCCACGCGCGTGCTTGCGCGCAACGCCAGTCCCGCGCCCTGGCCGCCGCCGCTGAACTCCGCGAACGCCTCCGCCTGCTTTTCCAGCTTCGGCGCGGTCGGCGTCACCTCGACCTCTTTCCCATCCTGAATCGCGACGAGCCGCATGCGCTTGATCTGAGCCACGCCGCCGTTGGCCGCGGCCTTGAGCAGACCCAGGCCGTCGAAGGCCAGCGTGCGGTTCCAGACGCCGACTTTTCCGGCGTCGAACGCCATGGGCGTCCACGGCGGAATCACTTTGTCCGTGATGCCGATCTCATTGCCGGACCACGCGAACCGGCTTCGCGCCAGTTTGAGCTCCGCCGTCTCGCTCTTGAGCGCCTTCCCGTCTTTGTCCTCAACGGTCACTTCCACCTTCAACGTCATGGGCTCGGGCAGGTCCACCTTTTCGAGCGGCAGCGCTTCCTTGCCTTCCTTCACGCGAACTTTGTTATCCCGGTCGATGTTGCGGTTCCGCTCTTCCACGTCCGCAACTTTGGTATGGTCCTGCATCGGGATCGGGAGGTCGTTAAGGAACGCATGCACGTTTGAATACGCATTGCGGAAGGGCGGCAGCTTGACGGTCTTGAGGACCTTGTTCTCCTGCGCCGGATCGAGCAGGCGCGCGGTGCCGCCGGCTACTTGATCCCGCGTGGGCAGGTCGAGGATGTCCGCGCGCAACACGAGCACATTCGACTCGGGGCCGTATTTCGCGCTGATGTCGAGTTCTTTGACCTCACGCGAACCTTTCGTCTTGGCAGGCGGCTGCGGCGTCCAGCCCGTCACAGCGTAAGGAAAACTCTGCCGGAAGAGCGTCGTCCCGTCGGCCTTCTTGGCCAGCAGCGAAAAGTAACCGCGTTTGATGCCCTTCTTGTCCGCCGTGCACTGCTCGTCGGGCACGGCGCCGGCGAACTCGATCTCGCGCCGTTCCCCGGCCTTAAGCTGCAGCGTCTGCTTCTCGATCTTGTCGCTCTCCGCGGCGCTCGGACCTTTGTGCCAGCGGAGTTCCAGCGTCACGTCCGTGCCGGCGCCTTGCGGCGCCGCGACGGCGACAGGGAACTTGTAGTTCCCCGTGCAGACCGAGGCCGCGTTCCGGAACTGCACGACGGCTTCGTCGTCCATCAGTTTCACGGGAGGATGCTGGCCGAGTTCCGAGAACCCTTGCGTCACCGACCACGAGGCCTGCGGGGCCGGCTGCGCGCCCAGGCAGGTCCGGCAAAGCAGGAAGCGCCACACGTCGCCGCTCTTGTACGCGCGTCCTCCGAAGTCCTTGAACGGGACCGATGCTTCCAGCACGTACTCCGTCTCGTTCTCGGTTACGCCGAGGTCCCAATCGCCCTTCCAGCCCTGCGCCGTATAGCCGCGCGAAGGAATGATGTGCTGGTCGAGCACCGCCGGGTACGTGTTGATCACATTCTGGTACGTCTCCGCCACCAGGCTGGGCGGCGTGACCCAGATCTCCACCGAAGGATCGCCGAACGAGTAATCGTCGTTCTCGCGCACGCTCTTCCAGAGCTTCCATTCGCCGTCGCCGCGCCGGCACTTAAAGAGGAAATAGATGCGCTTGTCGTCGAAGCCGAGCGACATCGTCGTCTCAGCCTGCTGGAACTCGTGCCCGAACGGCGTGATCATCCCCGACGTCGTCAGCGCCTCGTCCCATTCGCCCGGCTCGATCTTGCCGTCCATCTTCGGCGCCTTCTTGAAGCGTCGCGCCACGAACTCGCCGACCGGCAGCCGCTCGCCCTCGCCCGCGCGGGCCTCGCCTTGATGCAAGAGTGCGACAACGCCCAAAAGCACTGCGGCAAGGCATGGAATCGTGACATGGCTCCGTCTCATACGCGGTCTCCCGGCGCTTGGAATGGAAAAGGGTCTGGGGTTACTTCTTTTCTGCCGGCGGCGCTTCGGCGGTCTTGCCTTTGCCGCGCACTTCATCCAGCAGGGCCTTGGCCTCGGCGTTGCGCGGTGCTCCGAACCAGCCTTGAACCATGAGGATATCGCCGCGCTGCACGGAGGCTTTCAGCTCGTCGCGATGCTTGGTGAAGTCCCCGTCGCTCACCACCACAAGGCTGAACGCGCCGGGAAAGAGTTTGGAAATGTATTCGGGCGTTCCGTAGCCGCCGCCGCGGAGTTCCATGTACTGCGCGCAGTAGGCCCACTGCGCGGCGTGGTACGCATAGTTGTCCCAGGGCAACTCCGGGATCAGCAATACGTCCGGGTTCTTTTGCTTCACGGCCTTCCAGATTGCGGAATTCAGCAGCGTCCAATCGAACTTCTGGTCTTCGCCGACGGGCTGGAAGGTCCCGTTCGTGTCGATGTAGAAGATTGTGCAGCCCCAGCGCTTCTTGGCGTACGCGATCTTGTCGCTGATGCGTTCTGCGATGGGGAAGTACCGCCACCACGGTACGTCCTTCGCGCGGAGCTGCGGATAACTGTCTCCGCGCCCGGGACCGCCGTCGCTGCCCGTGCCGTGCGACCAGGCCTTTTTGGCCTCGTCGAAATAGACCTGCGTCGGCCGGATGCACACACCCGTGCACAGGCCCGCGTCCAGGAAGACCTTGAAGTAATCGTCGGCGACCTCGTCGAACTCGGGCGCCAGCTTCTTCGCCAGCCGCGGGTCGCCGATGTACGTGATGGGGTGGGGGTTCTCGCTTCCCTCCACGTCCCAGAAGACCATGCCTTGCGCGTCGACGGCCTTGAGCGACTTCACGCAGCGCGCGGCGTCTTTCAGCGCTTCCTCCTTGAATGCCTTCTTCCCGTCGGGCGTGGTGACGTCGAGCTTGGGATTGTTGAACCAGCCGCGGGGATTCGTCGCCGACTTATGGTCCTTGTAACTCGACGAACGCATGATCGCGCCGATGATGCGCCGGTCTTCCCAGGTGTTCGAAGGTGCGCAAACCGTCCGGAACTTCTCATAGGCGTCCGCGAGCACGTCCCACTCTTTCGCGTCCTTCGCTGCGATGCGGAACGTGACGTCCATCGTCAGACTCTTGCCCGGCGCGACGCGGGGAAGTCCGTGCGGCTCAATGATGTACGCGCCGGTCTCGGGCGCGTACACGCCGCCTTTGAGCACGCACAAGGTTTCCGTGGGCTTGCCCGATTTCTTCAAGCCAAAGTAAAACGGCGGATCCATCGAGATGGGCACGGCGGGCCACTGTATTTCCACGAGGTTGATCTCGAAATCCGCCAGGGTATTCGCAGACGTGTTGCGCAGCGTTACCGAAATATCCAGACGGTCGGGCTTGGGCTGGTAGAGCACGTCCACGCCGCCCCAGGCAAAGCTGGCGGCCCAGCATTTCTTCGCCGCATCGAACGAGACCTTGTCCGGCGCGCCTTGGGCCTTCTCGAAACTGTATTTCTTGAAGCCTTGCTCGTCGTTGCCGGCGGTCTCAAGCACGACCTGAACGACCGACGGCTTGGCTTCTTTCAGAAGTTCCGTAGTGCCGGCCTTCAGGCTCTTCAGCCCCTGCGCGTCGAACTCCACGCTCGAAAGCGCCTCTGCGGCTCGCGCGCGGCTTACACACGCCAGCGCGGCCAGAAGCACGGTGAGGCCGACGAAGCGGATTTTTGATTTCATACATCCCCCTTTTCATTGTAGTTAATGCGTGGCTGCCGCCGCGTCCTGCCATGCGTCCAGACGTTCCGAGGTATCCTCGGTGACCAGACGGATGGGCAGATCGATCTCTTCAGGCACGCGCGGCTTGCGTTCGAGCAGATCCGCGAGCATTCCGCCCAGTGCCTCCGCGTACTCGTCCGGGTCCACTTCGATCTTCGCCACCGGAAACGAGGCCGGGTACGACGCGCCGCGGTTGGCGTGCGTCACGACCATCAGTTGCTCGGGCACGTGCACGCGCATCTCAAGCAGCCCCGAGCGCACATCGGCGAAGAGCATGTCGTCGGCGACGAGCAGGCCGTCCGGCTTCTCTTCTCCGGCCGTCCAGATATCCCGCAGTTCCTTCCAGCCCGCGCCCAGCGACGACGGATGCAGGTCGGCGCGAACCCACTCTTCCCGCACTGCCAACCCAAGGTCGCGAATCGCGCGGCGGAAGGCGTCCAGCCCGCCCCACGAGATACACGCGATCTTGCGGCGGCCCTGTGCGTGAAGATGTTCGACGCCCATGCGGATGATCCGGTCGTGGTCGATCAGCACGCGGTGCGGATAGGCGCTCGACCCGCCCACCAGCGGCACGCCGGTACCGAGCGCGTCCTCGAACCACGCGCCTTTGGGGCTCAGACCCACCGCGGCCACACCCTCGATCTGGTGCGCGTGCAGATCCTCCCCAAACTCCTTGCAGCTCAGTTCGCCCGTCCACTCGCTGTCCGGCGCGGCCTCGCCTAGGTAAAGCTTTGGGAACAGGCCGCGGCCGCGCAGCACGGCGCGAAGGTGCTGTACGACCTGGCGGTAGAAGACGGAGGTCCGCGGATGCGCGATGTCGATCTCCATCAGGATCGCCGTGCGGCGTTTCGAGCCGCACTCGCGCACGTACGTGCCGCTGCCCTGCCGCCGCTCGATCAGGCCTTCCTCCACGAGCGCGCTCAGCGCTTCCCGGGCGGTCATCACGCTGACGCGGTAGCGCCGCGCGATCTTGTTCTGCGACTCCAATCGCTCGCCCGGGCGGTGCTCTTCGAGGATCCGCTGGCGCAGCGCGCTCAGGACTTTCCGGTGCAAGGGCTGGTGGGGTGCAGTCTGCACGTTCAACCTCTCGTAGGTAAGCCGTCCTGTGATCGTCAAAGTTATCTAATCTTATACAAAGTTATCTAATAACCACCATGCTAGCAGCATACACCAGATCCAGACGGCTTATCGCTATTAAATTATTGTATTTATAAATGCATATTTTATATTATGATACATAAAGAATGTCATTCGCCTGAGGTGCTCCGTAAAGGTAGCATTTCTCGCACTCGGCCAACACTGTAAAGTTGGAAGTATAGCGTCTAGTGATCTAAAGTTATTAGATAACTTAGGAGCCGCGTCTCAAACAGTTTAGCGTGCGGTCCAGAACCGATTCCTGTGGAATGCTTGGGGAAAGGCTCGTTATCCGGAGCGGATGATGTAGCCGAAACGATTGCTCATAAAGCACGAAGCCAGGGCCCAGAAGACTGCCGCCGCCGCTTCGCCTGCCACCATTCCGACGAAGAAGTAGCGCCAACTGCTGTACGCCCTCATGCCGCCGAATTTCGAGATCAGCCATTTGCACAGCCAGCCAATGAAAAAGGAGAACCAGAGTCCATCGTGGGGGAAGCGTGACATCCAAAGCACGTAACCCGCCGGGTGCGGGAACCAGAAGGCAAAGCGCCGGATCAGCGATATGCCTAGCATGACGAACGCTCCGGCACCGATCCAGGACAGGTGCCACCAGTTTCGCTTGGCGACGGCGGGCAACTCGGATTCAGGCGCCGTGACGCCTCGCGCTTCGGCCTCGGCGGTCTTCTTCTCCCAACTTTGGATGCCCGCGACGTCGGTGGCGGTCTGGGGCATTTCCTGGCCCGTCCAATCGGACATGTAGTAGCCCATGGTTCGCGCGCCGCCTTGCGTGTAGGCCGTACCCAGGAAGGAAAAGAAACTCAAGCCCAGCGTAAATGTGATCGCAAGCACCATCCCGCCGGCCGCTGAAGATTGGCGCAGGCGAGTTCTGGAAGCTACCTGGAGCGCGTTCAGAATGTTGGCCATGTGGACCATGCGGTACCAGTCGTTGGCGAAGAAACGATCCGTCCACCGCAGCATCACGTAATTTCCGCCCCCAAGCACCGCGGGTGTGGCCCCAAGCGCCACCAAAGACCCCGGGAAGTCGTACAGTTGCGTGGCCACCAGGCCGGTCTCGACGCAGAGCCGCGCGAGCCCCGCCGAAAGCAGGACCAGCAACAGCACCATCGGGATACCCCAGATCAGGCCGATGCCGGCCCAACTCATCCAGGCCGCCAAACCCAGGCTGCTGATCCCGAAAATGGTCCAGAGCGTGCGCGCGGGGAGTGCGCCCTCGGAAGGCTGTTCCTCGGTAAGGCCCAGCGCTGCCTGAAAAGAAGCCTTGAGCTCCGCGCGCGCCATCCAGAGCGCGTACAGCGCTAGCATTGCCAGGGCGCCGGTGCCTTGCCCTTGCACGGCCTCCTCGCCGCCCGCGCTCGCGCCCGCCGCGCCGAGGGTCAGCAGCATCGCCTTGCGCAGCAGATAAAAGAACCAGACGCTGAACGCGACCTCGAGGCTCAGCAGGAACGTAAGGCCGATGATCGCCGGAAAGATGTGGGCGTGCAGCGCGCCGATGTCCCGCCAGCGCGAGTCGCTGAAGAGACGCCAGTTCAGGTTCCAGTTCAGCATCGGGATGGCGGGCACGCGCGGCTCGATGGAGGAGAGCCCGTTCCAGAGGTGAAGCGCAAAGACCACCAGCAGCCCGGTCACGAACATCCGGCGCGCGCCCTTTATGGGTTCCGTCTGTTCCGCTTGGGGTTCGCGCAGGTCCGAGTGCAGGCTCAAGATTGTGAGCGGCACCTCGGCCACCGGGAACGGCAGGCGCTCGTAATTGGACCAGCGCCGGAAGAGCAGCAGGGACATGCTCAGCCACACGCCGAAGGCCAGCATCAGAGCCAGATACCAGCGCATGTACGGCCCGGCCCACTCCGCATAAGGCACCGACCGGCCCGGTGGAAGGCCGTTGTAGAACCATTCGACGGGACGCACATCGGTGGCCGCAGCTCCCGCGGGATCCTGGAGGAAGAAGCCTTCGCGCAGATACGGATGCAGCAGCGTGGCCCAATGGTTCTCCGGCCGTGCAAAATAGTAGGGACCGGTAACGCTCGTGCTGAAGAAGGTCCAGAACCCTGCGCCCGGAAGGGTGTAGGTCACCATCGTCATGCAGAAGACGAGGATCAAGTCGTGCCGCGTGATGCCGAAATCCGTGCCCAGCCTGCGCCGCAGGCTCTGAAGCAAGAGCACCGTACTGTAAAGAATCAGAATAGGCAGCACGGGCAGCGCGTTGGAGGTGAACCAGGAAGACTGCAGAACGAAGTCGGAGATCGGAACAAGCACGGTCACGAGCGCGACGACCAGCAATCCGAGCAGCCATCCGCGCCACGTAACGCCCTCCGTGCCCGAGGGGGCCAAAGGGGTCAGAGATTCCGGCATGTCCGTTGAAAGATTTCGGCCCATGCGATAGGAAGGAGTAGGGCTCTCGTTTTTGCTCATGTTCCTGGGACGCTTATCCTCTTATTATATGAATGCCGCGCTCCGTTCCGGCGCCCGGGGTTCTTTACGTATCTGAACCTATACACCGGGTTCCATTCGTATGGGCCGCCAAACTTGGCGGTGCACTCGCGTATGGATCCGCCATTCTGATTCTCCAAACGAAATGACGGCATCTTAGGATAACGTTTTATGCAGGTAGCAACACTGAGGCCAGGTGAAATGCTCATGTAGCAGGTTGCCGATTCGGCTGCATGAAAAACATAACGGGAATAAATCGAGCGGTGGGGTTTGCGAACTGTGTTGTCGCTTCCTAAATCCCTAGATATCCTGAGAAGAGTCTGTCACAAGCGCCGGCGCATGGTTATAGGTTACTAAACAAGCAAGGGTACGCATGAATTCACCCCCGGGACGCCCTTCTGGGCGAAATCCACAGGAAGAGGCCGGGTTTCCGCATCGGAGACCGGTTAATAAGCCTACGACTATCGTTACGAAAGCCGCTTTAAGTTCCTCGAAAACCTCGCAGAAGACCTGGCGCTGCGACGTCTGCGCGCAGCTTGTAGACAAAGCGGAAGTGGTCTCAGGTAAGGCCAAAATCGTCGATGGGCGCATGCTCGTCTGTCCGCGCTGCCTGGAAAAGCAGGCGGCGCGCAAATCATCCAAGCGTACGCCTGCGATCGCTGGGTTTCTCTTATCGGTGGCGATCGTGGGGGCGGGCTTTCTCATGCCGCGCTACTTCATGCTGCTGGGCACGCTGGGCTGCGCGCTCACCGCGCTGGTCGCAATGATCTCTCCTGCGCTCTCCAGCCGCGAGCGGGTCCTGGGCCTGGGCGGAGCTTTGGCCCTCGGGCTGGTATGTGCAGGCGGCATGTATGCGTTCGGCATGGGCGAATCCGCGCGCGGAGACATGGAGCGCATCCGGGAAGAGGCGGAGGCGGTGCGCAAGCTGCTTGCCGCGGACGACATCCTGGAAGCGCAGCGCCGCGCGGCGCCACTGCTTTCTCCGCCGCCTTCCGAGACGCTCCGGAAACCCAGCGCCGAAGCTCAGGCCGCGCTGCAATCTCTCGAGAAGTCCTTCGAGGAATGGTTTGCGAAGGACTACGGGCCGACCTCGCCGCTCGAGCGCACGGGATTGCTTCAACTCTTCCGCGGATTCGGGCAGAAGAACGAGGCCGGACAACCGCGCTTCGCTGGGCTCAAGATTCTTGAGAATAAGCTGCGGCTTCAGGTGCGGACCGATTCAGACGCGCCGGAAGGAACAAAGGCTAATCCTGCCCTTGAGGCCGAGTGGAGCAGACTGGGCAAGCTGTATGCTGGATACCTGCTGGACTTTTACTCGGACCTTCCGTCCGCGGAGGTCCGCTGGGTGCGCGTTCAGGCGGCGAGTGAACCCGAGGTCCTGTATGTTTTCACCCTGAACCGGCAGGATTTGCGCAAAGTCGCCGAACCGGCTGCCCGGGGCGAGAAGGGACCGCCTTCTGGGCCGCCTCCCAATCCGTGGGCGAAGACGTCTTTACCCTAAGTTGCTGGAATGGAGCGGATCTGGTGAGTCTTTCCGAAAGCCAACGTGAGGCTCTGCGAGCCGCCCTCTGGGCTTGTCGCGCGGAAGCCGAGCTGAATGCGGTGTTGCGCAGAGCGGTGCGCGAGGCCCTCCCGGTCTTTGCAGCGTGCCGCGGATACGTCACGTTCTCTTCCGCCGATGCGAGCGGAACGTTCCCCGGACAGGCGTCAGACGGTGCCCTTGCCCAGCGGGCGTCCCAGGCGCTCGGCGCGTGCGGATCGTCAGTGGACGCAAAGATATTCACCGGGTCCGAGCGCGTCCCGCACGGCTTGGGTAGCGCCTTCGAACACGGCGGTCTTTACCTCGAACGCGAGAGCGGACCTTGGAGCGCCGATGACGCGGAAGCCCTGAAGGTATTTGCCGGCGAACTGGGCGCTCTCCTGCGGGCACATTCGCGCTATGCTGAGGCCGCTGCCGGGCCGTCCGAAGGTACGCTCAGCCATCCCGCGTTCCTCCGCTCCGCCCTGCATCTGCTGGAAAACTCGAATCGCTACGGCCAGCCGTTCTCCCTGCTGCTGATAGGAATCGAAAGCGGTGACGGCCTTCTCTTGCCGCTGCGCGAGCACCTGCGCTCGACGGACTTGGTGGCTCAACCTGAAGTGGGAACCTGGGAGGTCCTGCTGCCCAGCACGGACGCGGCCTCGGTCGCTGTTGTTGTGCGAAAACTCGTCGAATCCATGGAGCAACGGGCGCAGAACGCCGCGCAGAAGCCGATCCTATGCATTGGCACAGCCACGTTTCCCGACAACGCCGCGGACCTGGCGTCGCTGTTCCATCACGCCTTCGCCGACATGCGCGAAGCCCGCGCTCGAGGGACGACGGCCTCCGACGATCTTGCCTTTCCGGCGAGCGCATGGGAGGTGCTGCGCTTTGCCGGCGCGCCAGGCTCGATGCGCGCAGACGACTGGAAGACGCATGCCGGCGAATGGGAACTGGAAGGCGGGAACTGGGTCTCGAAGGGCGCGGAGGACAACGTGCTCGTGTGGAAGGCCCCGGTCGCGGGCTCGTTCCGCTTCATCTGCGAAGGCTGGAACGAACACGCGGGCGAACTGTGTATCTTCGGGCATGCGCTGGAAGACCGGCGCCAGCCGCATTGGGGATACGCGTTTCATATCGGAGCGGAAGGGAATACCGGCGCGAAGCTCACCCGACAGGCGACGACGATGCTCTCGATCCCTGGTTTTCAGGTCGAAGCGCGCAAGACGTACCGGCTCGAACTCGACTACCATCACGCGGAAGGCCGGGTCGCGTGCTTCGCCGACGGCAAGCGGCTGTTCAGCTACCGCGATGCGTTCCGCTTTCCGGGCGAGGAACTCGGCTTTTACGCCTGGGGGGCCGGGGCGCACCTGCGGCCGGTCGAGGTCCGGATGTCGAAGACGCCGGTCCCTCTTTCGGCCATGGAGACGGCCGACCGGCTGCTGGGAAAGGGCGCGTACCAGGAGGCGCTGGAGCGGTTCGAAGAGATCTCCGCCCAGAGCCCCGCGGCCCTGGAAGGATCGCTTGCCCGCTTCCGCCAAGGACAGTGCCTGAGCCGGATGGACCGCCGCGACGCCGCCCTTGAGATCTTTGGCGCTCTGAACGGCACGCCGCTCGAACCGTACGCAAAAGCCGAAGCGGCCACGTGGGCATTCGAAGACCGCCCCGACGCTTCGCCCTTGAAGGGCACGCAACTGTTCGAAGAGATACTCGCGCGTTTCCCGGTCAGCGAGGCGCGCATGCAGATCTATCCCATAAACATGCTCATCCGGACGCGGGCGCGCATGTTCGGTCCCACGCGCCGCGAGGACTTGGAGATCCGGCAGCGGCTGTACGCGCTCGCGGCGCATGCGCAGCGCCCGGCCACGCAGCAACAGATCCGCGCGCAATCGGAGTGGGGGCGCTGTTGCGTCCAACTCGGGCGCTGGACGCAGGCTTTCGACGAGACCCTGGCCTTCCGCAATTCGCTCTCGTCCGTACAGAAGACCGTGGCCTCCAGCCATAATAATTTTCACGTATTGGCGCTGGCCTTGAACCGTGACGAGCACCTTCCGGCACCGCCCTTCGATGTGGAAAGCTGGGAGATGGCCGGCTACCCCGATTGGTGCAGCGGCTTGGCCGGCCACTGCGTGATCCGGCGGGGCGATCCAGCGGCTTTTGTCGAACTTGCCCGAGCCCAGAAAGCGAACGCGCCTCTCTCGTTTAACGCAAGCCAGGCCGTGCTCCTCCTTCTGCTGGCGCTGCGCCGCGACGCGGAAGCCGCGGCGTGGCTTGACGAGACGCTCCTGCCGGTCGCACAATCGGAAGACTATATCAAGGCTTACTGGATTGGCGGGTTGCTGGCGGATGCGCGGAAAGACGATCTCTTCCATTGCTGGATCGCACAGATGGCTCGAACGCTCCTGAACGCCGGTCTGCGTTCGCCGGTCTCGAGGTCGCTGTCCGTCCTGAAGGCGCGCTGGGCGATCGAATCCTGCCAGTGGGACACTGCGGCGCGAGCGTTACAGGGTCTCGCTGCTCCGGATCTGCTGTATCATTTTTCGGATGGCCTCCTTTTTCAGGCGCTGCTTTCATCCCTTGGCTTTTTGAAAGATCCGCCGAGGACCGCGCTTGCAATATCCGTCGACCGGCGGCTCGCCGGAACTGAATGGGAACTGGCGCGCGCCTTTCTAGGGCAACAGGAGCCCAAGCCCACGGCATCATGGCCCCATTCTCTTTGGCGGCCCGAATGGCGACTCTGGCTTGCGCTCTGGTTGGAACACCGCGGCCAGAAATCCGAGGCTCGTGAGATCGCATCCACCTGTCTCGACTCAAGATACGGCAGTTCCTACCTCCAACCCAGTTTTGTAGCGCTCTTAAGCCGCTGTAAGACGGAATGATAAGGGTTCCTACTACTCTAGGTGAAATCCTCATAACGCCTTGATGTGAAATGAGTAGCGACGCGCTTTTAAGCGTAACATAAGCATCGCTGAAGGTACATGATTTAGGGAATGACCATCGAGGCAAGGGTACTCTAACCTTTTATCGATGGATACGGAGGCACACATGCCACGAGGCGCCCGAGATTCAGGCTTTACGCTCGTGGAAGTGATTCTCGTTCTTTTCCTGATGCTCCTGATGTTCGGGATGGCCGTGCCGGTCTTTTCCAAACTTCTGAAAACGTCCCGCGTGGACCAAGCTACGCATGCGGTTTTTACGGCGCTCTGGCAGACGCGTTCTCAGGCCATGCGCACACGCACGGCGGTTGCGCTGTATTATGGCGATGACACCGCGCAACTGAACCCTCAGCCCTCGCCCGGCGTCCTGCCGCCTTGCGGCCGGATGGAGATTTGGACCGTGCGGTATTGGAACTATCCCTGGTACCTACTGGCCAACTACACGCAGCCGTATTATCCCATGTCGCCCGGCAATGCGCCCGATTGGTATCCCTACAATCTTCCCCTGAATTCGCTTACGCCTCTGCCACTGACGCTTCCCGAGAGCGTTCGCGTCCTGGCCGGTAACTTCAACCGCAACCCCTGGTCCTGTTCTTTCAGTTGGAGCGGCTACAAGAAAGATCCCACCGGCGAACTCAAGCGCCACATGACGGTCTTCGCGCACACGGGATCGCTTACGTGGACCTATCCGCACGTTCTCATTTTCGACGAGGTAACCGGCGACCATCGCATTATTCAGTGTGCGTACCTGGGCATGTATGGCGTCACTGGAAATGCGCGGCCGGTCATGCTCAAAGAGAAGGCTCGCTACATCGGGTCGAAGCAGATCTCGGATTACCACCAGTTGGGAACCATGATTCGCGATTACCCGGGCGACCGCTGAGGGCCACAAGATGAAGCGCGGGTTGCGAGCGCTCACCCTGATTGAAGTGATGATCGCCATGTTCATCTTCATGGTGGGCATCGTGGGTGTCCTTGCGGCGCTGCCCACGGGCGTGAACGCGGCCAACTACGTGATCCTGCAGGACGCGGCGATTCATCTGGCGCAGTCCAAGTTCGCGGAGTTCCGGCGCGACCGCGTCGATCCCGCCGTGGATCTGGCCGAAGGGAGCGTGTACCTGGCCGCTCGCCAGGCTCCGCTCGCGACCTTGCCCAACGGTGGGGCGCATCCGGATAACTCGGCGGCGGACGTTGGGGCGCGGGGCAAGTGGCGCGACTTCGCGTACCGGAACGCCGACGATCCCTACCGCTATTTCGACGATATCGGCCGCTACGAATGGCGCGTGCTGCAGGACGAGCTGAAGATCGTATCGAGCGATAAGACAGGCACCCCTGCGCCCCCCACGGGCTATAAAGCGCCGGTAGACGGCGGGACCGACATTGGATTGAGGCTGGTGCGCATAGCCGTGCGCTTGAAGGGCACGCCGCGCGAGTTTCTCTTCGTCCAGTACATGGCGCCCGCGGGCCGCGTGGCCCCGGTGGACGCGCCCTAAATGAGAAGGATCGCGACGATCGTGAACGCGCCTCGCCGAACCTTGGGCTTCACGCTGCTGGAGATGATGATCGTCATCACCATCTGCCTGGCGATGATGGTCCTGGTGGTGCCGATCTTTCAGGTCAGCACTCGCACGGTGAAGATTGTGGAGCAGAAGCTGGCGGTGTACGAGGCTGCGCGCAACATTCTGGATACGATGGAACTGGAAATTCACCAGGCGGTGATGAACGAGAAAGGCGAGAACTTCGCGCTCAAGAGCACCTCCTGGGACGATACGGACGCCTTCACGGCGGCCGGCACGACGGGAATGTATTCGCAGTCGCGGCGGCAGGCGGACGCGCTCTGCTTCATGAAACGCCAGGCCGGATCTCGGTATTCCGCATCAGCGACATGGGCCGGCATGAATTACCCGCTTGCGGAGCCCTATGGCGATCCCGACGTGTGGGTCGGCGGGCTCTTCGATCCGCTGATGTTCCGCAACGGCGCCCTGGATTGGGACGGCAGTTCCGGGGTGTGGATACAGCGCGCGAGCCGCGGCGCTCAACTGGCCGATGTCTCCGCGATTGAGGCGCTCTTCTTTTTCGGCGGCCGGGGTCCCGGCGGGACCTATTACATGAAAAATGGCCAGCGCATCGATACGGTGCTCGACGAGACCGAGTCGCTTCTCGCGCCCGGCCGTGAATGCCTCGCGCAACTCGCCTCCGGAAACGGCAATAATCAGAAGGGCGCGGCGGTGGGAAATCTTTACGATCTGGACATCGCTTATTGGGACGACGCCGAGGCCAAGTTCAAAGACCCGCCCGGCGATACGGCAATCTATTTTGCTCCACCTCCGAAGGCTCTGCGCCTGACCATTAACGTCTGCGATTTCGATAAGCGTACGCATGCGACCTTCTGCCGGATCGTTCGCATCCCGATCGGGACGGGCATGGGCGTCGTGCAGGACACCATGGACAACGACTTCCTGGATCCCTATCCCTACAATCGCACGAAGAACTTGAAGCTTCTCGACGCGTCGGCCAAGAGCATTTATCCCTGACGGAGCGCGCCATGGCCATGCCGGGTCCTATCCATTCGTTACGCCCCCGGGCAAACCGGCGCGCGTTTATCCTGCTGGTCGTAGTGGGTCTGCTCACGGTGCTGCTGGCGCTGGTGGTGGGATTCCTCGCGTTCTCCCGCGCGGAAGTCACTTCGGTCGCTCATTTGCGCGACAAGACCGACTGTTTGAATCTCACCGAGTCCGCGCAGGACTGGATGATCTCGAACGTTTGCGCCGATCTGCTCGACAACACCGGCAAGTTCCGCACAGCGGCTACGGGCAACCAGGGTTACGTCAGTCTCTCTCGCGGCGCCGACGGACAGTGGTGGTACAAAATGTACGAGCCCGGTACGACAAATTCCGGCAATGCGGGCTTGCCCGGCGATTCCCGGCTTGATGCGCCGTGGATCTACACGCCGCTCAACTACTTCAACCCGCCCAGCGTTCGCGGGCGTTTCTGCGTTTTAATTCTCGATCCGAACATGGCGATCAATTTCAACGACTGGTCGGAAGACTGCATGCCCAGCCAGTGCCAGCTCGCCCATATGGTCATGGATGCCAAAGGCCCTCAATTCGCCGAACAGAGCCGTGGCACGAAGGCCGGGCTCCCGAACTGGGGCGGCGTCTGGGACGGATCCTCTTGGAATTACACGGGCGGTTTCAGCAACTATCCCATGATGCTGCACCGCTACCTCGACTGTTGGTACGTGGCCTCCCGCACCGTCCGCTTCGAATACAACCTGAATCTCCTGCCGAGCGGCCGCCGCGTGACGACCAATACCATCGGTTTCATGCCCAGCCAGGATTATGGATGCACACTCGGCATCTCGGCGCTCGAGCAGGGCCTGGACACCGGCTGGAATAACAGCTTTTACACGACCGGGCAGAATTACATCGGCACGTACGACACGCACGGCGCACAGTGGGCCGCGTACGTGGACCCGGACACCGGTCGCAGCCCGGTCAACGTGAACACGGTCGACAATAGCTATAATTGCTGCTACCCCTTTTTTTACGCGTTGCAGACGGTCTATCCGCGGACGCTCAATGCGGTCTTCAACATCGAATCGCTGCGGCGCATCGTGAAAGTCGGCAAATTCCGGTTCCGCAACAACTCGCAACCCGGCCAGATCGTCGCGACCACCGACCTCACGGCCTATACCGAGATGGACGCGCGCGTTCTCTACGACACCGATATCCTGACGAATCCCGCCAAGCTGCCGCCGGAGTTCGATCCCGCCGCCGCCGCCGCGCCGAGCGAGATACGCATTCCCGCCGAGAGCTGGCTGCCGGCGCCGCTCGACGGCGACATCGTGATGAAATCGAAGAGCGATGTGGTCCGCGAGATGCGCAAATACGTCGAGGAACTCCGCACGAAGATCGCCTATCAGTATCAGGAAACGCTTTGCCGCTACTTCCAGGCCTTCCACTGGACCAAGTCGTGGTATCGGTACGCGGACGGCTCCCGGACGTACGCCAAATACCGCCCGGCTAAGAGCATCGTGCCCTATCCTTACGACTACGGGAACGTGACCGAGAACTACATCCAATACGCGGCGCGCGTGCTCGGAGCGTCGGAAGCCAACCGGGTCAAATGGTTCGCGCCCGTGTACGACGATTCGAAAGCCCGATTTCCATACGGGATCGACGACTTCCGGACCAAGGTCAAGTCCGACCTGATCGCCATGACGGTTAATAACAATGTCAATCCCATCGCTTCCTGGACGGGTCCACGGTACCGCGGCACGCTCGCGAAGGACGGCGGCGAGTTCGTCAACTTCGACGAGAACGGAACGCCTGAAATCGCCGTAGGGAAGTTCGACCGCCGCACAGCCAGCGCGGTCTGGGACAATATCGTTCCGGGCAAGGCCATGCTCTTTCCAGGCGATGTACCCGGAATCCGGGATCCCATCGGCGAACTCTACGCCATGCGACTCGGCCGCGATGAGAACACCGACAAGGATTACGTCTCCAATTACTACTGCTTCCTCAATCCCACGAACACCGGCGGCACGATTCCCTGGGAAAGGGGGATGGATATTGTGCTGAATTCCGCGCCGGACGGCCCATGGAGCAAGCGCGCGAATGTACCGGAGCGCCAGCTTGCCTTCGGGCCGGATTGGTTCTCCACCGAGTTGACCACCGCAACGACCACGTTTGTTGCCATCATCAATGCCCAGATCGTCGATGCCGCTTCCGTCACCGCGAATCCGGCAAAGCCTCGCGTTCTCTTTCATGCGCAACGCTATGTCGTTTTCGAGATTGCACCGGACATCGAGACGGAGGACAAGGGCGAGGATGGCACGAGCACGGGGCTCCAATATTACCGTTCCAACAAGCCGCGGCTGCGCAAGAAAGATCCGGAAATTATGGATAAGAATTGCGCCACTTTACCGGCTGACAACAACGGTTCAACCGTTCCCAAGGATTGGATTGACTATCGTGGCGTGAAAGAAGGGGACGAGGCGAGTTACTATACAAGCCCCAGCCAGACGAGCCGTCGTGTAGTGATTCGAGCAATGTTCGACCTGATCGAACCCTAATTCATTTCAAGGGCTTGGCCCAATTGAATTTCTCTTCTGCTCCGTTGCTCATTCTCGCTTGCGCCATTCAAGTGGAGATGAAATGTGAAAAAAAGTGAAACATGCACCCGTATGGGTCTATAAAGGATTGAGGGGCGAGGCCATTCTTGGCGGACATGCTCTCTATCGCTTGAAATGTCCGTACAGAAGCGGATTCCGGGTGTATCCAGCCAGATCGGCGTGGGGCAAAGGGTCCGGAAAGGACGGCGATGGCGGACACGATCCTACCCGCGGTGGATGAAGAGATCATCGCGACGTCCCTGATGAGCAAGCTGAACACGCTTGCGCTGATGGCGCCGCGCTCGTTTCCGGGCAGCAGCGCGGGCAAGCGCATGAGCCGCGTGCGCGGGTCGGAAGGGATGGAGTTCGCCGATCATAAGGAGTACTCGCCCGGCGACGACTTCCGTAATATCGACTGGAACGTCTACGCACGCCTCGACGAACTTGTGGTGAAGAACTTCGAGACCGAAGAGAACCTGCGCATCTACGTTCTGCTGGATTCGAGCGCTTCAATGGCTTTTGGCGATCCATCGAAGGAAATCGTAAGTAAACGCATCGCGGCGGCCCTGGCCTATATGGGGTTTGTAAGCGAAGACTGGACGGGCGTCTTCTCGTTCACAGATACGATACGCGATCAGTTCATCACGACGGGCAAACCCAAACTGCGCATCCTCACCGATTTCCTGCGCGGGGCGAAGCCCGAAGGTAAGACGAACTTCGTCGAAGCCTTCAAGGCATTCAGCATCCAGCAGGCGCGTCCGGGGCTCGCCTTTATTCTTTCGGACTTTTGGGCTGCGGAGAAGCTTGACGAAGCGTTGAAATTTCTCGCCTACAACCGTTTCTGCATCGCGGCGCTGCATCTTCTCGATCCGCTTGAAGAAGATCCCGGCATCGCGGGCGACATGGACGTTTGCGACCTCGAAAGCGGCGAGACGGTTCCGCTTACTTCGCGCGGCGACACCGCGGAGCAGTATCAGCGGCTGCTGAAGCAGCACTGCGGCCGCGTGGCCGCGACGTTTGCCGCCTACAACGCGACGTACCTCAAAATCTCGACGCGCGATAACCTCGAACATTTACTCTTCAATACCCTTAAGCGCAATCGGCTCGTCCGGCAGCGTTAAGCGCGCGCGATTCAAAACAGCCTCGCTCATCACGGTTTTTCTCCAGCTTAATCTTTGCGCCGCATGGTCTTTCCGTTTTCCGAGTAACGCCGAACTACACCCGTGCATAAGGTAAGTGAATGCGCGCGTGCTTACTCATGCGCGTTAAAGCGGAGGGAAGAGCATGTACGTTGGCGTGACGGGGGCTACAGGCAAGATCGGCCGCTGGCTGGTACGCGAACTACTCGACCGTGGCCACCGCGTGCGCGCGATGACGCGGCCGACGCGTGACGGCTTCTGGGGCAACACCTCGCCGGCCGTGGCCGAATTGGAAGGGTGGGGCGCGGAGATCTTCTACGCCGACTTTGCCGCCGACGATTCCCTCGCGCGCTTTGCGCAAGAGATCGAAGTCCTCGTTCACAACGGCTACCACCACGTCAACGAAGACCACCATCCCGTCGAATGGACCAACCTGAACATTTTGGCGACCGTAAAGCTCTACGAGGCGTTTTGGAAGTCCGGCGGCAGGCAGATCGTCTTCATTAGCTCCGGCGCGGTGTACGGGCGCGGGCCGGTCTACGAAGAAGAACGCTTCGGCAAAGTGAGCCTGCCCATCGACGAGAAGACGCTCACGGCACCGCGCGGGCTTTACGCGGTCTACAAGAGCGCCATCGAGCACACGACGGTCGTCTTTAAGACCGTGCACGGGCTCAAGCCGTCGACCTCCTTGCGCCCTGGCAGCGGTGCTGGGCTGGGGCAGTTGCTCGGCTACCGCTGCTATGACGACGAGGGCGTGCTGACGGACGAGATCAAGCGGTTGCTCAAGGGCGAGAAAGTGTCGTTGAAGCTCGCGCCGGACGTCACGCTTGTCGATGGCCGCGACCTGGGGATCGCCTGCGACTTGGTCATGAATAAGGGGCTGAAGGAAGGCGCGGAGATCTTCGACTGGTATATCGCGGGCAACCGTCCGATCCCGGCGCAAGAGTTCGCCGAAATCGTGAAAGAAGTCTTCGGGCCGGTTCCGCTCGAGATCGAAATCGTCAATCCGAGCCGCCTGTCCTCGAACCGCATGTTGCTGGAACTCGGCTACAAGCCGCGGGGTTCGGCCGCCACCCTGCGCGACCACCTACACGATCTGGCCGGCAAACTGGGCATTCGCGCGCCTGTACGGAGCTAAAGCATGAGCGTCACCACCACTTGGAAACTGGCCGACGGACACCCGCGCGTGCTCGTGCGGCCGAACGACCTGCCGATCCTACGGCGCCGCGCACAGACAACGCATAAGCGCGAGATGAACGAACTGCTCAGTCTCGCCGAGGCCGTTAAAAAAGAAAAGCCCGAGCCTAACGCGAGCATCGGGCCCACGTTTCGGCTTGCGTTCCTGTATCTGCTTAGCGGCGAGAAGACGCACGCAGATATGGCCGCTCTTTCCCTCGAACAGACGCTCAAGCTCGACGTGAGCGGCGAATACGGAGTGGGTTCGTCGCGGCTGAAATCAGTGGCCTGCGCATACGACTGGCTGCATGCAACGCTGCCTGAAGACCTGCGCAACCGCGCCGGACGCCGTGCGCTCGAACAGGCTCAGGCGCTCTACAATTCGGAGGAAGTGGAACCCGAATCGTTCCTCGCCGGGCACGGCGTCAACCAACTTCCGTACACACTGATGGCCGGGCTTGCGGTTGGCGATGATTTTGGCGGCGAATGTGTCGCCTGCGCGAGGCCGATGCCGATGGGCCGCGAGCCGCACCACGCGAGGGACTACGTAAACGACGCGCTGTACCGCATGGAGCGCATGTTCGCGTGCTACCGGCATTTCATGGAAGGCGCGTCGTTCTCGCAGAGCTACGCGTACTCGCTGGCGTACATCGGCGAGATTCCGTACTTCTTCCAGCTCGCGGAGTCTGGGTTGGGGCTGCCCTTTTTTCAGGAGCACGCCTGGTTCGCCAACGCCGCGCCTTGGTACACGTACGCACTGCGTTCCGACGAGAGTTTCATCCGTTACGGCGATTATTTCTGCCGCGACGGAATCTTTAAAGGCGGCTACCTGTACCGCGCGATGGCGGCTATCGCGTCGCGTTACCACGACGGCGTGGCGCGCTGGTGGACGAACCGTTTTAAAGTGAGCGGCTGCGAGCCCGACGCGTTTATCTTCGATAGCCGCGAGGGCAAAGAGGCCAGGCTCGAGACGCTTCCGCGCACGCGGCACTTCGAACCGATGGGCATCGCGATCGCGCGCGGCGACTTCGCCAACGGAACGCTCGCGGCGTTTAAGTGCTCGCCGCTGTACCTGCACAACCACTGCCACCGCGACCAGAACTCGCTGACGGTCTACCACAAGGGAGAACTGGCCATCGATGCGGGCGCCTACGACGGCTACGAGTCGCCGCATTGGAAGAACTATTACGTGCGCACCATCGCCCACAACACACTGGTCGTGCACGACCCGGACGAACAGATGCTCATGCGCTCCTGGCCGCTGGCCAACGATGGCGGGCAGCGCTTCGTCAACTTTCCGCATTTCGCGGCCAAGCGCTTCGAAGACATCCGCAAGGAATGCTTCCGCGACGGCCGCACGCTGGCCTATCGCGAAGGCGCCGGCTTCAGCTACGTCTGCGGCGACGCGAGCAACTGCTACCGGCCGGAGAAACTGAAGCGTTTCCTGCGGCATGTCGTCTTTGTGCTTGATTGGCCGCACCCCGCCGCGGTTTCGCTGGTGGTTCTGGATGAAGTGGAAGTGGCGCGGAGCGGGTTGGTACCCAGAATTCTTCTGCACACGGTCGGTGAGCCTGAGCGCCAGGATGCCTGCGTGACCGCGCGGCAGGACGGCGGCCGCCTGAACATGCATGTGCTGCTGCCGCAGGCCGCCACGATTGAAGCGCTTGGAGGTCCCGGAAAGGAATGCTGGGTGGAGGGGAAGAACTTTCCCGTGGACTTGGATGCCGATGAGAATCTGCGCCGGTCGTCCGCTTGGCACAAGCCCGGCGAATGGCGCGTGGAAGTCTCTCCGGCGGATAAGCATGCGCTCAAAGCGACGTTCCTTACGCTTTGGGAAACCTCCGACGCGAACGCCCCCGCTGCTCCCTTGCCTGCACTGGAAGCGGACGCCTCGGGCTGGGTCGTCCGGCAGGGCGATCTGGCGGTGGGGCTTTTTAAACCGGGCCTAACCCGGAAACTCGGTGGTAAGCGCTCGATCTCGGTCGAATTGGCTATCCCGTAAGAACAAAAAACCTTTGAGCGCGTAACACCGTCTTCTGCTAGGCAATAAGTAGGTGTCGGAGCGGTCATCCTTCCCTTTCCACGGCGCTAAAAGCGTCCGTGCTCCAGTGCATTTCATGTGCGTCATTTGTTTTTGGAACTTCATGCATATCATGCATTTGTAGTAATTATCTCGTGAGCGTCGGTGTATTGATTTTACGTCAGTACATGCGCTCTTTCGAGGTCGATCGATACTCATGTCGAATCCCCAAGCGTTGCAAGCGCTCATCCGCCGTTATCGCACTCGGCTGGCCGTTTCCGGTGCGCTGAATCAGGCGTTGGCCGCGCTTCTGTGGGGCGCGCTCGGCGCGATCGTTCTTGCCGCGGTGTTCCGCATCGCGGGCGTGCCACGGATGGCCGGGCTCTTCACGACGTTGGCGCTGCCGCTGGGCTTTGTGGCCGGAGCAGTCCACGGCTGGCGGCGCAGCGCGTTCAGTGATTACAAAGTTGCGAAGATGCTTGATGCGCGCATAGGTCATGGGGACCGCCTGGCGAACGCGGTCTATTGGCAGGAGCAGCCCGCGGAGCGCCGCTCGGTCTTCGTCGAACTCGCTATTCGCGAAGGGCTGGACGCCGCCCAGAACGCGAATCCCGGCCTGCGCCCGGCCGTCGCATTGCCTAGGCAGGCGAAATTGGGCATGGCGCTGTCGCTACTCGCGCTGGGCTGGGTATATCTGCTCTTTCCGCCGCATGTGGTGCCCGCCGAAGAGGCCGTCTCGGAAGAGACTGCCGCGGAGATGCAGAAGATTTTCAAAGGCCTGGGCGAACTCAGTTCCAAGGACGGTGAAGACGGCCAGAAGATCAAGAAGCTGCTCGAAGAAATGAACATCAGCGAAGACGATATGTCGCGCATGACGCAGGCGGAGATCATGCGCATGCTCAACGAGAAAGGCATCCAGTTCAAAGGCGGCGAAAAAGCAAAGGCGTTCGAGGCTGTCAAGGGCGCGCTGGCGCAGATCGACCTGATCAAGCAGCAGATGGCCGAGATCGAGAAGAAGAATAATTCGGCGTACTCGATCAAGACGAAGGATGGCAAGGAGATCGGCGGCACGCGCATCAAGACGACCATGACCGACGAATCGATCTTGCTCGAAAAGGTGAAGCAGGCCGCGGGCATTAAGCAGGACGAGTCCGCGATCCTGGCGGACCTGGAGCGCGAGAGCGATGAGGCGCGCAAACGCGCGAAGGAAGTCCGCGGCCAGGTGGGGCTGCAGAAAGAAGTGAGCTACACGGTCGATCCGCAAGCAGTGCTCAAGGCCGACGAACGCTTCCAGAACGACGTCCGGGACGCGATCAAGGACCCGAACGGCGAGGCGGCTCAGCGCGTCAAGAAGGCGTACGTCGATCTGGCGAAGAAAGAGATCGAGAACGGCTCCATCCCGCCGGGCACGGCGGACAAGATGCTGAAGTGGGTCAAGGCGCAGTAGCGGAAATTCCTAAGTGCGAAAAGAAGGCGGTCGCGGATGAAGCTGATCCATCCTTACGGGCTTTTGGCGCTGGCGGTGGTCGCCGTGATCGTGCTGGCGTACCTGCTGCGCATGCCGCGCAAAAAACTGCCGGTACCCGACGCGAGTCTGTGGCGGCAGTTGAACCTCGCGGACCGCCGCATCTCGCAGTCGCGCCGCACGCTCGTCTCCCTGGCGCTTCAGGTCCTAATTGCGCTGACCTTGGTGGCGGCGTTCGTCAAGCCTTACCTCTCGGCGAGCGTGCAGCCGCGGCATGAGATTGTTCTGATGGACCTCTCACGATCGATGTCGGCCCGCGACGGCGCGGTCTTGGAAATCCTTGACAATCCCCAGCCGGCCAAAGCGTCCGCGGACGCGCGCCTGGACAAGGCCAAGGCGGAACTGCGGACGTTGGTGCGCGGTTTGGATTTTCAGGACCGCATGACGGTAATCGGCGTTGGACGCAGGCCGGTCGTGCTGGCCAGCGGCGAGACCGAACGTGCGGTGCTGGAGCGGCTCACCGAATCGCTTGAGGCGCGGGAGGAAAAGGCGCAGTTTGCGCCCGCGTGCGCGCTGTGCGTCGAGCTCGCGAAAACGGCTGAGGGCGCCCACGTAACGGTGATCACCGACGGCTCCTTGGAACCGAACGCGTTCGAGGCGCTGGGCGAATTGCCCGAGCGCGCCGGCAAGGCGCGGATCGTGAAGGTCGGCGTGAACAGCGAGAATCTCGGCATCGTGGCGTTCCGCGCGCGCAAAAGCCCCAACAGCGAAGACGATTTTCAGGCCATGGTGACCGTGCGGAGCTCCGCGGCGAAAGCGGCTACGGTGCCGGTGGCCCTCAGCCTGGACGAGCACCTGCTGGATGTAAAACCCCTCGAAGTCCCGCCAGGAACGGAACGCACGCTGGTCTTCTCGACGCCGTACCACGTCGGCGGCGTGCTGAAGGCGCAGCTCTTCGTGCGCGACGCCCTTGCGGCGGACAACGAGGCCCTCGATTACCTGCCAGCCCCTCAGCGTATGGACGTGGCCCTGATCACGCCCAAGCCGCTGTCCGAGCAGGAGCTCAACAACTACTACCTGGCCAAGATCATTAAATGCGATAACGGCGTCGCGGGCGGTGCGCTGACGGCGGACGAGTATACGAAACTGGCCGGCGACAAGCAGGCGGTGCGGAAGATGATGCAAGCCGCCATCTTCGACAACTGGTCGCCCGCCAGCGCCGACCAGGTGCCGCCTTGCCATGCGATCTTCCTCAACACCGAGTCTCCGGACATTCCCGTCGCGGTGCGCGAAGCGGCCGGCGGCCGGCCGCTGATCCGCAAGTGGGACGACGGCCATCCGCTGATGAACCACCTCAACCTGCGCGATCTATTTCTTCAGAAGGCCAAGCAGGTGCAATTGCAGGAGAAGGGCGTGGATGTAGTGGTGGAAATGGTGACGTCGCCGCTGATTCTCGCCCGTGAGATCGGGCACCGAAAACTCGTGTACATCGGCTTCAATCCGGTCGACTCGGACATCCAGTTCCGCAAAGAGCTTCCGTTTCTGATCTTCAACTGCTTTCAATGGTTCAAGCAGGGACCCGAACCGATCACGCAGGTGGCGCCGGGCGAAGCGGTAACGCTGCCGGTAAAAGATCCAACGTGGAAATCGATGCTCGTCCTCGGGCCCAAGAAAGGCCAGCCGCCCGAGCGCGTCGCGGTCTCCGAAGACGGCGCGTCGGCATCCTTCTTCGACACCTTCCGCCCCGGTGTTTACCGTTACATGGGCGAGAACGAGTCCGCTCCCGCGGGCGGCTTCGCGGTCTTCTTCGCCGACCGCGACGAGGCCAATCTCAAAGTGGCCGATACGTTCGAGGCCGGCCCGGAAGACGCCCAAAGCCATGTAAAGGATAATCGCCTCGAGATCGCCGGCGCCGAGGAGAAAAGCGCCGGGGATTGGGTGAGCCGGGAACTGGGCACGTACGGCTTGTGGCTGGCCGGATTGCTGCTTCTGATCGAGCACTACGTCTTCCACCGCCGGATTTTCTTCTAGGAGCGGACAGCGGGCATGCGCATCGAGATGCTCACACCGGAACTGTGGCTGCTGCTGCTCCCGCTGCCGCTGGTGGTCTATTTCGCCGCGAAGACCTACGCGGATGCGGGCCGCGCGCGGCGCATCGTGATGGGCGCGCTGCGCATTCTCGTGCTCGTGCTCGTCGCCGCCGCGCTGGTCCAGGTGCGCATGTGGCGGAAGGCGGACGAGTCGCGCCTGTGCGTGCTGGCGCTTGTGGACGTGAGCGAGAGCATGCCGGCGAACACCGCGGAAGACGTGGCCAAGGAACTGGCGGCGGTCTCGGCGGGGGCGGGGGAAGACCGGCAATTCGGGCTGGTCCTCTTCGCGGGCCGCAGCGAAGTCGCGATTCCGCCCGCGCCCAAGGCATTCAATCAGGCGGAAGTGGCCGAGGTCCTGAAGAGTGCGCTGGCGGCTGCGAAAGGTTCGGAAGCGTACACACGGTTCGAGCGGCAGGACACGCGGTTCGACGGCGCCTTTGAACTGGCGCTCTCGTCCTTCCCGCCCGAGCTCGGCCGGCGCATCGTCGTCTGGTCCGACGGCAACGAGACTGCCGGGCGCAGCCTGGATCAGGCCGCGGATCTGTCGCGGAACGGCGTGGATATTCATACGCGCGCGGTTGCAGCGCGGGATCCGGCGCTGGATGTTCTGGTCGCGGAACTCAATGCACCGACGCAAGTGCGCATACAAGAGGCTTATGACGTCCGCGTGACCGTGATGGCCAACCGCGAGATCGCTGGGCAGGTGCGGCTTTTCCGCAACGGCTTCCTGGTCGGGAACAAAGATGCGCAACTCGCCAAGGGTTCGACCGAGCTTGTCTTTCGCCAGAGTCTGCCCGAGAGCGGCCAGTACCTCTACCGCGCCGTCGTAGAAGTGAGCGAACCGCAGCGCAAAGAGAACGACGAGGCGTTCGCTTACACAGTGGCGCAGGGGCTTCCGCGCGTTCTGCTGGTGGGACAACTGGAGTCCGAATCGGCGCGGCTGGTGGAGGCGCTGCGCAATCAGCACATGCTCGTGGAGTACCGCGACGCGTTCGGTTCGCCGCAGACGCTGCTCGACCTCTTCGGATTCGACGCGGTGATCTTGAATAACGTCCATGCGACCAAGCTCACCGAGAACCAGATGCGCATGCTGCGCGACTACGTCCGCGACTTTGGCGGCGGTTTGGTGGTGCTTGGCGGGCGTTACAGCCTGGGTCCGGGGCAGTACGCGGGAACGGCTCTGGAAGACGCGCTGCCGGTGACGTGCTCCGCGGAGGAGATGCCGGAGCTCTCCTCGTCGGTCGCGGTGGTGGTGGACACCAGCCACAGCCTCGTGAACCAGAAGAACGATGCCGGCGTAGTCTTCGATGGCGCGCAGTATGTGCGCGAGACGTGCAAGGCGCTGATGCGAAATCTCTCGCCGAAGAGTTTTTACGGCGTCATCGGCACCGGCAGCGAGAAGGTGGGGCCGCGCTGGTTCGTGCGGCTCCAGAAGGTCTACGATCGTGAACAGATCGAGCGCGACCTCCAGGCGGCCTTTGGAACGCCTGCGCAATTCAACATGAGCTCGAACGTGCATCGTTCGATGCGGCGCGCGGCCGACGAACTCGCGCAGCTCGATACGATGAAGAAACACCTTATCGTCGTCTCCGACGGTCAGTTCGACGCCGGGCCCGACTACGAGAAGCTCGCGGCGCAGATCGGCTCGAGCCGCATCCAGATCTCGGCGATTCCCGTCGGCCCCCAGGCCAACGAACGCGCGCTGGAAACGCTCGCGCGCTGGGGAGGCGGGATCTGCTTCAGCGGCATGGAACTCTCGAATCTGAACGACGAACTCAAGCGCCTCTTCGCGTCTTCGGCCGAAAATCAGGTGCTAGAGGAGCCCTTCCGCGTGCGCAAGCTCGTGGAAGCGCCGCTCCTCTCCGGCGTGGATGTATCCCTCGCCCCGATGCTTTTCGGTTACGTCCGCACCAAGCTGAAACTCGGCGCGTCGAACGTGCTCGCCGTTCCGCCCGAGTACGAGCCGCTGCTCGCTTCCTGGAACTGCGGCGCGGGCAAGGCCGCGGTCTTTACCAGCGACGCCAAGGAACGCTGGGCCATCCTCTGGATTCGCGAGTGGGGCCGGCACTTCGAGTCCTTTTGGGGCAGCGTCGTGAAGGGCGTGATGCGCTACAGCGACGAAGGCCGGCTCGCGCCCAACCTTGCGGTGCATGGCCAATCGGTGGACATCGACGTCGACTACCTTGGCCGCGGCGGGGAGTGGGTGAGTGGCAAGGACCTACATTGCGATGTCTACGATCTGGGCGAGCAGGGCTACCTGTACGCGCCGACGGCCGCCGTGCCGGTGCCACTCGAAGGCCGCGCGCCAGGGCGGTACTCGGGCTCGTTCCGGGCTTCGCGCAAGGGGATCTTCGCCGTCAAGGTGAGCGGCCCCGAACACGGGCTCATCGCCACGCGCGGGCTGGTGGTTAGCAACTTCAAGGAATACCTGAGTCTCGGGACGAACCCCGGATTCCTCAAAGAACTTGCGCAGGCCGGCGGCGGGCAGTTTGGAGGCGAGCCCGCCGCGCTTGGCCAGGTGGACGGCAAGTCGCGCGAAGAGCTTGTGGACCTTGGGCACTGGGCGGCGCTTGCGGCGGCGATTCTCTTCGGGCTCGACGTGATCGCGCGGCGCTGGCCGGCCTTCCGGCGCCTTTTGGGACGGAAAGCATGAGAATGGAGCGAAACGGTTTGCGGACGCGCACCTCGGCACTCTTGCTGCTGGCTACCATTTGCATTGCGGTCGCGGCGGCGCGGTCGGTCGCGACCGACTCCGACCAGGTTCGCAACCTGGGTCTCAAGGATCTGATGGGAGAGGCCTGGCCGGAATTCAGCGCCGAATTGAACACCGTCATCGCCGACCCGCGTAACGAAGATTCCTTTGACCGCATGTACCGCCTGGCCAAACGCTGGGATGCGGAATTCAAGGTCCCGCAGTACGTGCAGCTCCTTTCAAGCAAGCAGCCGGACAATCCGCAACTGCGGGTCGTGCTCGGCCTTTTCTACAAGGAACTGCGCGACTACAAGCAGGCTCTGTTGCAGTTCCGCGCCGCGATGGAAAAAGCGCCCGACGATTATTACCCCGCATATCAGGCCGCGTGGCTGCTAGGCAAGCAGGAAGGCGAGCCGGCCTTCAAGGAAGCCGCGCAGCTCTATGAGAAGGCCGCGGGCTTGACGGGCGCGGCCAATGTCGATCATAAGACTCGCATCCTGCAGGAATGGGGCGAACTGATCGTCTCGCGCTCCGGCTCGGGCGAAGAGGCCGTCAAAAAAGCGCGCGCGTCGGCCTCCTCGATCTGGGACCGGATGATCGCCGAGGAACGCCAGTTCGACCGCATCACCTATGACCGGCTGGCGGCGATTTACGAGCGCTACGAGATGTGGGACAAGGCCCGGGAAGTCTACCGGACTTGTATCGAAAAGGTCGTCAAGGACGACGCCGTGAGCCGCGTTACAGCGCTCGATGCCGTCGGGCGCCTCAGCGAAAACATGCGGGACTACGCGGGCGCGAATGCCGCATTCACCGAAGCGTTGGGTCTGGTGGACGAGAATCACTGGCTGCACAAGCAACTGATCGTCAAACTGCTGCGCAACAACGAGCGGCTCGAAAAGGGACCCGCCTTCGTCGCGCAGCTCGAAAAGACGTCGGCGGATCGCAAAGAGAGTCTGGCCGCGCTCCGCGATTGGGCGCTTGCGGAAGAGAAATCCGGAAACCTGAACAAGGCGATCCAGGTGCTCGAACAGGCCCACGCGCTTGCGCCCGCGGACATTCCTGCGACCTCGGAGCTCATCCTGCTCTGGTCGCGCGCGGCAGATCCGAATTCCGCGGCCAAGCGCGCCGTGCTCTTCAAAAACCTTATCGAGACAATGCCGGAGAATTTCGAGGCGTACGTTGGGCTCGCGGAAATGTGTGTGGCGATGAAGCAGCCCGACCAGGCGCGCGAAGCCTTGCGGATGCTCGAGAATTCAGCCAGCAAATCGCCGCTCAAATTCTTGGTCATGGCCCGAGCGTTTCGAAAATTTGGGATGAAGCAGGGCGCCCGGCAGGCGTTCGAGCGCACGCTGGAAGCCGACCCGCAGAACATCGACGCGTCCATGGAACTGTGCGATTTCTGCCTGCAGTCGGGCGACGAAGAGAGCGTGAAGCGCGCCATTGAGATTCGCGACAGTCTGATCGGCTCCACGCGCCTCGACGAGACCGGCTATCTGCGCCTGATGCAGATCCTGCTCGACCGCCAGCGCAGCAACGAAGCCCTGGAGGTTATCGGCCACGGAGCGGCCAACGTGTTCCCGCAGAGTTTTATCCTGCGCCAGGCGCTCGCGGACCTGCATTACAGCCGCAAAGAGTTCCAGAAGGCGATCCAGCAGTACGTGTTCGCGCTCTCGCGCGCGCCGAATTTCTATTTCAAGCGCCAGGTGAACGACCGCCTGGTCACGCTCATGTTCAATTACGGCCGCCGCGTGAAGAACTTCTGGGAAGACGCGACCGAGGACGAGATCAAGAAGGGCCAGCTGGGCGGCGCAAAGGGCGAGGGCCTCGCGCCGTGGATCTACTACCTGCAGCTTGCGGTCAGCACGCATCCCAACGACAGCGATAGCATGATGCTGCTCGCGCAGATCAATGAGACCATGCAGGTGGACGCGAAGATCGAAGATACGCCGATCAAGACCGAGATCGGGCGCGCGCGCACGCTGTACAAATCCGTGGTGGATATGGACCTCAAGAACCTCGACGCGCACGCCGCGCTGGCCCGCACCGCCCTGGCGATAGACGAATTCGAAGAATCGGTGCGCAGCTATTGGATCCTGGAAGAGCTGAGCCCCGTCGGGAAGTGGCAGTACCGCATGACCATCGGCGACATCTTCTATCTCGCCGGCGACAAAGAACGTTCGCTCCAGAACTGGAACCAGGTGAAATCGCAGGCTGCCAGCGAACCTAACCTGATTTACCAGTTGGGCGCGCGCATGTTCATGGCCGGGAAGCGGGACGATGCGGCGGATTTGATTGCGCGCGCGGTTGAGAGCAACCGCAAAGACCTCCGGCCTTTCATTATCCAAGGCAACTTGCTCGACCAAGCCAATGCGTATGCCGCGGCGATCGAGGCCTACCAGAGCGCGGTCGAACTGGCCTGGCAGGAAGGCGGATCGTCGCTGTTTCTCACGCCTGTGATCGGAAAGCTGCTGAACGTCCAACTTGCGCAGGCGCGCAGCCTGTGGGTCGCGGGAAAGTTCGAGGAAGCGCGAACGTCCTACGCCGCCGCGCTGGAGACCGCAAAGAAGCTGAAGGAACGCAAAGCGGATGCGGCGAAATTCGAGCCTGACATTGAGTTTCAGACGGCGAGATGCCTGCTCGAACTGGGCAAGCACGAGGACGCTTTGAAGGCGATGAGCGTGCTGGCGGAGGCCAACCCGGAGGCCGAATTCCGCGTCGAGGACGCGTTGCAGGTCCGCGGCAAGTATCTCAAGGCGTTGATCGCGAACCGCACCTTCTTGAAGAAGGCGGAGGCGGCCAAGCCGGCTGTGGGAGTGGTGCATCTCGCGCTTCAAGGCCAGCGTAATCTGCCCGGGATGCTGCGCTGGCAGCAGCCCGGCAACGGCGGCGCATTCTGGATTGGGCTGGATGCGGGCTATTACAAGGTGGATGGCGTTGCCGCTTCGGGCTTGCGGGCCAGTCCCGAAGCCGACGGCAGCGCGCGCGTGGTGATGCTCGACGGCGACCACCTGATCCTGCAGACGCTGGGCGGCCTCACGTTGCTCGATCTTGCGCAAGGCAAGGCCCTCTGGAAGCTGGACGGCGCGGAGTTTGCCAACGCGGCGGTCCGGCCCTGCGGGCAGAACCTTGCGGTCTTTGTGAACATTCCACCAGCGCAGACGGCCGCGTCGGGCAAGCCACCCGCGACGCCGAAGCCGGGTTCCTTCCTGCGCTGGATCGAGCGCGCGAGCGGCAAAGAGATCTGGCAGGCGGAGTACGAACCCGGGAAGGTCCGGCTTGGCAATGACGGCGTAGCGCTCATGACGGGCCGGGAATTGATCGGTATCGACCCCGTCACGGGCAAGCCGCGCTGGCGTGTGGCGGTGAACAAACAGGCACTCTGGCGTGAACCTGTCAACGTGGGCGGAGCATGGCTGCTGGTAGACGACGTGAGTCGTACTCTGGAAGCCTACGACGCCGTAAGCGGCGAACTGCGCTATCGCCGCAAGCTCGAGGCGCCGCTCTGTTTCGATCCCCTCGAGACCGGAGGCGGCGACGCGCTCTTGTACACGAGCCAGAACGGGGGTGTGGTTGCGTTAAGCCTGGAAGCCGCAACCGGCCGCGTGCGCTGGCAATGCCCGCTCGCGGAAGCCGGGGAGACTTTGAAGCGCCTGCAGGGCCTGGGCATGGCGCCGCTGCGCCTTCAGAACGTGCTCTTGCACCTCGATGTCGCTCGCGGTGTGGTCTGGCCGCTGGACGTCACGAGCGGGCGCGCGCTCGCCCCGGTGAATCTGCCCGCGGAAGCCGTGACGGCGCTCGGGCGCAACGTCGCTGCGTGGGCGCAGCAGGGCGACGCGATCTGTCTCGTTGAGCCCTGGGGACGAACAGTGGTGTTGAAAGCGTCGTGGGTTAAGCCGTAAGGCGTGTTCGGATGTAAGGAAAGAGGGCAGCCATGGCTAGAAAATGTCCGAAGTGCGGCGCCGACCTGGTATTCGCCGATCCGGCCGGTAAGGAGCGCATGAAGTGCAAGACCTGCAACAAGGTCTTCGTCTTCAAAGCCAAAAACGGCGGCGGAGGCGGGGCTGGGGAAGGGAAGCCGGGATCGTCTGCGAAGACGCCGGCCGTTACCGCGCAGGTAGCTTCAGCCGAACCGCGCCCGCCCGTGAAAGAGCTCGACAAACTTACCGAGGTCGAAGTGGCCGAAGAGATCGCCGCGTTCCGCCGCGATTTCCAGGACGGGATGAAGGAAGTCGGCAAGATGATCGTGGGCATGAACGACGTTGTGGAGAAGGTGCTCATCTCCATGATCGCGGGCGGCAACGTGCTGCTGGAAGGGGTGCCCGGCCTAGGCAAGACGATGCTCGTGCGTGCGCTGAGCCAGGCGCTGCAGATCAATTTTCGGCGCGTGCAGTTCACGCCCGACCTGATGCCCGCCGACATCCTCGGCACCAACGTGGTGATGGACGACGAGAGCGGCCGGCGTTCCCTGCGCTTCCAGCCCGGGCCGATCTTCACGCATCTGCTGCTGGCCGACGAGATCAACCGCGCGACGCCGCGCACGCAATCGGCGCTGCTGGAGGCGATGGAAGAACACAGTGTCACCGTAGGCGGGACGACGCACACGCTCGAAGAACCCTTCTTCGTCATGGCCACGCAGAACCCGCTCGAACAGGCCGGCACCTACCCGCTGCCTGCGGCGCAGCTCGACAAATTCATGTTTAAGCTGATCGTGATTTACCCCACGTTCGAAGACTTGGACGAGATTATCGAGCGCACGACATCGGACGCGCCCATCGAGATCCGCCGCGTGACCTCGCGCGAACAGATCCTGCGCATGCGCAATCTCGTGCGGCGCGTGCCCGTAGCGGCGCATGTGGAAAGCTACGCCGCGCGGCTCGTGCTGGCCTCCGATCCGGCCTCGCCCTTCGCGACGCCGCTCGTGAAGCGCTGCGTGCGGCACGGCTCGAGCCCGCGCGGCGTGCTCGCGCTGATCCTGGGCGGGAAGATTCGCACGCTGCTGGACGGCCGGTTTGCCGTCGGCTGCGAGGATATCCAGAACGTCGCACCTGCAACGCTGCGGCACCGTATCGCGCGCAGTTTTGAAGGCGAGGCCGAAGAGATCTCGCCGGACGCCATCGTGCAGGACCTGTTGAAGCACACGCCCGAATTTGGCGAAGACGCCAAACTGGCTTAGGAGCTGCGCCCGTGGAAAAATTGAACGCGACTCAGATCAAGGAATTCCAGGCGAAGTTCTCCGCGCTGGAGGCCGAGACCGGCAAGGCCATCGTCGGCTATCGCGAGATCATCCGCGACATGCTGATCTGCTTTTTCGCCGGAGGCAACCTACTCATCGAGAGCACTCCCGGCCTGGGCAAAACCCTCCTGGTGAAAACCCTAAGCCGCGTCGTAAACCTGAAGTTCTCGCGCATCCAGTTCACGCCGGACCTGATGCCTGCCGATATTTTAGGCACGAACATCGTCACCGAAGGTTCGGACGGGAAGCGGCACTTTGAGTTTCAGAAGGGGCCGATCTTCACTCAGCTCCTCCTGGCCGACGAGATCAACCGCGCGACGCCGAAGACGCAGTCGGCGTTGCTCGAGGCGATGCAGGAACGGCGCGTTACCGTCGCGGGCAAGACATTCGATCTCGACAAGCCCTACTTCGTGGTCGCGACGCAGAACCCGCAGGACTCCGAGGGCACCTACTCGATGCCCGAGGCCCAGCTCGACCGCTTCTTCTTCAAGCTCACGCTCGGCAAGCCCAAGATCGAGGCGCTGCGCTCGATCAGCCAGCGCGCGTCCGCGGAATCCGATACGGACCTGAAGCAGGTGATCAATGCGCAGGAGGCGGAAACGTTCAAGGAGATGGTCCTGAACGTCGAGGCCCCGAAAACGGTGCGGCATTTTGCGATCAAGCTGATCCTGCTCACGCATCCGAGTTCGGAGATGAGCATGGAACCCGCGCGCAAGTATCTGCGTTATGGCGCGAGCCCCCGCGGCGTACAGGCGCTGATCCTCGGCGCCAAGGTAAACGCGCTGATCGCCGGACGGGCCACGGCCGAGCCGCGCGACGTGGAGGCGGTTTCCAGCCAGGTGCTGGGACACCGCCTGATGCTGAATTTTGAAGGCGAAGCGGAAGGCGTCTCGTCCGCGCAGATTATCGGCGATGCCCTGAAATCCAAAACCCTGGCCGAAGTGGCCTAATGCGTATGCCCAGAGGAACCCAGCATGAGCGCGTCCAACAGGCCGGCACGATTCGTACTATTTACGTGGACCGCAGCGATTCTGCTCGCGGCCGCGGCGTTCAATGTGCGCGCGGGCGAAGAAGCGTTTAACGTTCGCAGCAAGTATGTGCGCGAGTACAAGATCGACAAAACGACGCTCGTCTCCACGAAGGTCGACCACGCTCCGAAGCTTGACGGCACGCTCAACGACCCGCTCTGGTCGCAGGCCGGAAAGACCGAATCCGCGTTCGTGCTTTTTCCATCCAAGGAGCCCGCGGGCCGGCAGACGATGACGTACTTCTGCCACGACGAGAAGAATCTCTACATCACTTTCGACTGCGAAGAGTCCGAACTCGACCAGCAGCAGATCGACAACAAGAACATTCAAGTTGGCGACCACGTTGGCGCGATCTTCGAAGTCGGCGACGCCCGCGGGCGCGGCGTGAAGTGCCGGATCTACGGCAACCGGTCCGGTTTCGAACTTCAAGGCGCATGGCGCGGCAACCAGATTCAATACAAATGCGTTTACGGCCCGAATCGCTGGGTCGTGCAGATGGGCATTCCCTTCGCCTTTTTTCCGGGCTCGGAACAGACGGTGCTGCGCGGCGAACTCTGGGGTCTCAAACTGATCCGCTACGGCAAGACGCTCGAGACCGGCGCGTCGCGACTGCGCGAGAGCTGGCCGTTCGTTCAAGCCTCTTCCGAGGACGTGGTGATCAACAACGGCCTGCTCTATTTCGAGGCCGACAACATGTTGCTGAACGGGAACCTGACCGTGAAAGACGGCGCGCTTCCGGGTTGGACCGGCGCTGGCGGAAAACTCGATGCGAACGCCGAAGGTGGCGCGGCGCCCGAGGGCATAACGCTGACGCAGACGGTCAAGCTGCGTCCAAAAGCGCGCTTTTCCATGGAGTGGAATTCGCCCGCCGGCTGGGAGGGCACGGCCGCCGTGAAGACCAAGGCCGGCGACCTGGCCTCAAAGCCGCTTGCGGACGAGGGCAAACGCCTCGATTTCCAGATGCCTCCGGCGGACGCCGAGGCCACGGTGGAACTCAAACTAAAGGGCAAGGGCCCGCTGCCTATCTTCCACCTGTATTTCCTGCTCGACGATGTTCCGCGCGAGTGGACCTGCCTGACCAACAACGACTGGTTGCCCGAGCGCAACCTCAAGGCGCGCACCGCGAACGCGAAGGAAGGGCGTTACACGTATCTAAAGCCGTGGCTCACGGGGTTCGGTTACACGATCTACCGTTCCATGGGCTGCCCCAAGCCTAAGGAACCTTCCAACCAATGGAAAAATCCCGGCTACGGCAACATCGGCCCGCCCACGCAGGAACCCGTGGATTTTCCGCCCAAGCGCACGGACATCGGCGAGGACGAAGTGGAAAACTTTCCCTTCGAAGCCACCTGGTGCGATGGCACGGTGCCCGAAATGCTCGGCCTGCCGCTCGGAAGCTTCGACAAGGGCGGCCTGAAAGGCTGGATCCCGTTCTCGAAGGGCAGCCTTACGGGCGACGAATCCTGGGCGGGCTGGCCGGTGGACCGCTGGGCCGGCGCCGTGGCGCACGACCTCCTCTTTGATTTTCAGGAGAAATTTTACATCCGGCGCATCGACGTGCTCTTCATCACGCCGTGCTTCCGGAACGTGGACGTGTACGTGCGGACCGAAGGCAAGCCGGAAGAGGATTTCGTCCTTATCCGGAAAGACTGCTGCCCGGGCACGAAGGAAGGCTTCCGCTGGGGCGCCCTGCCGCCGTTGATCACCATCACCGGACTCGATTCGGTGGCGTCGCAGGTGCGCATGTACATGGGCATCGACCGTCCCGACGGCGCGGGCGGCGCGCCGTTCGGCAACCGTTTCGGCCGCGTCAACTGCTCGATGGACTTGTTTGGTATTGCGGAAGTCTGGATCTGGGGCGAGCCCAAGGGCAATCATGCGGACACCGAAGTCAATACGTTCAAGCCGATCATCCCCAACCAGCAGCCGCCGCTCGTCTGCCAACAGCTCACGCGCCTACCCGAACCGGTCATCTGGCCGCAGCCGAAGAAGATGCAGCGGTTTGAAGGCGCGTTCAAAGTAAGCGCCGACACGGCGATCCAGTTTCCCGATTCCGAACGCTTTGCATCTTTCGCGCGGCAGATGCAGGAAGAGATTGCCCGGCGCTTCCTGGTCGAACTACCGCTCAAAAAGGACAGCGAACAAGTAGCGGATACGAATGCGATCTGGATCGGCATGAAAAGCCAGAACCCGCGCTTCGACAAACTCTGCCAGCAGGAAGGGCTTGAAGTGCCCGACGCGGTGCAGGGCTACGCGCTCAAGATCACGCCAGAGCGCATCCTGCTCGCGGGCAACGACGCGGAGGGCGTCTTCGCCGGCATCCAATCTTTGCTGCAATGGGCCGACCACGATGAGAAGCAGGCGTTCTTTCGCGCCGCGTTGATCCAGGACCAGCCGTTGATCAAGCTGCGCACCGTCGTTCCGACCCCCGACCATCGCAGCCCGATCTATCCGGGCAATACCAACGAGCGCAATTATTACCGCATCCTGAACGGACTCTCGCGACTCCGTTATAACGGGTTGGCGCATTGGTTCTCCGGCTCGGTCTACCAGTCCGAAGCCAAGACACTGCAACTCCTGAAATACGCGTCGGACCGCATGGTTCAGATGCGCCCCGCCGTGAATCTCGCCTCGGTCCCCGGCGAGAGCCTCGAGGTGAACCCCGATTTCCAGCCCGAAGGTCCCGGCGGCATCGGCACCGACGACGGATACTGGGAGACGCAGAACATCTGCCCCTCCCATCCGTCCACCTATCAAGCAATCGAGGCGTATCTCGACAAGGCCCTTAAGTTCCTGCCCAACGCGCGTTACGTGGACTTCGGCTACCTGGGCAGCCACGGCGGCAAGTGGAACGTCTGCCGCCTGTGCTCGAAGAGCGGCCGCTCGTCCGCGGAACTCTACGCCGAGTTCGTCAATCGCGTAGCCGAGATCTGCCGCAAGCGCGGAGCCATCCCGGTTTTTTCCAACGCGTTCATGTTCGGCGGCGGCGACAAAATGCCGGTCCCCAGCGACGCGCGCGGCTCCGCGCTACCGCTGGTCTCCCGCGACATCATGCTGCGCATCGACCGGCCGATGCCGAAGGCCCTGCTTGAAGAGGCCGGCTTCTGGGCGCTCTCGCGTCCGTGGTCCACGCCGGGCCCTTCCACGGGTCCCGGAGCCTACAACGGGGGGAAAGGCTTCTTTGCCGAGGCGCCGTCCGGCGGCTGGCAGGAGGGCCAGATCATTGCCGGTGACAACTGCGACTATGAGTGGTCCTGGAGCCAGAGTCTCTGCGGCGGCTTGCTGCTGATTGCCGATCAGTTCTGGAACGGTCCCGCGCCCGAACGGACCAAAGAGAGCATGGCCGCATACGAGGCGTATGCCTTACGCGCGTCGAACGCCTGCGTGCGCTACAACGAGCAGATCAATCTCGGCCACGAATACCCCTCGTGGCGCACGGGCATGACGCCGGAGTTCTTCGAGGTGGATCTCAAGCCTTACTGCACGCGCAGCCATATCGACGACGGCATTGCCTCGGGCTTGAAGCGCTCCGGCCCGAAAGAAGGCTTACTGGCCGCCGGGCCGTCGTTCGATTTCCGGCGCGTGCCCATGGGCCATCAGGTGTTCGCAAACGTGCCGTTCACCGTCATCGACCCGGTGAAGAATAAGTGGAAGTCGATCGTGGTGATCGGCACGACCAACAAGGAGTATGCGATCCCCGACAGCAAACAGAGAGTCTCCATTCTCATCGGCCGCAAGGCCGCCAGCCTGTGCGTCCTGCATTGTCAAATGGGCGCAGGCATTCCGCTCGGGCATACGCATCGCGAACAAATTTTGCCCTCCTTCACCTATGAATACGCCGACGGCACTCGCTACGTCTGCGACCGCGAACTCGCGCGCTACACCGTCCCGCTGACCTGCGGGCTGGTCCGGGCCTTTACGCCGCTCGGCGGAAACGCTCGTGGCGACAACCTGCTCAATTTCATGGAACCGACGGGACGTCTCGCATACGCGACCAACACCGTGGCTGGAGCGGGCGCATCCCTCTTCTTGAATGAGTTCGTCAATCCATACCCCGACAAAGAAGTAAAAAACCTGATCGTGCAACTGCCCAGCCCCGAACTGAAGGATTTCACGCTGACTCTTCACGAAGGCATCTTCGCGGTCACCGGCGTGGCTCCGACGGAGTGGGACGTGCGCTTCTGGAAGAGCCGCCCGCCGCTGCCGCTCTTGCCGCCTTGCGACCCGATTCCGGAATCGGCCAAGTCGCTGCTCAGCGAACTGGAAGGCACGCCGCAGGGCTTATGGGTACGAAAGGACAACAAACAGGAAGAGGCCTCCGTGCGAGGTTTAGATGGCGCAAAACTTCCCACTTGGGAACTGGCCTTTAAAACACCGAAAAATCTCGCCGCGATCAGCTACCGGCTCTCCTGGCCGGGGCACTACGGCGGCAACATGCCCATCCGTTACAAACACGCGGATGTCAGTATCCAGGTCACGCGTGACCGGAAGGAATGGAAGGAAGCGGCGATCGTTCGCGGCGCGACGGCCATGGACGGGGAGCAGAGTGTGGCCGTGAATGTCTCCGATGCGCTCGCGGTCCGTATCGTGCTCGACCCGGGCCCCTATTTGAACGAAGAAGAAGGCAGTTACATCGGCCTTCTTGCTATAGACGCCTATGTAAACAAATAACGCATGGGGAAGATCATTGCTCCATTTAAAGGCTATACGGCTGTGCCCGTCACAAGCTCTCCGCGGCATCCGGAGTGATGCGGGTGATGCCAAAAGTGCGCTCCGGTTGAACTCAGGAAATCGGCCAGGTCTTCGCGCACAAAGGCGTCGTCGGCGGCGACTAAAAGGGTGCGGGTGCCGGTATGCATGGGCAGTTCTCCGACCTGAAGACGCTTTTGTAAAAGTCCCTGGCTGTATTTAAGTCTCTTTGGCTTAATGAGTTACCTCATAACCCCCAGCTTATACTTGAATCCGTTGGCTGCGGTGGTACGAAAAATACGCTTCACCACAGAAAAACCTACTTTGCAGCCCTAGGGGGTACTCCTCCGCCGTGGACTGGATAGACGTTGTATTCATCCTCTCGGGCCTGCTCTGTCTGGGGTCCGCGTGCACCATCGTCACGCGCAAGAACCCGGTCTACTCCGTCATCTTCATGCTCCCCTTCTTCTTGGGCATGACGATCCTCTTTATCCTGCTCTCGGCGCCGTTTTTGGCGGCGATGCAGATGATGGTATACGGCGGCGCGATCCTGGTCGTCTTCCTCTTCGTCATCATGCTGATCAACCTGCGCCCCGAAGAGATCAAAGACGACTTCAGCCTCTGGACCTACACCCCTGCCGCCGCGGTGGGCGGCGTGCTCGGCGGACTGATCCTGAGCTTTGTGCGCCATGGCATCCCGGACGGCTCGGAGCTGGACAAGAACTTTCACGCCGCCGTCAACAACAGCCGGCTCATGCTGGACCTCGGCATGGGCGGTGTCGCGCCGCCGCTTGGCTCCATCGACAGCATCGCCATTCCCATGTTCAAGCAGTACGTCGTGCCGTTCGAACTGGTCTCGATCCTGATCGTGGTCGCCGTGCTCGGCGCCGTGATCCTGGCCAAGAAGCGGGTCTAGGCGGACGGTCTGGCTGCGGAGGTTCGTGCTTTGGACGTCACCGGCATGCCGATCCTTGCGGACGCGGGACTGATGGACTTCGTGGCCGGCCTCTTCAGCTTCAAACTGGTCTCGTGCCTGGCGCTCTCGGCCGCGATCTTCTCCATTGGCGCGATGGGCGTGCTCGCGCGCCGCAACGTCCTCGTCATGCTCATCTCGGTCGAAGTGATGCTGAACGCGGTGATGCTGGCCTTCGTGAGCTTCGCGCGCGCGATGGTGAACCTGGGGCCTCCGGCGGGCAAGACCTTCGCCGCGGAAGGCGGGCAGATCTTCGCCCTCTTTATCATCGCCGTGGCGGCGGCGGAAGCGGCGGTGGGCCTGGCGATCGTGATCGCCTACTTCCGCAACAGACAGACGGTGGATACGCGCGACATCAAGGCCATGCGCAACTAAACGGATGACAACGTGGACTTCCTGATAGACATTATCGATACCTGCGTGAAGTGGATTCCCGGTTGGATCGTGAATCCCTCACACATCCGCGCCTTCTATGCGGAAAGCCTCTTCATTATTCCTTTAATGCCGCTGCTCGGCTTCCTCATTAACGGATTCTTCCGGGACAAAATCTCGCGCGGCGCTTCGGGGCTGGTTGCAAGTCTGGCCGCCTTTGCCTCATTTCTCTGGGCCGTTCTCTGCTTCCACGCATGCCGGGGACACCTGCCCGAATTCGACCATGGCGCCGGTTATCTGCATCGCATGCTCTCCACCGAACCCCTGCATAAAGTCTACGGGACCTGGTTCGACACCGGGACCTTCAGTTGCGCGTTCGGGCTATACATGGACCAGCTCTCCGGCGTGATGGCGCTCGTCGTCACCGGCGTTGGCACGCTGATTCACGTCTACAGCATGGGCTACATGGCCCACGACAAGGCTTTCGCGCGCTACTTCGCGTACTTGAATCTCTTCCTCTTCTCCATGCTCGTGCTGATCCTCGCCGACAATCTGGTGCTGACCTTCGTCGGCTGGGAAGGCGTGGGTCTCTGCTCGTACCTGTTGATCGGTTTCTGGTACGAGGACGGCGAGAAGGCCGCTGCTGGCATGAAGGCGTTCATCTTCAACCGCGTCGGCGACCTGGGCTTCCTGCTTGGCATCTTCACCCTGGTGGCGGCGTTCGGCACCGCCAACTACTACGCCGCCCCGCACGCGCTTGGCAGCTATACGCTGCCCGTCGTGGCGCCGCACAAGTCGTTCGTAAAGGATTCCTCCAAGGAGGAAGGCAAGCGCGAAGTGGTGATGATGCCCGATGCGCCCGGCCTGATCGATTACGCCGACGGCCTGAAGCTGATGGGCAACGCCGACGCCAAGGTGCCCCTAGGCTATAAGGCAGACGGCGGCAACTTCGACCTCAGCAAGACCGCCGGCGCGAAAGTCTTCCCTGCGGGCTGGACGGTCGGCTTCGCGATCTCGCTCGCCTGTCTGCTGCTCTTTATCGGCGCCTGCGGCAAGTCTGCGCAACTACCGCTGTATGCCTGGCTGCCCGACGCCATGGCCGGTCCGACGCCGGTCAGCGCGCTTATCCATGCCGCCACGATGGTGACCGCCGGCGTCTACATGCTCGCGCGCCTGCATGCCCTCTACCTCTTCAGCTCGGCCACGATGGATGTGGTCGCGATCGTCGGCGGTACCACCGCGATCTTCGCCGCGCTGATCGGCCTCACCCAGACCGACATCAAGAAGGTGCTCGCTTACTCGACCGTCTCGCAACTCGGCTACATGTTCCTCGGCGCGGGCGTAGGCGCCTTCGCGCTGGCCATCTTCCACGTCGTCACCCACGCCCTCTTCAAGGCACTGCTCTTCCTGGGCTCGGGCTCGGTGATCCACGCCATGTCCGGCGAACAGGACATGCGCAAGATGGGCGGGCTGCGCAAGAAGTTGCCCATTACCTTCTGGACTATGGTCATCGGCGCGCTGGCGTTGGGCGGCATCGTGCCGTTCGCCGGCTATTGGAGCAAAGACGCGATCCTGGCCAATGTGCTCGCAAAGGCTATGGAGACGCACGAAACGTCTTATTGGGTCCTGTACCTCTTTGCCTGCGTGGGCGCGTTCTGCACGGCCTTCTACACCGCGCGCCTGATCGGACTCACCTTCTTCGGCGAATGCCGCGCCTCCGACGAGGTCAAGGCGCACATCCACGAGTCGCCGCCTTCAATGACCGTCCCCTTGATCGTCCTCGCGGTCCTCTCGGTGATCGGTGGCTGGTGGCTCCATAACGACTTGATCTCGTTCCTGAACTTCGGGGAGATCTCCCAGAACGCCGAGAACGAACATGTCGAATGGATTAACCTAATCTGTACGTTGGCTGCGTCTTTCGGCGGCGCGGGCCTGGGCATCCTGCTCTACATCTCCAAGGTCTTTGTGCCGAAGCCAGAGGAGAGCAAGAACCCGCTCGTGCGGCTCTCGTTCAACAAATTCTACATCGAAGCCTTTTACGACCGTGGCGTCACGGGCTTCTTCTCGATCTTCGCCGAGGCCCTGCATCTCTTCGTGGATGTGCTGCTCATCGATTTCCTGCTGGTGAATGGGGTAGGCAAGCTGGTCCGCGGCTTGGGCGGCGCATTGCGCAAGACGCAGACCGGCCTCATCAACGTGTACGCGACGGGCATCCTTGTGGGTGCCCTCGCGATTCTGTTCTACTTGCTGAAGGGATAGCGACCGCGCCGGGCGACTGGCGCCACTAGCCGAACGATGCTGCTGACCTGGCTGATCTTCCTGCCCCTTGCCGGCGCCGTCCCGCTGCTGATCGTGCGGGACAAGAATGCTCGTGAGATCAAAGTCTGGGCGATCCTGGTCTCCTTCGTGACCTTCCTGGTCTCGCTGCCGCTCTGGTTCAACTTCGATCCCACCGGCGATCTCTTCCAGTTCGTCGAGAAGCACCGCTGGATCACGCTCAAGAACCTCAACGCCGGCTACAACCTCGGCGCCGATGGCTTCTCGGCCCTTCTGATCCTGCTCACCACCTTCCTTACGCCCATAGCGCTGCTCGGTTCGTGGAACTACATCAAGGACCGCCAGAAGGAGTTCTACATCGCCATGCTGGTCCTCGAGACCGCTATGATCGGCGTCTTTGCGGCCCAGGACCTCTTCCTCTTCTACGTCTTCTTCGAGGCCAGCCTCATCCCGATGTACCTGATCATCGGCATCTGGGGCGGCGAGAACCGCATCTACGCGACGACGAAGTTCGTGCTCTATACCGTCTTCGGCAGCCTGCTGATGTTCGTCGCGATCCTGTTCGTCTACTACAAGTCCGGCAGCGCGGACTTCGCCATCGCGGACCTCGCCAAGGCCCTGGACGACGCGCGCGCGCACGGCCGCCTGACGCTCAAAGAGGAATACTGGTGCTTCTGGGCCTTCGCGCTCGCCTTCGCGATCAAGGTCCCGCTCTTTCCGCTGCACACCTGGCTGCCCGACGCCCATGTGGAAGCCCCGACGCCCGGCTCCGTCATCCTGGCGGGCATTCTCTTGAAGATGGGCGGCTACGGTTTCCTGCGCGTGGTCGTGCCCTTCTTCCCGCGCGCCGCCGAATTCTACGCGCCGGTCTTCGCGTGGCTCTGCATCATCGGCATCGTCTACGGGAGCCTGATGGCCTTTGCGCAGAAGGACATCAAGAAGTTGATCGCCTACAGCTCCGTCGCGCACCTCGGCACCTGCATGCTCGGCATCTTCTCGTTCCAGGCCATTGGCGTGCAAGGCGGCATGTACCAGATGCTGAACCACGGCATCTCGACGGGCGCGCTCTTCCTGCTCGTTGGCATGCTGTACGAACGCACCCACACGCGCCAGATCGACTACTTCGGCGGCATCGCCAAGATCGTTCCGACCTTCACCATCTGTTTCGTGGTGATCACGCTCTCCTCGATCGGCCTGCCGCTTACCAACGGCTTCGTCGGCGAGTTCGCCTGTCTTATGGGCGCGTTCCTGCGCAATCCGTGGTGGGGCTTTTTCGGCGGCCTGGGAGTGATCCTGGGCGCCGTCTATATGCTCTATCTGGTCAAGCGCGTCTTTTTCGGCAAGGTGATCCGGCGCAGCAACGAATCCCTCGAGGACCTCGACGGCCGCGAGATCTCGCTCCTGATTCCGCTCCTCGCCATGGTCTTCGTCATGGGCCTGGCGCCGACGCCGTTCTTTAAGCGCATGGAGCCGGCCGTGAATGCGTTCGTCAAGGCTTCAGAAGGCGCGCATCCGACCGCGTCCGCCAAGCCGTCCATGGCCGCGCTGGATGCGCCTGCGCCGGCTGTGTCCAAACGGGGTGACGTCCAATGAACGTCTCGCAGCTCACCGAACTCCTGCCCGTCGGCGTGGTGCTCATCTCCGCGCTGGTCGTGGTCTTTTTGGATCTCATCCTCTCGCCCAAGGAGCGCTATATCCTGCCGATGGCCGCCATGGCCGGCTGCCTGCTCGCGCTCGGCGTTCTTGGCCAGAACTATCTCTCCGCCGTCCAGCTCTACAAATCCGCGCCGCCCTGGTTCGCGGGTTTCGCGCCGCAGTCCGCCGGCGGCTACAAGACCGCTATTCTCGGCGGAGCTTTCGTCATCGACGGCTTCGGTATGGCCATCTCCGCCGTCGCGCTGATCGCCGGCGCGCTCTCCGTCCTCTGTTCCACACATAACGATGAAGACTCCGCGCTCTCCAAGGGCGAATTCTATGGCCTAGTGCTGCTTGCCGTCTCCGGCATGATGCTGCTCGCCTTCAGCCACGACTTCCTCACGCTGCTCATCAGCCTCGAGATCATGTCCGTCGCGACGTATATCCTGGCGGGCAGTGAGCGCGACGACGTGCGTAGCGGTGAGTCCGCCCTCAAATATCTCGTCCTCGGCGCGTTCAGCACCGCGTTCCTGATGCTGGGCATGGCCTTCATCTACGGTAGCACCGGATCCTTCAGCCTCTCGCCCGTTATCTTGCATTCCAGCGATCCCCGCAATTATCTGGTCATCGGCGGCTTCGGCTTGCTCGTGGTCGGCATCCTCTTTAAGGTCGGCGCCGCGCCCTTCCACTTCTGGGTGCCCGACGTATACCAGGGCGCGCCCACCGGCGTCACCGCGCTCATGGCCGTGGGTGTTAAGGCCGCCGCCTTCGCCATGGTGGGCAGGCTGCTCTTCGAGACCTTCCGCGCGCCGGGCTTCCGCGAACATTGGACTGGCCTTGTCGCCGCCGTCGCGGTGCTCACCATGGCCGTTGGCAACCTGATCGCGCTGCGGCAGTCGAGTGTCAAGCGCCTGCTCGCCTACTCCGGCATCGCGCACTCGGGGTACCTGCTGCTGGGTTTCCTCATTAACCGCCGCGCCGACCCCGCCGTAATGGAGGAAAGCCTCCATGCCGTCGCATTCTACCTTCTGGCTTACGGTGTGATGACCTTGGGCGCGTTCGGCGTCGTCAGCCTCACCCGCGAAGACGGCCGCTCGCTGGAGAACCTCGAAGACTATAACGGCCTCGCGAAGGAACACCCGGCCCTCGCGCTCTGTATGGCCGTGTTCATGCTCTCGCTCGCGGGCCTGCCGCCGTTCTCCGGCTTCTTCGCCAAGTTCATGATCTTCTCGAGCGCCATCGACCAGGGCTTCATTCTGCCCGCCGTCCTGGGCATCCTCACGAGCGTCGCGTCGCTCTATTACTACCTGCGCGTGGTTCTGCGCATGTACATGCCCGAAGCCGACTCCGCGTCCGCGAGCTGCAAGTACGCTTGGACCTCCAACCTCCTGGTCTACGGCGCCGGCATCGGCTCCGTCCTCCTCGGCATTTTCCCGCATTGGGGCATTGGGATGCACTAGGCTCCGTCCGCCTTCGGTTGTCTTGCGCGAATAAATTGTTTACAGTGCCTCCTGCTTAAACGCTGCGTCCGTCTGGAGGTCACCATGAAGATCGCCGTCTGCGTTAAACTCGTTCCCTCCACTACGGCTCTCATCCGCGTTGTGCCCGGCGGCAAGTCGCTCGACTTCACCGGCGTCGAGATGGTGCTGAGCCCCTATGACGAGTTCGCGCTCGAGGAAGCGCTCAAGGTTCGCGACAAGATCCCCGGCAGCGAGATCCTCGTGGTTAGCGTCGGCGGCGAGGCCTCAACCAAGATTCTGGAACACGCCTACGCGCTGGGCGTGGAAAATTGCGTGCTTGTCAAGGCGCCCGATGCCGACGCGCCTGCCGCCGCTCGCTGTGCCGCCGCTGTGCTCAAGCCCTACACGCCGAGCCTCGTCATCTGCGGACGACAGTCGATCGAAGACGACCAATGGCAATTCACCGGCATGCTCGCCGAACTCCTTGACCTGCCGCACGTCACCGCCGTCTCCAGCTTCGCGCTCGCCGCGGACAACGTTATGGCCGAATGCAAGCGCCGCATCGAGGGTGGCGAGGAGACCATCGATGTCGCGCTGCCCGCGCTGATCAGCGCCGAAAAAGGCCTGAACGATCCGCGCTCGCCCACACTTAAGGGCAGGCTGAATGCGAAGAAGAAGCAGATCGCCGTCAAAATGCCCGCCGAACTCGGCATCGACGCTGGGGCCCTCTCGCCGTCGCTTAAGATCGAAGCGTACGCTCCGCCGCCGCCCAAGAGCCCCGGCAAGGTGATCGCCAAGCCGCCGAAGGAAGCCGCCGCCGAACTCGTGCGGCTCTTGCGCGAGGAAGCGAAAGTCATCTGAGGTATTTTGCTGAAACCGGATCGCAAACAGGGAGAATCGACGCGTGGCCTTCGACATCTTCGTCATTGCCGAACACAGGGACGGCAAGCTCAAGAAGAGCACGGGCGAGTTGCTCACCGTGGCCCGCAAGCTCGCCGCTGCGGGCGGAGGCAAAGTCCTCGCCGCCGCGATCGGCGCGGGCGCGTCGAAGACTGCTTCCGACCTGGCCGCATGGGGCGCCGGAACGGTGCTGATCGCCGAAGGCCCGGCTCTCGAGCATTATAGTTCGCTGCGTTGGACGCGCGTGATCTGCGACGCCATCGCCACCCGCAAGCCCGCTGTGATCCTGATGACCGTCTCTTCCCTGAGCCGCGATCTTGCGGGCCGCATCGCTGCGCGCGCGAACGCTGTGCTCGCCAGTGACTGCACCGCACTTAGCGCCGAAGGCGGCGGCTTCAAACTCGTCCGTCCGATCCTCGCCGGCCGCGCGCTGGTCACCGCCGCGCACGCGGGCCCCGCGCCGCTGCTCGCCACGCTCCGGCCGAATGTCTTCGCGGCCGAAAAACCCGCGCAGCCGGGCGCCGGATCGATCGAAACGCTTGCTGTCGCCGACGATCCCAAGGATGCGCGCGTAACGGTGAAAAGCTTTGTTGCCGGAGGCGGCACGCGCCCGGAACTCGCCGAGGCCGCCATCGTCGTCTCGGGCGGGCGCTCGCTCGGCAGCGCGGACGCCTTCAAGATCATCTACGAACTCGCCGATTCGCTCGGCGCCGCCGCGGGCGCGAGCCGCGCCGCGGTCGATGCCGGCTACGCGCCGCATTCGATCCAGGTCGGCCAGACCGGAAAGACCGTCAGCCCCGTCCTCTACATCGCCTGCGGCATCTCCGGCGCGATCCAGCACCTCGCCGGCATGCGCACGAGCAAGTACATCGTCGCCATCAACACCGACGCCAACGCCCCGATCCTCAAGCTCGCCGACTACGCGATTATCGGCGACGAATTCGAGGTCGTTCCGCTGCTCACCGAAGAGTTCAAGAAAGCCCTGAAGACCTGACCGTGCCCGCGCAGCGCGAAATGGTGAGGTGAGGGCACAAAAAAGCCCGGGCGTTGGCCCGGGCTTTTTGCCGTTCATCGCGCGTAAGCGCGCTGCTTAGGACAGGTGCTTGCCGACGAGCTTGGTCATCTCGAACATCGAGACCTGCTTCTTGCCGCCGAAGATCACCTTCAGCTTGTCGTCCGCGTTGATCATCGTCCGCTTCTTCGCATCCTGGAGCTTGTTCTTCTTGATGTACTCCCAGAGCTTCTTCGTCACCTGCGTGCGCGGTAGCGGCTTGTTGCCCACGACTTCCGCCAGCTCAGCGCTCGGCGTCATCGGCTTCATAAATGCCGCGTTCGGCTTTCTTGCCATGTCGTTCTTCCTCCGTTAAAAAATGCCATGCCTGAATCTGCAGGCCCAGCCCCCCGTAGCTTCGGCCCGATGCCGATGAATCCACGATTGAACGCCTTTCATTATAGCAGGACCGGTGAAAATCCATCTTTTTTCGCAGGAAAAACGCAAAATTGATAATCTGTAATGCGAGTCAATAACCCATTCCTGCCTTCACAAAATACCTTTTTTGATCTGGTTTTTCCTAAAGTAAATAACGGCGCCTGGCGCAGAGTCGCTGTTTCTCCTATGAAAAACGGCTCTTTTGGCCATAACTTCAATGCGCCGCAATGGTTAGGCGTTGACGCCGATGCGTTCCTGTCCACACATATAAGAGCGGATGACCTCGGGAATCGCGACCGAACCGTCCGCTTGTTGGTAGGTTTCCCAGAGCGCCACCTGAATCCGCGGCAGGGCCAGGCCCGAGCCGTTCAGCGTATGCAGGAACTGCGGTTTGCCGCCCGCAGCGGGTTTGTAGCGTAGGTTGCTTCGGCGGGCCTGGTAGTCGGTGAAGTTCGAGACGCTCGAGACCTCCAGCCACTTGGCCGCCGCCGGCGCCCACACTTCCAGGTCGTACGTCTTCGCGGCGCTGAAGCCCAGGTCGCCGCGGCAGAGCGAGATCACGCGATACTTCAGGCCCAGTTCCTGTAGCAGATGCTCCGCATCGGCGGTCATCTTCTCGTGCTCATCCCAGCTCGTCTGCGGCGTCGCGAGCTTCAGCATCTCCACCTTATTGAACTGATGCACGCGCAGGATGCCGCGCGTATCCGCCCCCGCTGCGCCGGCCTCGCGCCGGAAACACGCCGAGTACGCGCAGAACTTCTTGGGCAGGTCCTTCTCCTCGAGCACCTCGTCGCGGTGGTACGCGGTAACGGGCACCTCGGCGGTCGGGATCGCGAAGAGATGGTCTTCGAGCGCGTTGTACATCTGGTCAAGGAACTTCGGGAGCTGCCCCGAACCGTAGAGCGTCTTCTCCGTCACGAAGAAGGGCGGAAAGAGTTCCGTGTAGCCGTGGCGCGTGCGGTGGACGTCCAGGAACCAGCTCACGAGCGCCCGCTCCAGCCGCGCGCCGTCGCCGCGCAGGAAATACCAGCCCGAGCCCGCGACCTTCGCGCCGCGCTCGCAGTCCAGGATGCGCAGATCCGCGCCGAGTTCGTGGTGGTAGCGCGGCTTGAATTCGAACTTGCGCGGCTCGCCGCCCCATTCGCGCACAACTTTATTCGCGCTGGGGTCGGTGCCTTCCGGCACGCTCTCGTGCGGCACGTTGGGGATCCACGCGCGCATCTCGTCCTGCCAGCGCTCGCAGTCGGCGAACGTCATCGCCAGGCTCTGCATCTTCTCGTCGAGCGCCTTCGACTCCTCCTGCAGCTTGCCGGAATCCGATTGCAGTTTGAGCCGGTCGGCGTCGGAGGCCCTCTTCATCTGGCCTATGAGCTGGCCGATCTGCTTCGAGATCTTGTTCTTCTCCGCGGCCAGCTTGTCGTTCTCCGCCTGCGCCTTGCGCCGCTGTTCGTCGAGCTCCGCGAAACGCTTGAAGTCGATGTAGGGGCTGGCCGCGTGCTTGTCGTCGGTGGCCTTGCGCACCAAGTCGAGATTGGCCAGGATGAATTTCGTGTCCAGCATGTTCGTCCGCTTCCTTTTGATGAAGGTTGGGTCCCAGCGTCAAAGCATACGAGCGTACTCGCCCAGCAGACAGCTTCAAGGTCGGGCTCGCCCTCGCGGTCTATTCTTCGAGCAGCGGCATCCGGCGAATCTCTTTCGCCGCGGCCCGGGACCGCTCCGCTAGCATCTTTCGCGTTACGCTTTCGAGTTTCTCGATCCCGCGCCCGAGTTTCGCGAGTTCGATCAGCAGGCGCACTTCCCCGATATAGTCGCCGATCGCGACGCGCTCCGGCCCGATCTTCTTCCTTATTCCGGAAACCGCCTGGTTGTGGTAGTTTCCGAGCGGCAGTGCGAGGCCCGAGGCACGGAAGCCCGCAGAGCAGAACACCGTGCCCTCGCATGCGCCGCCGTCCATCAACCTGCGCTGGAAGCGAAACGCGGGATCGTGCTTCTGTATACGCAAGCCGGTCTGCCGCAGCGCTTCCGAGAACGTGGCGTCGAACAGGCTTGCGGAGTCGCCCACGCGCACAATCACCCCGCCGTCCTGCGGCGCGTGCGGCAGGGCTTTCGAGCACTCGAGCGAGATCACGCGCGCGTTCTTGGGGATCTTGCGATCTTTTACCGCCATCAGCGCGCCGTAAAAGCCGACCTCCTCCGCGCGCGTGAACAGCGCCCACACAGCAACGCCTTTCGGACGCGTGCGCGCCAACTCATCCAACACGCACAGCGCCGCCGCCGCGCCGAGCAGATCGTCGCAGCAGCGCGTCACGATCTTACCGTTTCGCAGCGAAAACGCGGGTAGGTCCCACATTGCAAAGCCGCCGGGCTCGGCCGTGCCCGAATCGACCGTTGCGGTTGCGTACCGCAGCCGTCCATTCTCGCCTTTGGCCCGCAAAATCCGTCCGCGTCCCGTGGCTTTGCTCCATCCGCGGCGGAAGAAGCGCACGCGTGTCCCGACCGCGGCGTGGTCCAGCATCACGCCTCCACGGAAGCGCAGCCGGGCCGTGCAGCTCTTGGCCTCTTCGATCCAAAACCCCGGATGATCCAGATGCGCGACCAGCACCAGCGGCTCGGGGCTTTTAAAGGCGCTCGCGGGATAACCCACATAAAGGTTGCCCGAGCGGTCGCGCCGCACGCGCAAGGCCGGGCGCTGGTCGGCGAACTCGAGAATGTGCCGGAGCGGCAGTTCTTCCATGAGCGTTGCCGTGGGGCATTCGAGCAGTTCTCGCGCGATCGCGAGCCAGCGCTTCAGAGCGTCTTTTTGGGCCATGGATGTTTCCCGGTTCAGAGCATGCCGCGGTCGAAGTTCGCCGCGTGTCCGCCGGTGACGTTCTTGCCCGCGCGCACCTGCCGCCAGGCCTCGCGCACCTCGGCCGGCGTGTACGGGCGCAGGATGAAATCGGCGCGCAGCGAGACCGCGCCGGCCTCCGCGAGGTCCTTCAGCCGCGGCGCGAGGCAGTACGCGCCGTGATTGAGCACCAGCGTGCGGCAGTGGTAGTCGATCGCCGTCACCTTCTCCTGATAACTGGAGACCAGATCCATCTGCTCGAAACGGCAGCTTGCTTTGCCTGGGCAGCCGCCGATCAGGTTCGCGTACGCGCAGGATTCGGCGATAAAGAGCGGCGTATCCTGATGCACGATCACCGTCGCGCGTTCGCCGAATTCGCTCAGCAGCGGGCGCATGTTGCCAAGCCCGTCTTCCGGCGAGAGAGCGAAGCGCCGTGCACCCATCGCTAACGCCTGTTGCGCCGCCGCCCGATTGACCACGTACAGCGGCCAATCGGTGGCGAGATCGGCATTGGAATCGCGCTCACTCAACGGATCGAGGCCGAGCAGGCTCCATGCCGCGAGATTCCCCGCTTCCCACTTGGCATAACCCGCGCCGCGCAACCGTTCGAGCTTGCGCCGGATGTCCGCCTCTTCCCACTTGCGCGTCACCGCGGGCAGCGCGAGCCGGATGCGTTCGCGACTCGCCGCGGCGCCCAGCACATCCAGCTTGGCGAGCAATACATTCAGATTGTCGCGGGCGATCTCGACGACTATCTCGTCGATGCCGTCCCAATCGCGCGCTTCGAATTGATCGAGCAGGCCGATGCGGTCCACCTTGATCGACCAGCGGAACCCCGGCTTCAAGTTCGCCGCGGCCGGGACTTTGCCGAGCACAGCCCGCTTAGTGTGCGCGTCGCGCTCGGCCAGGGCAGACTCCAACTTTTTCTCGAGCGCGACAGCCACCTGCCGCCTCAGTTCGTTGAGCTGCGAGACCGGGACAAAAAGGCCCCGCGGATTACGGACGCGGCACGCTGCCATGGCCAGCCGCGTCTCGCCGAGCTTCTCGAAGGACTTGCGGAACGCCTCTTCGGTTTTGGCGGCGTTCTTGGCCGTCTCAAATGCGCCGCGCAGTTCTTCGCGGACTTCAATAGCCGTTTCGCGCTCGTGTCTCGGCGCGATGCGCGCGCGCACCGTCACGGAATCCGGGGCGATTTCTGCGTCGAGTTCCACCGCGCGCCGGGCGCGAAAGAGCCCCGGCTTCGGCACGCCGTAGCGGTAGCGCTGCTTCACGGACTGCGACGACGAGCAGTAGATGTGCGCGTCGAGCGGGATCGCAGGATGGTCCTCGGGCAGTTCCACTTCCACATGGCTGTCCACGGGCGCGTCGAAGACGCTTTCGGCCTGCGCGCGCTCGCCCTTGCCGCGGCGCAGCGTCCAGAGGCGCTCGACCGCGAAGCCGAACGGCTTCGGCAGCCCCGGGATGTCGATCTGCAGGCCGTCGTGGAGTTCAAGGTGCCTCGAAGTCCGAAAGCGCAGCCGCGGCGACGCGGTGCCTTCGTCGAGCACCGTCTCGACCACGCCGATCGGCGTGCCGCGGTGGCTCGTCGAGTCGCGGTCCGCCACTTCTTTATCTTTGTGCGACTGGATGAACAGGCGCGTCCATGGCCGGCTGAAGACCGTCTGCATGTCGGCCTCGTACTCCGAGCGCGCGCCGGGCTCGATGCGCCCGTCCAGCAGCCGCCGGTAATAGTTCGTCGTGGTTGCGGCATAGAGCGGGCTCTTCTTGCGTCCTTCGATCTTGAAACACGAGACGCCCGCCGCGCGCAGCGACGGCACGTGATCGGGCAGCGCTAGATCTTTCATCGAGAACGGATAACCGTGCGACGGATCGCGCTTCGTCGGCGTGCCGTCGCGGAGCGTGTTCGGCGCGCCGGTGATGGTGTAACCGTCGCGGCAGGTGTACGCGCATTTGCCGCGGTTCCCGCTGCGCCCGATCGTCTGCGACGAAAAGAGGCAGAGGCCGCTGTACGAGTAGCAGAGCGCCCCGTGGATGAAGACCTCGGTCTCGATGCCGGAAGCGGCGGTGATCTCGCGGATCTCTTCGAACGTGAGTTCGCGCGCCAGCACCACGCGCTTGAAGCCCATGCGCCGCAGCGTCTCCGCGCCCGCGCGGTTGTGCACGGCCAGTTGCGTGCTCGCGTGCAGCTCGATCTCGGGGAAGTGCTCGCGTACGATCCGGTAGACGCCCAAGTCCTGGACGATCAGCGCGTCCACGCCAATGTCCGAGAGTGCCCCGAGCGCCTCGACCAGCTCTTCGAGTTCGTTCTGGAGGATCAGCGTGTTGACGGTGACGAAAACGCGCCGGCGCACCGGCTGCGCGTGCGCGAAGGCGGTGATCGCGTCCACGTCTTGCAGTGAGAAGTTCTCGGCCTCGGCGCGCGCGGAAAACTTCTTCAGACCCAGGTAGACCGCGTCCGCGCCGTAGTGGAAGGCCGCGTAACCCGCGTCGGGCCCGCCGGCCGGAGCGAGCAGTTCCGCCGGGCGCGCCGCGCTCGGCGTCTCAAGCTGCGGGACAAGGAGCGGTTCTTCGGGCGCGTGCGGGTTGTACTCGCCTTGCGGCGCTGCGGGTTCGGGCGGGGCCTCGGCGTTCGCGGCGCCTTGGCCGGACAAACGGGCGTCACTCATTGTTCTTTACGTCGTTCGCGGCCTTCGGCGGCGCGGGTGGCCCTTCTTTGGCTTGGGCGGCCGCGGCCGGTTCGGCGGGCTTGCCTTGCTTCTCCTGCTCCTTCTTCTCGTCCAGTTCGTCGCCGTTGCTCGCGTATCCAATCGAAAGGAAGGTCCGCGGCGCGGCCGTAAAGCCCGGATAGGAGATCTTGGAATACGCGACGCGCTGCCGCTCGACTTCGGCGATCAGGTTCAGAAATTCCATCAGCTTGGGATATTTGTCCGGCGTCACGCGCTGCATGGGGACGAGGAACGAGCGGTTGCACGTCAGGCGCCCGCCCTTGACGTTGAAGTCCGCGATGTAGAAGCCGAACTCCGTGCAGAAGAACGCGTCGTCGGGCACCTCCGTCCAGCCGTAACCGTGCGGCAGGTCGTACGAGACCGAATTGTCGAGTTCGCTGTACTCCTGTTTAATGAGCAGGTCGTGGATGCGCTCGGGTGGGCCCATCAATTCCAGCAAGAACGCTGGCGCGCGGAACGGCTGCAAAAAGAGCGACGCCTCCGCGGGTGCGGCGAGGTCCTTCACCAGCCCCGTATAGGCGAAGCAAAGTGGGTCGGCCGGGTTGTCCTTGCCTTCGACGCGGATCGCCGGTTCTTCCAGTTTGGGCCAAAAGCGCCGCACGATGCCTTCGCGCACCTGGTCCGCCTTGCGCGGGTCGTCGAGGAACTGGCGCACTTGTCCGCCGACGAATCCGAAAAGCTGGAGCGTGCCTTTCACGTGCCCTTGGCCCTGCGCGTCCAGGGTCACGTTCATCCGGTGATCGGCGGTTACCTTGCCCTGGGCTTCTCCATCGACGCGCTTGATGCGCACGCCTTCGTCGGTGGCGACCAGCGCCAAGCGCCCCGGCTGTCCGTCGAAGAGATCGCCCGCGTTAAAGTATTTCGAAGGCTGCCCCGCGAACTGCATCCAAACGTCGGTTCCGCGTGCGGGTTCGAGCACCATCATCCGCCCCGAGCCACCGAAAGAGGCGAAGTACCCGGGCTCCCACTCGCGTTTGGCGTTCTTTGTGCGCCAGACCTGGCCGGGCACGTAGGAGCCGTTTACCAGCGCCTCGGTGACCGGCAGGCCCGCGGACTGGCACATCGCCAGGGCCAACTCTGTCATCTGGCCCGTGTTGCCCGAGCGCAGCGTCCACACGTCCTCGAGAGAGTTCGCTTCCTTGCCCGGCTGGATGTTCGAGCGCACCCACTCGACGATCGCGCGGAACTTCGCTTCTTCGCCCTTCGGCTGCGCCGTCAGGGTCTGCGCCTGCGCCGCGGCTGGCTCCGGCAGGAAGTACTTCGTGCGGCGCGTAAGCCAGCCCGTGGCGCGGAAACGGTTCTCCGGCGACTCGATAAAGATTAGTGGTATCACTTCCTGATCGTTCTCCACCGGCATGAACGGCTCGACCTTGATGCCCTCCACCTGCTTGTTCGTCCACTGGTAGACGGTGTAGCCCTCGGGCCCGGGCAGGATCTTCTCGTCGATTAGTTCCGGGCAGACCTTGCGGATGGTGAGTTTGCTGTTCTTTGGGACCATCACGACCCAGCGCGAGACCGCGCGCGGGGCGTCGAGCGCCATGAAGTTGAAGGCCGCGTTAAGCCGCGGCTCGTCTTCGTCCGCGTCCTCGTTCATTAAGTAGGCGTGTTCGAGAATCGAGCCGGGGCCGACCTTGTAGAAACTCGCGGACTTCACGAGGTCGAAGTCGTGCACGTTTGTCGGCTGGTAGATCGAGCCGTCCGGGTTCAGCGTACGGATGAAGACCACGTCCTGCCGCTGCGCGCGCACGATCGTCTCCGAGAGCTCTCCGATGCCTTCGTTGTTGATCACCTTCTGCGCGATGTGGACGTAGGACTCGCGCGAGAGGTCCGGGAGGATCTTCGTGACCATGAAGTCTACGATCCAGGCGTGGTTCGAACGCGGGTAGTTATCCTGGTTGAACTTGGACGTGTCGATCGCGGCGACTTGAACGTCGTAGGGCGCCCACCAGTCCAGCTTCTCTTTGCCTTCTAGTTCCCGCAGGCGCCTGCGCGCGGCGTAATCGCCGGGATGCTCCTTTAGGTGCTTCCGCAGCAGGTCTTTCGCTTCCTCATCCTTGCCCATGCGCAGGCTCAGGTCTACGAGCGTGTGCAGCGCGTCGGTGTTCTTTGGCTTGGCGGCCAGCATCTTCTTACGCAGTTCGTAGGCGCCGTTGAGGTCGCCCTTTTCCGCCAGCAGTTCCGCGCGCGTCTCCTGAAAATCCTCCGCACGTTCGGGATAGTTCTTCTCCTGTTCCGCCAGGAGCTTCTCGGCCACGTCGTACTTGCCCAGCGTGACGAAGCGCGTGTACTCCTGCATGGGCAGTTCCTGGCCCAGCGCGCGCATCTTCTCCCGCAGTTCGCGCCCGCGCACGCGGTTCCCCTGCGTCTCATGGAAGCGCGCCAGCGAGCCCAGGTACGCCGCGTCCAGTTCCGCGGCTTTCTCCAATTGCCGTTCGGACTGCACAGGCAGGCGCTTCTCGAGGTACATCTGCCCGAGCCGCTCCTGCGCCAGCGCTGACTTGGGATGCGCGTCAGCGCAGGCCTTGATCATGTCGAACGCCTGATCTTTCAGGCCGCGGTCGGCGTAGAAGTAGTACAGGCCCAGCAGGTGCTGGTGCGCTTTGGGAACCTTCTCCAGGGCGCGCTCGCGCAGTTGCCGCGCATCTTCGGCGTTGCGCGAATCCGTGTGGCCCGCGCTGCGGCCGGCGGCGGCGAGAATTACCGCGCCCTGGTCCAGCGGCCCGATGCTGTCGGGGAAACTGCCCACCAGCGTGCGCGCGATCGCCTCCCGCGCCGGCACGTCGTTCTCTTGCTGCGCCGAAAGGTCCAACCAGATCGCCTGCGCGGCGCTCAAGCTGCCGTTTAGCGCGACGCCGCGCAGCCCCTTGGCGCGTTCTTCAGGCGCCAGCGGCTCCAGGAACTTCGCCGCCGACATCCCCGTCGTCTCTTCCGAAAAGAGGTACCCGCGCAGCGCTACGACTTCATGCGCGGCCAGCGCGTTCGCGTCGAGCGACTTAACGCTTACGCCCTGCGCGGGGGCGTAATTCGCATCGAAGACGCGCACCACCAGATCTGCGGCGAACGGCAGCTTGACCAGCAGCGGGTTCGCGCCCTTGCGCAGTTGCGTCTTCAGGATCGGCGTCTCGCGGATGTACTGCTTGTCCATCGTCTCCTGGTAGATGGGCACGCCGCGCAGGAACGCGCGCGTACCGTACGGTGCGCCCAGCACCAGCAGTATCTCCTGGTCGGACTCGCTCTCCAGATTCGTGAACGCGTAGACGATCCCGCGCTCGTCCGGCAGCAGGCGCCGCACGTCCAACGAACGCATGTTGGCCTTTACGTCGCGGAGCACCTTCACCGGCTTGCCGCGTTCGTCCTTAAAGGAGAGGTCCTTCAGCGCGCGCTCGGGCGCGAAGCGGCGGTCCATTTTGTTATTGCGGTCCTTCGTGCCGAACGAACCCGCCAGAAAAAGCCACGAATCGACATAGCCGAGGCCCTTCAATGCCTCGCGCGCTTCTGCGGGCTTGTCCATGCCCATGTATAGGCTGGCCAGAATGTCGCGCAGCGAGGCGCGCACTGCCGGCCCGGCTTTCTCGGACGTCTCTTTCAGGACTGCGATCAGGTCCGCTCGAGACTCGGTGTAGGCCAGCGTGTCCATCGCGCGCATGGCGATCAGCCCGCAGAGCGGCTTGTCCGTCGAGGCCCCGATCATGCGCAGGTTGAACTTCTGCGCCTCGCCATAGCGCCCGCCGGCGATGCACACAGCGCGCAGGCCCTCCAGCGTCTCCAGATCGCTTGGGGTTTGTCCAAGCGCGTCGTTAAACGCCTTCTCCGCGCCCTCCAAGTCGTTCTTGAGGAACGTCTCCCAGCCTGCGCGGCCGGGGCCTTCCGGAATCTTGTACGGATGCTCGGGCTTATCGATCTGCAGCGGACGCGGCTTGGGGGCTTCCTTCTTCTCGGCGGGCTGTTCGTCCGGCGGCGGATCCTGCTCTTCTTCGGCGGGAAGGCGTGTTGCGAATGCGTTCACGAGAAGGGCCGACGCGGCCGCAAGCAGCAGGCCGAACCGCCGGAAGGACGCCGTAAAATACATGCGCTGAGATCTCCCCAAAGGTTAGACGCGCAAAGCGGCCTCTACCCTAATGGGAAATGCATCAAATACCACTGCTGCGGGGCTCATCGCAGCTCTACCACGGCGCTCTCGGAATACTCCAGCTTCACCCGCACGATGCGGCGGTTCAGGCGGTCGCCAATGTAGGCCGCCTCGTCGCCCACCGTCACGGCTTGCACCCAGCAGAAGGGAATGGCCGGAACGGGCACCGCGCTCGTCGGGCCCGCCGAATCCTGGTTGCCGTAGCTCCCAAACGTGCAGAGTTCGTTGCCGTTGGTGTCGAGCACGCCCACGCGGAAGCGGCAGGCGTCCGGATAGAAGCTGCGCCCGAAGCTGTCCACGTCGAAGCGCGGCGACTCGCACTGGCAGATGTCCGGCGCGAAGTTCGGCGCGCGCCACGACGGCACGCAACTGACGCCGGAGGCGATCCACTTCGCGCCTTTTACCTCGGTCGTGGCGCCCTGACTGTAACTGCACTCGGTCCCGCCCGAGCCCTTCTGGATCAGGCCGCCCTCCGGACCGAACTTCGCGATGCTCCCGTACATGTACGGGTAATAATTGACGCCACACACCGCGTCGGGATCCTTCGAGCCGTCGGGCAGCTTGCCTTTAAGGCCCTCCGGAAGCGGGTCCTTGCCGGGCCTTAGTCCCAGCGCGAGGTACACGTTGCCGCGGTAATCGGTCCGCACCGAATTCAGGCTGCGGATGTCGGCGTCGATGAGCTTCTCGTTCTTCACCGTCCCGTCCGGCCCGAACATCGCCAGTGCGTTGAACTGCGTGAGCACCGGCTTCTGATAGAGCAGGTAGACGTTCCCGTGTGCATCGGCCGTGACGCCGCGGGCATGCAGGCGCAGGCTGCCGTCATTGAGAATGGTCATCAGTCCCGCCCCTCCGAAGGCGGCCTGCTTGAGGTCCGGGCTGAAGCGGGAGACGCCTCCAATGTGATGAACGTAAAGAAAGCCGTCCATCCCGGCCGCCAGAACCGCGCCTAGAGCTCCGACATTAGGCGGAAGGATCGGACGGATGGCGTCGTTCTTGCCCGTGCGCCCGTCATAGCGCGCGCCGAAGCCCACGTAGAGCTGCTCGTGCTCGCGGTCCAGGCTGAGCTCGCGCAGCGCGCCGACGCTGTCCCCTTTGTTTTCTGGCAGAGCATTGACATCCACCTTATCGCCGAACGCCGAGCCCTTGTCCTCAATGCGCAGCAGGGCGAACTTGGTGTACCCGCCATCGTGCGAACCGAACCACAGCACCGTCGGCTCGGCCGAGTCGTCCAGCGCCATGGATACGCGGTGGCCGTCGTGCTTGAAGGTCGGGATCGTGGTCCTGGTGATTGGTTCGGCGTCCTTCCACGACTTGAACTTCAGCACATCCGCGATGCCCGGGCCCCCCAGCACGTAAAGCGCGCCGGTCTTGCGGCTGACCGCCACGCGCTCGGGCTTCGGCGTCTTGAGCACGCCCAGCAGCGAGCCGTCCGGCTTGAATACGGCCACGCGGTCGTTGCCCTTGTCTGCGACGAACAGATTGCCGTCTTTGTCCGAGCAGATTCCCTTGGGATCGTTGAGTGCCAAGTCTCCTTTGGCCTCTTTGCCCCCAAGGAACGGCGTGGCCTCCTTGTCCTCCCAGGTGAATCTGTAGATCACGTTCACAGGCTTGCCGTAGTGATCTTTGGCGGTGCGCACGTCGGAGGCGTATAGCGTCTTCTCATCGGGCGACATCGCTAACGTGGCCGAGACGCCGCCGGAGAAGATCTTGGTTTTAACCGGGCCGTCTGTAGGCACGCTGCCGTCAGCATTGATCACCAAGAGGTGAATCGGCCCGGCCTGCGCGTAGCGCGTGTACTCCATGCGCCCGACGAAGGCCACCCGCCCGTCGGACGTCGCTAGGGCGTCGTGATTCTCGTTCTCGCCGGCTCCGGGGATGAACGAGCGCGTCTCGGCCTGGTAGATGAAGGGAACTTTCGTGCCATCCACCTCAATGCGCTTCACGCCCTTCAGCTTCTCCTCCGGCACGTTCGCGGGGTAGGGCATGATCGTGCGGAGGTACTTGCCTTCGCGGCTGTACACGCTGCAAGCAATCGAGTTATCGCTCGGGTGGATGGTCCCGAAGGAGTAGAAGACGAATGCCTCGCCCTTTGGCCCGACCGCGATGGCCCGCACCGACGCCGGCAGGGCGCCCGGCGTGAAGCCGATCATCCTGTCGAAGCCGGCTTTCAGCCCCAACCCCACGCGCGCCTTGAACGGCCCGCTGCCGGCTGGCTTGCCGAGGTCGTTCATGCCGTCAAACTCGATGGATTGCTCCAGCGTGTTCGCCTTCAGCGGCTCCGGCGGGTTCTTTCCAAGAAGGCCGGCCACCAGGTGGCGGACCACTTTGCCGTTGGCGTCCTCGATGCTCATGGCCACGTCGGTCTCGCGATCGACGGCGAAGGTGATGGTGTACTTCTCGCCCGCCTTGGCGACCGCCGGCTTCTTGGTAAAGGCCGGTGGCTTGGCCGCATCTCCGGCGAAAACGCCCGATGCTGCCGCCACCAAGAGCGCCAGCAGTCCGTCGTATGCTTTCGCCGTGCGCATCCGCGTCCCCTTTCTGGCGTACTTACTTCTTCAGCCGGAACGCCCACGTCTTGCAGCCGGCGATGAAGATGTACACGTTGTCCACCGGATCGTACGCCAGGCAGTGGAACGTCATCGTCCCCGGCTTCGCGCCCTGTAGCTCTTTTGAACTCCACTCGCTTTTTGCCGGATCGTAAAGGTAAACCTTGTTGTCCTTCACGCCGCCTGCGATCACCTTGTTCGCCGGGTCCCAGACGAACGCGCACTCCGACTCCGGCGGTTTCTCGCCGCTCGGCGTCAGCTTCGTGATCTTCGACTTGTTGAAGCTCTGCCGGTCCAGTTCCACCTTCCAGATCTCTTTCTTGTCCGGGATGCCGTACATGCACTGGTCAATCGGGCAGTAAACCAGCGTGCCCGAGTACGCCGTCACTTTGTACTTGTCGATGATGTCGTCGAGGATCTTCACCGTCTTGCGTGTCTCGGGGTCGAACATGAACAGGCCCTGTCCAGCTTGCGCGATGACCTTCTTCGAGACCGGATCGTACTCCGAGGCCGCGCCGTATCCGCCGAACGGATTGTCAAAGTGCTCCCACTTGCCCGTCGCGAAGTCGTACGCGCCACCGCCTCCGCCGAAATAACCGATCCCCGGCGCCACCGACGACGGCCCGCAGCCCGTGCGCAGCAGCAGGAACTCCTTGCGATGGTCCGGCACGATCAGCAGATCGTACGTGTGCCGGCCGATGGGGCGGGGGTAGGGGCCCTCGCCGCCGCTCTTCCAGAAAGAGTTCTCCAGGTTCTCCGGCTTGTAGAACTTCGACGGCGTGGGCTTGTAGAGCGCCGACCACGTCAGCGTCCCAAAGTCGAACGCGTAGATCGTGTCCGTGAACGTCGTCGCGTGCCCGCCGCCGAACATCAGGATGCGGTGGTTATGCATGTCGTAGGTCATGCCGCTGTAGTCGGTCACGCGGTTGGCGCTGCCTTCGCCCTCGCCCTCGGGGCTCTCCAGCTTCAGCGCGCCGAGTTCGATGGCCGTGTTGTCCGCCAGCGCCGCCAGTTTTGGATTGGGCACTCTTGCCGGTGTTTTTGCGGGCGCTTCCGCGGTCCGCGCCGACGCTGTGGCAAGTAGTACGATTCCGCACAGTGCGGCCGGTACGGCGCTCCGGATGTTCATGGTGCGATCCTCCTCATTTCTTTTCCACGAGCGCGGCATTCGGCGCGTTGCCTGCCCCCGCCGTATGTTTGTAGAAAAAGACATTCTTGTCGGGGTGCGTCACCACGACGAACGCGTTTACGCTCGGCGCATAGCGCCAGCGCCCGTAGGTTCCGCCGGAAGGCGTGGGCAGCGGCGCGCCGGGAACGTCCTTGGCCTCCCAGGTTTTCTTGTCCAAATCGAGCACGTATACTTTGCCGCCACTCCAGCCAACGCATTTGTCGGCCACGGGATCGTAGTCGAAGCCCGGGCTCGCCTTCGCGACGAACTCTTCCGCGCCTTCCGTGGGCAGCGCCACGCGCGTGAACTTCCCGCCGCGCAAGTCGACCGTGTACGCCTTCTTGTTGCCCGCCACCACCAGCAGCCCGCGCTTGGCGTCCACCGTTGGCGTCTGCGCGTAATACGCTTCCTGCGAATGCTGTTTCCACGCGTTGGCGTCGTAATCGTACGAGAAGAGTCCGCCGTTCTCGCACCACCACACCTTCTTCGTCTCCGGGTCGTACGCCGATCCGATCTCGAATCCGGTTTTGCGCTTCGCCGTGTCGCCGCCGGGCTCGCGATTCTCCCACTTCTTCTTCTCGAAATCGAATGTCCAGGTGAGATTGCATTTCGCGAAGCCGATGCCCCACAGCGAGCCCGCCGAACCGAAGAAGCGGTCCGCGTGCGCGATGTAATCCAGCCCGCCGTAGGTGTGCCGCGAATTGGGCGTGCCGTCCGCGTTGACTTCCTGGTCTTTCACGGGCTCGGGGAAAGGCTCGGTAAGCCGCTCCCAGGTGAGCTTGCCGATGTCGAACGCGTACAGTTCGTTGCCGGCATAATCCGCGTGGCCGCCGCCCCATAGAATCAGGCGGTTGCGCTTCGTATCCAGCGTTCCGCCGCCCCACGCGCAGATTACCGACCCCGATCCGCATACGCCGTCGACTTTCGGGTTCTTGTCCCGCGGAAAACCCACCGTCCGGAACGAGGTCTTCGGGATCTCTACCCAGGTGTTCGCCGCCGCCGCCGCGGGGCCTTCCGCCGCAAGGCCCGCCGCCGCGTACAGCGCCGCCGCCAGAATCGGGAACGACTTCGATTTCATAACCTGTTCCTTTCGAAAATTTTCCCTGCTTCAAATTTAGTCCGCGCCGTCCCCAAGCAACTGCGTCGGCACCGCCACGCGCAGCGCCGGCAGCAGCGGTTCGAGCCGCCGCGCTTCCAGCGTCCGCACGATCAGCCGGCCCATCTCCTGCCGCGACCACGCGATCAGGTCGAACGCCAGCCCTGCCCAGCGCGTTCCGTGCAGCGCGCGCGCACGCATCTCGGGCGTGCCCCACGCCGCGAGCGCCACATCCTTCCCGGGCTCCATCCCGCGCGCGGCCAACTCGTCGAAGACGCCTTCCGCCATCTCCAGATGGCTCAGGATTAGCGCCGTCGGTCGATCCTTGCGCGAAAAGAGCGCCGCTGTGGCCTCGCGCCCGCCCTCGGCGTCGAAGCGCGTGCTCAGCCCGATCCGTCCGCTCTCCAGCACGCCGCGCCGCAACATGGACGCCGAGAACGCTGCGCGCCGCCGCAGCGGGTGAAAGGCCGGCTCCGCCCACACCACCAGTCCGATCCGCCGGTGCCCCTGCGCCCACAGATGCATCACGGCCTGCTCGGTGCCGCCGTCGTTGTCCTGGTACACCGCGTCCAGAGCGAGGCCCTCGTGCATGTACTCCACCATCGCCGCGGGAATGCCCTCCGCGAGCAGCGTCTCCGCGACCTCGCGGTCGAACCACTCCAGCGCCACGCCGCGCAGCCGCGGCCGGAGCGCGCCCTTTAGTTCCTTCACCAGCGATTTCAGCGGCATGCGCGAATGCTGCGCCTCGAATCCCAGCCGCCCGACTTCCTCCTGCATGCCCTCCCAGATGTGTCGCTCGTGCGCGTTGTCGAAGAGCGGTCGCGCCGTCGGCGCCTGCACGAACAGGATCAGGTCCTGCTTCGCCCGCGCAAGCGCCCCCACCGCCTTGCCCCCCACCGCCGCCGGCCCGCAGACGTATCCTTTATAAGGTATGCTGCGCAGCAGGTGCTCATCGCGTAACAGCGCCAAGCAGCGCCGCACCGTCACGCGCGAGACCTTCAGCTTCTTGCACAGCCCCTGCTCCGTGATCAGCCCGTCCCGGCTGGTCAGGCTCCCCGAGAGCAGCTCCTTGCGGAGCCGTTCGGTACACTGTTCGGTGAGCGTATCGGCCATGGGTATCCTTATATCTAAACTTAATACTAGTATTACATACACCGCAGAACGGCCTATGGCAACAAAAATGGTTTTCAGGATAACGGGTTGGCTAGTGGACTGGTTTTCTCGTTCACTGGTTGACCATAACCCTCAAGCGCCCTTGCCGTTAACCAGCTAACGAGCAAACCAGCCAACGTGTTAACCAGGTTTCGTCCCGTAGGGACGAACCGAGAATAACCCAGCCATTTATGGTTGGGAACGAAAGCGCACACCAAAGCCAAGTCCCGTTAGGGACGGCTGAGCGCCCCAGCGAAGGACTCAGCCGTCCCTGCGGGACTGGTCCTTTGTAATCGCGCTTATTCCCAGCGATAAATCGTTGGGCTAATCTCACGGCGTCCCTACGGGACGCTCATGGAGGCACCTCGGCGTGCTCCCAACCACTCCAAAATCTAAAATCCTATCCCGCATTCCCGCTCTTGCCCCCGCTCGCCCGCACGTGTATCACGTCCCCATGGCCCAAGCCGCCGGCGCGACGCTCGAACGGCCCTTCTCCCGCGAGAAGCTCGACGGCGACACGCGTTTCCTTGACCCTAAGATCGCGGCCTCCGTCGCCAACCTCGAACTCGTCGCGCGTTTCATCGTCGAAGGCTTCCTCATTGGCTTGCATAAGTCGCCGTATCATGGCTTCTCCAGCGAGTTCGCCTCGTACCGCAAGTACGCCAAGGGTGACCCGTTCAAGTTCATCGACTGGAAGGTCGCCGCCAAGACCGACCGTCTCTACATCAAGCAGTTTGAAGAGCATACCAACACGCGCTGCTACCTGCTCGTGGATGCTTCGGGCAGCATGAGCTTCGGGGGCGACGGCGCGCGCGTGGACGGCGGCGTCTCCAAGGGCATCGCAAAGTGGCTTTACGCGCGCAACCTCGCCGCGGCGATGGCGTACCTCATGATCAAGCAGGGCGACGCGGTGGGCTTAGGTATTTTCCGCTCGGGCGCGGCTGATTTTCTCCCGCCGCGCGGTGGCAACGTCCATCTGCACGCGCTTTACACCGTGCTGGGCAAGGCCGCGCCCGCGGAACTCACCGACACCGAAAAGGGCCTGGCGGGCCTGCCCGAGCGCCTCGCGCGCCGCGGCCTCGTGGTGATCTTGAGCGACCTGCTGGACAAGCCCGAGAAGATCATCGCGGGCCTGAAGGGCTTCCGCGTGCGCCGCCACGAAGTCATCCTCTTCCATCTGCTCGCGCCGGAAGAACGCGAGTTCCCCTACCGGGAGAACATCGAGTTCGTCGACGCCGAGACGGGCCAGACGATCACGGCTCAGGGGAGTTACATTGCCGACGCCTACAAAAAAGCGATGAACGAACACCTCGAGACCGTCCGCCGTTTCTGCCGCGAGAACGACATCGACTTCGTCCCGCTCACCAGCGACGAACTCCTCTCCACCGCGCTCCTCGCCTACCTCAACAAGCGCCAGCGCGTAAGCTGACCTATGGGCCACGCACCGCGGTTTAGAAACCTCTATCGCCACCAAAGATATTCAGAAACGGGTGAGGGGGCTAGTGTACTTGCAGGAGGCTCACGCTCCCGCCCACGCGGGCGAAGGAGAAGGGATGTTCGAGCATTCAGACGCGATGTACGAGCAATCTTCAGGCAACAAAAAAGGACGGCCACTGGCCGTCCCTGAATTCGGTTCCCCGAATCCTGCCCCTACCGCTGGTAAATCGGCAGATACCGGTACGGAATCCCCAGCACCAGCGTGCACATGCCCGTGCTCCACACGCCGTAGCCGCTGTCCGCGTTGAACTGCCCGCGCGCCTGGCCGGCCTTGGCCTGCTTGGAGATCATCGCCTTCGAGATGTCCGGATACCACTTCATCCAGTACGCCTTGAACTTTTCGCCCTGCCCGCCGGCCTGGTACATCGCCTGCGCCGCGTAGTAGTGCCCATACACGAACCACTGCGTGTCCTGCTTGCGCTCGCGGGTCTTCATCAGGTAATCGAGGCCGTCCTTCAGGCTGTTGGCCTTGTAGTGCCCGCAGAGCATGAGACTCATCAGGCCCGCCGCCGTAGTGGACCAGCTCTTCTGTCCGTGCGGCGTGTAGGAGAAGCCCGCCAGCCCTTCGTTGTCCTTCGGCGAGCGGCAGCTCTCGACGTACTTGATCGCGCGTTCGATCGTCTCCTTCGGGACCGCGATGCCCGCGTCCTTCGCCGAACGCAGCGCGAGGAGTTCCATCACGGTCACGGAGAGGTCGTCGTCGGAGATCTTCGGCTGGTAGCGCCAGCCGCCCTTGTCGTTCTGCGTGCGCACGATCAGGTCGATGGCCTTCTTCAGCTTGTCGTAGATACGCTTGTCCTGCGTGTGGCCCCAGGCTTCGGAGAGGCAGATGGACGCCAGTCCGTGCTGGTACATCACGTGCTGTTCCTGCTGGCCCTTAAAGAGGAGCCCGGACGGCTGCGCGCAGGAAAGAATGTAATCGATGCCCTTCGCGACGTTCTTCCCGTACGGACCTTCGCCCGGCAAGTTTCCGTTCACCATCCAGGCAAGCACGCCCGAGGCTGTGATTCCCGCGCCTTGCCCGTATGCGCCGCTGAACGACCCGTCCGCGCGCTGCTGGCTGGCCAGCCATTGCTGCGCGAGCTGGATCGAGGCCTTGCCTTCGTGGGTGAGTTCCACCTCGCCGGAGTTCGAGGCGCGCGCCACGCCCGCCGAACCCAACAGAAAGCACCCGGCTAGCGCAAAGGCCGCCGCAAATCGCGCGTTCAGGTTGCCGGTCATGAATACTCCCGTTTAACGGCGTGCCGCAGGGCTTAGGGCTGCTTCTCGCCCGCCAGGTTCTGGTAGTACAGCTTGATCTGCTTCTGGTATTTGCTCGGGAACTTCTGTTTCAGCGCCTGCTCGACATCGGCGCGGTCGCGCGGCGGCAGCGTCACGTTCCAGTTCGCGTCCTTCTCGCCCGAGGCGACCTTGCCGTACTGGAAGCTGCCCACGCCGCGCTGGCTGTCCTTGCTCTCCTTCGCCTGGCTCGGCGTCATGGACATCTGCGGCGGCTGGTTCTGCTGCTGTTGCTGCTGCGCCTGAGCCATCGCCTGCGCCATAGACTGCTGCGCCTGCTGCATGGCTTGCATCGCCTGTTGCTGCGCCTGATTCGCCTGCTGCTGCTGGCCCTGCTGCATCGCCTGCTGGGCCTGCTGCATCGCCTGCTGCGCCTGCTGCATCGCCTGCTGCGCCTGCTGGGGCATCATCTGGCCCTGCTGCTGCGCCTGCTGTGCCATCTGGCCCTGCTGTTGCGCCATCTGCGCCATCTGCTCGGCATTGGCCTGCTGGGTCTGCTGGTTCATCTGCTGTTCCTGCTGCGCGAGTTGCTCCAACATCTGCATCTCGGCCTGCATCGCGGCGGCCGGATCCATCTTTGCCATTTCCGCCAGCGTCGCTTTCTGTGCGTCCTGGAGCGCGTTCATCGCCTGCTGCTCGGCCTTCTGCGCTTGCTGCGGCGCCTGGTTGGCGAGCTGCTGCGCGGCTTGCTGCATCGCCTGCTGCGCCTGCTGCATGGACTGCTGCGCCGAGGGTTGTTCCATCGACTGGGCTTGCGCTTCCATCTGCTGGGCCTGCTGCGCCTGCTCGTGTTGTCCGGCGGCCTCGGCGGCTTTCTGCGCGGCCTCGGCGGCCTTCTCCGCCGCTTCCGCGGCCTTCTTGGCTTCCGCCTGCGCCTGCTCCTTCTTGCCCTGCTCCTGCGCCTGCTTGGAAGCTTCCGCGTGCTGCTGCGCCTGCGCCGCGTCCTGCTTGGCTTCCTGCGCGGCCTGCTGCGCCTGCTGGGCGGCTTCCTGTTTCTGTTGGGCGTTCTCGGCCTTCTGCTGCTGCGCCTGTTCCGCGTTCTTCTGCGCCTGCTGCTGCGACTGCTGGGCCTGCTGTTCGGCCTGCTGCGCGAGCTGCGCGGCCTGCTGCGCCTGCTCGGCGGCCGTCTTCTCCGCTTCCTTCGGCATCTCTTCCGCGGCCTTCTGGGCATCCTGTGCGAGCTGGTTCTCGGGCTTGGCGAGCTGGTTCGCGTCCTCAGCTTTGGACTTCTCGGTCTGGTCCTTGATCTCCTGCTGCTTGTTCAGCATGTCGTTGATCTTGTCGAGCTGGTTCGCGAGCTCCTGCATCTTCTCCTGTTCGTTCTCCGCCTTCGCCAAGTCCTGCTCGGTCTTCTTGATCGCTTCGTTGATCGCGTCGAGCACCTTCTCCTGGTTCTTCTGCGCCTCGGGCGTCTTGTCCTGGGCGATCTGATTCTTCGCCTCGTCGGACTTCTTCTGCGCGTCCGCCAGCTTCTGGTCGTCCTTATGGTCGTTCAGCGCTTCCGAGACCTTGCCCTGCTCCTGTGCCGCCTCGGTGACGGCCTTGTCGTCCTTCGGATCCAGCGCCTTGGTGGAGGCCATCGCCTCTTCCTGGGCTTTCTTCGCCGCGTTCAGGTCCTTCAGCTTGTCCTCGAGCTGGCTGGTTTTGTCCGTGGCCTTGTCGAGTTGCTTGTCGGCGTCTTTAAGCGCCGCCAGCGTCTGCTCCTGCTTCTCTTCGGCTTTGTTGAGTTTGTTGTCGGCGATCTCGTTGGCCGCCTCGTTCGACTTCTGCTGCGCCTGGGCCTTCTCGATCTTGTCCAGCGCCTTCTCCACGTTCTTCGCCGCGTCCGGATCGGCGTCCTTCATGTTCTGGACCTGCTCCTTCAGTTCCTTGGTCGCCTTGTTCAGCTCTTCTGCGGCTTCCTTCTGTTTGTCGGCGGCCTCGGCCAAGGCGCGCTTCTCGTCCTCGGTGAGCTGGCTCTGGGGCTTGCCTTCCAGTTTCTCCTGCGTGACCTTTGTCTCCTTCACCTTCTCCAGCGCCGCCGCCTGCTTCTTGATCGCGTCGCTCAGCACCTTCCGCGTCGCCGCGGGCGCTAGATCCTTCTGTACGTTCTTCAGGATCGCCGAGAGATCTTTCACCACCTGGTCCATGTTCACCAGGCCGCCCTTCAGGTCGTCCTTCGACCCCGAGCGCAACTGGTCGATGATCTGCGGTACCGTCTTGCCGGAGATGTCGTTAAGCTTGTCGGTCGACTGCTTGACCTTGTCCTTGCCCTGGATCTCGACGTTTATGTTCTCGCGTGCTTCTTCGAGCAGATTGATCAGGTCTTCGGCCGTGTGGTTCATCTGTTCGCCGAGCTTGCGCTGCGGGGCCTGGATCGGCTTGGTCGTCTTAGGGGCCTCGGGCTTCGGCGCGTCGGTCTTCGCCTCGTCCGCGCTCGCCACCTGTGTGCTCAGCGCCCAGATCGCTGCGGCCGCCAACCCGATGCTCAATACCTGCTTGCACGCCTTGAACATGTGCATCTCCTGGTTGTTGCTGTCTTTACTACCCAATCGAGGGCAGACACTTGGATTACACCGTAATCCCACACCGTGCGGTCTCTTTTCGGGATGTATTTAAGGAGAGTTCCTTTCATGAAGCTGAATCAAATTTCCACCCAGTTTATTAGCCGATTATCAACATAACTCTTTAATTTTAAAAGGGTTGAAGCTAGAATCACAGGCGCGACGGAAATTCCTCACAGGCGCGCCTGAAGTTCGTCCTCTGTTGGACTGCGCGGGAGGCAAAACGGTGCGACCAAGAAGCCTATTTTTCCGGGTAATTAAAGTCCACCGTTTGAAACTCTTTTTCAACTTCGCCTGCCTGCTTTTGCCACTTCTGCTAATAACTAGTCTCGAATTGCCCGGCGCGGAAGCGCCCGCGGCTCCGCCTTCCGACCTGCCCAAGGACGCCGTGGCCATCCCCATGAAGCTCTTCGCCGACCGCGTCTTCGTAACCGCCAAGGTCAACGATGATGCCACCGCCGAGTGCCTTATCGACACGGGCGCCGAGATCTCCCTGATCAACAAGGCACGCGTGAAGCTGAAGAATCTGCAGATCACCGGCACCGAACAGCTCCAGGGCGCGTTCGTGGGCGGGGTGGCCATGCAGAAGGCGATTCTTCCGTCGCTGCAGATCGGCGAGCGCGTCCACAAGAATATCGGCATCGGCGTGATCGACCACCGCGAAGGCCAGAAACTCGGGCAGATCGACATGCTGCTCGGCATGGACTTCCTCTCGCGCACCCGCTTCACGCTCGACTACGAACACGAGCGCCTCATTCTCTGGGCCTTCCGCAGCCCGCTGCCCGACGCGCCCAAAGGCTACGAACGCGAGCGCCTCCCGCTGCATCGTTCGCCGGGCGAGACCCTCCCGCACGTGGACGGCGTGGTGAACGGTAAGACGCGCGTCAACTTTCTGGTCGATTCCGGCGCCGGCGGACCCTTTTTCGTCGCGTTCCAGAAGCTCAGCGAGTACGGCTTCGACGACAGCGCCGCCGAGGCCGGTCGCCTGCGCCTCAACGACGGCGCCAAGGCCACGGAACTGATCATTCGCGAGGTCGTCTTCAAGCGCCTGGAGTTCGGCAAGGTAGCGGTGGAAAACCTGGCCGGCCGCGTCATCGACGCCTCGGTGGGAGTTGGCCCCCTGGCCAAGTCCGATCTACAGGCCGGCAACAACGTCCTCGGCACGCCCTTCCTTAAGCAACTCGCCGCCGTCCACTTCGACATGCCCGGCGGATGCCTGTACTTCGACCGCAAGAAGCCAGAGGCGCCCGGAGGCGCGTCGGCCGATACCGGTAAGCAGAAGTGACCCGGTAAAGTATTTTCGATTGAACGGTAGACGACCGGTTAGCGGACTAGTTGAAGGTAGTCCATCAATCGACGCTGTACTTTGCGTTTTAAGTTTTACGAGTTACGAGTCACTTTTCCCCACTTCGTCCCACAAGTTGACCGTTTAGCTGGAAGTTCTCGCTCCTTTTATGCTCCCATGTGCGAATGCCGTTAAATCGAAAATCCAAAGTCGGAAATCAAAAATAGCTTTACCCCGGCGGCCATTGCAGTGCGCGCCCACCCAGCAGGTGCATGTGTACGTGACTGACGGCCTGGCCGCCGTGCGCGCCGGTGTTGATCACCAGACGGTAGCCGGACTCGGCGATGCGTTCCTGCCGGGCAATATGCGTTGCGGCGAGGAGCATGCGGCCGAGCAGCGTCGCGTCCTTTGCGGTGAACTCAGCGAGCGACTCGTAATGCAGCTTGGGGATGATGAGAACGTGCACGGGCGCCATCGGGTTGATGTCGCGGAAGGCGATGAAGTCCGGGTCTTCGTAGACGACCATCGCCTGGAGTTCGCGCGAGCCGATCTTGCAGAAGACGCATTCGGGCATGCCGGCTCCTCGAGGCTTTGCGGACGGGTCAGCCGAATTAAAGCACTCGCGGCGCGCCAATTCAAGGCCGCCCCGCCCCTTTTTCGAAATGATTCCGGAGCATTATTGGCCGGAAGGCGGAAGATTCAATTCATCGCTTTACAGCCGGAAATGAACGAGTAAAAGAGATGCCTGTTCCAAGCGTAATTCTGGAGTTGTTTCCAACGGCGCACAAAAAGGAGTCTCTATGGCCAGGCCGCGTAGTTCGAAGAATTCTTCCGGCAGGCTGAAGCGCGGCCGCAAGCCCATCTTTACGGGCGAGCAGAAGCGCGTCCTCGACCGCCTGATTCGTGGCGCCCTGAAGGACCAGCTCCGCGGCCTCGTCAAGGCGCTCTAATCAATCCGTCCCACCTGCGCGTGACGGAGCGCATCACGGGCGAGCCGGTCAGTTCCGCTTATTTTAATGCGTCCAATGTCGGCCTATATTCAGGTCCCGCTAAGCCCATTTCCGCCCCCGTGCCATCCAAGATTTCCCGGCCGCATCGCCTCCAATTCGCACGTCTCCGCGAAGAAAAACGGGACGGTGACGAGATGACTGGTTAGCTGGTTGCTTGGGTCGCTGGTTAACATCTCGTGCTTCTTATTACGTTTTACGCGTTACGTTTTACAAGTCTTGCTCTACGTTCTACGTTTCGCGTCCCAATCAGTACAGCAACTGCGACACCGACTTCGAGATCATGCCCACGGCCACGCTGCCGGCGCTCACCAGGCCCACACCGCAGCCGTAGCCCGCGGCCAGCACCGGAGCATACTGGCGCCACTTCTCCTGCCCGAAGCGCTTCTCGAAATAGTACCGCCCAATCAGCGCGCCGATCAGTTCGAAGACCAGCCCGTGCGGGCTGCCCATGCCGAAGCCCTGCACCGCACCGTAAACGAAGAGCGTCGGGAGGCTGAACGCGGCCAGGATCGAGAAGAGCACCACGCCGGAACTGAAGCCGATCCCAATCACCAGGGGCTTTAGCGCATCGAAGAACGGCGACTCGCCGCCAGTGGTCGAACTGTACAGCAGCAGTTGCGCGCGCGCGTTCGGGTCCCAGAAGATGTTCGCGTATGGGTATGCGTCCGACGGAATCGAGGCCAGGCTCCATATGAACTGGCTGAAGATAATACTGGCCGGAAGGATGATCAGTGGTACGAACAGTTCCGTCTTGATGATGCTGCGCAGGTTCGTGCCGGTCAGTTCCACTTGCCGGAACCCGACCGTCGCGTAGCCGTAATTCGTGATCGGGATCGGCGCGAACCAGATGCCGATGCCGCGGTAATCGCTCCAGCGGCTGGCAAGAATAAATCCGGCTTCGCGCACGTATGGAATGTTCACGCCGCGCCCGACCATGCCTTCCAGCCGCGCCGTCGCGTAGCTCACCACCGGCGTGTACACGAACCCGTACAGCCCGAAGAACCAGATCGGGAAGTTCGGGACCAGGTACGCGCAGATCGCGATGTAACTGCACGTGGAAAAGAGGTAGATCGCGAGGCTCGTCCAGATCGAGAGATCGCCGCGGGCGACGTTCTTCTTCCAGAATTTGCTGAAGTCCATCTGCCCTTCCACCTTGGACGTGCTCACGGCGCGGAAGACAGCCCAGAAGCCTATCGCCGCAATGGAGAGCGAGATGCCGATGTTCCAGCTCATGTAGAAGTCGATAGAGTTCGAGAGCCCCGTTTGCGGCGTGTTCATGGACTGCGTCCAGTGCGGCAGATAGCCCATCTTGTACAGCGCCGGGTTCATGATCAGCATGCTCAAGACGGCCACTACGCTGCCGATGACGGCCCAGAACGGCAACACGAAGCCCACGATGATCAGCCCCAGGTCGACGGTGAGGCCCATCGCCACCGCGGGCAGCACGTCGCTGGTCTTGTCGGTCAGTTCGATGAACGGGATGGGAATGATCTGCACGGCCTGTCCAAAGACCGCACCCGTGATCGCCGGCACCGCGAAGTACACCGCGCCGAACATCAGCCCCAGCATCGTGCCGATCGAGAACGTGCGCCAGCGCCACGTCTGCTTCTCCTGCACGCTCTCGGCGAGCGCGATCGAGCCCGCCGCACCGACCGGCGCCATGGGGAAGGGGAGTTTCTCGACGTCGCTGGTGAAGCGGTACAACAGGTAGCCTAGCCCGAAGTGGTCGATGCGGCTGATCACGTTGCCCAGCACGATCATCCAGATCGGCGCCGCCCAGCCCCAGGACAGGAACGTCCGCCCCGCCGCGCGGATCTCTTCCGCCGGCGGCGAGACCCACCAGGGGAAGTCGCCGGTCATGTGCATGTCCGCAGCCGCGGGCGACGTGACCAGGTATTGCCGGAAGAGCAGCGTCTCGAAGGGCGACGAGAGCGCGATGCCCGCCATGTAATACAGTACGAACAGTTCCTGCTGCTTTAAGCTGATCATGCTGCGCTTGGCGATCTCGAGGAACAAGATCACCGTCACCCAGCGCGCCGCCGCGTCGATGCTCGCCGAACCCACCACCAGCCCCATGTACATCGAGGCCGGCATCATCACGAAGCCGAGGAAGACCGCGCCCACGATCGTGCGCCACGAGAAGCCCTCCTCGAACTTGTCGGGGGGCGACATGATGCGGCGGTACTGTTCGAGTTCGTTATCGATCGCGGCCATTCGGCTCTTAGCTCTCGGTTCTCAATGCAACCCGCTTCAATCCCTGCAACTAATCCTCAGCACTCAGCACTTCTTCCTACGCTCCCGCATCGCTCGCCGGCTTCGGCTCCAACGGCTGGGCAGCGGGTTCTTCTTCGTCCTCGTCCCCGCGGTTGTCCAACTCTTCCCGCTGTGGCAGTTCCATCCCCTCAGGCGGCGGCCAGCCGACGGCCTCGAATGCTTCCTGGAACTGGTAGTAGCCCCGGATGGCGTAATCGAGCCGCTGCGGCGGCGAGAACGTGCGCCAGATCAGCAGGTGCTTACGCAGCGCGTTAAGGAAGGGGAGGTTCACGCGCTGCCACGACGTTACGTAGCCCGAGATGCGGAAGAACGACGCCTCGGTCACGTACAGGCCCTCGGTCGTCGGTACGACGTAGATCTGCACTTCCTGCGAGACGCCCAGGTCGTACGGCGAGAGCCAGGCGATGAAAAAGAGGCACATGCCCTGCCCGTGGTCGGTGTGAAACGCCTCGAGCGTCACCTCTTTCGCCGTGAACTTGCCCAGCGACGACTCCGCGTGACTGTCGAAGTATTCGTGCAAGAAGAGCGCCGCGCCCGGCACCAGGTCGCGCTGGAAACTGAACGGCAGTTCGAGCGAGATCTCGTCGCCCACCGGGTCCGGCACGCCCCAACTCCGCTCTTCTGACGGCGAGGCCGCGCGCGAGGCCTCCCACATCGGGTAGATCGTCGAGACCACCACCGCGAGCATCACCAGCCCGGTCACGAAGACCGCGGACGAGGACGAGTAGTTCAGATACAGGCCGCCGATGCCGAGCTGTTCGCCGAAGACCTGGATGAACTTCGCTGTGCCCTGGCCCAGGAGGTAGCCGAGGATCGCGCCCAGGGTCGCGTAGACGATCGCTTCGGCCAGGAACAGCGCCGAGATGTGCGACGGCGCGAGCCCCAGCGCGCTGAAGATCTTGATCTCGCGGTTGCGCTCGTACACCGCGCCGATCATCACGTTCAGCAGGATCAGAATGGAGATCGCCATCGGGACCACCAGGTTGCCCGCGCCGGAGAGGCTCGTCGAGGGCGTGCTCGCGTACAGCCGCCGCCGGCCTTCGATACCCACGAAAAGATTCTTCTGCACGCGCTTGAGCAGCCGGTCCTTCACGTAGTCCAGCTTCTTCGGGTCGTCGATCTTCACCGCCACCGAGCGCAGGTCCGCGCCCAGAAGCACCGCCAGCGACCACGGCACGATCACCGACTCGCCGGCGCTCACGTGCTGGTACTTGTTCGACGAGACGCCCTGGATCGACTCCACGTCCGCCGTCTGGTCCGACTTCGCTTCCGCGCCCCGCGACGCCTGGCTCGCCGAGAAGTCCACCGGCGTCATCGGTTCGCCGTCCAGGTCGCGGATGTCGTTGCCGAAGACGTCCGGCTTGTAGACGCCGATCACCTCCACCTCGTAGCTGCCCAGCTTCAGCTTCTGGCCGAGGGCCTTCTCCGGCGTCCAGTCCTCTTCCTTCACGCCGACGGGCCGCAGGATTGTCGACAGCGAAGTGGGGATCAGGATCACCGAGCGGTCGCCCTCCTTCAGCCAGCGCCCCGCGGCGAGGGACTCCTTGATCTTGTCCGGGAAGAGTTCCGCTTCGTGCGGCGAGAGCCCCATCATCGACGACGGCGAGGCGATCTTGCCTTCCCCGTTGATCAGGTCGACGAAGATCTTCTGGTCCGCCTTCGCCACGCGCCAGAAGCGCGGCACCACGCGCAGATGTTCCGGTTCCAGCTCGCTCACGAACTCGTCGTAGGCCTCGACGCGCAGGTTGTCCCAGTTGAGCTGCCGCATCATGATGCCCTGGTACGGCGCGTCCTTCTCAACGCCGGGCGAGAGGTCGATGTGCGCCTGCGAGATCGAGGGCACCATGCTGGTGAACGAAAGCGCCGTGAACGTCAGCAGCACTACGGTGAGGCACGTCAGGAACGTGCGCAGCTTGCGCCGCCGCATCTGGCTGATGCCGAGCGTCACCGCCACCAGCCCTGCGCTCGCCCGGTTCACATCCGCCGACTGCACGCCCTGCATGCCCTGTTGCATCATGCGCATCTCGGCGTTGAACTTCCCGTACACGATCGCGATCACGATCGACGCCAGGCTCATGATCACGAATGCCAGCAGAATGATCGGCGGCGCCGCCACCAGGCTGAACGCGGGATGCACCCACCACAGCAGCCCGAACATCAGCACGAACGCGCCGAAGAACGCGCCGATCTGCCGCTCGATGGTCGGGCTCGCGATCAGCAGGCGTTCCATGAAGAAGCAGAACGGCAGCAGCAGGAAGAGGTAGAAGACCACGCCCATCACCGAATCGTGCGCCGTGCCCAGCACCTCGGGATACGCGCGCGACTCCAGGCCCCACGCTTCCGTGTAGCGCTGCCACGCCGTCCCGTACTTGCCCGCCTTCTCCGCGACTGCGGCCTCGCCCAGTCGCAGCTTGGCCAAGTTATGCAGGCCGGGGTCCTGGTTGGTGAGCACGAACGGTTCCTTCGCGGAAGTTGTCCCAGCGTAGGGCTGGTCGAGCACCAGCGCGTTCGGGCCCTTCACTGCCTTCACGCCATAGCTCTGGCCCGTCGCCAGCACGCGGAAGCGCATGCGCAGGCAGTGGTCGCCCCAGGGCTTCGCGTCCGCGGGCCCGCCGTCGCGCTCCACTTCGTCGCTGCCTTCGGTGACCTTCACCGTGCCGGCTGAATCCGCGCCAGGGTAATCCGGGTTGTCCAGTTTCGGGTTGCCGATCGAATGGGCGCGCAGTTCGCCGAGCCGCTGCTCACCCAGGCACCACAGGTCGATGCCCGTGCGCTTGGGCAGCCACGGCAGCACCTTCTTGGTGCCAAGTTGGAAGCCCGGGCCGCGCGCCTCGGCCGCGGTGACCTTCGCGGACTCTTCCTTATTCAGCAGCCGCTCGACGACCGGCTCCTGCACGTCCAGCAGTGTCAGCCGCACGCCGAACTGCCCTTCGCGGAAGAGGCATTTAATGCGCGTCCCGGGTTCCGCGTACAGCACCCGGTGGGCTTCCTGGAGGTAGCTGTTGGTCGAGCCGAACGCCTGCGGCTGGGATTCCGTCTGGCCCGCCAGTAGCTTACAGTTTCGCAGCGGCACGAAGTAACGCGGGTCGATCAGGTCCAGCGCCGCCACGCCCTGCGCCGCGAAGAGCTCCACCTGTTCCGTGCGCGTCTTCGCGCCGATGAACGAGGCGAACGAGCGGTTCTCGTCCAGCCCGTGCTTGGGCTTGTTCGTCACGAACGTGATCTCGCCCGACTCTGGGTCGCAGGCTTGCAGCTCGAAGTTCCAACGCGCACCGGTGCGCAAGCCCGGCATGCGCGCCTGCCCCAGCGGGTTGGTACACTCGTACGGCCCCAGCCGCACGCCCGCCGCGCTCAGCGGTTCCATGCAGGTGAAGACCAGCGCGTCCGGCACCGGAATATCCGGGAAGATGCTGCGCGAGCCGCCGCGCCGCACGGTCTTGAAGATCACCTGCGCGAAGCCGGTGAAGCGCAGCTTCTCGTTGAAGCGGCTCTCCTGCGTCACGCTGCCTTCGGCCATGAAGCGCCTTAAGAAGGGCCCGGCCAGCCGCAACTGCGAGTCCACGTTGCTCCACGGAGATTTCTGGTTCTCCGCGGGCTGCAGGTTCAGGCGCTCCAGGGTGTCCTGCGGGTTGTCCCAGCCCAGGCGCCGGTCGTACGGCGTTGCCAGCGTCAGCCCGCGCACCTGGGCCTGCACCGCGATCTCCGTCGCCAGCGCCAGCGGCGTGCCGAGGAACGTGTCCCAGCGCCGGCCCTTGTTCTCCAGCAGCGTGTCCGGCATCAGCGAGCCGGCGTCGTTGCCGCCCTGCGATTTCTCCACCGCTCGCGCGATGGGCATCACCATGCGGCCCCAGTAGCCTTTGTACTTGCTCTCGATGTCGCCCGGCTGGTTGTAGAACGCGCCCTTGTAGAAGAGCCCCACGCCCTCGTGGCCCGCGGAGAGGTCCAGCGAGAGGAAGAGCGTTTTGCGGCCCGTCTCGTTCTCGCAGGCGCGCGAGAGCCGGTCCGCGGCGAGTTCGTTGAAGCAGCGGTTGCTCTTGCGCCGGTCGTACTCCAGCCAGGCCCACGCCCGTTGCTCGGCCGCCCGCGCCAGCGTCAGCCGTGCGACGCGGTCCAGTTTGTCCTTCAGCCGGTCGAGGTTTTCCGGCGGATGCAGGCTCAGGCCCTGCGTGGTCAAGGTGTACAGGAAGCGCCCCGCGTCCTCGTACTCCAGGCGCTCCTTCTCGATCCGGTCGAATTCGTCCAGGTCCGCCTTGGCGCGCGGGTCCTTGGCGAGCACCGCCTGCACCGTGGCTGCCTCGCGCTTCTTCCCCGCCAATTCGTACACCGGCACGATGTCGGTCTCGGCGCGCATCACGCGGAGCTGCCGTTCGAGTTCCGTCTCCTGCGTTGCCGCGTCTTCCTTCATCATGTTGAGCGCTTCGTCGAGCCGGGCTCCGCGGTCCCCGATGCGGTCTGTGCCGGCGAGAGACGAGAGGAACGGCAGCAGGCAGTAGAAGACCGCCAGCACCACCGCCACGAAGAACTGCACCAGTCCCAGCAGCAGCCGCGCCGTGTAGCGCTCACGCAGGCCCATAATCGCCGCGCCCGCGGCCACGATTAGCGCGAACCAGAAGAACGCTGTCAGCACCGCGCTCAGGCTCAGGGCGGCGGCGACCAGGTATTCCTTGCCCACGATCCCGCCGAAGACCAGCAGCCCCAGCGCCAGCAGCGGCGAGGAGAGCTTCTTCCGCACCTGCCCGATGCCCATCAACAGCAGCGCGATGACCGCGATCAGGCTGTTCACCGAGACGCCGCCCTTCTTGGCGATCTCCTCGGCCTTCATCGCTTCCAAGTCTCGGCTGTCGGTGTCGGCCTCGTACGCTTTCGCGGCCTTGTCGGCGAACTCCAGCAGCTTCCCGCGCTCCAGCCGCTGCAGCACCGTCTCCGGGCCGCCTTGCGCGGCCTGCGTCAGGATGCCGTCGTAGGTGGAGCCTGTAACCGTGTTCGCGCGGTCCTTGCCCGCGTAGATGCTCACCTTGCCCAGCGTCTTCGCTAGTTCACCTTCACTGCTGCTCTCGGGGAGCTTCTCGATCGCCGAGAAGAACTCGCGCTCGCCCTTCAAGCCCTGGAAGTGCCCGTTGCAGAAGAGCAGTAGCGTGTCGCGCGGCGGCGGCGCTTCACGGTAGCGGCGCGCGAGTTCCAGCAGTGCCGCGCACGAGAGCGCCTGCTCCGCGCCCGGCGCGATGGCCGGCACCGCCGAGTTCGAGTCGTAGTAGGCGGCCAGCACGACGGTCGAGGCGAGTTCGCCGCGCAGTTCGTCCAGGGGCGCCTTGAGCGCGCCCGCGTCGGCTTGTTCGGCCTTCAGGCCCGCGTCGAGTTCCGCCAGCGCCGTCTGCAGCTCGCGCAGCGAGACCTTATCCTGTCCGAGCAGCTCCGCCGCCTTGTCGCGCGCGGCCTTGGCCGCGTCCGCATTGGGCGTCAGCGCCTGGACCTTCGCCTTGAGCTTGTCCGCTTCCTTCACCTGGCCCATTACCGCGCCGCTGCCCGGGACCAGCAGGTAAAGGTTCTCCCAGATCTCGCGCTTCCAGGCCGTGGTGAGCTTCGCGGTACCCTTCGCGACGGCCTTCTTTGTCCGCTCCTGTTCGAGGAACGCCTTCAGCGCCAGGCCGTCCTTGCGCGGCATCCAGAAGCGCGGGAATTCCACAGGCGTGTTGCAGAAGAGCCGCTCGAGATTCGGCCGCAGCGCGGTCTCGGGTTCGATGTAGAGGACGGCCTTCGCGCCAAAGCCCGCCGCCTGCGTCCAGCGCGCCTCGCCCGAATCCCGCCGCCCTTCCGGAAAGTCCAGCACCACCAGCGCGCCGTCCACCGGCAGGTCGTCGAAGTCCGTCGCCTGCCCGCGCCCTGCGTAAATCACCGGGCCGCTCAGGCCGGAACGCCCCGTCGCGGCCAGTGCCGCGCCGTTCGGCCAGACCGCATAGATCGGGAAGGTTCCCAGCGAGCCGTCCGCGCCCGTTACTTGCAGCTTGCCGTCGCCGCCGTCGAACGGCGCCACGCCCCAGAACTGCTGCGCGCCGATATGGAAGCGCGTGTCGTACCCAGCGCTGAGATTGTCCGTCTTCGGTGTCGCGCCCGTGCACTTTTTCAACACCAGCGCGCGCACATTGATGAAAGGCTTGTCGCCCGCCGCCGTGTTCTTCCTGTTCACGGACGCCTTGAGCTTGAGCTCTTCGCTCTGCGCCTGGCCGTCGAGGCCCGTGCCCTTAACCTCCACCACGCCTTCGGTGATGGAGTTGTCCTCGTCGGCGATCGTGATGCGGATATTGAACGGCGCCTGCGCCGTGCCCGGCGCGGCGATCGTCCCGAACGTCTGCCCCGCTTCCGTCGCCGCGTCGGCGCTCAGTTCCGCCTTGTCCAGCGCGTCGTTGGACTGGCTGACGGTGTCCGTCGCGTCGCGGTAGCCCATCGCGGTCAGCTTCTGGACGATGTAATCCCGAGCCGCCTTGTTGCCGGGCATGCCCGGCAAGCGCGAGTTCATCGCCGCCAGCTTCGCGACGTGCTCTTTAACTTTGTCGAGGGGGATCGCGTCGAGCTTCGCTTCTTCGGGCGTGATCTGCGGGCCGTCTTCGGCCGCGCATCGCGCCATCGCGCCCGCCTCGCCGAGCAGGATCAGCGCAGGCAGCACTCGGACGAAAGAACGCTTCAACGCACGGTTCATGGAGCCTGGTGCGCACTCCTGGGCAAAGGTCATGGTTTACGCTGGAACCGACGAACCGTACAAGGGATGCGTGAGACTGTCAAGGCAGAGCGAAGCACGCACTTTTCCTTGTTTGCTTATGAATACAACCGCACACCGACACGGAGTGCACTCTTTTTCAATTCAACTTGGTTATTCTTTACCTTAACATCTATGCGTCTTAAAAATTGAATTCTAGAGAACCAGCCAACGAGAAAACCAGCTAACCAGAGAACCAGTCAATTCGAGTCCAACCTTGATCTACGACTACGCCTACCCGCCCGCGCAGCACGCCTATGAATTGGTTTTCAATGCGTTCAAATACATCCGGCGGGATCTGCCCCAAATTCGGATCGAGCGGGCGCCTCTTGCCGCCCGTCCCCGCGTCAGCGTCGTTATTCCCACCTATAATTACAGCAACGTCCTGCGCTGCGCCCTCACCTCTGTCCTATGGCAGACGTTCCGCGATTTCGAGGTGCTCATCGTGGGCGACGGCTGCACCGACGACTCGGAGCAAGTCGTGGCCTCGTTTGGCGACGCCCGGATGCGCTGGCACAATCTTCCGGCGAACTCCGGCAACCAGGTCCAGCCAAAGAATTGGGGCATGCGCAACGCCCACGGCATGTACATCGCCCACCTCCAGCACGACGACGTCTGGCACCCGGAACATTTGGCCACGCTCGTGCGTACGATCGAAGAGCGCCAGGCCGAATGGGCCTACGGCTATCTGGAAAACATCGGCCCGCCCGGCAGTAACGTCCGCTTCGTGACCGGAATTTATTCCTCGGGCATTTACGAACCCGGCTACGGCCTCTCCAGTTCGTCCGTCCTGCATACGCGCGAACTCGCGCTGCGCATTGGCGGCCTTAAAGACGCGAACACGCTCTGGCGCACGCCGGACTGCGACTTCACCCTGCGCGCCTGGGAGGCCTGCGGTAAGCGCTTCGCGGCTTCGAACGAACTCACCGGCTTCAAATTCCCGTCGTACCTGCGGAAGGACTGCTACGTACTCAAGCCTTCCTTTCAGCAGGAAGCCTATGTGCACGCCATCCAGACCGAGCGCCTCTTCATGCCCCGCGAGGCCCTTTCGATTCTGTGGGCGAGCCTGCGGCAGCTCCCGGTGCACAAACCGGAATTTCCCGAGCCGCCTTCGCCCACGCCGCCGGGCTGGTGGATGGAACAGCACCGCAAGTTGCGCGGCCTGAGCGCCCTGGCGGAAACCGCGGCCGCCTCCGCTCCGGATTGAGCGCTCTTAAGAAAATGCTATTGGCGCCTGGCATATAGCCCCTGGCAGCAAAAAGGATACTGGAAGTGTGTCTGCCGCGAGCTGCGAGCCTTTTAATAGACGTTCTAAGAACGCTCTGCCACACTCCGAGCTTGCGCTTGCCTCCCGCCGTTCCAGGGGTACTCCAAAGCCATGCCGACGGCGCCTCTCACCATCGGCCTCGCCGGCTGCGGCCGCTGGGGCCGCCTCATCCTGCGCGATCTAGTCGCGCTGGGCTGCCGCGTGGCGGTCGCAGCGCGCTCAGAAGAGAGCCGCCGTGCCGCCCAGGATGGCGGCGCGGACACTGTGGTTTCAAACCTTGAAGACCTGCCGGACGCGCACGGCTACGTCGTGGCGACGCCCACGTCCGTGCACGCCGAAACCGTCCTGCGCCTGATCCCGCGCAACGTTCCGCTCTTCGTCGAAAAGCCGCTCTGCGCAAACGGTAACGACGCGCGGCGCATCGTGGCCGCGGCTCCCGAGCGCGTCTTCGTCATGGACAAGTGGCGTTACCATCCCGGCGTGGTGGAATTGGCCCGCATGGCGCGCGCGGAAGAACTGGGCCGCACGCTCGGCCTGCACGCTTTTCGCGGCCAATGGGGCTGCCCGCATGCGGACTGCAACATGGCCTGGATCCTTGCGCCCCACGACTTAACCATCGCCCGGGATGTCTTGGGGCATATGCCCGACCTGGCCTTCGTGCACACTGAACAGGAATATGGCGAGTTGCTCTCCTTGAATGCGAGTTTCGGCACGGTGCCGTCGTTCCAGCTGGAATGTTCCGTGCGCTATCCGGTTCACCGCCGCGAACTCCGCCTGCACGGCAGCGAAGGCGTCGCCGTGCTGGGCGACGCCTACGCCGAGCACCTTTTAATCCGGCGCAAGGGCTCCGCCGAACCCGAGCGCCGCCCACTGCTCAATGACCTGCCGCTATTTCTGGAATTGAAAGCCTTCGTCGAACACTTGCGCGGCGGCCCGCCGCCGCACAGCAGCGCCGCCGAAGGGCTGGAGATCGTGGAGCTCATCGCGAAGATGCTTGAAAGGGCGGGGGTTCGCGAGGCGCTGCAGCCGCCTCACGCCGAATAAGCCGGGACCTTCGCGCGCAATTCGGCGAGCGTCCCCGCTTCGATATCGCGTGGGCTGAGAATAGGTTTCTGCACCGGCCACTTAATGCCCAGGCCAGGATCGTTCCATTGGCAGCCCAGTTCGTCCTTGGGATCGTAGACCTCGCTGACGCCGTACAGGTGCCGCGATTCCTCGGGAAAGTAGAAGCCGTGTGCCACGCCGGGAGGCACGACGACGCCGCCCAACTCCGCGCTCGAGACCTCGAACAGGACCGCGCGGTTCTCGGTGGGAGATCCGGGACGCAAGTCCAGCATGCCGATGAGCGCGCGGCCTTCCAGCACGATGACGTAATCCCAATGTTTGAGGTGCAGATGGACGCCGCGCAGCGCGCCCGCTGCCGACCGTACGTAATTCCACTGCACAGGCTTCACGTCCCCGTGCCATTCCTGGCGGAAGATCTCCGTCAGATCGCCGCGGCTGTCCCCATGCGTCTTCAAAGGACACCAGCGCGCGCCGGCCGGAAGCAGTCCGGACTCGGGAGGTTTTAGGGTAGTACCGAGCGTACTCATAGCTTTAGGAGCGTATCGTCCAATTCAAGCCCGGACAATTTGAATTTCAGAATAGAAGGAGTTAAGTTTTCGACGCTGTGCCTGCGAGCAACCTAACCAGCCAACTAAACAATCAGTCAACGAATCAACCAGCGAACCAGCCACATTCCCATTTGCCGGCCAATCGGAAATCGGAAATGGTGTTACGGCTCGTCCGGCTTCCAGAACTCGTACACCGTCACGATATGCCTGCGTACCTTGACGTCTTCTTCGGGCAGCTTGGGTCCGCCCGTAGGCCGCGGCTCCAACTTCGTCGTGCCGGCCACCGTCGGCGGCAGCGGCGGACGGATGGCCGCGTACCAGCGCAACTGCTGGTACGGCGCGAGCCGGTGGGTCTTGTAGTAGTTGTTCCACGAACGCACGTACGGAGGCAGGTCCACGCCGTAGATGCGCTTCAGCGCGCGCAGGGCCATGCCGGCGTACTCGGGATACAGCTCGTTCCACGAGAGCATCCGGATCACTTCGGGCATGTAGGTGTCGTCGCCCAAATTGTACAGCGCGACGACCGCCTCGACGCCCAAGCGGCTCTTGTCCTTCGCCGCGATCAGCCGGATCGGCGCCACTGCGCGCACGTCCTGGAAACCGTCGGGCCTCGAGAGCGCCTGCATGATGCGGATCTGCAGGAAGCGGTCGTCCTCTTTCTCCAGCCGTTCGAGCAAGAACGGCAGGAAGTCCGGATCCGCCGTGCGGTCGATCACATCGATGGCCTCGATGCGCTCGCTGCGCGACCCCAGCGTCGCCTTGCGCATCAGGTAGTCTTTATCGTTGAGTTTTGCCGTCTCCTTCGCGCTCACTTCCACGCGCTCGGGCTTCGGCGGCGGTTCCTTCTGCGGCAGAAACGACGGCCGCCCGCAGCCCGCGCAAAGCGCCAGCGTCAGGCACGCCCCCGCGCCCATCAGATTCAAGCTTCTCGATTTCATGGCCCGTGTATCGTAGCCTCCCGACCAGATTCCACAAGTAACGCTCGGCTAAACCACAATCTGCAAATTCCAAACGGCAAGAACCAAATCCCAGACAGAAAACTCCAAACAGAAAAAATTGCTCTGCGAACCTGCTGCCTTCTATTCCATCCATCCGTTTATCTTGCTATTCCACTTAATTGCGGTTTCGGAATCGGATCGTCTCGCTCTGCCTTGAATTTTTCATTTTGTTGTTTTCCGTTTGTTTGGTTCTTGCCGTTTGCAGTTTGGAATTTCCCTTGCCCCTAATCGGCTAGCGCATCAACCAATTTAGCGACATCCTCCTCGCTATGCGCCGCGCTTAAACTTACCCGCAGCCGCGCCTGCCCCTTCTTCACGGTCGGGTAGCGGACCGCCGGAGCCCACACGCCGGCCTCAAGCAGACGCTCCGCGGCCCGCACGGCTTCGGACTCATTACCGATTAGTATCGGCACAATCGGCCCCGGTCCCCCTAAGACTTTCCAGCCGCGCGAGCCCGATTTTTCACCAAATTGCTTGCGCAGCCTTGCGCGAAGTTCCTCTGACCGCCGCAGCAGGCCCTCTCGCCGAGCCCCCTCCGCCTCCGCGATCTCCAGCGCCTTGCGCGCCGCCGCAGCGGACGCCGGTGCCAGCCCAGTCGAAAAGAGGAACGCGCGGCCCGCGTGCATGATGGTGTCCACTACAACCCTTGAAGCGCAGACGAACCCGCCTTGGCTCCCCAAGGCCTTGGACAGTGTGCCTAGCGCGATCACGTCCGGCGGAAGCGTGCCCGAAAAAACCTCCGCGAGCACTCCGCGTCCGCCCGGCCCGAGCACGCCCGTCGCGTGCGCTTCGTCCACCAGCAACAGCGCACCCGCATTGTGCGTGGCTTCGTAGATGGCGCCCAACGGCGCCACGTCGCCATCCATCGAGTACAGCGACTCGACAACGACCAGAGTGAGGCCATTTTCGATTTTGGATTTCCGATTTTCGATTGAACTGCGCGAACTTGCCGAAGCGGAAGCCTCGCGCTCGCCACTTGGATCGGTGGGGCGGGCGTCTCTGCCCGCCAGGGGCGGACCGCCATTAGCCAAGTCTCCCGCGAGCCGCGAGCCGGGAGCCAGCCGCAGCAACCGCCGCAAGTCCTCCACATCGTTGTGCTTGAACGTGCGCACGCGCGCGCCCGAGAGCCGCGCCCCGTCGATCAAACTCGCATGCGCGAGGCGATCTAAAATGCATTTTGGATTTTGGATTTCCGATTTTGGATTTTCATCCAAACCGCCAGCCGCTTCCTCTTTGCTGTTATAATCCGAAATCCAAAATCCAAAATCCAAAATAGCCGTTATCGTTCCGATTGCTGCTTGGTACCCGCTCGCAAACACCAGCGCCGCCTCGCTGTGCTTGAACCGCGCCAGGTCCGCCTCGAGCGCCACGTGCTCCGGCCGGTTCCCGCCCAGCAGCCGGCTCGCCGTCGCCCCCGCGCCCGAAGCCTCCAGCGCCGCCCGCGCCGCCGCGATCACGCGCGCATCGCTGCTCAGTCCCAAGTAATCGTTGCACGCAAAGTTAACGATCTCGCGCCCATCCAGCAGTAACCGCGCCCCGCCCGAGCCCGTAGCCGGTCCGTCGGCCGCACGCGACGCGCCCAGCACCGCCGCCGTCCGCAGCCGCCGCTCGAAACCGGCGGCCTTCAACGCCTCAAGCCGCGCGCGCAGCAGATCGTCCCAAGAAGAGGAATTCATGACCCGGAAGTTATCGCCGACCCGCGCCGGAGTATCAAATGCTCCCAAGGCGGCAGCGGTGCTTGTAGATTCGATTCCGTTAGGGGTGCCACGCCGCGTAGCGGGGTGCGCCGGACCCGCGCCGACCGGAAATCCCCGCACTCCGCGACGCGGCACCCACTTCGAGCCGAATCTACTAGAACCGCCGATTCAGATTCGGCCGGATGAGCCCTCTCGCTACAATGGTGTCGGCAGCGAGGCGGCGTAGAATGTAGACCAACCGCACGGGGATAAAATCCTACGCTATTGCGCGACGCGGCTGCGCCGGGTTATCCGCTGCTTATTTTTGGTTGGGAATTGCCTCGATTTGCGGCGGCGTGGTTAGGATCCACCATAGGGAATCACGCGTTCGTTGAAAGCGCAGTGACCTATAAGGAGACGATGTCAGGGGGAGCTATTTTCGATCTTGGACTTCCGATTTTCGATTGCACGGCGAGATAGTAGAGAGAAATATTCGATCGTCGAATCTCACGTTTCGTAAAATTTCCGCTGCTATTGGGGAGGTAGGCGCTTAAGCCGGCGTGCGGTCCAGAACATGATGGTGACGCCGAGGGGGAGAAAGAACGTGTAACCTATGGTCAGGATATTGATTTGGCGCTCGATCGTCTCCTTTGTGACATAACCGTCGGAAGTTTGCTCCGAGAAAATCAAATTGATGGCGCAACCAAGGATGTCTACCAGCAACATCGGTCCCCAACACGCCGCGCAACCAAGCAAGAACCATTTCCATACGGAACGATTTCGCTCTTTGGCGGGAGGGACGAACTGATAATAGATGATCACCAAAAGCGCTATGGAAATAACACGCTTAATAATAATCGCTAAGGACATAATTCTGAAAGTACCCTCACGATTCCGAGATGCAAGATTCAGGAAATCCAGAATACACGCGACCAATAGGCGCTGTGCGGATAACACGCAGGCAAGATGGCATCGCTACTTCACCGGCCAAGCCGGCAGTTCGCAGCGGAGCGCAGCGTCTTCGCGGTAGCCGAGGGCGTATTCGGCTTGCATGAGCTGGTGGACTTCCTTGGTGCCTTCGTAGATCACGGCGCCGCGGGAGTTGCGCCAGAAACGCTCGACGGGGAACTCGTTGCTGAACCCGTACGCGCCATGGATCTCGATGGCGTGGTCGGCGCACTGCTGCGCGGCGACCGTCGCGAACCACTTGGCCATGCCAGTCTCGCGCGTATTGCGGACGCCCTTGTTCTTCAGTTCACCGGCCTTCCAGACGAGCAGTTCGCCGGCGTCGATGGACTGGCGCATGGACGCGATCATCTGCTGGACGAGCTGGTGCTTGCCGATGGGCTTCTTAAAAGTGGTGCGCTCGTTGCAGTACTTCACGCTCGCGTCGAGGCTCGCCTTCATCAGCCCCACGCAGCCGGCGGCGACGGTGTAACGCCCGTTGTCGAGGGCGCTCATGGCAACCTTAAAGCCTTCATCGGCCTGCCCGAGCATGTTCTCGGCGGGAATCTCGACGTTCTCGAACGCCACGCCGCCGGTCACGCCCGCGCGCACGCCCAGCTTGCCGTGCAGTTCGTAGGGCTTCACGCCCTTCCACGCCCGTTCGACAATAAACGCGCTGATGCCGTGGTGGTCGCGCGCTTTCTGCTTCTCGCGGTCGGTGTAGGCCATCAGGAGGTACTGGTCGGCGACGGTACTTAAAGATATCCAGATCTTTTCTCCGTTGAGCACGTAGCGGTCGCCCTTCTTTTCGGCGAAGCACTGGAGGCCCGCGACGTCGGAGCCCGCGGCGGGTTCGGTAAGGAGAAAGGTCGCGATCCTTTTGCCTTGGGCCACCGGTACGAGGAACTTCTGCTTCTGTTCTTCGGTGCCCCATTGCAACAGCGCGAGCGAGTGCAGGCCGTTGTGGACGGAGACGATCACGCGCGCCGATGTATCGACGTATTCGAAGGCGTCGCTGAGCAGCGCGAGCGTGTGGTAATCGAGGCCCAGGCCGCCGTACTTTTCAGGGATGCAGGCGCCGAGATAGCCTTCCTCGCCCATCTTGCGGTAGATGCTCACGTCGGCTTCGGCCTTCGCATCGCGTTCGCGCAGCCCGGGTGCGACGACGCGCTTGGCGAAGTCGAGCGCGCCCGCGTAGAATTCGAGGTGGTCTTTGGTGTAGAGCAGCGACATGGGCGTCTCCTTATAGTCGGCGCAGCTTACCGCAAAACGGCAAATCCCAAATTCGAAAAACGAAGCACGAAAGACAAGTGGGATTTCCAACATACTTTCGGATTTCGGATTTCGGATTTCGGATTTCGGATTTCGGATTTCGGATTTACTCCGTTCTCTGCGCCTCCGCGTCTCCGCGGTGAGAAGGGTCGTCGCCGGCCTTCGAGTCCATCCGCGCGAAGTAGACCGCGCCGAGGATTAGGGCGAAGGCGACGAGGTGGTTCCACTTCGGCGTCTCCTTTAAGTAGAGCCACGCGAAGACGACGAAGACGGCGAGCGTGATCACTTCCTGCGTGATCTTGAGCTGGAAGGCGGTGAAGCCGGAGAGGTAACCGATGCGGTTGGCGGGCACCTGCAGGCAGTATTCGAAGAACGCGATGCCCCAGCTCGCCAGGATCGCGGTGAGCATGTACGACTGCGGGTACTTGAGGTGCCCGTACCAGGCGATGGTCATGAAGACGTTGCTGGCGAGCAGGAGCAGGACGGTCCACATGCGGCGGGGTCTCCTTGAAATTGCATTCAGGGTTTCTTTGCTGGGAAATCGACGAGCATCTGGTGCCGTTTGAAGTCGAGCGTCAGGCGGCCGTTCTTGAGCTCGTCGGTTTGGAGCCAGTTGGCTCCGAGGATCACGTCCACATTGACTGGACACGAGTTGGAGATATCCGAAAAGTTTAGCCCGACAGCAGAGTTCCGAAATAGAAACGTGAAATCCTTGTCGAATCGGAGGAGAAACTGTTCGAGCAGAATGCCCCGGCGTTCTTGCATCCCACGGTGACCACCGATGTCAATCCGGATGCCAACAGGGTTGCTTTTGACGCCCTGCACGACGTCCGGCAAACGCGATACATCGAATAAGGTGCTCGAGGCGCCCGTATCAAAGAAAGCGGATGCTCTAGTGTCATTGCTGAGATCGCAGGCCAAGAAAATCTTGCTTATGAAGATTCGAAACGGGATCATTTTTCTCCGGAAAGCAGGATCTTCCACGGGTGGCTCTCCAAACACGATGAATGTATTGTTCTTCATGTCTAGCGTGATGCAGAGGTTGTTTGCAGAAAACGGGTTTAGGCCTATCAGATTGTGAATGCTTTTCGTGACCGGAACATTGCGAATGTGCCAATCACCCAGGAGCAATGCTGGTAGGAGCCGCTGTTCATCAAATGCCCACCCATTTACGTCACCTTTCCAGACTTCGGTTTCCGAAGCCTTACCAATATTCTTAAGCCTGTCGGACTTCAGATCCAGGTCTCCCATGCCCGTGTCTAGACCTACCCAGAATTCCTCATCCTTTAGTTTCGCTCGTATGTAGACACGATCGCTTTTGATCTTCATGGGGAGCAAGAGCGGGCGATCGAGCGGCTTAATCTTATAGAATTCGGGGTTGTTCAGTTGGGTGCGCCAGGCCATTCGATGACGAATACCTGCCGCCACTTCATCATCTTTTTCTGCCGATTTGAGCGTATCGCGAATCGTCGACGCTTGAGTTTCGCTGTCGAGCGATTGAATCACGGGTGCGAGCCAGAACAACTGCATCGGCGACAAGGTGGATGTCTTCAGCGCTTCCTTCATGCGCTGCGTGGCCCGATCCATGCGCGCGGCACTGGCGTCGAGCAACGCAGAGAGGACGAGGGCTTCTGGCAGAACGGGATTTCTGGATAGCGCCTCAGCACAAGTCAATTCAGCTTTCTCAAACACGCCGCTGCGGCAATAGACTTGCGCAAGATAGCAGAGCAAAGCTGGATTGTTTCGGTCACCTGCAAGCTCCTCCTGGGTCTTTTTCAAGGCTTGGGGAATATCTTCTTGAGCTAGTGATAGTCCAGGAAGTCGAACGGCGTGCGGAGATTCCTCGCCTCGCGCGAACAGCGCCAGACCAGTGATCAACAGCACCGTGCCAAAGTAATACGGCAAGGGTTACCCTCTATACCGCTTCTCGATGTTCTCCTGCCAGTCGTACCAGCCGGGCTGGGCGTAGAAGCCGAAGAGTTGCTTCTGTTCCTGCGTCAGCGCGGCGATCACTTCGGGCGAGAGGCTCTTGGTGTAGTCCCACTGCGCGCGGACCCACGGGCGGCTGTAAAAGAGATGCAGGGCGCGGCGATTATTCTGTGTCTGATTGGCGCTGCCCGCGTGCCACAATCCACCGTTGTACGCGATCAAAGAACCAGCGGGCGCTTCGAGGTACACGGCTTCCTTCTCGAACGGGGCCATGTCCATGCCGTGCTGGTACGGGCGGTCCTGGCTGCGGGGGACGACGCGGGTGCAGCCGTTCGCACGGGTGAACGGGTCGAGCGTATGCAGCGCGTTCACGTAGAGCACACTGCCGGGGATGGTCTCGTTCTGGTCGATATGCAGGTCCTGGTTTTTACCGCCGGGGGTCATGGTGAGGCCGTTCAGGCTCGCGAGGACGCAGCGGTCGCCGAGCAGCAGCTTCATCAGCGGCAGGACGCGCGGGTTCAGGCCGATGCGGCGGAAGAGTTCGTGCTTCTGCGGGAGCATGTAGGCGACTTTGTAGGTGTTGTTGTGCCAGCCGCGCTTGGGGCCGAGCTCCTTTTCTTGTTCGAAAATGGCTTCTAAGGTCGCGTTGGCTTCAGCCACTTCTTCGGGGCTGAGGACGTTTTCGACGACGGTGTAGCCCTGGGTGCGAAGTTCGGAAGCGTGGTCTTCAAGGCTGCGAGGCATGTGGGGGAAGCTCCCAGGACCGGCCGCGCGGGGCGGCTGCGGAGCTAAATCTAATCAAACTGCGCCGATTCTGCCACGGAACTGTCGTGAATTGGCCACGAGGCCGCCATTGGCGGCCGTTTCAATCTCCCAATAAAATTCTACAACCAATGAATTCCAAATGGGATGCAAGAAAGAAACGTGTCGGTAAGTTTCTCTGCATGATAGGCCGGAGGTTCGCTGGATAGAGGACCATTGCGGCGTGAAAACGTGGGTAACCAGGAGCCGATTTTTCGTAAAAGATGGGTGCGGTAAGCGCGTAATACTCAAAGAGATGTGACTCGAAGTTTTTACAAAGGTTTGACACAAAAGCGGAGAACCTTTTCCACATTCATACGTCCAATAAGACGCAGAGAAGAGCGGGGGTCGTTGTCCCAGGGGAAGGCGCGCATGGTAAACCAGATACGCAAAGCCTTGGCCGGGTTCTTCTTGGTGCCCGGACGTCCTACAACGCCGTTGCCCGAGATTCCTCATCTGCCTGAAGCGGTGATCACGCGCGCGTGCTCGCTGCGCGGTTTTTCCGATAAAGACAAAGCTCTGCAACTGATGGTGCTGGCCGGGCATGAAGAGTCGGATGTGCTGCGACGCCTGCGGACCGTGATTGTCGAAAACGAGGCGCCTGTCGGCAAGCTGCGCTACGAGGACGGGATCAACCTTGTAGTTTTTCGCGGCGTCTTTGGGTCCGGCGGATTTGCGCTGGAAGTGAAGAACGTGAAATGGAACGGGGCGGCGCTGGAAGTTGAGTGCGACTTCGAGAACCCCGGCGACGGCATCCGGACGACGGCGGGCTTTACGCAGCCGGCCGCGATCATCCCGCTCAAGCGGCTCCCCGAAGGCAAGTACCAGGTCCGCCTGCTGGCGCGGGACCTGCGCCGGTCCAGCCAGGGCGTGCATGAAGAGAAGAGTTTGCGCGAATTGGCAAATACGAGCTTTAAAGTCTGCGCCTGATCCGGGCGCGCCGTTTTCTGATTATTGCAAACGTCTTAAACCCCGCCGCAAGGCGGGGTTTTTCGTTGCCGGTGCTCCGGTCTGCGTGGCGCGCCATTAGGGTGGGGCGAACGCCGGTGCGGGCGAAAGTTCGTCACGGCAGCGGGTGTAGTTTAAACGTACGGTTAAACGCGGCACGAAACGAATGTTCGAAAAGCGAAAGTGAAAACGAGCGAGCAAACGATTCGTTGGCAGGCTAATGCCCCAAATGCGTCCGATTGGAACAAAGAAAATCCTGTTAGGTGGTGTCTACAACCAGAAAATAAATGTTGACAAAACTGAAACAAGCGAATAATTGACTCCGCCTTCTGTGCATGTGGCCGGCGTCTTTAAATGCGCCTGATTGCGGCAACACCAAACAGCTTGGCAATCAACAGGGGTCAGACAAGGGGATCCGATGGCAAAGCGCAATGCAGGTTTCGGGAAGGGCCGGGTCCGTCCAAAGCGAGGTGGAAAACGAGGCGTTGAGATTGTGGCCGAACAGGCCGCTATGTACGGCATCCGGGCGCCCGCGAAACTTCCGCCCTCCGAACAATACATTTCTCCCAATGATGCCGGCCGCATTTTGAGCGTGACCGGCGAGGCCGTTAAGCAGTGGATCTACCACCGCCGCCTGCCCGCCACGAAGATGAGTAACGGCTACTGGAAAATCCGCGTCGGCGACCTCGAAGAGTTCATTCAGGCGCGGCAGGACTTGGGGCACAAACGTATTCTCATCATCGACGCCAGTGGCGGCCCGGTCACGGAACTGTCCAACACGGTCGAGAAGATGGGGCACCTCCCGGTCGTTGCGCACAACGCCGCCGACGCGCTGCTCAAGGCGAGCGACCAGTACCCGGCGCTCTTCATCGTCAACGTCTCGATGACGCAGGTGGACGCGTGGAAGTTAATGGAGAAGATCCGGCACACGCGCAACATCAAGACGATCCCGATCCTGATCGTCTCCGACCACGACCTGAAGGACGCCGAGAGCGACCGCGCGCTCGCGTTGGGCGCGCAGGGCTTCCTCAAGCGCCCGCTCAAGGCGCAGACCGCCGTGGATGAGATTGGGCGGATCCTGGGGCGCATCCTGTAACCTGACGTAAAGCGTAGAGCGAGAAGCGATACTGCGAACGGCAAAACGGACACAAGCGAAGGACCGAAAGAAAGCGAGGGGTGACCCTCGCTTTCTTGTTTTGTCGTGACCGGCATATCGGCCCGGAGTTTACGCTCCACGCTCCACGCTCCACGCTCCACGCTCCACGCAACCCCCCGGTTGTCGCTGTTCAACTGGACGTGCCTCGCGTAGACTGCGCGCGCCATTGAAGCTTCATGCACGAATGACCCCAGGGAATACGGACCGGCCGATTCATGAACGATCTCGTACAGACGCTTGCCAAAGAGTTGAAACTGAAGCCGGAACAGGTCGAGGGGGCGCTGGCGCTCCTTAAAGAAGACCTGCCTGTGGCCTTCATCGCGCGCTACCGGCGCGAGCGCACGGGGGACCTCGGGGAGGAGCAGCTCGGCGCGATCCAGGAACGCTGGCGCGTGCTCTCGGAACTCGAAGCCCGCCGCGCCGTAGTGCTCAACTCGATAAAAGCCTCCGGCGGCCTCAACGACGAACTGAAGGCGCGCATCGAGGCCGCAGGCTCGAAGGCGGCGCTCGAGGACCTGTACCTTCCGTTCGCGCCGCCCAAGGGAAAGAAGAATCGCGCGGTCGCGGCGCGCGAAAAAGGTCTAGAGCCGCTTTCCGTGATCATGCTCACGCAGGACACCGGCGGGAAGAGCGTCGAGGACACGGCGCTGCCGTTTCTCTCGGCCGAAAAAGGCGTGAAGGAGCTCGGCGAGGCGCTGAGCGGCGCGCGGGACCTGGTGGCAGAGCGCATCGCTACGGATGCCGAACTGCGCGGCAAGGCGCGGCAGATCATTCGCGACGAAGGCAAGCTGACGGCGAAGGCGCGCGAGAAGGTGGAGCTGGAGAAGACGAAGTATTCCAGCTACGCGAATTTCTCGGAGCCCGTCGGCAAGCTGGCGCCGCACCGTATCCAGGCCGTGCTGCGCGGCGAGGAAGAGAAGAAACTGGAACTGCATCTGGAGTATCCGCGCGAGAAGATCGCCGAATTTGCGAAAACAAAATTTCTGGCCAAGCCCGAGGCGCCGTTCGCGGCAGAGTTGGCGCTGGCCGTGGATGACGCGCTCGCGCGGCTGCTGCTGCCTGCGCTGGAAGCGGAGGCGCGCGCCGGGATCAAAGCGCATGCCGACCAGCATGCGGCGGAACTCTTCGCGAAGAACCTGCGCGCGCTGCTGATGGCCCCGCCGCTGGGCCGCAAGCGCGTGCTCGCGGTATTGGCGTCGGGCGGAGGCGCGGGCGCGAAGGTCCAGTTCGCCGTGCTTGACGCGGACGGCAAGATGCTTGGCCACGCGGAAGTGGCGCCGTGGAAGGACGAGGCGTCCGGCAACGAGGCCAAGGAGAAGGTGGCCGCGTTGCTGAAGGAGCATCCGCCGGAAGCGGTGGCGATCGGCAACGGCACGGGCGGGCGCGAGGCGGAAGAGTTCGCGAAGGGCGCGCTCGAGGCCGCGGGGCTCGCGCAGGTGCTGCGCGTGTTCGTCAGCGAGGCCGGCGCGGCGGCCTACGGGAGCTCGAAGACCGGCAAGCAGGAAGTCGAGAACGTCGATCCGGCGCTGCGCGCGGCGGTCTTCATCGGGCGGCGCCTGCAGGACCCGCTGGCCGAGCTCGTGAAGGTCGATCCGAAATCGATCGGCGTCGGGCAGTACCAGCACGACGTGGACGCGCGCATCCTGCGCAAGAAGCTCGACGAAGCCTTTGCGTCCTGCGTCAACCGCGCGGGCGTGGATTTGAACTCCGCAGGCACGGACGTGCTCGCGCATGTGAGCGGCATCGGCACGAAGTTCGCGCAGGCGGTGGTGGATACGCGCCAGAAGAAGAGCAGCTTCAAGTCGCGCGAAGAGCTTAAAGAGGTGCCGGGCCTGGGCGCGAAGGAGTTCGAACTCGCGGCGGGTTTCCTGCGCATCCACGGCGGCGAGAACCCGCTCGACGCGACCGCGATCCACCCGGAACGCTACGCGCTGGTTGAAAAGATTGCCCAGACGGCGGGCACGGACGTAAAAAGCCTGCTCGGCAACGCGGAAGCGCTCACGAAGATCGATCTGAAGACGCTGGAAGGCGATGGCGTGGGCGCGGCGACGCTGCGCGACATCGCTGAGGAACTGAAGAATCCCGGGCGCGATGCGCGCGGAGCGTTCGCGCCGCCGGCGTTCAACGAGAACATCAAAGAGGTGAAGGATCTTCAGGATGGCCAGGTGCTCAACGGCGTGGTGACGAACATCACGGCCTTTGGCGTCTTCGTCGACCTGGGCGTGCGGCAGGACGGCCTCGTGCATATCTCCGAGCTCTCGCACCGCTTCGTTAAGGACCCGGCCTCGGCCTTTACGGTCGGGCAACCGGTGAAGGTGAAGGTGCTCGGCGTGGACGCGGGCAAGAAGCGCATTAGCTTGTCGATCAAGGCGCTGGAGACGCCGCCGGCTCCGCGCACCGAACGCGCACCGCGTCCGCCGCGCCGTGAAGGTTCACGCGAACGCCCGCCGCGGAGGCCTCGCGAAGGCCAGCCTGCGGGAGCGGGCGCAAGCGGATCAAGCGCCGCGGGTGTTGCTGTCGGCGCCGAAGGCGCGGCGGCGGCCGCAGGCGCCGGAACGCCGGCCGGTGCTGGCGGGCCGCGAGGCGGCTCGCGCGGACCTCGGCGTGATCGCGGCGGACCGCGTGGTGGACCTGGCGGACCGGGAGGTCCCGGTGGCCCTGGAGGTCCGGGAAGCCCTGCCGGCCCCGGTGGACCGGGCGGGCAGGGACGAGCAGGAGGCGCACGCGGCCCCGGAGGACCGGGAGGCGCGGGCGGAGGCCGCCGAGATGGACGCGGCGGCGGGCGCGACGACCGCGGAGCACGGCAGGCAGGCCCGCGCGTATCGACGACGGGCAAGCCGCTGCCGGACTATTCGAAATTCTTCGTCAAGAGCGGCAAGCGCAAAGACAACAAGAAGAAGGACGCGCGACCGAGCGACGCGGCGGCATCGCGCCAGGAAGTCCGCGAAGTGCTCAAGCACCAGACCGAGCGCGGCGCGCAGACGCTGGGCGACCTGCTGAAGAAGGCGGGTGTGGACGAGAAGGGCGAGTGAAGCCATTTACGATTTTGGATTGACGATTTACGATTAAGGTGGAACGAACATTTTCCGCCATGACGCTATGCACGCCAAGTAAGAAAGCTATTCGTGAAAAAAACACTCTACAAAGACTTGAGCGCAAGCATTCGCGAAGCGGGGCGTATCGCTCGGGGCGAGCGCAAGGCGGGCCGCGTTCACACATTTAGCGCGACTAGAATCTGCAAGCTTCGCAAAGGCATCCATGCTGTCGAACTCAGAACCCGCAGTAACCAAAAGTACACTAATATTATAACCTTATTTATTTAACTAAGTTAACTCGATTATGCAAAGCTTGAATGTTTCCGTCACGCCCTAGTTCGCCGAGTCGTCTATACGTCCAACATGGACGGAAACCTTAGATTGGGAGACTACGGACATGCGGATCGAGAAACTCAACGGAACGCGGGTGATGTTTGCGGCGATGGCGTTTGTTCTTCTGGCGGGGCGAGCGCTCGAGGCCGCCGAAGCCGAAGCACTGCACTTCGTGACGGAGGATGGCCCGAAGTGCTGGGAAGTCTTCATGCAGGGACAGAAGGCGTACGACGCGAAAGATTTTAAGAAGTACCTGGAACTCAACCAGCAAGCGTTGCAGATGAAACTGAGCGCCGAGGCTCTCGCCGAGGTCCAGAAGTATCGGACGATGGCGCAATACAACGTCGCGTGCGGGTACGCGCTGACCGGGGACAAGGAGAAGGCGCTCGAGGCCCTGGCGAAGGCCGTCGACGCAGGGTTCGACAAGGCGGACGACATCAAGAAGGACGATGATCTGGTCTCATTGCGCGGGGACAAGCGCTTCAAGGACTTGGTGGACCAGGCGGCGAAGTTGGCCGTGGCCGCGTCCAACAAGAACAGCTTCAAAGGCACGCTGGTGCGCCTGGAACATGCGGCCCGGATCGCGCTGCTGGTGCCCGGCAAAGAAAGGGGCGACGCGCCCGCTGCCGCGCTGCGCCTGGAGACCGACGACAAGGCGCTGCAGAAAAAGATGGAGGAATTGCTGCAGAAGAAGAGCATGGTTCAGGTGGAAGGCCAGGGCGGAACGTGCTCTTACAACATGGTCCTGCATCTCTCTTCAATCGCCGCCGCGGAAGAGCCGAAAAAGTAAGCCCCGCTTACTTACTCGCCGAAGATGCCTTCGGGTCCTTGATGTCGTAGCAGATCAGTTCGGCGGGCAGGCGCAGGTAGAGGCGGCCGTTGGCGATGGTGGGCATGGTCCAGTCGATCTGGCCGGGGTTCGTCGAGTTGGACAGATTGTGGAGCTTCTCGACTTTACCCCTGAGCGTGAAGGCCTTGGGGTTGCATTCGACGAGTTGCAGCGTCTGGAACGAGCGGACGTAGAGCATGCCCTCGGCGACGATCAGCGACGTGCCTTGCAGATAGCCGTCTTTCGACCACATGAGCTTGCCGGTCTTCAATTCCACGCAGATCAGGTAGCACGGCGAGTTGCCGAAGCCGTTGCCCATGTCCAGTTCGGGCCAGACGAAGCCGTACAGGTAGCCTTCATGATGTACCCAGTTGTGGTATAGGGAGACATACGGGTCGTCGGGTCCCCAGCGCTTGGCCAGGTGATTGACCTTCCAAGCGATTTTGCCTTGGAACGGTTCCTTGGTGCGGTCGAGTTCGACCATGTAGGCAAAGTCGAGGTCCGGCATCGCGAGAACGTAGTTGTCCACGATCAGCGGCATGGGCACGCCGCAGCCGCGCCCGCCGTAGAACTCCTGGTTGTAGATCTCCTTGCCGTCAGAGACTCGCACGGCCTTGAGGTCCTTGTTGCAGTAGAAGACGAAACATTCGTCTTTGCCGAAGGTCGAGACGGTGCCTTGCCCGCCGCCGCCGCGCAGTTCCTTCTTCCCCGGTTCCTTGTAGGTCCAGGCGTCCTTGCCGGTCTCGGCGTCCCAGGCATTCGCGGTGATCTCAACGCCCTGGGTGAAGCCCCAGAAGATACGGTTGCCGGCAATGATCGGCGAGTTGCAGTAGCCCTTCCAGTCACCGGGGTTCTTGGGCTTCTGGCCGTCGAGGAAGCCGCGGCGCCAGAGCACCGCGCCGGTCTTGCGGTCGAGACAGCAGACTTCGCCCAGGATGCCGCAGGTCCAGACGGCATTGTCGGAGATCGTCGGCGTCGCCCGCGTGCCGCCTTTGTCCCAGCCAACCCCCCAGGCCCACGTGGGCGCGCCGAGTTGATATTCGTGCTTCCATTTCTGCTGGCCGGTCTTTACGTCCAGGCAACGGATGGATTCGCCCGCGCCGTCCATCGCAGCCACGAGCGCGTCGTCGCCCACCGAGGAGATGGAGGCCCAGCCGATACCGATGGGCGCTTTCCAGAGGACCTTCGGGCCGCCTTCGGGCCATTCGCGCAGCAGGCCCTTGTCGTTGGCCGAGCCGTTGCGGTTGGGCCCGAGAAAGTACGGCCAGTCGCAGTTTGGTTTGGTCGCGGAGGAAGGTTCGCCGGCGAGCAGACTGATCGAGAGGAAGAGAAGGGCGAGCGCGGCAAGGCGTGCGACCGGCATGGTGATCTCCAAAAGGTGTCGCTGCGAAAGATTCCGCATCAACAGGCTATCGTTCAAAAAAGATAAGCGTTACCGCAAATAGCAGCCGATATGCATTTCTGCGCCTAAATCAGGCGCTTGTAAAGCCCTGAGGTTGACAAGTTCAATGTTGACGGGAGAAACAAGGTCATGAAATTGAGTGCTGAATTCGGCCGAAATGAGACAGCAAGCGGACCGGGTGAGCTGATTGCGTTGGACTCGGAAACGAATCCCTATTCAATCCCGCGCTACTCCAGAGTGAAATCGATGGTACATTGCGCGGACCTCAGGATATGGGCTATGCATACATGTTTTACATCATTCTAGGCGTGCTGTTGGATGTTCTGGGTTTGGGATGGTTCTTCTATTTCGATGGTCTGCGCAAACAGCCTGCCCGAGAAGAAAAGAGCGCGCGCAAACTCATGATGATCGGCGTGGCGGGCGCCATCGTCCTCTTTCTGATTGGACTTTACCTCGTCATTTGCGCCACCAAATAGAATCGCGAATAGGATGCGGACGCGCAACGGAATCGCGAATCTAATTCCCGCGCTCGGCCGGTGCGGCCGCGGTTTCCGCGTTGGCCGGAGCCGGAGCGGACGGCGAAGGCGTTTCCGCATGTGTTTGCGGCGCGCCGCGCTTGCCGGCGAAGGCGATGATCAGCGCCAGCGGCCAGAACACGAACAGCACGACCAGCCAGATCAACCCGAACCGGCTCTCAAGCAGGCCCTGGGCCTTCGCGTCGTCGTTATCGTGGAAGCCGATCGCAGCCTCGTGATAACTCATGTGGACGCAAAACGCGGTGATCGCGAGGCCGATGAGGAAATAGATCACGACAAGTCCGATAAGGATTTTCGTCAGCATAAAAACGCTCTCCGGAAAATATCGGCCAACCCCAATGTACCATTCGCGTTGAGAGACTGCGAGAAGAAAGGATGGCGGCTTGGGTCCGGCTTAATCGCGGCTAGCCGTTCCCGCCGCCTTCGCCGTTGGATGCGGCGTGGAACTGGGGCGGGCGGAGGCGGCCGGATTCGGAGGAGACGGAGACGGCCTGGTTCGATTCGGCGAGGGCGTATTCGGCTTCGAGAACTTCCAGCGCGCGGCGCGCGGCGGCCTGTTCGGCCTCCTTCTTGGAGCGCCCGAAGCCGGCGGGGAACTTGCGCGCGCCAATCACGGCGACGATCTCGAAAACTTTTCCATGGTCCGGCCCGGTCGCGCTGAGCATGCGGTAGTGCGGCGTGACGCCTTCGCGCTTCTGCGAGAGCTGCTGCAGGGACGACTTGTGGTTGGCTTCGCGGCCGTTCTCGGCGATAGCGCGGATCTCCGGCCCGAGAATCCGCAACACGAAGGCGCGCGCGGCTTCCAGGCCGCCATCCAGGTACACGGCGGCGCAGATCGCTTCGAAGAGGTTCGCATACACGCTGGGCGGGAGCGGTTCGTGGACGGGCAGGCCCTTGCCAAGGCGCCCGACATCGCGCAGGCCCAGGCTCTCGCCCGCGCGCGCGAGGCTGACGGTGCTCACTACGGCCGACTTGACCTGCGTGAGCTCGCCCTCGTTCCAGTGCGGGTAGCGTTCGTAAAGCGCCTGGCCGATGCAGAGGTTCAGGATCGAGTCGCCGAGGAACTCCATGCGTTCGTTGTCGCGGTCTTCTTCCGCCGTGCTTGACGGGTGGGTGAGCGCGCGATCGATCAGCGCCTGATTTTGAAAGCAGTACCCAATCCGGTCCTGGAGACGGAGACACGCGGTGTCGCTGATGCGTTTGGACTCGGAAGCGGCAGGCATAAGGTGGCTGTGACTTCCCCTGGTTCTTGGAAACGACACGTCGGGGCTGCCCTGCCACATGAAGATAGCTTCGGCCAATTCCCTGTCAATCCAGCACTAAAAAGAACGCTATAACTTCTTTGATTTATGTAAGGTGGATGTTAGGTTTGCCTTTCGTAAGTCTATAGGAACGGTCAAAATCGCGGCGCGTCGAAACTTGGACGCGGCTCGAACGTCCAATCAAGCAGGGATGTTCAGGCCACGGGAGCGACTGCATGAACAGGCTTCGGATCGTTACGGCGGGTGTGCTACTCGCCGCGTGCGTGCTTGCGGCGGAGGACACCGCGCTGCTGAAGCCTGTCGGTGGGGCAGGCGCGGGTGAGGTTCGCGACGGGCTGCGCGTGACGCTTAAAGCGGTAAAAGAGGAGTTCGGCCCAGGCGAATCGCTCCTGATGCAGTGCACGCTGGCCAACGTGAGTGAGCAGGAGAAGACCGTCAACGTGGTGAAAAACCGGATGGCGATGGGCCAATGGGATTTCAAACTCGAGCTGCGCCGCGACGGGAAGGATATCGCGTTATCACCGCGCGTGGAGAAGGCCAATCCCGAGCGCGTGGACCGCGTAATCCCGCCGGGCGGCAAGGTGGAATTCTGGCTGGACCTGCGCACGATGCACGCGGAAGCAAAAGACAGAGAACCGTTCGGCGAAATGAACCGCTACGAAGCCTCAGTGACGTTCACGCGCGGCGAGGTGCGCAGCGGCTGGGTGGTGTTTCACATCGCCGAGGCCGGCCGGCCGCACCCGAAGCCCCGCGACGCCGCGGAAGCGGAGAAAATCCGCTCGCTGATCGCGCAGCTCGGCGACGACGACTTCCAGAAGCGCGAGAACGCGGAGGCGAGTTTGGTGCAGCTCGGCGAGGCCGCCGTGGGGATCCTGAAGGAAGCACTGGAGAAGCAGGGCGACGCGGAAGTAAAACTGCGCTGCAAGCGCGTGATCGAGAAGATCGAAGCGCTCGCGCGGCAGCGTGGGCAGGCGCAGCCGCTCTGCGCGGAGTGCCAGAACAAAGCCTTCACCGCCGATATCGGCCAATGCGCGAACTGCCACGGCGGCACGCCGAGCGGTGCGTGGCGCTTCTGCAGCGCGTGCGCGGTGCGGCTGGGCCAGTGCGCGGCCTGCGGCAAGGCGCTGAATCATCTGGTCCCACAGCCTCAACCACAACCCGTACCACTGCCGGGTCCGCGCCCGCGGCCGATCCGGCCGCTGCCGCCCGTGCCGAATCCGCGGCCCATACGACCCCTGCCGCCCGATCCGGCGCCGGACGACGACTTCTAAAAAAGATCCTCAATATTCTGCATCATTTCTTTGGATAAATATTTTAAAGCATTGTATTTGATAAAATTATAAAAAGGGCATGTTTTTGTTAAAGAGGGGGCATGTATTGGTGTATCCTTATTGTGGATTGAGGGTACGCCCAGTGGAATTCAAGACCAGCACACCTAAGCACGTTCAGGTCCGCGAAGAACTGCGGAAGAAGATCGTCTCGGGTGAACTCGCGCCCGGCATGCGTCTGCCCTCCGAGACCGAACTGCTCAAGATCCTGACGGCCAGCGACACGACGGTGGTGCGGGCGTTGAACGAGCTGGTCCGCGAAGGGTTGATCGTCCGGCGGCGCGGCAGCGGGACGTTTGTCGCCGAACAGACGCATCCGCCGCTAATTCCCGGCCGGAATCTCAAGCTGGGCATCCTCTGGCTGCACTCGGTGGTGCCTGGGCATACCGGAAATTTCTCTCACCGGGTCTCGCTGGGCGCGTTGGACGCCTGGGGCGTGCAGGGCGTCCAGCCGGAATTGGAGGCGGACCGCGCCGGGACGTTCACGCGGGCCACGTTCAGCCAGCCGGCGCGCGGATTGGTGGTGGAGTTCCTGGGGAACGAACTGGACGGGCTCAACCGCGCGCCCTCCCTAGAGGTCGTTGCGAAAGCCGGGTACGACGCGGTGATGACGGTGGGCATCATCGAAGAGAAGTGGCTCGATGGACTGTTGGAATTGGGCCTGCCCACGACGATCGTGGATTTTCCGACGCAGCGGCACGGCAAGAAGGCCGACCTGGTCTACGCCGATCCGCAGCACGGCTACCGCGACGCGGTGGTTCACTTCCTCTCACGAGGCTTGAAGCGCATCCATTTCGCGGGCGCGCTGATCCGGGACCCGGAGCACCGGACGCCGGACGCTTCGATGAACTACGGCGTGCGCTTCGGCCGGCGCGTCGACCCCGACTCGTACCTGCGCCTGAGCGCGTACCGGCAGGCGATGGAAGTGCACGGCCTCCGCGTACCCGAGCAGTGGGTGCATTTCGAGCCGAACAGCGGCCTGGAAGCCTTCGCGGCGCGGCTGGCGGCGCTGCCCGAGGCCGACCGCCCGCAGGCGGTGCTCTGCCACGGCACCGAGCATGCCGAGCCGCTGATCGGGCATTGCGCCGCTCGGGGACTGGCCCTCGAAGCCGCCGGCGGAGATTCGCAGCCGCACTTCGGCCGCGCGCTGAACATCCTTTTGGACGCCCACGAGATGGGCGCGGTCGCTGCGGAGCATCTTCTGGCGCGGCTGCTGCGGCCGGCGCGGCCGTACCTGAACGTCGGCGTGCGAATGGTCTTTGCGCCGGAGTCCGCCGGCCAGGCCGCGGCCGTTTCGCATTCAAAGTCCGTGCTTGCAAACCCGTAGGAGGAAATCATGAGTGCTTTGAGAACGCGGAACGGATTCGGTCTTCCCGCCGCCGCGCTGCTGGCGATTCTTCTGCCCGGCGCAGGGACGGGCAGCCTTCGCGCCGAAGAGAAGAAGGCTGCGGCCGATTGGCCGCAGTGGCGCGGGCCGAATCGTGACGGCATCTCGCCAAACAGCCCCAAACTGCTTGATACGTGGCCGAAAGATGGGCCCAAGCAGCTATGGAAGACCGGCTGGATTCCAGCAACCTGGAATGCCGGTGGTGGCTGTGGCGGCCCCACTGTGGCCGACGGAAAAGTTTTTGTCTATGTATCCTGGCGCAGGCCGATTGGCGGTGGCGACAAGTACCGCCCCTTCACGGCGGAAATCATGCGCGACTGGGGATACATCCCGGAGATGCCGGAGGATCTGGCGAAGAAGATCGAGGAAGCGCGGTTGAAAACCCCCAAGTTCAATGCCGGTTATCATATTCTTGATTACTGGATGCCAGAGAAACAGCAGGATGAAGGGGCCGCGCGGCTGCTCAAAGACAATCCGGAGATGGACAAGTACATCAACGAGTTTCTGACCACTCTAGACCCTAAGGACGCCGAAAAATACCGTTCATACGTCAAACGGCGCTTCTGCAATAAAGATACCGGGTGTGGCGGCGCACTTACGGTGGAGCAGTTGAAAAAGGCCAACGCCGGACTCCTAGACAAGGAGTCTTCAAGCTTCAGCGACGGAATTCCGCTCCCCTTTGACGGACTTTTCGGGCCTGCTACCCGGATGGCTTGGGACCGGGCGAGCAAGACCACGGACACCGTGCTTTGCCTGGATGCGGCAACCGGCAAGGAAATCTGGAAGAAGGAATTCCCCACGGCCTCCAATTGGAACGATGACGGCCTCAATGGCATCCTTGGCCCGGCGAGCACGCCTGCGGTCTGGGGGGGCAAATTGTACGCCGTGGGCGTTGGAGGACTGTACTGTCTTTCGGTCAAGGACGGGGCGCTCGTGTGGCAGGTGAAGGGCGGGGGCACACATTCCTCGGTTCTGGTGGCCGATGGCGTCGTCGTTTACGGCGCGGGAAACGCCGCGTATGACGCTGAAAATGGCAAGGAGTTATGGAAAGGCGCCGGCTGCGGCAACAGTTCCCCCGTGCTGTGGGTTTCCGGAGGCACTAACTACGTCATCTCCGGACGGAACTGCTTTGACCTGCATACGGGTAAGCCGGTCATGGCCATCCCCTTCGACCTGGGCTATGGCGCCACGCCGGTGATCAGTGGCGATATCCTGATGACCGTTTCAGGCCCGTTCAAGTTGACGCCGGGGAAAGCCGAACTGCTCTGGAAGAATCCCGTCCACGAATCTGCAGCGAGTCCCCTTGTTTACCAGGATCACGTATACACGTTCTACTCCTGGTATAGCGGGGACGGGTGGCACTGCGTGGACATGAAGACCGGCAAGGAGAAATGGGCACAAGCCGACCCGAAAGAGAGCCTGGCGGGCAACAAGACTTGTTCTTCGGCCATTCTGGCGGACGGCAAGATCATCCACCCCATTGGCTATAGCTCCGACACGAGTTATCGAATTGAAATGCTAAAGGCCACGCCCGAAAGATTCGTTCAATTGGGAGTGTTCAATCCCGGCATTGCTGCGTTTTCTTCCCCATCCATCGCAAACGGACACCTCTACCTGCGCCTGAAGGACGGCGTGGCGTGCTACGACTTGACGGGAACGGCGAAATAGAGGGATTCCAGGAGGCCAACATGGCTGCTCATTCTTTCTCGAAGCGTTCCGCAGTAACGGTGGCCGCGTTGATGCTGACCGCGTTCCTGGTTTGCCGCGCCGAAGAGAAGAAGGCTGCCGTAGAGGCCGACTGGCCGCAATTTTTAGGGCCGAACCGCGACGGCGTCGCTCCGGGCGGGCCGAAATTGCTCGACAGTTGGCCCAAAGAAGGGCCGAAGCTTTTGTGGAAGAGCGATCCTACTATTCCATCCGGCTGGGCCGGCGGCTCCGGCAGCGTTGTCGTGTCTGGCGGCAAGGCGTTTGTATTTGTGCATGGGAGTAAACAGAAAGATAAGATTCTTATCCCCACCCAAATGCTGAAAGATCTGGGCTGGGCGGAGGACGTGCCGGACGATTTGGCGAAGAAAATCGAAGAGGCGCGGGTGTCGGGGAAGCGCGGAGCCCTCTCAGGCGCGGCGTTGGACGTTTACATCAAAGAGTTCATGGCGACACTCGATACGGAACTGGCCAGGAAATTCGGCGAGCACATCAAGTTGCGTCTGATCCAAGGGCGGGAGGCGCTCACTTGGAGCGATTTCACGCATCTTTCCAAAGCGCGGGACAAGGAGTTTCCAACCTTTGATGCTCTGACTAAAGCAGTGGATAATGTATTCAGTAGCGCGCATGGCGCTCCGGGTTCGAGCTATATTGGTATCTTTTTGAAGCCGTTCAGCGAGAGACTGACTGCTTTCACCGACATCGTTATCTGCCTCGATGCCGCCACCGGCCGGGAAGTCTGGAGGAAAGATTTCCCCGGGGAGACACCCACGCGTCCTGCAAATTCCAATCCCGTAAACTGGCCAGGGACGTGCACGCCGGCGGTATCGGGAGGCAAGATTTACGCAGCGGGGAGCGCCGGGATTTACTGCCTGTCCGTAAAAGACGGGGCCGTGGTATGGCAGACCAAGGCGCCATTCTCGCATACCTCCCCGCAGGTTTTGAACGGCGTAGCTTACTTCTGCGCGGGCGAGTTGGCGGCCTTCAATGCCGACACCGGCAAGGAACTCTGGCGTCAGCCGAAGGTAAGACACTGCTGCACATCCCCGCAGGTCTGGACTTCCGAGGGGAAGTCCTATGTGCTGTGCAGTGATGAAGGGACCATCAATTGCGTGGACGCGGTAGACGGCAAGGTGCTCTGGAGGGTGACCGGGGCGGGCGCTGTTCTGAGTATGCCGGCCATAAGCGGCGATACCATGGTGGTGCGCAGCTCTGGTTGGACCGTGGCATACAAGATTTCGCCGCAAAAAGCAGAGAAAATTTGGCAGTCGACCGACAGCGGCGATCGCGCTTCCAGTCCGGTCATCCAGCAGGACTGCGTGTACGTTTGTGGCCAATCCTATAATTACCATCTTATTTGGATCCTGGATCTGAAAACGGGGGCCGCCACTTTGCGGCAAAAGGGCGCCAACACCACTAGCAGCACGCCGGCTTTGGCCGACGGGAAGGTTTTCACTCTGACCGAATCGGGTATGGATAAATGCCATCCGATAGCGTTCAAGACCACGCCGGATAAATTCGAAGTGGTGGGCGAGATGCCCCAGGTGAATGTGGCCCCCTTTACTTCGCCCGCGATTGCGGGCGGGAGGATGTATTTGCGGCTGGTGGATAGCGTGGCGTGCTACGACCTGACGGGCACGGCGAGATAAGGAACTCCAGGAGTCGAACATGCACAGTCCATTTTGTTCGATGAAGTTCGCCGTGGTTTGCATAACCGTGGCGGCGCTGGCCGCGTGCTATACGTGCGGAGCCGGTGACGCGAACGCGAAGACGCCCGTGGCCGCCGCAGCCGACTGGCCGCAGTTCATGGGGCCGAACCGCGATGGCGTCTCGCCCAAGAGTCCGAAACTGCTCGAGGTCTGGCCCAAAGAGGGCCTGAAGTTGCTCTGGAAGAGCGACGCGCTTCCGGCGGCCCCAGGCTGCGGAATCGGAAACCCCGTCGTGGCGGATGGCAGAGTCTATACCTTCGCCAACACGCTTCTCCCGATGGTTGGGAACATGCCGTTTAACGCCGAGTTCCTTACGTCCTGGGGTTGGGCCGCGGACCTGCCCGAAGATCTGGGAAAAAAGATCGATGAAGCCCAGTTCAAGAACCCCAAGCGGGCCGCCTGCAAGACTAAAGAGGAAGTGGATGCCTACACCAACGAGTTCCTCGGCACCCTCGACGCCGCCCAGGCGAAGAAATTCGGCGACGCGATCCGCATGCGGTTGCAGCGCGGAGGCGAAGCGTTCAATTCGGGCGACCTGGCCTGGATGGCCACGTTTCAGGGCAAGGAGATCAAGACGCGGCAGGATTTCTGGAAGCTCTGCAACTCGCATTTCCCGGGCAACATGTTTCACTACTGGCTTGGCCCGCTGATCTCCAAATGTGCGGACAAGATGTACGCGAACCAGCAATCGGGCGACACGATTATCTGTCTCAACGCGGCCGACGGAAAGGAACTCTGGCGGAAGGCCATCGCCGCCAAGGCGCCGTACGCTCCTGGAAACGGGGTCTCGTACGGTTTTTCGGGCACGCCGACGATTGTAAAGGACAAGGTGTATTTCTCGGGCAGCGGCGGGGTCTACTGCATTGACGCCAAGAAGAACGGCGAACTGGTCTGGCAAGGCAAAGGGGAGCCCAGCCACACGTCGTCTTTGGTGCTGAACGGCGTGGCGTACTTCATGGCGGGAGAGTTGGCGGCCTTCAACGCCGACACGGGCGCGGAACTCTGGCGCCAGCCGCAGATCAAAAACGTCTTCTCGTCGCCCGCAGTTTGGACGCACGAAGGCAAGACCTACCTGCTCTGCACGTCCGGATCCCCCGATCCGACGGTGATCTGTTGCGTCGATCCGGACAACGGCAAGATCCTATGGCAGACCGGGACGGGGTATATCCTGAACGCCACGCCGACCACGTCCGGCGATATCCTGGTGGCGCGAGGCAAGAACGGCTGCGTGGGCTTTAAGATCACGCCGCAGAAAGCCGAGCATATCTGGAAGAGCGATGTCTGCGGCGATGCCGGCGCCAATGCAGTCATTTTTCAGGAGCACGTGTACTGCTGCGGCCGCACGTACAATCGCGATCTGGTCGTGGTTCTGGACCTGAAAACGGGCGCCGTCAAGTTGCATCAAGCTTCCGCAAACAGTCCCACCTGCGCGACGCCCGTCGTGGCCGACGGCAAGATCTTCACGCTGGAAGCGCCGGTAGGCAACGTGATCGCGTTCAAGGCCACGCCGGACAAGTTCGAACTCGTGGGCAGCATGCCGCAGGTGAAGGCGGCGGATTGCAGCTCGGTCGCGGTCGCCGACGGCCGGCTGTACGTGCGCCTGCCCGATGCCATCGTCTGCTACGACCTGACGGGCGCGAAGTAAAGCGGCGCGGGCTTGGATCGACCGCTCATTTGCCCCAGGGCATCGGCGTCGGCGGTGTGAACTCGGAGTTTACCGCGACCGGGCGGCCTTCGCGGCAGGACGTCGAGATCGCTTCGAGGACCTCGACGACGTGCGCGGCCTGGCGACCGGTCGGACGCTGCGGGCGGTTCTCGCCAATCGCTTCGGCGAGTTCCACCATCGCGCGGCCCCATTCGACGCCTTGGTAGGGCGGGCGCACGTACGGCAGCGGCGCGTACGGCTTCTCGATCTCGGCGAACTCCACCGGTGCGTGGAAGTCCTGGAAGCTCCCGAGCCAGACCGAAGCCTTGTCGCCGTGGAATTCCAGGCCCTTCTGCTTGCCGTTGTGCCCCGTGTAAAAACTGGTGGTGAGGCGCGCAACGGTGCCGTCGGCGAGTTCCAGCGCGGCGCTGACCCAGTCGTTCGTCGTGACCTTGAACGCGCGGCCTTCCTTGGTCTTGCGGTCCGGGTAGAGCACCTTGCCGAACGCGACAACCTTGCGCACGGGCGCGAAATAGGTCGTGATCAGCGTAAGCGGGTAGACGCCGACATCCCAGAGCGCACCGACATCGAAGAAGGGCTCGGGGTTGGGGTGCCAGCCTTCGACGCGGCCCCAGTTCACCTCGCAATAGACGAGCCGCACCTTGCCGAGTTTCCCGTCGCGAATCGCCTTCCAGACCGTCTGCTGCGCCTCGCCCATGTAGGTCATGGGCGACGAGGAGAGCCGCAGCTTCTTCTGGTCGGCCAGGTCGCAGAGTTCCTTGGCCTCTTTGTAGTTGAGCGCCAGCGGCTTCTCCGAGTGGACGTGCTTGCCCGCATTGAGGCACTGCTTGATGACTTCGTAGTGCGCGTGGTGGATGGTGAGGTTGAGGACCGCGTCGACTTCAGGGCTCGCGAGTGCGGCTTTGAGGTCACCGTGGGGCTTGCCGCCGTACTCTTTGCAGAAGCTATCGGCGCGCGATTTATCCACATCATACGCGCCGACGATGCGCAGGCTCTCGTACGGCTTCATGGTCTTGCCGTAGCCGCCGGCGATGTTGCCGCAGCCGACGACGAGGATGTTTAAAGGATTCTGAGTGGACACGCATGGCCTCCATTGATTTGAGCCTCGAACCGAACGTATGCCGCCAAGACGCTAAGGACGCCAAGAACGGCTTTATCCACGCTTTCCTTTACTTGGCGTCTCGGCGGCAAATCATCCTGCGGGTTCTACACCGATCCGGCGCTGGCGATCTCGAAGAGTTGTTTGAGTTCCTGGATCGTCGAATGGTGCTGGTCGGCCTCGTAGAACTTCTTGATCGCGGCGCGGGCGTCGTCGATCTTGCCGGCGGCCTTGCCCCGCGCCATCAGCCGCTTGCACTCGGCCGGGCGCGGGCCCCAGTTGCCGACTTCGACGAATTGGGGCGACATGAAGACGAAGATGGGAATCGCTTCGGCGGCGTTGGTGAGGTAGCGGACCATGAGTTCGGGCTTGGTCTCTTTGTCGGTGACGCGCAGATGCAGGTTCGGGCCGGCTGCGCACATCCGCGCAAGGACCGGGATGTTGCGGCGCACGTCGCCGCACCAGTCTTCACTGAGCGCGAGCACGTGGACGGGCCCCGTGATCACGTGCAGGAAGTGGGCCACATCAGGCGGCAGGTTCACTTCGCCGTAGATCTTTTCCATCTCTTCGCGCTTGGCGGGATTGCCCGCGGCAAGCCAGTCGCCGTAGTGCTTGCCGGCCTGCCAGATGGCTTTGAGGTCGATGGGGGGAACGGCCATAATACACCTCCTTGATTACCTGTTGGCCTGCTACATTCTATGTAACCAATTCGGGAAGGGGTTAAAGGGAAAGTCCGATGCGCGTGCCCATCTATACAGTGGATGCCTTTACCGATCGACCCTTCGCGGGAAACCCGGCGGGCGTCTGCATTCTGCCCGAACCGCGTGGCGAAGCCTGGATGCAGGACGTCGCGCGCGAGATGAACCTGTGCGAGACCGCGTTCCTCGTCCGTAAGAACCAAGGGTACGATCTGCGTTGGTTCACGCCCACGGTTGAAGTCGATCTCTGCGGCCACGCAACGCTCGCGAGCGCTCACATCTTGTGGGAGCGCGGGCACCTCTCGCCGGATGCGACGGCGCGTTTCCAGACGCGCAGCGGTCTGTTGACCGCGGTTCGCCTAGGCGCATGGATCGAGATGGATTTTCCGGCCGAGCCGCCCGCAGCGGAGTCCGCGCCGGCGGGGCTGGAAGCAGCACTGGGGACCCGCGCGATCTGGGCGGGCCGCAATCGCATGGATGTGTTTGTGGAGATCGCGTCCGAGGCCGCGCTGCGGGCGCTCAAGCCGGACTTCTCCGCACTAGGAGCCGTTGAGACACCGCGCGGCGTCATCGTAACGGCGCAGGCCGCGGCGGCCGGATGTGACTTCGTGAGCCGCTTCTTCGCGCCGAGAGCGGGCATCAGCGAGGATCCCGTGACCGGGTCGGCGCACTGCGCGCTCGGGCCGTATTGGGCGGCTAAGCTGGGAAAAGGCGCGCTGATCGGGTATCAAGCATCCGCACGGGGCGGATGGGTGAAGGTGACGCCGGCCGAAGCGCGCGTGAAGCTGGGCGGGCAGGCCGTGACGATGATTTGCGGTGAACTGGACGCCGGATAATTCCGGGCGAGGAGCACTGGAGCCGATGGATCGCAAAGAGTGGCTGACGATGGTCTATCGCGAGGCCAACCTGTTCCTCGAACGGAACGGCACCGCGGGAAGCCGGATGACCGAGGCCGAGATCGACGAGATGGAGCCGGAGCTGCACGCGCAGGTCCAGGAAGTGCTGCGCACCTGCGAGAGCCTCGAGGATATCATCAAGTTCTCACTGCTGAAGGACCCGTCGCCGGACCATTGGTACGGAGAGGGCAACTGGCCGCGCGTTTTGGCGAGCGTCGCGGCGGCGTGCCTGGTCCACGATGTGAAGGGCGTGGCGCAGAAGATTCTCGACGGCGACCTGCCGCAGATCGCGTCGGGGGATTTGCAGAGCAAGGTTGAGTGAGCGATTCCCTTTTTCGTAGCATCGGCGTCCCGCCGATGGCCACGCCGGCGACCATGTCGATGAGGGATCGAGCAGCGGCGGGACGCCGCTGCGACCTCCGCCGGGACGGTGGAGCCACGAACGGTGGAGCCACGAACGGCTGGCCTTGCGGGACCGAACGCCGGGCCTCGATGCGCTTGACGATAGGGCGATGAGCTTTAAGGTATGCCACTTCAACGCCGTTCCCGGAAGCGCCTCTCTTCTGTTCCGCAGTCCACCAAGCGCATGACGCGCAGAAGGAAAGGAAAGGGCATGAGCGAGCATTACCTGTTTACCTCCGAATCGGTCTTCGAAGGCCACCCGGACAAGGTCGCCGACCAGATCTCCGACGCGGTCCTCGACGCGATGCTCAAGGACGACCCGAACTCGCGCGTGGCGTGCGAGACGCTGGTCACCACCGGCATGGCGCTGGTCGCGGGCGAGATCACGACGCAGACCTACGTGCACGTGCCGGACATCGTGCGCGAAGTGACCCGTAAGATCGGCTACAACGATCCGCGCATGGGCTTCGACTGCGACTCGTGCGCCGTGCTGGTGACGATCGACCGGCAGTCGCCGGACATCGCGCGCGGCGTGGACGAGAGCTCGACGCACGAAATGGGCGCGGGCGACCAGGGCCTGATGTTCGGCTATGCCTGCAACCAGACGCCCGAGCTGATGCCGCTGCCGATCCAGCTCGCGAAAGCCATCAGCCGCCGCGCGACGGACCTGCGCAAGAACGGCGAACTCAGTTACCTCCGCCCCGACGGCAAGTGCCAGGTGACGGTGGAGTACGAGGGCCGCAAGCCGCTGCGCGTGCACACGGTCGTCGTGAGCCTGCAGCATTCCGGCGAGATGAATGCGAAGCAGGACCAGCTCAAGAAGGACGTGATCGAGAAGGTGGTGAAGAAGGTCATCCCCGCCAAGCTGCTCGACGGGCAGACCATCTACCACGTGAATCCGACGGGCCGGTTCGAGATCGGCGGGCCGCACGGCGATACGGGCCTGACCGGGCGCAAGATCATTGTCGATACGTACGGCGGCTGGGCGCCGCACGGCGGCGGGGCGTTCTCGGGCAAGGACCCGACGAAAGTGGACCGCTCGGCGGCGCTCTATTCGCGCTATGCGGCGAAGAACGTCGTGGCCGCGGGGCTCGCCGATGAGTGCCAGATCCAGGTCGCGTACGCGATCGGCGTCGCGGAACCGGTCTCGGTGCATATCGAGACGCGCGGCACCGGCAAGATCCCGGACGCCAAGATCGGCGAACTCGTGCGCAAGCACTTCAACTTCAAGCCGCGCGCGATCATCGACCAGCTCCAGCTCCGGCGCCCGATCTACGGCCTGACGGCGAGCTACGGGCCGTTCGGCTTCGAGATCCCCGAGTTTACGTGGGAGAAGACGGACCGCGTGGCGGCGCTGAAGGCGGCGCTGTAGCTCGAACATGTTAAATATTGATCCGCAAAAGGGCCGGCCTAGCGCCGGCCCTTTTTGTTTGGTTAACGCTGCTCTGTCGAAAACCATCGAGCTCGCAAGGGAATTCCCCCCTTAAGTAAGGGGGGATACAGGGGGGTGATCCCTTCACTCCTGAAACCTCCCCGAACTCCTCCTTACATAAGGAGGGGATTTCAACTGAGCAGTTAACGCGAAAAAAATGTGCCATGACGCTTAATTGGACTATGATTTAGGGGCTTTAGACCTTTAGGCGGGAGACCCGATATGCCGCAGAAAAAGAAGGACTTCCTCAAGCGCACCGTCGAGCACGTGGAGATCACCAAGCATAACGTGGTCCCGCTGGTCGAGGCGATGGCGCAGATGTCGTATAGCGCGCGCGACTTGCACCGCGCCGCGGAGATCGCGGACCGGATGGTGCGCGACAAGGAGTGCGGCATCATCCTGTGCCTGGCGGGCTCGCTGGTGAACGCGGGCCTCAAGAAGATCTTCGTGGACCTGATCCGGCACAACATGGTGGACGCGGTGGTGAGCACTGGCGCGAACATCGTGGACCAGGACTTCTTCGAGGGGCTCGGCTTCCGGCATTACATCGCCGACGAACGCCTGAAACTGGGCGTGGACGATGGCACCCTGCGCGAGTTGAACATCGACCGCATCTACGACACGCTCATCGACGAGGACGAGTTGCGCGCGTGCGACGATACGATCCAGAAGATCGCGGACAAACTGGAGCACCGGCCGTACTCGTCGCGCGAGTTCATCCGTGAGATGGGTGCGTACCTCGACCAGAAGCACCCGAAGATCGACGGCATCGTGCTCGAGGCGTACCGCAAGGACGTCCCGATCTTCTGTCCGGCCTTCAGCGACTGCTCGGCGGGCTTCGGCCTGGTGGCGCACCAGCACGCGCGCGGCGACGAACCGAAGGTCTCCCTCGACAGCGCGAAGGACTTTTACGAGCTGACGCAGCTCAAGATCAAGAACCCGGTGACGGGCCTCTTCATGCTCGGCGGCGGCGTGCCGAAGAACTTCGCGCAGGACATCGTGGTCGCGGCGGACGTGCTCGGCCACGATGTCGCCATGCACAAGTACGCGGTGCAGGTCACCGTCGCCGACGTACGCGACGGCGCGCTCTCCGGCAGCACGCTGAAAGAAGCCCACAGTTGGGGCAAGGTGGACCAGACGTACGAGCAGATGGTCTACGGCGAGGCGACGGTCGTCCTGCCGCTGATCGCGGGCTACGTCTATCACAAGGAAGGCTGGAAGAAGCGCGCGGGGAAGAAGTGGTCGCGGCTGCTGGAACCGGCGGGCGCCGCGGCGCGAGGGTAGGAGTCAATCGCTCTTGCGCAGCATGCCCTTGAGCGGCGGGTCGCGGTCGGGCTTGTCGCGTTCCATCTTTTCCATGCGCATGTACTGGCCGGCGATATCGAGCATGATGTCGCTCTTGTTCGCGCGCACCTTCTCGCGCGTGGCCAGGTCGGCGATGCGGGCGATCTCGTCGTCCATGTTCGAGCGCAGGTTCAGGACGAACTCGCCCGGCCGGTCGTCCTTCGCGGCCATGCCGAACAGAATCGTAATAATACGGCGACGAGCCTCCTCAAAATCCTTCGTGACTTTCAGCTCTTTGCGCAGGCCCTCGATGAACGGGTCGAGTTTGCCGCTTTCCTTCGCGAGCAGGACTTCATTGTGCGCGCGGCGGTAGATCTCGAAGTTGGGCAGGTCCATCTTCTCGCGCATTCCGTTCAGTTCGCGAATCTCTTCGGGCGTGTGCTTGCCCGGATGCCGGATAGTCAGCTCGCGATAACGCTCTTTCTCGGCCGGCGTGAGTTTCTCCATGCCGGAGGGCTCGGCGAACTCGCGCATCTTGTCGAGCTTGTCGCGCACCCTGGGACCCAAGAGCGGCCGGGTATCGGGACTGCCCGCCTCCGTCTTCGATTCGCCGTTTCCCGCGGATGCGGACTTGGATTCCGCCGGCGTGGACGACTTCACGTCAGCCGGAGGCGGCGCTACGGGCTTGGCCGGGGGCGGCGGGAGAAAGCGCAGTTCTTCGACTGCGGGGGCGCGCCATTCCTGGTCGGACTGGCCGTCGAGTGGGCGGAACTGCATGCGCCCGTCCTGATAAGAGAGCATGAAGCCGGTGTACTTCTTGCCCGCGGGTTCATGCAGAGTGACTTCGACGAGCGGGCCCGGCCACTCGGCGGGCTGGGGGATGGCGTCTTCGGCCTGCACACGCGCAGCCGCGGCCAAGGCCAGCAGCACCAGCGCCGTAGTGTTGAAATAGCTGTCGCGCATGCGTGAATTCCCTACGCTCGTGCCGCAGAACACCCACTGGACGCCGGTCGCGGCGTCTCCTTTACTTATAGAGCAAGTGGTGTTCCAGGCCAGAGCAACTAGGGCCTGCTCTCAGGCGGAAACGGCCACGAGCCGGCTGCGGCGTTGCCGGGCGGCACTTCTCAATTCATTTCGGAGCGGGTTTAACGGTCAAGCATCGAGCGCAGCCAGACGACCTCGTCTTCGATGACCACGCGCAGGCCGGCGGCTTCGGCGAGCAGCGCGAGGGCTTCGCCGAGGGTCTTGCCATTCACATCGAGCTGCGGGATCTGTTTCTGCGCGAGGCGGCGCATGACGCCGGGGTCCACGAGCAGGGTTGAGCGCAGTTGGATGAACTGGCCCGACTGGCGCAGGACGCCGGCGAAGCCGCCCTCGGGCACGCGGCCGCTGCCGTCGCCACGGAAGGGCTCGGCTAGGTTCTTCTCGAGTTCGACCCGCCACGCAGGCTTCCAGGCGTTGAGGTCGAGGGGCTGGCGGTTCTCGGCGGCCTTGCGCAGGTCGGCTTCGAGCTCGCGGCAGACCCGTTGGACGGCCCAGACCTGCCTGCGGTCGCCGAAGAAGACGAGGCGGCAGTTGACCGGGTAGAGCGTCACGTTGAGGAAGAGTTCCGGGAACCACGCCTTGACCTGCGTTGCGACGGACTGCGGAACGATGCTCGCGCGGTCGGGGTCGATGTTGGAGAGGCCCTGGAGGTTCACCGCCTGAAGGGCCGGCGCGCCGTAGCAGAGGGGCACGGCGTCCACGACGAGCGATCCCGCGTCGGCCCGTACGCCCTGCCCGCTGATCCGCGCGGCCCATTCGAGTTCCACGCCGAGGGGCAGCGTGCGGTTCACGAAAGCCTGGGCGGGCATGTCGGTGTTGTTCTTCGCGACCACGCGGAAATTCTTGGCCTCGGCCTGCTGCGCGAGCTGGACCAGGTCGCGCACGGGGCCCGGTATGCGGACTTCGTTAAGGGCGCCGCTGGGCAACTGGACTTCGGGCGAGGCTTGAGTCAGGCGGTCGAGCAACTCCTCCATGCGGCGCTGTCCGGCAATGCCCGAGCGGTAGATCAGTTCGAGGCGGTCCGCACGCAAGGCCACATCCTGGAAGGCCCTGGGCGCCTCGAGGCGCGGAGTGAGCGGGCCGGTGGGGGAGGCGTGCAACTCGGTCACGAGTCCCTTGAGCGCCAAGGCCCACTCGGGTACCAGCGGGCGGCCGACCCAATCGCCTGCATCGACGGGGCGCTCGGAGAGCGTGAGGGCTTCGA
>JACQFI010000046.1 GCA_016200135.1 Planctomycetota bacterium
ATGGCTGCAATGATCGCGATGATCGCAACGACGATCATCAGCTCGATCAGCGTAAAGCCTCGACTCTTCATGCGTCTTCCTCCTGATGTACCCTGAACCCTAATGCACGTGCATTGCGCTCCGCGGCGCAGAGAAGAATAAAGCATTCACCGTGCCACTAAAATCAAGTCACGTAACAGTCGTCTAACTCTTGCCTGCACCATGCGATGGGTACTTTTAAAATACGAACAGGTGTGATTTCGAAAGGAGAATGACAAAATTTGTCTCTGAGAACTGAAACGAATTGTCGCAATTTGTTGATGAGAGTGAGAAAAATTGGCAAACGGATTCTGCTGCTCCTCGTTTGGAACTCTTTATCCGAAAGACGACTTTTCGCACTGGTTGCGCCGCGCTCGTGCTGCTCAGGTGCGTTCATTTGCGATCTCTTCCTCAATAGTGTTCGGTGGGTTTTCCGCGCCTGCCGCCTCCTTGAGGGCGTGCTATCTTGAAGGAGCATGGAAACGAGTGGGCATGAGCTCGCACTGATCTTTCTGGCCGGCTGGGCCGCGGGGGTCTTCCTCGAATGGCTTCTGCATTGGATCATGCACCGCTTTGCGCTTGGGTTTCACCTTCACCATCACCGCGAGTTCTTCCACAGCGAACCCAAGCGCGTGGCGTTGAACACCATCGACCCGCGGCTCGATATCTGGTTCTTCCTAGGCGCGCTGGTCCTGGCGAGTCCGCTCATGCTCTGGATGGGCTGGGCGCCGGTGGTCGCGTTCTGGGCCGGGAACTTCTGGCAGGTGGTGGTTGTGTACGAACTCTGTCACGCGTTGATCCATCACGACGCCTGGGCGCCGAAAGTCCTGACGGGCGCGCGCCTGTACCGCTGGTGGAAGGGCTGCCACTTCGAGCACCACTTCCACACGCCCGCGCGAAACTTCAGCGTCACCTGCCCGCTGCTGGACATGCTCTTGGGCACCTACGCCGCGCCGCGCGCGCAGTACGAAGCGCTCCCCCACCCCAAGCTCAAGCCCGCAGGCGACGGCTACAGCCTGCCGAAACAGGCCGCCGAGACCTGAGCGGCTCGACCGTTCACTCTTCCCGCTGTTTCCTGCGCTGCTCGAGCATCTCGTCCAGCTTTTTACGCGCGCCATCGCGTCCAAATTGGCGGATCTTGTCCGTCATGAGGGTGTACGGCGTGCGCGGCAGGTGAAGAAGGGGGTCGTCCTTGCCGGTCTCCTCGAGCAGCCGGATGAGCGCCATGGAGACGTCCTGGTATTCCGGGTGGACGCCTTCGATTTTATTTGCTTTCAGGATCTCCAGCGTGCGCCGGTAACAGGCTTCAGCGCGCGTGTAATCTTTCAGATTGTGGCAGGCGCGCCCCAGGCCGAACGAGGCTTCGCCGGCGCGAAGGCTTGAGGCACCTTCCGTCTTTTCCAGAATGGCCAGCGCGCGGGCGTAGGCTTCGCGTGCTTCGGCGTAGCGGTTGAGCGCCAGGCTGGCGTCGCCCAGTTGCATCTGGAGTTCCGCCAGGTTGGAAGGCTCGGCGGAGCCCTCTTTCTCCAACGCATTCAGCGTGTAGACCAGCCGCTCGCGCTGCAAGCGGTTGCGGGCCTCGAGCACCACGCTGGAAAAGTTCGCCGGCGCGGAACGGTAACGGACGCCGTCGAGCTCCACGTCCAGCACCCACTTGAAGTGCCCGTCGCCCGTGTTGTCGTCGGTCATCTCGTCGGTCTCGACGGCTTCGACCGCGCCAATTCGGGTGAGATCCGCGCGCACCGACGGCCGCGGCCAGAAATAACGCAGTTCCGCCGTGCCGTCCTTGCGCACGCACACCAGGACAAAGTCACGGTACCAGAAATACGCGGGCAGCGCCGCGACCGCCAGGAACACCACCAGCCCCACGGGCCAGAGCCACTTCCCTTTGTTCGCCACCCATGCGCCCAGTGCTCCGCCGAAAAGGAGGGCGAAGAGCGTTGCGTACGCAAGGCTTGAGAACTGGTCCCCGATCTTAACTAAGGAAAGCGTGAAGACCGCGCCGGGATCCTGGTACTCCGTCTGATGGGCCATGATGCCGGCGCATACGAAGGGCGAGAAGGCCAGGACCACAAAGGCGAGACAACCCATCAAGGTCCCAAGCGTGCGTTTCTTGAGTTCAGCTTTCGTAGTAGGCGGTTGGGCGGGCGGCTGTTCCGGAGGATCGGGATCCATCGATGGCGCCTCCAAGTGGACGACAGGTTGCAAGGAGTAGGGTTAAATACAATAGGTGGACCGGGCAAAACCCGAAGGGGTAAAAAGAGGCCCGGCGGTTGCGTAAGGTATGATCATGATAGCAGACGAGTATGTTGTGCACAGGTTCAGGCGGGAGGATCATGCAATGGACCCCAACCCAAAAAAGACGCGCTTCGGGTTTAAGTCCGTACCGCAGAAGCAAGATCTTAATACGGCTGAACTTACGCCTCCTCCCAGCCTGTGCCCAAAAGAGCTCGGACCGCAGGACGCAACAGTCGTCAAGCACCATCAGTCCGCCAATTCGCACCGCGTGTCCGCCGCTCAGGACTATCCTGTGCATTTCCGGGAAGACGACCTTTCCGATGACCCCCTGCTCAAGCGGCTCAAGCGCGATATTTTTCTTGGCCGCTCGCGGCCGACGTTGGACGGCATCCCGATCCTAGCCGCGCTCGGCCGGGGCGGCATGGGCTCGGTGTATTATGCCTTCCATCCGCGCCTGAAAGTCGAGATCGCGCTCAAGGTTCTCGCGCCGGATCTGGCCCGCAAGCACGGCGATCTGGTTGAGCGCTTTCAGCTCGAAGCGCAGATCGCCGCGCGCGTCAAGTCGCCGCATCTGGTCGGCGTCATCGACGTGAACCAGGACCAGGGCCTGCACTACCTCGTGATGGAATACGTCCACGGCACCAGCGCGGACCAGTATCTCCGGCAGCAGCACGGCCCGCTGCCCGAAGCCGTGGTGCTGGACCTCTGCGCGGCGGCCTGCGAAGGCCTGGCCGCGGCGCACGACGCGGGGGTGATCCATCGCGACGTGAAGCCGGCAAACATCATGATCCCGGTGATGCAGAACGGCCGCGTGCCGAAGTTCAAGGCGTCCAAGATCGCCGACTTGGGCATCGCGCGGCTCGACGAGCGCGTGGGCGCGCTCACCCAGACCCATGCGTCGATGGGTTCGCCGGGGTACATGCCACCCGAGCAGGTGACCGACGCGCAACAGTGTTCGCAGGCCTCGGACGTCTTCAGCATGGGTGCGACGATGTACGCGCTGCTGGCCGGCGGGCGCGCGCCTTTCGCACGCGCGAGCTACGCGGAGGCGCTCCTCGCGACGGTTCGGGAAGCCCCCGCGCCCCTGCGCGAGAGCCGCCGCGACCTGACGCCGGGCACGGCAGCGATGATCGACCGCTGCCTCTCGAAGAATCCGGCCGACCGCTTTCAGGACGCGAGCGCGCTGCTTCGCGAAATCCGCATCTGCCGCGCGTCGCTCACGGCGGCCGCCCCTACGCGGCCCGAACCGGCGCGCAGAGCCGGGATGAACCCGCGGGTCTCTTCGGCGTCGGCGCAGGCCGTATCCGGAACGTCCGCCCCCATGGTCCTGCTGAGCGTCGAAGACAACGAGACCGAACAACTGGTCATGAAGTACCTCGTCCGCAAGATGCCCTGGCCAGTCGAGATCTACCAGGCCACGAGCGCCGAAGAGGCCCTGGACCTGCTCCAGCGCATCACGCCCGACGTCATCCTGACCGACATCTGCATGCAAGACATGGACGGCTACGAGTTCATCGAGAAGATTCGCGCGCTGCCCGGCCACGACCTTACGCCCATCGTGGTAAAGTCGGCGATCGCGGAAGAGGTCGGCAAGAAAAAGAGCCTGCACATCGGCGCCGACGCCTACCTGCAGAAGCCCGTGCGCGCCGAGATGCTCGAAAAGACCTTCTCGCGCATGCTGGCCCGCCATAAGAATAACCCCGCAAAGCCGGACGAGCCGAAAAACTAAGCACGGCTTTCGCGGTACCGCCTGCCGCAAAACCCGATTCCGGTGTATTCATCCACGCCTGAAGCCCGCTTCGCTTTTGTACACCCGCGACGCATGCGCGCGTAGCCGGCGCTTTACGAAACCAGCGCGGCTTTACCCGGAGAACACCCGCCATGCGCGTAAACCTGGCCGTCCTGCACCTGCTCGCGTTGGCGCTGCTCTGCGGGCATGTACGCGCGGAAGAAAACCCCGGCATCCTCAAGCTCGGCGAGAGCCAGCTCAAGTCGCCGCTGCATATTCGCAGGGCGCCCGGCGGCGGGCTGCTGGTGCTCGATAAGCGCGAGCAGGAACTCTGGCTGGTCCGCTATGAGCCCGACGGCAAGGCCGCGGGCGAAGTCCGCGTGCCCGCGGGCGTGCGCGCGGCCGAGGCCGTCGTGGATGCGGACGGCCGCTACTACTTCGCCGACGGCCGCGGCGGCGCCTTGGTCGCGTGGAAGCCCGAAGCACCCGAGGTGAAAGACGAGAAAGCCCCCGGCGTCTCCACGTTGGACCTGAAGGAACGCGCCGGCGCGTGCGTGCTCTACGCCTACAAGCCCAAAGAGAACGCGGTCCTGACGGTGAACCTCAAGACGCAGGCGCGCGCGAGTATCGCTTTGAAGGCCGCGCCCGAGAAAGGCGCGCTGGTCTCGCTGCACGCGCGGTCCGACGGCCATCTGTATCTTTACTCGGAACAGGAGCGCGTCGTCTTCCACTTCGATGCAGAGGGCGCGCTCGTGGATAAGTTTGGCTCGGGCGAGGACCTGCATAACGCGGTGCCGGCGGGCTGCATCGGCAAGTGTTTCGACGTGGCCGATAGCGGCGAGGTCTACTGGTCGCAGGCCGATTACGGCGTGCTCATGAAGTACAGCGCCGATGGGGCCACGGGCACACGCTACAACGGCCGCGAGGCTTGGAACAAGACCTGGACGGGGCCGGTGCACACGCTGACGGGCTTCGCGCTGAGTGGCGAGCGCGCGTACATCGCCGGTACCGCGTACAACCGCGTCACCGCCGTGCCGTTCTCGGTGCTGAAAGCCGGCGGGCGCGATGTGGAGACCGTCGATACGCGCGTCTTCGGTTTGAATCCCACCGTTACGGCCACGGCGCCGTACAAGATGTTCACCGGCCCCGAAGTGAAGCTGAAACTCGAGATCGCCTCCGGCAACCGGCGCGTGCATGAGGCCGTCGCGGTCTACAAACTGCGCGGGTACGAAGGCGAGATCGTCGCCGAGGGCTCCGTGAACCTCCCGCTGCCCGGGCACGAGGCCGCCGCGGTCGAATTGCCCGCGTTCAATGTGCCGAAGTTGGGCTGGTACCAGTTTGAGACGGCCCTCAAGCAAGGGCGACGAGACGCTGGTCGAACGCGTCCACTTTATCTCGCGCGTGACCGAAGACCCGCGCACGCCAATCCCGGAGAAAGAGGCTGGCGGCTGGAACGACATGGCCACGCATCGGGCCGTGGGTTTGGGCCTGCACCGCTTCGGCGGCGACTTGGAACGGCTCAAGAAGATGAAGCCCGAGATCGAGCAGGCCAAGCAACTCAAGGTCCCTTATTTCATTCTGCTGGAAAGCGAGAAGCACGCGACGCCCGAGACGGTAAAGGGCATCTTCGAACTCGATCCCGACTGCCCCGCGCTGGAGATCGTGAACGAGCCCAATCTGCGCATGAAGCCCGAGCAGTACGTCGAGATCCTAAAGACCTGCCGCGAGGCCGCGAAAGCGATCAACCCGAAGACGCTGATTCTCGGGCCTTCCCAATGCGGAACCGCCTTGGGCTGGTTCGAGTCCTTCTTCAAGGCGGGCGGCGGCGAGTTGGTGGACGGGGTCTCGGTGCACACCTACATGCGCCACAACAGCATGGACGCCACGCACTGGCTCTGGAAGCTCAAGCGCCTGCGCGAAGTGATGGCCGCGCAAGGTTGCGGCGAGAAGCCGCGCTACATGACCGAGCACGGCTTTCTCGGCGACTATCACGAGATCATCATCCGGCCGCAATGGCAGGCGCGCAGTCTTTTCCTTGAATACATGGTCACCGACCGCTTCGGGATGTGGCCCAATCGATACTTTTATTACTATCTGAATTTCGGCGGTTACGCGGGCTTCAGCTCGTTCATCGTCAACCAGCGCCGCGAACTCTTTCCCGCCGCGACACTTCTGCGCGTGCGCGCGCAGATGCTTGAAGACCGCGCCTACGCGCGCGCGCTCGAGTTCGGCTCGCCCGGCGACGGGCTGGTGCTCGGGAATATTTACGAAGGCAAGGAGAAGGACCTGCTAATCCTGCAGAACACCGGCGCACTGCGCCCGGTGACGGTGGCGCTGAACCTGTCCGCGGGCGCCGAAGCCTTCGACGCGTTCGGGAACAAGCTGGAACTCACGCGCGCCGGGGAGCTTGCGCGCTTGGAGATCGGGCGCGTGCCGTCGTACGTGCGCTTTACGCATGGGCACGCGCTGCAGGGCACGCTGCCGGAGTTCCCCGCGGAGCTCAAGAACGTCGCCCCGAATGCGAAGGTCGTCGTGGACGACGAAGAGGCCGCACCTAAGGTGGCCTTCCTGACCAACGGCGCGCTGGAGTTCGACTTCGACGACGAGCCCGAGCGCGTGGGCTTTCGCGCCCAGGCCGAGCACCTGCCGCTCGACGTGGACCTGACGTTCGAGAAGCCGCGCACGCTCTCCGCGGCGATCCTCTACGGATCTTTCGCCGACAACGACAAGTGCACGCCGCTGGCGTACGAGGTTCTGCTCAAGATTGGCGGCGCGTGGAAGAAAGTGGACGCGGTGGACGTGTCCGCGGACGGCCGCGCGACGAAGCTGGAGCCCTTCGTGAAGCGCGTCTCCGGGTACGACGACCCGTGGATCTTCGTCCACCGCTTTGAGCCCACTGCGGCCGAGGCCGTGCGTTTCCATTTCACGCGCACGACCTTCGGGCAGTGGCCGAACGAGGCCGTGAAGATCTCCAATCTCCAGCCGCGCGCGCATCTGCGCGAGATTCAGCTCTTTGGCGCGGCGGACGAGGAGCGGAAGACCGGGAAGGCGGAAACGAAGTAAGCGGACGAAAGTTGACCTATGCTCACGGATCCCAGCGGAAAGCGCAGGTGGCCTCGGCCTTGAAGAGGAGCTTGGAGCGGTAGCCGAGGCGCACCAGGGGCTCGGCGCAGTAGACCGCGGCGTCGATGTTGTGGAGCTCCAGCAGCAGCGCCGGGCGGTGGCGCTCGATGGTCTCCCGCGCGCCCTGCAGCACCTTCGCTTCGGCGCCTTCGACATCGATCTTCAGCACGCGCGGCGGCGGCAGCTTCTGTTCGGCCACGAACGAATCCAGCGTGCGGAGTTGTGCGGGCACTTCCATGGCCTTCGCGTAGACCTTGCCGCCTTCCTGCCGGTCGATGCCGCCGACCTCGCGCACGTAGGCCATGCTGGTCTTGCCGAGATGCTGCGCGTTGACCATGAGGGTGCACGCGCCGTTACTATCCCCCAGCGCGAGCCGGTGCACGCGGCTCTGCGTGGCAAAGCCGTTGCGCTGGAGCGTCTCCTCGACCACGTTCGCGTTGCCCGGCACGGGCTCGAAGCAGTTCGCGCGCGCGCCGCCGAGCTTGAGCCACGCCGTGGCGACGTAACCGACGTGCGCGCCGATGTCGTAGAGCCCTCCCCCGCCCTGCGCGAGTTCGCTTAGCGCCGCAAAGAGTTCGGGTTCGTACACCCCTTGCACGATCGCGCCGGACCAGCCCTTCAGGCCCTTGGGCAGGAGGAACTCGCAGCCGGCCAGCGGCCCCGCCGCGACGCGCGTCCATGCGGGCGCATGCCGCGCGGCGCGTTCAGCGCCGAAGAGTTTTTTGAGGATCTTTTTCATGCGGGTGCGCTCATGACAATCGCCGCGTGGCGTCGAGGAGGCGTTCGGCCATGCGCGGGCGCTTGCCGGCCTCGGCCATGCTGATCGCGGCCTGCGTCACGCCCAATCGCCCGGCGAGCTGGCCCTGGCTGAGGCCCAGCTTGGTGCGCGCCTGCTTGAGCAGCGCCGCGGACGTGGGCGGCGGACCGCCGGCCTCGAAGCCAGGCAGGAACGTCTGGTTGGGGTTGTCCTTCGCGGTGCGCGCGGCCTCGCCGTCCGCGGGCTCGGCTGCGTTCGCGGGCAACCCCTGCTGCGCGCGCTTGGCCAGCGTGTTCGCGAGGATCGAACGCAGAAAATCCGGCGCCTCGACGGTCCACATCTCTTCGAGCGCGTCGTGGTGGCCCACGACGCGCCCCATCCGGACCATGTAGGGCTTGCGCGGCGTAGGGACGAAAGTCTCGGTGGGCCGGTTCTCCACGCGCGGCGGCAGGACGCGGTCCCACGGCTGGTCCATGGGGCCGTAGCGGAAGCGCGCGGTCTCGAACGCGTGCACGTAGCCTTGATCGACCATGTAGCAGAGCGACTTCTCGATCTTCTCCAGCATCTCGTGGTTCGTGTACTCCTCGTCGGCGATGCCCGCCATGCGCAGGAAGCTCCGCGCCGTGTAGCGCAGCGGCATGCAGCCGCTCATGCGGAATTTGATCGGCAGGTGCACGCCCAGCGTGAGCGTCAGCGCCTGCTGATGCGCGTTCTCGCGCGAGAGCTTCTTGAGCTGGTGCGTGTAGAAGTTCTGCTGCGCGCGCGTGCCTTCGGCGGCCAGCCCAAACAATTGCGGATTGATGCGCAGGATGAAACGCTCGTTGGTGGTGATGCGCTCGCGCAGCTTCTCGGCGTCGGTGGCGGGCTCTTCCCAGCTTGCCGCGCTGGCCTCGTCGAGCAGCAGGCGCACTTTCACGGTCGAACCTTTGCGCGTGCCGAGGCGAAGCTCCTGCACGACCACGAGCGAGCAGAGCAGTCCGATAATCTCGCGGGCCTCGTTGAGGTGCTTGGTGGTGTGGTACGCCTTGCCGTTGACGCGGTTGCTGCGCTTGTAGCCCAGGATGTCCAGGTGCCGGTTCACGTCGAAGATGAACGAGCCCGGCAGCCCGTTCTCGCGGCTCGCGCCGTTCTCTTCGGCTGCGATGAAGATTCCAAGCAAGTGCTTGAGCCCCGAGGGCCCGAACTGGCGCTTGATCAGGCCGGAGAGCTCGCCTTCGCGCCAGAGCGGGTCGTCTTGGAAGAGGCTGACGCTGGTGCGTGCCTCGCTCTCGCGCCCGCTGTAGACGATGTACGTGCTGATCTGCGTCGAGCGCAGGCGGCCCTTGCGGTCCAGCCTCGGGCGGCCGTCGGCGAGCAGTTCGGCCGCAAGGTCCCCGCGCCGTGCCTGCCCGCTGAAGATCGGGATCAGACCCAGGAAGAGCGCCGTGGACGGCATCCGGAACGTGCCTTCCGACGGGAGGGCAGGGAGCGCCGCGGACGGCGCGGCCAATTCAAGCGGGCTCTCGATTTCGGGCTCAGGCATAACAGTAGGGTGTTATATCGGCTGAATGGGCTAAGTCCAGACTTAGCGGCGCACGACTTTCCCGTTGACTCGCGTTGTGGGCGGCATCAGGTATGGTTGTGTGCGCTGAAGCGTGAAGAAGCTCCGATAGCGGTGCGTCCCTTGTTCAAAGGACCAAAGGTTCCATGAGCACGTCTCCTACAACTGCACCCGCCGCGCCCAAGGGCTCCAAACTTAAGTGGGTGGTCCTGGGGCTGGTTTTGATCCTCCTGCTCCCCGTGCTCGTGCTGGGCGGCCTGCGGCTCTACTACAACGATAACTACATCAAGGGCGAGATCGAGAAGACGCTCGCGGAGAAGCTCGGGCGGGACTGCAAAATCGGAGCGCTGGAGCTGAGCATCCTCGGCGGGACGGCGGCGCTCGAGAACATCACGATCCCGAACAAAGAGGGCGGCTTCGAGAGTCTCGAGACGCTCAAAGTCGGCAAGATCAGCGTCACCGGCGCGTTCGTCTCTCTGGCGCTGAACAAAGGGACCGAGGTCGAGGGGCTGAAGGTCGAGATCGTCAAACCTGAGTTCATCGTCGAACGGTTGCTCAAGGACGGCAAAGAGGTCACGAACCTCGACGACATCTTCGAGAAGTTCTCTTCGGGCGCGCAGGGCACCTGGCCCAAAGCGACCGGACTCAAGAAGCTGAACGTCGAACTCAGCGTGCGCGAGGGCGTCGTGCGCTTTCGCGACAAGGCGCGCGGCCTGGGCGAGAGCCGCGCCGAGTCCATTACCTTCACGGCCACGCAGCATAGTTTAGGCGAGAAGCTTGCGGGCAAGCTCGGGCTGAAGCTGATTACGCCGCAGACGCCCACCGGCGGCAGCCTGGACGCGGACCTTGCGCTGACCTGGATCGACGCGCAGGGTAACATCCCCCACCCCGCGCAGCTCAAGGATCTCTCCTTCGACAGCAAGCTGAACAATCTCGACGCGCCGTTCCTGACGCGGCACTTCGGCCTGCACGTGCTCGTGATGGACAAGAAGCTCGAGACGACGCTCGGCCAGGCGGTCACAGGCACGCTCAAGCTCGACGCACCGGAACTCTCCAAGGCCGCGCTCAAGGCGGACCTCGAGACGCCGGGCCTGATCTCGCTCTGGGAAAAAGGCGTGCTCAAGGCGGGGCAGCTCGCCGCGCATATCAGCGTGGAAGGCGGCGGCGGGTTCGATCTCGATAAGGGCGCGCTGCGCCTCGAAAAGATGAAGGCGCATCTGGATCTCGGCCCCACGCCTGCGTCGCTAGGCGCGGCTGCCGGCGCGAAGGGCATGGACCTCGACGTGGACTTCGCCGGCCAGGCGGGCAAGCCGCCGGTGATCGCGGTCAAGACGCAGTGCAACCTCGAACAGCTCTTCTCGACCGACATCGGCGCGGCGCTGCAGCTTAAAGACCGCGTGGGCGGGAAGCTCGCGATCGACGGGACATCCTCGGCCGACGCGCAAGGCCGCTGGCACAGCGCGGGCAAGCTCACGACCGATCAGGCGTACGTCATCGTCGAGAACGTCAAGCAGCCGACCTCGGTGGAAGTGAACTTCGATACCGCGATCGCGCTCGACAAGGACGGCAATCCTGACAAAGGCGAAGCGACGCTCGCATGCAAGGCCAACGCCTTCAGCGTGAATACGGACGGCCCGCTGCAACTGGCGGGGCTCAACGATGCCTCCAAATTGAATCTACAGGGCAAACTCAAGTTTCAGGTGCACGGGCGGGAACTCTGGAAGGAGTTCGGGCCCATGCTTGCCATCGCGAACCTTGGTTCGCCGCTCGAAGAGGACTTCGAGGGCAGCGCGACGATCGCCGGCACGCCGGGCAAGTTGAAGGCCGACCTCGAGGCCGTACTCAGCCGCCAGGTGGAACCGAAACAGGAGATGCGCCTGAGCGGCGGCGTGAGCTACGACGGCGACGCGCTCGTCGCGGCCGCGGGCAAGCCCTACCTCGAGTTCAACGTGCAAGTGAAGTCCGCGCGCGACAAGTCGCTGAGCTTCAGCGCCGCGGGGACCTCCACGCGCTTTAAGGACCGCATGGAGACCGACGTGCCTGCGCAGCAGTTCATGGGCACGCTGGAGGCGCTGAAGGCGCTGGCCAAGCGCTTCAACGCGTATGTGGGCGTGCTGCCGGAAGGCGGCCTGACGTTGAGCGGGTCCGCGCAGATGACCGCGCATACCAAGATCGTGCGCCGGCTGGACGCGCAGGGCCAGGAGACCGGCCGGGACCTCAACACCTCGGCGGAACTGAAGCTCTTCCAGTTCGACTTGCAGGCCCCGCCGCTCGCTCCGGGCAAGCCGCCGGTGCGCTGGCAGGAAGCGGAGGCGAGCCTTACGGCGGAACTCGCGCAGCACACCGAAGGCGCGAAAGCCTTACTCACGGTGCCGCGCCTCAAGCTGGCCTCGGGCACGCTGGACCTCGACGCGAGTTTCGAGGACGCCGATGTCGGGCTGCTCTCGCTGGCGCTGAGCAAGCGGCCCTTTGCGCCGCGGGATGTGCTCCAGGCGATGCCCAAGGCGGCGCTCAAGGCCCAGGCCGCGCCGGAGTGCCTCGCGCGGCTGCAGGCGCTGGGGCTGATCCCGGACGATCCGGCGGCCAAAGGCGCGGTCAATCTCGAAGCGACGTTCGACGCCAAAGACCGCGTGCTGCGCGTGGGCGCGGCGGGATTCAAGGGCGATGCGTTCGAGGTCGTGCTCCAGCCGCAGGCGATCCAGGCAACTTCGCTGCTGGCGCTGGTGGAAGGGTCCATGGCCGGCATGGATAAACTTCGCGCCGCGCTGCCGGGCAATCTGCCGGACATGCAGGTGGGCCTGAAGGTCTTCGCCGGGGCTCTGGACGCGCTGCGCCGCTTTAAGCTCCTGCCGCAAGACTTGGCGCTAAAGGGCGAAGGCAGCGCGACGGTGCGCTACGACGGCAACGGCGACCGGCTCTTTCTGGACGGCATCGAGTTCACGCAGACCAAGGACGCGCATTCTCCGCTGCGCCGGTTCTCGCTGACGGGCGAGATCGCCCAGGCGAGCCAGTTGGCGCTCTCGCCGCCGGCGAACGCGGCCGAGTTGCTGCAGCACTTCGACAAGGGGCTGCATCTGACGCAACTGGACGTCGATCCCGCGCCCCTGCTGAAATTCCTCCAGTCGCTCAAGGTCGGCGGCGAGATGCTGAACGAGGCGGCCGTCGGCGTGTACGCAGTGGAGAGCCTGTCCGTTCAGGACGCAACGGTGCGGCGCGGCGAGAAACCCGGCACGCTGCTGCTGACGCTGAACGCGCAGAGCGACTTCTCATTTCATCCGCGCGTGGCCGTGGGGCAGGCGCCATCGCGCGATGCCGAGTCCGGCCTGAAAGGCGCCTGGGGTACCGCGCCCGGCGCGCCGCTTAAGGTGAACCTGAACCCGGGGCAGTTCGCGGCGGAAGGCGCGCTGGTCTTCGATCAGGCGCGGCTCTTCTGTTCCGCCGCGCGGCCGTACGTCTACGACAAAGCCGCGGGCCAGGAATGCCGTGTCACGTTTAACGCGAAGCAGGCCGCCGACGGCACCCTCACGCTGGACGCGGCGGAGATCAGCGGCGGACCGTTCGCCGTGCGCGTGAGCGGCTTCTCGTACAAGGACCAGGGCGGCAAGGCGGCGCTCGCGCTTGCCTCCGCCGACATGACCGCGCCGCTCGCGCTGAGCCTGCGCGGCCTAGCGCTGAACGCCGCGGCCGACCGGCTGAAGGTCACCGTCTCCGGCCCGAAGCTGGAATGGGCGCAGCTTAGCCCGTACCTCGCGCTGCCGCCCAGCTTCCAGGTCGGCGGGACGGCCGAGAACGTGCAGATCGATTTCGACGGCCGCCTCTCCGGCTTGACCAAGGCCTTCGGGCCGCAGGACAAGTTCACCTTCCGCGCCGACCTGAAGGATGTCTCGCTGCAAGGCAACCTGCCGGGCGAGCCCGTCAAGTGGCTGCTGAACGGCCCGCTCGTGGCCGACGGCTATACGTTCGCGAGCAAGAGGCTCTCCGCCGATCTCGTCTACTCCGCGCCCGGCCGCGCGACGCTGCGGCAGCAGATCGCGCTCTCGGTGCAGATGACCGGCAAGAAGGGCCTGCCGCTCCTGGACGCGCTTAAGGCCGACGGCCTGCCGCTGGCGATTACGACGCCCGTGGAGAGCCGCACCACGTTCGACCTCGAAGGCGTGCTCGACGCCATTGGAGCCTTGGCCAGCGCCGCGTCCTCGGGCGGGGCTGGGTCGTCCTCTTCGTCCTCGGCCGGACTGGCCGGCATCCGCAACCTGCGGCTCGAAATTCCCATCATCAGCGTGCCCAAGCTGCTGCTTTATGGCTTCCTGCTCGAAGACCTGAAGGTTCCGGGCGATCCGGCGCAGCAGAAACCCGGCGTTACGCTGGACGGCTTGGTGGTCGAGATTCCCACCGCCGCGTCGCACCTGTACGGGACGACCGTGCGCATCTCGAACGGCCGCTACGACCTCTCGAAGCTGCCCGGGCCGATCCTCCATTCGCAGGACGTGGAGACCGACGGCGGCATCGATATCGCGGGCCTGGTGGCCGCGCAGAAGCCGCCGGGGAAGGACGACTATCAGATCGGCGGCAAGGTGAAGCTCAAGGGGACGCTCGCGGGCGCGGGCTTCGAGGCCGGCCAACGGCGGAGCTGGACCGGGACGTTCGCCGCGGACCTGACCGGCCTGAACGCGCGCAAGCCGCCCAAGGGCAAGACCAGCGTCTTTGACGATTTCCTTGGCGGCGCCAAGAAGGAAGGCATCGGCCTGCTGGGCGGCATCCTGGGCGGGCGCACGGGCGAGACCGCGGGGCGGCTCTACAAGAATGACTTTGGGCTGAACCTGAACGACTTCACGTTCGAAGCGCTGACGGTGAAGGCGACGATGCGGAACGGCGTGGCCGCGGTCGAGCGCGCGACTCTGGTGGCCATGGGGGACAACAAGGGCCTGAAGGTTCCCTTCGAAGGCAAGCTTGACGCCGCGACCGAGACGTTCGCGCCGCAGTTTACGCTCTGGCCGGCGGAGATCCCCGCTTCGACGCAGCAGTTGCTGAACCTGGACAAGCTGTACGAGAAGGACCGCGCGGCGATTCTAAAGGACTTCGCGGACGGGAAGCTGAAAGTGGTTCTGACGGGCGCGCTGAACAATCCCAAGGACAACCGCATCGATCTGGCGGCGCAGTTCGACGCGCTCACCGCGCGCATCGACAAGATGCAGGCCGACAAGGCCGCCGCGGACCGCGCGGCGCAGCAGGCAAAGGAGAACCCGCCGCTCGCGCCGAAACCGCCCGCGCCGGCTCCGAATCCTCCGCCCGCGCAGAATCCGCCGCCGGCGAAGAACCCTCCCCCGCCCGCCTCGAACCCGCCGCCGCCTGCGCCCAATCCGCCGCCGCCGAAGTAAACAAAGATCGAGGGCCGACTGCATGTTCGGTAAGCTGCTCCTCGCGCTCTGCGTATTGAGCTTCTGCGCCTGGTCCGCGGGAGAAGAGAAAGCGGCGCCCGCGGAACAGGCGGAGCTCAAGACGCTCACGCTCGTCACCTACAATGTCTTCGAGCACCCCGTGGAAGAAGAGAAGCGCGCGCCCGCGCTCCTGCGCCTGCTCAAGGATTCAAAGGCCGACCTGCTGGCTTTGCAGGAAGCGCAGCCGTGGTTCATGGCGCGGCTGCAGAAAGAGGAGTGGATCAAAGAGTATAAAATCGCGCAGCCCAAGACGAAGTCGGGCGAACCGTGCGAGTTGTGCTTGCTCTCGAAGATTCCCTTAGAGAAGGTTGAATACCTTGAACTGCCCGGCCGGCTGGGACGCGGGGCGCTGATCGTCCGCTGCAAGAGCGGAAGCCGGAGCATGGCGCTGGCCACGGTCCATCTGGAGAGTTTTCTCGAGGACGGTCCCGTCCGCGCCAAGCAGCTTGAGGCTGTTTTTCCAAAGTTGAAGGACGCGGACGACGCCGTGCTGTTGGGCGACTTCAACTTTGGAGACGGGGAGAAAGAGGCGGAGAGCCTGGATAAGGGTTTCACCGATCTATGGACCGCGCTCCATCCCAAGGAACCCGGGTACACCTGGGACAAGGAAGCCAGCCCGATGGCCCGGCAGGGCTCGTTTCCAGACGAGAAAAGCCGCCGGCTGGACCGGATCCTCGTGCGCTCCGAGCATTGGAAGGCGAAGGAGCTCTCGTTGCTGGGCGACCGTCCTGTTTCTGAGAAGGAAAAAGACCTCTTCCCTTCCGATCATTTCGGGTTGATGGCACGGCTGGAGTTTCAGCCCCCGCCGCCTCCGGAGCACAAGCCGCCGACGAAGTGAGCGCCTGAGTATCCTTGTATTCCTGAAGTCAGACTACAGAAATGCAAGGACCTCCAAGGTGGCCCGAATCAGCCGTGACGGCTCCGCCGAGAAGCATGCTGCAAGAATGTGAAGATTTTCCGACGCCCTTAAGCCGCTGAAAAAATCTTTTCAACAATCACACAACGTGAGCGCAAAATAGCCGGTCCCGCGTCTCCGCTTGCGCCGTCTGAGGGAAGAACACGGGAGCAGCGGCATGGCGAAACGATGGGGCGCGGTCCTGCTTGCGGCGTGCGCGTGCCTGGTCGTGCGCGCGGAAGAAGGGCCCGGCGAGCGCCCGTGGACCGACCGGCTCGCCGACCAGAACGTGACCCTGGTCGTTGCGGACGAGACCTACAACGGGTTCCTCGTGCCGCCGCCGACCGACGCCGCTTTCCGCTTCAAGCTCGCCGAGACCGGCGACACGATTGCGATCCGCTGGAGTTCGCTCGCGCCCGAGGAACGCAAGCGCGTGCAGAAGTTCTTCGGGATCGCCGTCGAGGACGGGCGGCTGGTCTGGGGCGCGAAGGTGAAAGGCGTGCGCCTGCGCCTGAAGAGCGGCAAGAGCGTCGCGGGCCTGGAATGCCCCGAACGCGCCCAGCCCGGGCGGCGCTGCCTCAAGTCGGCCACTGCGTACTATTTCGTCGGTGCGGAAGACGTGGAAAAGGAAGAGCCTGCCGAGTTCTCCGAGAGCGACGTCTACAACGCCAAAGAGTACTACGAGCGCAAGCTGTTCGAACGCCCGCCGGGCGAGGACGCCGCAGCACATGAGGAGCTGGCGCGGCTCTGTGCGACGATCGGCTATTACGAGAAGGCCGTCGAGCACTACGAGATCGAGAAGCTCATCGACCCGCGCTGCGAGGAGCGCGTCCACGCGCTGCGCGAAGAGGCCGCGAAGAAGTTCTCGGAGCAACTCGCGGAGAAGCTCTACCTGCAGATCCTCGCCGACAAGCTGGGCGGGGACTTCGCCAGCGCGCTGAAGAAGATGGAAGCCTTCGGGCGCAATTTTTCCGAGAGCGAGTACCGCACGCGCGTGGAGTCCCTGCGCGCCGAAGTCGAGAAAGGCTTCCAGGAATCCTTCTCGAAGCAGATCGTGACGATGTACTACTATCAGATGGGCGTGCTGATCCGCGAGCGCATGGCCAAGAAGCTGCGCCTCGACGCACAAGGCCGCCCGGTGCCGCTCGAACCCGGCAAACAGATCGCGACCACGCACGGACACGTCCTGCGCGGCCGGCTGTTGGAAGACACCCCCGAGCATGTCGAGATCCAATCCGGCGACACGAAGATCGAGATCAAGCGCAAAGAGATCATGGCCATGACGGACTGCGACCTGAGCGAGGCCGCGGGCGCGATCGATCCGACCTTCGCGGAGCTCAAGGCGTACGTCACCAACGAAGACGACCTGGGCAAGGACCTGGCCGTGCGCATCGCCAAGCTGCTGCATCTGGACGAACAGCAGGTGCGCGACACTTGGCAGAGCCGCTTCAACGCCCTGGCCACGTACGACGACGGCGTGCTGAAGAAGACGCCAATCTTCGTGGTCCGGCAGACGGCGCATTTCGGCGTCGGGAGCTGGCTCTGCGACGGCGCGAAGGAGATCATGCGCCAGAAGTTCGGCGAGCCCCCGCCCGTGGCCAAGCGTCCCGCCAACGACCTGAACAACGACCCGGAGGCCTCCGACGACCCCGAGCAGTGGTGGAAGGCCCAGAGCAGCGAGACCAAGTACGAGATGCTGCGCGCGTTTGCGGGGATGAAGCTCTTCCGCATGAAAAACCTGCGCATCGACCCGTGCCCCGATTGCGCCGGCAAGGGCTTCCACGAGATCCTCACGCCCGAGGGCAAAAAGGACGTGCTCTGTCTGACCTGCCGTGGCTTGCAGGCGCTGTTCAAGGTGGAGTTCGAGTAAACCCGCTAAACCGCCGCTCAATAAGCACACTGCACTTGTTCAATCCTGCAATTTTTTGAACCCGCTGCTCGTCTTTGAACCATAGACTCTTGAACAATCACAAGTGCATACCGTTGCTATGGTTTAGGTGCTTTCCTATACTTGGCCGCGGGTGAGGACAGCGGGATGAAGTTTTACTTCTGCGAGACCTGCGGCAAACGCGTCACTGAAAAAGATGTGGAAGCCGGGCAGGCGCGCAACAAAAAGCTGAAGGGCGTCTATTGCGCCCAGTGCTCCGTCGGCGTCATGACGATGGAGTTGCTGCCCGTCACCGAAGACGAGGCACGCAAGATCCTCGGCAAATCGCCGACGCCCGCCGCGGGCACGCCGCTCTCGCCGGGAAGCTCGGGCGGAAAACCCAAACGCGAGACCACGGCCGTCCAAATCGTCACTCGCAAGGTGGGGGACAGCGAGAGCCTCACACCCCCGCCCCGCGCGCTGCCCAGCGTGCCGCCGCGTTCCAAGTCACAGAGCGCGCTGGTGGGCGTTGTCGCGGGCCTGGCGGTCGCAGTGGTGCTGGGCGTGCTGCTGTTGTTTACCGGAGGCGATAAGGCCAAGCCTGCTGCAGCGGCGAAGGGCGAGGCTCCCAGCGAGCGGAGCGGCAACCCCAGTCCCATGCTCCCGGGCCCGGCGTCGAAGACGGAGCCCGCAAAGGCCGCACCCACCAAAACAGCCGCAGCTGAAGAGCCCAAGCAGGACCCGCTTCCGCCGGCCAAGAGCGAGGACCCCGCCACGCCGGTTTCGCCTACCGAAACCAGGCCCGACGACCTGGCCAAGACCGACCCGCCGGTGGCGCCCGTGCCCACGGACGATCTACCGGAACGCAGCCTGGCGCTGCTCCAACTGGACGACTTCCAGGGCGGCGGCGTAGTGAAGAATTTCTGGAACCAGGGCAAGGATGGCCGCGCGATCTGGGGCCGGCTCTCTACGCGCCCCAGCATGAGCGCCACGTTTAAGCTTGATGCGACGCCCGCGGGCGAAGGCCTCGTGCGCGTGCTGAGCCTGCGGCATGAACGCAAAGAGGCGTGCAAGCTCGGGATCGAGCTGAACGGGAAGAGCATTTTCGAGGGCGAGGACCCGGCCACGAATTGGGTGTGGTCGAAGCACGACTTCAAAGTTCCGGCCGGCCTGCTCATGGCGGGCGAGAACAAGCTCACTTTCTACAACCGCGAAGATACGAACATCGAGAACGCGCTGCCCTGGTACATGCTCCACGAAGTCCAGGTGCTCGCGTCGGCCAGCAGCGCGGCGAAGCCCGCGCCCTCTACCGTGCAGGGCAAGAGCCCGCTCCAATCGGTCGCGCTGCTCAAACAGGAAGAATTTGCAGGCGGGTACGCCCACTCGAATTTCCGGGGCCTGGGAAAAATAGGTCGGACAATCTGCGGCAAGCAATCGGGGAAGACCGCGTTGAGCGCCTCGTTCAAACTGGACGCTGCGCCCGTGGGTGAAGGCCTCTTGCGCATCCTGAGTCTGCATCACGAGCGTAAGGAGCCGTGCAAGATTGGAATCGAATTGAACGGGAAGAGCATCTTCGAGGGCGCCGATCCCGCCACGACCATGCTCTGGGAGAAGTGCGAGTTCAAAATTCCCGCGGGCCTGCTCGCGGCAGGCGAGAACAAGCTCGTCCTTTACAACCGTGAAGACGGGCAGGAGAGCCATCCCCCCTGGTACATGCTCAACGAAGCCGAGGTGCTCGCGGAGAGCGCAGCCGCCCCGGCGGTTCCGCCCGAGGAAGCGCCCGTTGCTCCGCTCGCGCAAGCCGCGTCCCCCTCGATCCTCGCCGAGGACCAGCGGACGATTCTGCGCTTCTACAACGACACCTTCGCCAAATTGAAGAACCAGCAGCCCGACGCGGCGCTCGCGGCGGCCCGCGGCACCAAGATCGCCGAAGCCAAGCCGCTCGCCGCGCTGCTGGAACGCGCCGACGCGCTCAACAAAAAGGCCCTGGACGCGCTGAACAAGAAGCCGCCGGCAACGCCCATTACCTTCAAGTTCAAGAACGAGGAACTCACCGGGCAGCTCAAGCGCGTGGAAGGCGCTTTTGCCTGGGTCGTTTCAAAGGGCCTGGAAGTGCGGGTGGGCGTGGAAGAGCTGCCCGCGGAAATCTTCCTGGATGCGCTGGCGCTGGACGCGAGCAAGCCCGAAGGGCAGTACGACCTCGTGGCGTTCCTGTTCGCGAACGGGCGCGCGGAGGCGGCCGTTGCGCAGGCCAAGAAAATGGATCCGTTGCAGGCCGGCGAACTGATGGACATGCTCGAACACTACCGGATCCTGCAACACCTGGGCCTCTTTGAAGACGCGGTGCTCGCCATCGAGGACGCCCTCAAAGAGGCCAAAACGCAGGACGCCCAGCGCATGCTCGCGGCGCTCAAGCGGACCTTTGCCGACCTGGCCGCAGGCGAGCAGAAGGACCGCATCGCTTCACTGGAGGCGCGCGTCGAAGGCACGAAAGTCGCCAACCGCATAAAGGAGCTCTTCTCGGGCGAAGTGCTGGCCCTGCGCGACGACCTGTACATCGAACTCAAGTACGACTTCGCAAAGCCGGGGGCCTCGCGCGAGGACTTTAAAGGCGCGCAATGGACCCTTACGCCGGGCGCGCTGAGCTACACCCAGCGCTACGGCGCGGACGCCGAACTCCATTTCAAGGCCCTGTTCCAGCCGAAGACGCTGCACGCCGAGTTCGTGCAGAACGCGGTCGATCACGATTATTGCATCGGGTATCTTGGGAAGGTCTACACGACCGTCCGCTGGATTGGCCCCGGCCAGGTCAACGCCGGCTTCGCGGACAAGGCGCCGGATGTCTTCAGCGGCAAGCCTTGGAAGCACCCCGGCGAGAGCGGCGCGTACCGCTATGTCTTCGACCGCAGCGACAAAGAGGTTTCCTTCAAGCTGGAACAGACCGAGTTCCTTCGCGAGAAGCTCCCCGCCCAGGCCGCCGACGAGAAGACCTGTGAGATCAAACTCCTGCCCAGCCGCACGATTGCGGTCAAAGAGATCGTGATCAAAGGCTTCCTCGATAAGGACTGGGTCCAGGACGCGCTCAAGAACCTGCCGCAGCCCGGCGCAACGGCCTCTACGGGATACAAACCCGGGCTCTGGGCCGCGTTTTATTCCGGCGACGCGACCGAGCGCATGAAGACCTATCATCTCAGCCGCATGGAACCCAAACTGTACGGCGACTTCGGCCTGGGATCCCCGGACAAGAGCATCCCGGTCGATAACTTCGCCGAATTGTTGGAAGGCTACATTAAGATCGATGTTGACGGCGAGTACCTGTTCGACCTGTGGGCCGACGATTACCTCAGCCTGAAGATCGGCGAGACGCTGGTCGCGGAGGCCGGCACCGGCCAGGCCAAGCGGTCCAAGCCGGAAAAGGGCAAGATCACGCTGGCGAAAGGGTACTACCCGATAAAAGCGAAATTCGTCGATTTCATCAACATCGCCAAGTTCGTCACCAAGTGGAAACCGCCGGGCGCGGCCAACTTTGAGGAGGTTCCGGCCGCGGTTTTCTGGCACGACGCCAAGCAGGAAGAGAAGAAATAGGCGCCGGGGCTCGGTTGAAATCCCCTCCTTATGTAAGGAGGGGTAAGGGGAGGTTAAGGCCACGAAAGGGTTAACCCCCTTCGATGCGGCCGTGGGTTTTCTACAGAGCAGGCGCCGGAAGCTTTCTTCCATGCGCAAGCCTGAAAATCGGTTACAGCATCTGTAAACCCATCGAAAGATAGCGTCTGGATTCGGCGCAACAGTACACGGCGCGCGGCAACTTATGTCCGGATGTACCGGAAAGGAGCCGCGCGTGGCCAGGGACCTGTGCATGGAACGGACTCCGACAGCCCTCAACGCCACCGCGGCCTCGGACGACGAGCTCGTCCAGCGCTTCTACGCCCACGCCCACGCCGACCCGGAGGCGCTCGAGACCCTGCTCGCGCGGCACGCGGACATCTCGTTCCGCGTGGCGCTGCGCATGACGGGCAACGCCGCCGACGCGGAAGAGATCGTGCAGCGCGCTTTCCTCGAAGTCGTCCAAGGCAAGAACCGCTTCGCGCAGGCTTCCGCGTTCCGCACATGGCTCGTGGGCATCGTGGTCAACACGGCCCGCATGTGGGCGCGCGAAGAACGCCGGCGCAAGCAACGCGAGGAAATCGCCGTGCAAATGCGCGAACAGACGGTCGTGGAGCCCCAGGAAGGCCACGCGGTGCTGCAGAAAGCGGCGGTGGATATGGTGCGGGATCTTCCCGAACACTATCGTCTGCCGGTCTGGATGCACTACTTCGAGGGCCTGACTTTCCGCGAGATCGCGGGGGTGCTGGAGCAGCCCGAAGGCACCATCCGCAGCCAGGCCTCGCGAGGCTTGGACGCGCTGCGGCAGCAGCTCGTCACGGCCGGTTACGCGGCCCCGGCGGCGGTGCTGCCCGGCCTGCTGGCCGCTGCGCCGCTGGAAGCCGCGCCGCAGGTCCTCGTGGCCTCGCTGAAGACGCTCGTCGGGAAAGGCGCCCTCTCCGCGGGCGCAAGCGCCACGGCCGGGACCGCGGGAACAGCCGCCTCAAGCAAGGGCTCGGTTTTCTTGGGCAGCTTGGCGCTGAAAGGCGCCGTCGGCCTGGTGGCCGCTGCAGCGATCGCGGGCGGCGCCATGCTCGTAGGAGGATCGGACGGCCCCAAGCCGCCGGACGCGAAGGTGCAGACCGTTCAAGAGCCGCCACCACAACCGCCCGCTGCTCCGGTGGCCGGGCCGCAAACGCCTGTTTCGGGACCGCAGGCCAAGGGCTGGCGCGGCGATTGGACCGGCCGCTGGCCCGACGCGACGCCGCCCACCGTCTGGGGCCGCTTCAACAAGATCATCGACGACCACCGCTGCCAGTCGGCCAAGCCCAAAGGCGCCAAGCCCGAGAACGACGAGGCCCTGACCCACGGCCAGTTGCTTGAATGGCTCGTCGCCGGACCCTTCGACGTGAAGGACAGCACGAAGGAACTCGACGAGGCGTACATCAACGAGACCGAAGTCCAGCCCAACACCGGCGAGAAGGCCGGCGAGGCCGAATGGAAAGCGTGGACAGGCACCGGCGTCAAGATGGCGACGCTGAACAACTACGGGCACGTCGGCGTAAGCTTTACGCGGCTCTTCGGGCAGGTTCAGAACAAGGCCGCGTACGCGCATACGTACGTGTACTCGCCCGCCGGCGGCGCGTTCCGGCTGCGCTTCAGCACCAATCAGAGCACGCGGGTCTGGTGCAACGGGCAGCTCGTCAGCACGCGTATCACCACCGTGCAGCACATTCCGCAGGTGGTGGACGTGACTTTGAAGCCAGGCTGGAACCGCCTGCTCGTTAAGTCGGCCTGGGGCAGCGGCAAGGCCGACGGCGAATGGTCAGCGTGGAAGTTCGCGGTCTATCTGGAACAGAAGGACAAGCCGCAGTACGAGACCAAGAACATCGTCTGGACCGTGCCGCTGCCGTCCAGCAGCATCGCCGCGCCGCTCATCATGGGCGATCGCATCTTCGTCACGTCCGATCCGTACTTCGTCGCCTGCTTCAGCAAGAGCGACGGGAAGTGCCAGTGGATCCATTCAATGACCTCGTTCGAGATGTTCACGGAAGAGGAAAAGAAGGGCATCCCCGATTGCGACGCGAAGGCCAAGCCGGTGCTCGCCGAGATGGCCGCGGCCCTGGACGCCTACCAGAAGGGGAGCGGCACGAAACTCCTGGAAGCCGCCGAAAAGAAGGTCTCCGCGCTGGTGAAAGAGAGCGATCCCAGCCGGGCGGAACGGCTCAACGCGTGGGAGCAGAGCCAGCCCGGCTGGACGAACACCCCGTGCAGCGACGGCAAGCGCCTGTACGTCTGGTGCCAGACCGGCGCCGCGGCGTGCTACGAGTTCGACGGCAAACTGGTCTGGAGCCGCCAGGAGATCTTCCCCGGCGACCGCCATCACGGGTATTCGATCTCGCCCGTGCTGATCGGCGGCAAGTTCATCTCGATGCAGAACGAGATGCGCGCCTACGATGCCGAGACCGGCAAGACCGCCTGGACCGTGAAAGGCGTCACCCTGGCCTGGGGCTCGCTTGTGCCCGTAAAAGCCGCGGGACAGGACGCGGTGCTCAGCACCGAGGGCACGCTGGTGAATGTGGCCGACGGCAAGGTTCTTTGGGGCCCGGCCAAGCTCGGGAGCAGTATCGTCTCGACGCCGGTGACCAACGGCGGCGACATCTTCTTCGGGCACTACTCGGGCAAGGACATCTCGGCCTTCAAGCTGCCGTCTTCGGCGGGCGAGGACGTGAAGCAGGTGTGGAGCGCTTCGGGCGCGAAAGTCGAAGTCGGCGCCGGCTGGGCCGGCGGGACCTCGGGCTCGCCGATCTATTACGACGGCCTGCTTTATCAGGTCACGATGACGGGCGTGCTCATCTGCCGCGACGCCAGCACCGGCGCGCTGGTCTATGCGCAGGAACTGAACTGCGCGCCGCAGATGGGCTACGTCGGCACGCCGGGCATGAGCGCCAGCCTCTCCATGGCGGGAAAGTACATCTACGCGACGGACAACACCTTTGTCACGATCGTGTTCGAGCCGGGGCGTACGTTCAAGCAGGTGGCGAAAAACGTGATCCAGATGGAAGGCGAAGGCCAGGTCTGGAGCTACCCGGTCTTCGACGGCAGCCGCATGTACTACCGCGCGCCGCGCAACCTGTACTGCATCGGGGAGAAGTAGTTCTCCTGCACGGCCGGAAATAGTGGCCCTTTACGATTCTTAACCTTAGACTTCAATGGATCAGTTCTCCTCGGACTAGGAGACGCTCCGTTGACCTTCGTTTCCATCACACCGGACGGCGATGACACGTCCAATATTCTAATCCTCACGCTTGATGAACACGCCAAAGGCAAAGGCAAAGGCCAGCGATTGGGGAACCTGCGCCCTCCGGACTTGCTTAAACTCCTTGAAGACCTTCGCAAGACAGGAGACTTGAAGGGAGTAGGCATCACGGTCTTTCGCGAACACGAACGTGCGCTTGCAGACGAGCTCAAGGCAGGGCACTTCCAAGTCTCCATTACTCCAGGAAATCCGTTCGGGAACCGGCCTGCTGTAAAGCCCCGTAAACCATCCAATTCGTAGAAATCCACACACTTTCTGCAACCATTCCCGCCGCCCGGGTACTCAGGAATAGATTTGAGCCCGGGAGCGCACAGGGGTATGGAGCTAGGCATGGCAGTTCAAGATCCTCCCCGCGCCGCGGCTTCCCCCGAGCCCGGCGACGACACGTTGCTCCAGCGCTTCCAAGCATCTAAAGACGCCAAGGCCCTTGAGACGCTCTTCGCGCGGCACGCCTCGTGTGCCTTCCGCGTGGCGCAGCGCGTCACCGAGAACGAGGCCGACGCGGAAGAGGCCGTGCAGCAGGCGTTTCTCGAGATCCTGCGCGGAGCGGCGCGGACCTCGCAGGCGTCGAGCGTGCGGACCTGGCTCGTGGGGATCGTCCTCAACCAGGCGCGCAAGAAAGTCCGCGAAGAACAGCGGCGCAGAAAGCGCGAGGAGGCCGCCGTGATGATGCGAGCGAGCGAGACCCAGACGAGCGACCTCGAGACGCAGCGCGCGGCGCAGGCGTTCGCGCGCAAGCTGCCGGAGCTCTACCGGCTGCCGGTCTGGATGCACTACTTCGAAGGGATGACGTTCCGCGAGATCGCGGAGGCGCTGGGGACGCAGGAAGGGACGGTCAAGAGCCAGGCTTCGCGGGGCCTGGACGAACTGCGCGGCGCGCTGGGTGCGGCGGGATACACGCTGGCCGGTCCGGCGCTGCTGGGCGTGCTCGCGGCGGCGCAACTGCCCGCGGCCCCCGCGACGCTGTTCGCGGGGCTCTCGACGCTGGCCGCCGGCGCGGCTTCAGCGGGGGTGGGCGCAACGGTGGGAAGCTCGGCCGCGGGCGCGAAGGCGGCGGCGGGCATCGGAGGCATGGCCATGAAGATCACGCTGGCGGCGGTGGTGCTTACGGCGACGGGCGCGGCGACGTTCGTCGCCACGCGCACGGACTCGGCCGACGTTCCGGCCAAGAAGACCGCGGGGCCCGCGGCCGAGACCAAGGACAACGCCGCGCCCAAGGGCAACGACAAGGCGGCGCTCGGCGCGCTCGACTTCTTCCCTTCCCCGGCCCATCCCATCGGCTGGCGCGGCGACTACACCGGCCGTTATCCCGGCGCGACACCGCCCACCGTCTGGAGCCGCCGCCTCAAGGCCGTTACGACGGAGATGTACTGCCAGGCGGGCAAGCCGTCCGGCAACGAACCCACCAAGGACAGCCACCCGCTCGAATACTTCACGATCAAAGACTGGCTCGTGGCCGGGCCGTTCTCCGTCGACGATCCGGTGAAGGACATCGCCGCGGACCAGCTCGGCGGCGAGGCCACCGCCATGCCCGAGGACGGCGGCAAGGCCGGGCCGGTCACCTGGAAAGCGGTGCATGCGGGCATCGAGAACCAGAGCCGGCACGATCACAACGAGGGCACGTGCGGAAACCTGAACGTCGATTTCCTGTTCACCTTCGGCAAGTTTACCACCGAAAAACTCAACAGCGTTAAGCTTGAAGGCGACTTCGCGAACAAGATCGCTTACGTGCACACGTATCTGTACGCGCCCAGCGATTCAAAGGTGCATCTGGCGCTGCCGTTCGCGGGGAGTTCGGGCAAGTTCTGGCTCAACGGCAAACCCACGGACCTCGATCCCAAGAACGCGGGCAAGGGGTTCGACGTGGCACTCGTGAAAGGCTGGAACCGGCTGTTGGTGAAGATCGGCACCGCCAACGGCCTCGGCATCAACTACGACAAGCGCTGGTTCAGCCATTGGTACGTCTCGGGCTACGTGACGCCGCCGGGACCCTACGCCTACGAGACCAAGAACGTGGCCTGGATGACCAAGCTCACTGGCCGCAGCATGTCCGCGCCGATCGTCGTGGGCGACCGCATCTTCCTTGGGTCGAGCATGACCGACCTGCTCTGCATCTCGAAGACCGACGGCAAGGTCCTCTGGCTGCACTCGAACACGCCCTACGACACCTTCACCGACGCCGACAAGACGGCGAACCCGGAGCTCAAGGCGAAGATCGAGCCCCTCGCGGCGAAGCTGGATGCCCTCAACGAGGACGCCGTGAAGGCCATCAACGCGGCGGTCGCGCCGCAGGGTATGGCTTCCGAGCAGACCGCGCAGGTTGACGCCAAGCTCAAGCTGAAGAACGAGGCCGAGCGCGCGCTGCACGCGGCCATCGCGGGGCTCGATAAGAAGAAGTATCCGGCCATGTACGAGAACGAGGTCTCCGCCAGCGATCCCACGCCGTGCAGCGACGGCACGTACGTCTATTGGGCCTGCGGCGGCGGCATGAAGGGCCCCGGCGCGAACGTGCTCTCCGCCTTCGACCTGAGCGGCAAGCGCGTCTGGTCGGTCCACCTGAACCTGGGCTCGGAAGAACACGGCAACCACTCATCGACGACGCTGCTCGACGGCAAGCTGATCTACCAGGCGCACCATACGGTCCTGGCGCTCGACGCGAAGACCGGCAAGGAACTCTGGCGCAACGATAAAGGCGACTGGCTCACCGCCACTTCGGCGCTGACGCTTGTGCCCACGCGGCTGGGCAACACGCCGGCCGTGATCGGGCGCAAGTTCGTGTACAGCGCGCTGGATGGCTCCGTGATCTGCGAGGCCAAGTTCGACCCGTGGGGCGATCTCTCGCCCATCGTCGAGAACGGCGTGATCTACAACGCGGCCTGTTGGCAGGGCTGGGAGGCGCCGAACACGTTCATCGCCATTAAGCTGCCCGCGAGCGCGGACAAGGGCGCGAAAGCGGAAGTCGCTTGGAAGCCGGACGGCCGCGAAGTCTCGACGCCGACCCGCGGGCTCACCTACACCATCGCTTCGCCGCTGTACGTCGACGGCGTGGTCTACGCGGCGGACATCACCGGCGGCCTGATGGTCACCGACGTGAACGCGAAGAAGAGCCTCTACCGCCTCTGGCTCGACGGGTACAACCGCTACAATCGGTATCTCTACGGCATCGCGGCCAGCCCGACGCTCGGCGGCAAGAACATCTACATCGTGGATGACGCGGGCTTCACCCACATTCTGCAGCCCGGACCGGCCTTTAAGGAGGTGGGCCGGAACGTGCTCGAGAACATCCACCTCTCGTCCTACAGCGGCAATCCTTGCAAGCAGGAATGCTTCTACACCTCGCCGGTCTTCGAAGGAAAGTCCATGTACCTGCGCGGCGAGGAGTACCTGTACTGCATCGCGGAGAAGTGATCGTCCTATGGGTCGTGCCACTCGTGGCACGAAGGCGGGGTCCGCGGTTTCCTGCCGGTTTATTCTTGGCCTTTCTTGTCCTTCTTCTTCTTGTCTTTTTCTTTCGGCGGCTCGTCGCCGGCGGTCTTCGCGGACTCGTCGGACGTCTTCCCGCCGCCGCGCGCCTTCTGCGTCTCTTCGCGCAGAAAATCGAGGATTTTTTTCACGTTCTCGGGATTGAGGTTCTGCCGGATCTGCCAGGGCATGGCGAAGTTCTTGTCGATGAACTTCATGAAATAAAAGCAGGCCTGCTTGATCGCCTTGGGGTCCTTTTTGCGAATCTTGCCCTCGTTGCCGGCGGCCCAGTCGAGCATGATCTCGCGCATGGCGCGGTCCTCGTCCATGCCCGTGTCCTGGGCCTTGGTCTCGACCTGCTGCTTGAGCTTCTTCGCCATGGCCTCGACGTCCTTGGCCGTGGCGCAGGCGTCGAGGTAGTCCTGCGCGGCCGCGCGCAGCTCGGGATAGGGAATGCGGTACTCCGCGTCCTCGCCGTACAGGCACGCCGCAGCAGCCAGCGCAATGGCGGCCAGACCGAAGCGCGTCTCTTTTCGCGGCATATTCCGCTCCTTTTTCATACTGTTCTGCGTCTTAAGGACGTGCCCTCTTGTGGGTGTATCAGACTTCAAGTCGGTTGCCAGATGTGGTTGCGGGGCTTTTCCATTCGTGGAACCGGCGTCCCGCCGGTGCGTTCCATTTCGGCGGCGGGAAGCCGCTGAATCCTCCGCCGGGACGGCGGAGCCACGACCTCACGGCGCGCTCGAGCCGACAGGGCTTTAACGCCGGGACGATTGCGCTATGCTCATGAACATGCGGACGGCGCCTTTTCTCTTCGTTGCGTGCGGCCTGGCCGTGGCCTGCGCTGCCGCCGAGGACGCCGCGCCGGCTCCTGCGCCTTCGCCCACCAAAACGGCGGACGCTGCGGCCGAGCCCAAGAAAGATCCGCCCGCGCCGCTGCCGGAACTGACCGCCGAAGAGCGCGAGCGCGTCCAGAAACTGATCGCGCAGCTCGACGACGAGGAGTTCGCCACGCGCGAGGAGGCCGGCAAAGCACTCGCGGCGTTCGGGCCGAAAGCCGAGAAGGCGCTTAAGGCGGCCTTCGCGGCATCGGGCTCCGCCGAAGCGCGGCTGCGCCTCGAACGGATCCTCAACACGATCGAAGCCCTGACCGTGGACTTGAACGGAGACTGGGAGGAGACCTTCGAGACGATCGAGGGCCACCGCTACTACCGCATCGCGGTCGCGCCCGCGGGCGGAATGGCCATCGCGCCCACCGACTACACGCAGTACCGGCAGTACACGTTCGACGAGACCAAGTACAAGGACGGAGAACTCCACTATCACGAGGTCTGCAATCCCGGGTACGAGTTCGACGCGCGGCTGAAGTTCGAGGGCAAGGACAAGCTGCAGGGCACGCTGGTGCGGCGCAGCGACCAGCGTTCCTTTACGCTCATCCTGCGCCGGCTAACCGAGAAAGAGATCGCCGACCTCAAAAAGAACCCGGCGCGGGAATGACGCGCGTGGCTCCGTCGTCCCGGCGGAGGCCCTTGGCGGATCCAGCGGCGGGACGCCGCTGCCACGAAAACAGCGCCGCGCGGGCGCGACGCCCTTGCGGAAATTCGGCAAAAACGGCAGAGTAGTCTGCGCATCGACCACCTCGGCACCGGGATGCGCGCCTGAAAAACAGAGGCCTTCGTGAACGTTTACAAAGCCGTCTTCTTCGACTTCGGCGACACGCTCGCACCTACCAGCCCCGTCCCGCTGCCCCAGCGTCTGCGCTCCACGTTTAAAGAAGCCGGCCTCGCGCGCGCGCTGGGCCTGGATCTGCCCGACGACGAGACGCTCCAGAACTTTCACGAAGAGTGCGCCGCGCTGGCGGGCTGGCCCGTCGAGCCCGGCTGGGAAGACCAGTACAAGAGTTTTTACGACCGCTGGGCCGCGATCCTGCTCAAGCGGCTGAACGCCGAGACGGTGCAGGCCGCGGACGCCGCGCCGGAGTTCGCCGCGGTCTTCCGCGACATCTCCGACCGCTCGCGCGTGGCCTTCGACGACTGCGTGCCCATGCTGGAGCAGCTCCGCGCCATGGGCCTGCGCCTCGTCATCGTCTCCAACAACGACGGCACGCTGGCGCGGCGCATGAAATATATGAAGCTCTTCGAGTACTTCGAACTTGTTGTGGACTCGGCCCTCGTGCGCTCGAACAAGCCCGACCCGGGCATCTTCAAGCACGCGCTGGAGGCCACCGGCCTGAAGCCCGCGCACGTGCTCCACGTCGGCGATCTGTACGACGCGGACGTGGAAGGCGCGGTGGCGCTCGGCATGGACGCGGCCTGGATCAACCGCGGGTTTACGCCGTTCCCGGAGTCCCGGCACCGGCCGCATTTCGTGCTCCGCAGCCTGCTCGAACTGCCCGAACTCGTGCAGGCCGCCGATCTGGCCAACGGCAAGAAGCGCCCGTCCTCGGTCAATCTTCGTCGGCCATGAACTTCACTTCCTTCCCGCCGCTCATCTGGCGGAAGGTCGCGAGGTACTGCGTGAGCGGGAAGAGGCCGATCTCCTTGCGGAACTGTTCCACCTTGGCGCGGTCTTCGAGCGGCAGCACCGCGGGCGCGCCGTCCTTGTCCTGGCCGATCTGCGTCCCGAAGCGCTGCTTGCGGCCCTGGTAGACTTGCAGGCGGTCGTAGAGCAGCGCGTAGGGCTGGCCGTCCAGCTTGCCGGCCTTCACGTCCTTCTCGATGGGCGGCAGCGCGGCCAGCATCAAGGGCAGATCGCCGCTGTGCTGGACGAGCAGGAACGCCGTGTTGCTCGCCGCGGCGCCGAAGCGGTCCACGTCGATCCAGCCGCTCTCGCTCACCAGTTTCTTGAGGTACGCCGTGTTCTCGCCGTCAACCTTCTGCATCTCCCCCGCCCTTTTCGGATCGGTGCGCACGGCCTGGTCTTCCTTCTCGCGCTCGGCGAAGTCCTCCTGCAGCGCCTTCACCCGCGCGAGGCTGAGCGGCTTCGGCTCCGCCAGCGACCAGGGCTTCAACTCGAGCGCCTCGGGCGCTTTTTCGATCTTCTTGAAGACCTCTTCGGTCTCGCCTTTGACCTTCAGCTTGCCGTCCTTGAGTTCATAAGGCAGGTCCACTTTCTGCCCGCTGTTCTTCAGCACCGCCTTGCCCGGCTCGTACTTGACGCCGAAGACGCTCAGGCGGCCCTCGGCCAGAATCCGCACTCGGGCGGGCTCGAAGAGGATGTAGTAGGTCTCGTGCTGCTCGCTCTGCCAGCAACCTTGCAGCGGCTTGCCGGCTTCGGGCATGGCCGGTTCTTCGGCGGCCAGAGTCGGCCCAAACGCCGTAAGGAACAGGACCGCCACAAAAGTACGCATGACGCCTCTCCCGGGACTCTTGTTAAGGTAATAGAGAACGGCAGGGATATAGACGCCGCTCGCCGCGCCGGTGTTACCTCAAATAAAGGAGTCGTTGCTCTATTGAAATCCCCTCCTTATGTAAGGAGGGGTAAGGGGAGGTTAAGGCCGCGAAGGAGTTAACCCCCCTTACTTAAGGGGGGAAAACCCGCTGCGGTCGCGGGTTTTCAACAGAGCAAGGAGTAATCGGGAAAAGAACGTTCCTGATTTGTGTCCCTGGCGCGTCAGCGTGCGCCCAGCACGGCCTGCGCTTCGGCGATCTGCGCGGCCTCTTCCTGCCCGGGCGCCTGCTTGGCTTTGGCGAGGAGTTCCTCGGCGGCCTCGCGGCGGCCGGCGGCCAAGGCCCAGACGGCTTCCAGCGCGAGGTCGGCGGCCTTGGACTCGTCAGCTACGGAGCGCGCGAGGTTAAAGCGGTCCTCGCGGTCGAGCTTGGCCCAGGCGAAGGGCATCGTGTTGCCCTGCACCACCACTTGCAGTTCGGTCGCACTCGACGCCGCGAGCTTGATCTTCTCCGGCTGCTTGCCGAAGACCTTTAAGAACGTCTCGGGGCGCTTGCCGTCCTTGGTCACCGCGGCCACGCGCGCGGCGAGGCGCTCGTTCCAGACTTTCAGGGCCGCGTCTTGCAGTTCCGCTTCGGGCGGCGCGGCCGTGACGGGCTTGGCCACGGCGGTCTTTTCCGGCACGGCGGGCTTGGGCGGCGCGTTCTCGCCCTTCTCCATGCCGAGCCGCGCGTACTTAGCCACGGGATGGAAGCGCCCGAACTTCTCGGCGATGGCGGCCTCCGCTTCCTTCATCTTCTGGTTGAACGCCTCTTCGGTCACCGGGATGTTGTTCTCGGCGGTCACCGCGGCGTCGGCCTTGAAGTCGAAACTGCAAGCCATGTTTCCCTTCACCGTGTTGCCTTTGGCCTGGCCTTCCTTGCTGCCAAGCATCACCCACGGGCGCGGCTTCTCGTCTTTCCAGCGCGAGTAACAGGCGTTGTCGAGGATTTTGCAGTTCTGGGCGTCGTAGAGGCTGACGCCGTGCCAGTGCGCGGTGAGGACCACGTTCTTCTCGACGAGGAAGTCGATCAGCGGCCCGTCGAAGAAGCCGAAGCCCTGCATCGCGTTCTGGAACGGCTGCTTGTCGTCTTCGCGGTTGATCAGGATGTTCCCGCGCAGCGTACCGTTCCGCACCGTGCCGGTGCCTTTGTTAAAGAGGAAGCATTGGATGCCATCGTCGTGGTTCTCGTCGCCGTCCTTGGCGCTCACGTAGCAGTTCTTTACGACGCAGTACTGCACCGTAATGCCGTCGCGGGTGACGCGCATGCCGTCGCCGGAGAAGTTGCAGACGACGCAGCCCTCGCAGAGGGAGCCCGGCGCACAGAGGTTGATCCCGAAGCGCGTATTGAGCACATACGTATTGCGTAAGGTCAATTTCGTGCCGTGGCGGCCGAGCCAGACGCCGTCGTTCGCCTTCATCCAGTCTTCGACGGTCCACTTCGAGCTGTCCTCGGCCGTGTAGACGAAGCAGTCCTCGACGACCAGCTCGCTGCTCTCGCCGCGTTCGCCGATCGAGAGCATGGTGCCCTTGTACGGCGATCCGAAGACCGGGCTGATCGTCAGGCCCTTGACGAGCCACTTGCGGCCTTGGGTAATCTCCAGTCGCGAGAGTTGCGGCGTCTGGTCCTTGCCCGCCGCGATGGTAATGAACTCGTCATTGTTCCCGTCGATCCGGACATCGCCGTGCTTGCCCGTCGCCAACAGCAGCGTGTCGCCGCCTTTCAGCTTCGCGAGCTTGCCGGACTTGGCGACCTCTTCGAGCGTGCGCCAGGGCGCGGCGGCACTGCCGTCGTTGTCGGGCTTGCCTTTCTCGGGATCGGCGTAGTAGGTCGCGGCCCAGGAGAACCGCGCCACAACCGATCCCAGCAAGAGGACCGTGATCGGAAAGCGCATGGTCAAGGCCCTCGCGGGGAGTCGATATCCGTACAACGTCCAAGTACACCATAGCCGACGTTCAATTTGTGCTAATAATTTAGCAATAGTTCGGCCAGTCTCCTAAGCATTTTCCCCTTAGTGCTATCTGTTCATTAGCTCACGGTTTCGCTTCGGCAGGGGCAGGCGTTCCCGCTGTGCCGTTCATCGTCCCCGATGCGTAGATCTCGCCCTGCGGCTGCGCTTTGCCGCCGAGCAGATAGAACGGCAGGCCGGCGATCACGCAGACGAGCAGGCTCAGCACGTTGAAGACGAGCATCAGGCTGGAACCCATTTTGGCCGTGGTGCCCAGAACGTCCTGAAAGAGCACCGACGCGGCGAACTCGCCCGTGCCGAACCCGCCCGCCACGCCGAAGACCTTAAAGAAGGTACAGAGCGGGATCACGATCATCGTGCCCACCAGGTTCTCCTTCACGAAGTCCATCTTCAGCCCGTACGCCAGCGCGATCATGCTCGCGGTGAGGAACGCGTGGTTGAACATCGAGAGCAGCAGCGTGACGGCCATCAGCCCCGGCCGGCGGCGCAGGCCCGCGAAGCTCATGTAGAGCTTCTCGATTTTGGTGCCGAACGGCAGCGCAGCGACAAAGCGCTTGCGCAGGGGGCTCACTTCCAGGCTGCGCGAAGCCAGCACGAAGAAGGCCACGACCACGCCCAGGCAGATCAGCGTCAGGACAAAGGTGACATTGGCGAGGCGCGGGTTCTCGCTGACCGTGTGCCCGCCGGCCAGGCAGACCACGAGGGCGAGAAAGAAGAGCCCGAAGAGGCCGAGCACCCGGTCGAGCAGCACCGTCAGGACCGCGACCGCGCGCTTCTCGCGGGGATACGCGCCGGCCACGTAGAAGACCTTCACCACGTCGCCGCCGGTGGCGCTGGGCATGGCCACGTTGAAGAAGTTCCCGATCATCGTCCAGGCCAGCGCCCGGAAGTAAGAGCAGGGCATCTCGAGGCCGTCGAGCAGGATCTTGAAGCGGTAGGAGGCGAGCAGGTGGGTCGGCAGCGTGAGGGCGATGCAGGCGAGGATCCAGGTCCAGTCGTTCTCCTTCTGCACAAAGACGCCGAAGTCCAGCTTGCCGCTGGTCGCCAGCCACGTCAGCAGGCCGGCGGCGAAGCCGAGCTTGAAGAGAAACTTGGTAACGGGGTGAAAGACCACTGCCTTCCAACCGGTGCGCGGCGGCGGCGTGGCGGCGCCCGGCGCATCCTGCGGGGAGGGCTTCGACTCCGGACTCGCTTCCGCCATCCGCCGTTCCCCTGCCCTTCTTGGGCCGCGCCGCGTGGAAGGTATATCGTCAATTGGACGCGGATTCCGCTTCAATTCCGGAACGTTTCCGGAGCTCGAATGCGCCCGCGTCTTCCAGGCGCTACTTCGACAACCGCTTTTGCCGCGGACCTTTGCAGAGCCCATTGCATCCCGTGATGCTGCGTCCCTTAAGGCTGAATCGCACGCCCAGCCTTTCCCCCGCAAGCTCGAGCATCCCGTGACGCTGCGGTCCGTGGCGTTGCCCTCCGCGAAGGAGCCTCACGCCGCCACGCGACACAGCGTCCCGCGACGCAGCTTCCCGCGCTGCATAAGCCCGTGAAGCGGGACCACGCGGCGCGGGACCGTGGATCATGGAAGCCCGCGCCGCGGGACGCTGGGAAAGGGGAAGGCGGAACGCAGGGCGCTGCGTCGCGCCGGGCCGCTTCGCGGCGCCGCGCTTGGCGGGAAAAAAGGGCGCGGAATTCCATAAAGGCCGGCCGCGGCGCGGACGATGCCTTCTTCAGTCCGGTTTGGATAGGGCAGGGGCTGACAGGAGCGTAACCCCCCCCGCGCTTCGTCAGCCCCTGCACCGGACATCCGGGAGCAGGATGCAGGATTCAGGCGCTGGCGCTGAATTCATCCGGCCTCTGAAGCCTTTCTCTTGAACCCAGACAACGACAGCCGCAACCGGCGGAGGCGCTTCGCGTGAAAACCATTGCCGTGATCAACCAGAAGGGCGGCACCGGCAAGACCACGACGGCCGTGAACCTGGCCGCGGCCTGCGCGCGCCGCGGCTACTGGACGCTGCTCGTCGACCTCGACCCGCAGTCGTCCGCCGCGCACTCCTTCGGACTCGATCCGGCCTCCGCGCCCGCAACGCTCTCCAAAGCCATTCTCGAAGACCGCCCGCTCGTCGAGGCCATCCGCACCACCAACACCGCAGGCGTGGAAGTGGTGCTCGGCGGCCCGGAACTCGCGACGCTGGAGCTGCGCATCAAGAACCCGCTCACGGCGGTCCGCGTGCTCGCGCGGCTGCTGCAGCCGGTGCGGCCCGCGTACGACCTCTGCGTGCTCGACGCGCCACCGGCGCTCTCGCTCATGTTCACCAACGCGCTGAGCGCCGCCGACGGGCTGCTGGTGCCGGTGACGCCCTCGTTCCTCTCGGCGAAGGGCCTGGAGATGCTCTTCACCACCATAGAGGAGGCGCGCGCGGACCTGGCCATCGAGCCGCAGCTCCTCGGCATCGTGCTCACGATGATCGACCGGCGGCTCTCGCTCGACAAGGAAGTGGAGGGGAGCCTGCGGCAGGTCTTCGGCGCGAAGGTGCTCGATCAAGTGGTCCGGCAGAACGTGCGGCTTAAAGAAGCGCCGGGGCATTTCCGCTCGATCTTCGCGCACGCGCCGAACTCGTCGGGCGCCGAGGACTACGACGCCGTTGCCGTGGAGACGCTCGCACGCATGGGCCTGCCGGCGCAGGCGCCGCAGAAGGAGGAAGCGCCGGGCCTCAGCTCCGAGCTGCGCGAACCGCCCGAACTTCCGCAGTCCGAATCTCAAGCGCCCAAGCGGGCAGGGGAGGGGACCGCCGAGGCCGCAGCCGTGGCCCTCGCGGGATAGCGCATGGAAACCATGAACATTCGCGGACGCATCAAGCCCACGCCGACCGAGAGCTGCTTCGCGACGCTGAAGCTCCGCCTCAAAAAGCACCCGGCGCTGCTCCGCTGCTGGCCGCTGCTCGCGCTTGCGGTCCTGCTGGCGCTGGTCGCGGCGTTCGGCCTCGGGCGCTCGGGCCTCAAACTCTCGCGGACGGCCGCGGCCCCGGACGCGGGTTATCCGTTCAAGACCGCGGAGATCGTCCACGCGTCGGACGGACTCTTCTCCGTCTGGAACTACGACTCCGGCCTGGGCGGCACGATGCCCGATTACATCAATACCGTGCGCTGGTGGGACGAGGCCGGGATGCACGACCGGGTCTTCAACGCGGAGTCCGGGCGCCTCGGCTGGGTGGAGCGCGTCGGCGTCTTCCCGTCGGTCTTCGGCACGGTGTACATCGTGGTCGGGATCGACAAGGTGGCGAGCGCGAGCTACCACACACGGATCTCCGCGTTCCGCATCGACGCCAAGACGCACGCGCTCAAGACCATCGAGCGCTTCTTTCCCGAGATGCCCGGCACCGACGAGCTGCGGACGCAGGTGAGCTGGAACTGGTGGTTCGGCGAGTTCGGGAGCGTGCGGCGGCCGGTCGAGGTCGGCATCGACGAGGAGCGCCGCGAGGTCCGCATCGCCATGACACCCAACAACGCCTGGAAAGACCGCCCGGAGAACGACGCCCGGAAGTTCGCCGACCGCGCCTTTGTCCTGCGCTTCAACGGGCGCGAGATGCTGTATCAGCCCGAGGGTGGGGGCGTGACCAGCGCCCGCACCACCGCTCGCCTGGCAGAAGGAGACTAAGCGGCATGCCCGACGCCAACGCCGAACCCAAACACCATCCGTCCCCGGCCAACGTGGACACCGCGTCGTCCAAGCCGCGCGGCGGCGCGGGGCTCTTCAGCCTCTACCGCGCGCTCGGCAACGGACCCGTAGAGCCCGCAGGCACGGCCAAGCCCGCGGCCACCGCCGAACCGCCTCCCGCGCCTGCAGTGCTGTCCCGCGCGGCGCGCCTGCTTGCCGCCGAAGCGCCAAAGCCGGCCGCGGCCTCTAAAGAGGAACACGCCAAGCCCGCGCTCAGGGAAGGGGAGTCCGTCCGTTCCGCCGCGCCGGTGGCGATTCTGCCGGTGCCACTCGCCGAAGCAGCGGACGCGAAGAAGCCCGCCGCGGACGACTCGGCGGTGCTCAGCGCGGACGACGTGCTCAACGGCATCGAGGCCCGCCAGGCCGAGTGGCCGGCCGCACAGCCGGAGTTTCCCAACCGCGACGCGGAACCGCGGCGTTCGCCCGAGGCGCTGAACCAAGCGCTCGAAGAAGCCTTCACGGAGCTCAAGCCGCTTCTGGACGCGCCGCTCTCGCCGCGCCAAGCCCGCCGCGCGCGCCGCGGCCACGCCGCGCGCAACTTGCACGCGGGCGCAGGCTACGAGAACGTAGACAAGCGCCTGATCGAGGCGCGCCAGAAGAAGCAGCTCAAGCGGCGCGTGCGCGGCGAAGACTACGAGCAGGTGACGGTCATCATGGACCGCGACCTCTACGTGGCGCTCGACGAGTGCCTCAGCGAGTTGAGCGAGAAGGCCGGCGGACACGTGAAGCTCTCGCGGAGCATCTTCGTGCGCGCGCTGCTCAAGCGCTTCCTCGCAGACGCGCCGTCCAAGCACAAGGCGCTGAACTTCGCCGGGCTCTTCACGCCCGATCCGCGCTCGCCGGAAGAGCTGGCCGTCATCGAGGCCGCGCTGCTGGAACGCCTGGGCCTGTAGCCGCTCCCGCCGAAGCATTCTCGGCGGGCTATGTCACTTCGCGTTTGGTCTGCTGAGTCTTCGCGCTCCTTATTAGTGCTGCGTGCTCAGCCCCGAGTGCTGCGGGACGGCATTTAGCGCCTCAATTTCTTGCAAAAAGATGCACATTATGTGCACGACACACAGTAGCTCCCGCGCTCCGGGTCCAAGTCCGGGGCCGTCGGAGGTCCAACGAAACAGCAAATCCGAAATTCGAAGCCCGAAATCCGAAACAAACGGATGAATGAACGGCCATTTTCGAAAAAAGTCTGCACCAGTTGAACGAAGGTTGCGGGTCGAAAGGTCCGAACGTTCTTCTCGCGGGAAAATGGGCACGACGGTTGGCGGGTTTTCTCGTTGGCTCGTTCTTCGCTGCGGAAAATGCACGTGTTGAACGGCAAATCCGAAGGTCGAAGCTCTAAATCCGAAGGTGTAATTTCGATCGAGACGTAAGAGATAATAATTCTCCTGCGAAAAGGCGGAGCCTTTTCTAAAACGGGCGGCAGAGCCGCGAATGGTTATTGCCGACGTCAGCACACGACGCGGCTGCGTCAGGTATTTTGGCTAAATGGGGTTGGGAATTGCCTCGGATTGCGGCGGCGTGGTTAGGATCGCCCATAGGGAATCACGCGTTCGCTGAAAGAGACATTAACCTATAAGGAGGCAAAGTCAAGAGGCCGTAAATGGGGAAATGCATACGAGAATATTCATTTTTCGGACTTGGCCGGTTGTTGCTTCAAAGCGGCACTTAGGGCTATAATCCTTGGCGGAGATAGGACTATGCGCACAGACCTGAAAATCACTTACAAAGAGTATCAGACGCTGCCCGAGGGTTATCCTCAATACCAGCTCATCGACGGAGATCTGTACAAAATGAGTCCCTCGCCGACGACACGCCATCAGAAGATCGTTCTGCGGCTTACCAAGGCGCTTGCCAACCACATGGATAAGGGAAACTTGGGCACCTTGCTTTTCGCGCCGATGGACGTGATCTTGGACGACGAGAACGTCTTCCAGCCGGATATTCTGTTTGTGTCGAAAGCGCGCGAAGGCATCGTCCAAGAAAAGGGCGTCTTCGGCGCGCCGGACCTCTGCGTGGAAGTGCTCTCTCCGAGCAACTTCGATAAGAAGATGGACGTGAAGCGCATCCTGTACGCGCGTTCCGGCGTCGTGGAACTCTGGCTGTTTCATCCGGACACGAACACGGTTGAGGTCTACCGGCTTCAGGAGGATGCCGCCAAGCCGGCGCGGACCTTAAACGACCAGGAGGCGCTCACGACGGCGCTGCTGCCCGGGCTAACGATCGAGCTGGCGCGCGTCTTCGCGCCTTAGATATAATAACATGTAAATAAACGATACATAATCTATATTATCGGACGTTGGCTATTGCCGCGCTTTGCACCAGCGAACGGCCAACGCCGAAAGAAAATAATGCGGGCCAAACCTGCCGGATGTATCGGGGTGCTCGGCGTCTGCGATCATGCCGAGGGCGCGTTTTACTTCTTTTCGTTCTTGGCTTGAGAAGACGGAAGCATCGTCGAGCGTCGTCGCGATGAAAGCACACATCCGAACATGCCTTTCGTCAAAGTTGATGTTCCCGTTGCGATAGGCCTCATCCGTTAATTTGCTAAGGCAGCGTATCAATTCTCCTTGCTTGGTGCTGGCCTCACCTTTGGGCGGAACGAGATTCTTCCAAAGCCCGTCGAATTCATCCTGCCATCCAGATGAGGGCGTAACAAATGCGGCGGAGGAAGAAGCCTTTGTCAGGCTGGCCTTCACCTTTTTCACCGCTGAAGCCTTTTTGCTCTTTCGAGGCATGCCCCTACTCCGCCGGGCCGCGCCAGATGCTGCCGCCAAACGTGCAGACGTAGATCTGGTTGTCGTTCGCGGGATCGAATTCGACTCGCTGGACGACGTTGAACGGGAGGTCTTTGAGCGGTTGCCAGGTGGCGCCGTTGTCTTTGCTCAGCCAGAGCGCGGACTCGGGCGCGCCTTCGGCCAGCGTCGCGTAGATCCAGCCGGGGCGCTTGGGGTGCAGGAACGCGCCGAAGTGTTCGGGGCCGTGCTGGCAGAGTTTCTTCCACGTCGCGCCGCCGTCGGTGGTGCGGTAGAGGCCGCCCTCGCCGGGGCTTCCGGCGTTGGCCGCGCCGATGTAGAGCGTCTTGCTGTCCTTGGAGTCTACGGTGAAGTCCTTCGGCCAGTGCAGCACCTGCGTCTTGTTGATCTGTTCCCAAGATTCGCCGGCGTCCTTGCTGCGGTAGAGGCCCACGCCTTCACCCAGGAACCCGCCGCCGCCGCGCTTGGCGGTGACGAGGCAGAAGAGCGTGCCGTCGGGATGGAGCTGCACGCGGATGGTCCGCATGTTCGCCGCGGCGCCGAGGCCCGTGCTCTTTTTCGTCCAGCTCTTGCCGTCGTCGGTGGACTTGAAGACGCCGTGCTCCCAGATCGCGGCGTAGAGCGTGCGGTTGCCTTTGGGGCTCTTGGGATCGACGACGACGCTGAGCGCGGGCGCTTCGGGCAGGCCCTGGTTCGAGGTCTTCCACCCGGCGCAGTGATCGACGCTCACGCAGACGCCGCCGGGGCCGTTCGCGCCGTGGCCGCCGCCGATGATGTTGTTGTTGGGAATATCGTGCACGTTCGAGAACGCGCCCCAGGCTTTACCGGCGATCTCGGGATCGAACGCAACCTCGTAGCAGGTGTTCACCCACGGGGGCCACTCCCCCGGCCCGAGCCAGCGCCAGGTCTTGCCCGCATCCAGCGAGCGCGCGAAGCCGATGTCCGTATACGCAATGTAGTGGCGGTTCGGGTCGAACGGATCGATGTAATAGTGCCAGGTGCTCGTTACCACCAAACCATTGCAGATGAAGGTCTCGTCTTTGCCGGGCTTGCTCGAACCCGAAGCGGACCGGGCATGCCCGGTGCGCCAGCTCTTGCCGCCGTCGTTGGTGATGAAGCAGCGGCCCTCGTCGACGGTCATGACGTGCTCGGGATTATTCGGATCGATCGCGGTGCTCTCGGGGACGCTGGGATAATGCTGGCCCGTGGCCGCGACCTGGTAGTCGTAATCGACGTTGCACTCCTTCGAGCGCGGGTCGCCGAAGAACGTCGCGCGCCAGTTCTTGCCGCCGTCGTCGCTGCGGAAGGCGGTGCAGTGGTGCGGCGGCAGGACCTTGGTGCCCTTGTTGAAGGCCCAGACCGTGAGTGGCTTCACGTTGTTGGTGAGGACTTGAATGTATTCGGCCATGTCGGCGGACCATTCGTCGCCGCGCTTGGTCTCGGTGTTGATGCCGGCGCCCATCGCGGACTCCCACTTTTCGCCTTTGTCGAGGGAGCGGTAGACGCCGCCGGCGAGTTTGCCGCCGTCGTTCTTGCTGGGGAGCGTGACGTACAGCGCGACGGTCTTGTCCTTCGCGTTGCTGCCGCCGCTGAACCAACGCAGGTTTTTCCACGGCAGCCCAGAGGATTTTTCGGCCCAGGCGCCGCCGCCGTCGTCGCTGCGCCAGACGCCTTCGGGCGTGCCCACAAAGCAGACGCGCCGCTCGGGCGGCGTGGTCTGGTCGATGTGGAACCCGAGGACCTTGCCTTTTGGGCCGTCGCACTTCTTCCACGTCTTGCCGCCGTCCAGCGAGCGCCACGCCGCGCCGTCGGCTCCGGCAAACATCAGATTCGGATTGCCCGGGTCGATGGCGATCTCGCCTTCGGTCCGCCCTTGCAGATCGCCAAAGGGTTCCCAGTGCTCGCCGCGGTCGCGCGTGACTTTCAAGCCGCGCCAGCCCGCCGAGGCAAAGATCACGTTCGCGTCGGTGGGATGAAAGCCGGGCCGGCAGCCGGTGTTCGAATGAAGCTGCTCCCAGTGGACGATGCGCCAGTTCGCGCCGTCGTCCTGCGAGAGGTACACGCCGCTCATGTCGCAGTTGATGATCAGTTCCTTGGGATCGGCCGGGCTGATGGCGGGCGAGAACATCGCGCCGCCGCCCGAGAGGCCCAGCGGCGTCCATTTGCTCGGCGGCGGCGCGGACGCGGAGGCCGGCGAAGCGTTGGGGCCGGTGGTGTTCTTCGGCGCCGAGACGGAGACGGGCTTCGGCTTGGGGGGCTCGGCCATGGCGCCCAGCTTTTTCACCCACTCCTTATATTGGTCGAGCGCGCCGGGGTCCTTGGCGAGCGCGCGGTCGATGAGCTTCTCCGCGGCGTCGGCGCGCTGATCCGCAAGCGTCAGCGCCGCGGCGAGCACGCAGGCTTTGGCGTCGAGCGCGTCGTCGGGGCCCGCGGCGACGCGCAGCAGTTCGGCGAGCTGCTTGGTCTCGATGGTCTTCCACTTCAGGTCGAGCGCGGTGCCGCCGAAATTCGCGTGGACGGTCTCCTGCTTGGCGTCGGCCTTGTCGAAGGTGGCCTTCTGCGTCGCCGCGCCCATCGCCCACGGAACATCTTTGACCGGACCTTTGGCGAGGATCATCTGGAGGTGCTCGAAGCAGGTCTTGCGCAGTTCTGCGAGACCCGCGGCGGGATCGGCGGCCGGCGGCGTGGGCGTTTCGGTCTTCGCTTCTTCGGCGCGCACGGCCAGACTCAGCAAGAGCAGCCAGGGGAGGAAATGGGGCGCGCGGCGCATGCGTCGGTCCTCTTTCATGGTTCGCTTTCGTGGCTCCGCCGTCTCGGCGGAGGTCGCCGGTGGAACTATCGGCGGGACGCCGATGCTACGAGAAAGGCAAGCCCAAGACCATCCTGGAAGCCGATTCCAACCGAGCCGCGACGGTGTACATTAGAGGTAGCCTGCGAGGAGAATCCTTCGATGCAAACACGTGCCATGGGCGGTCTGCTTGCGGCGTGCGCTCTCTTTATCTGTGCGCGAACACCGGGCGAAGAGCCTCCGCGCGTCGGCTTTGAAGAGAACTTCGATACGGCCGACGGCTGGAAGGTCTCCGACGGCGCACCGCTCAAGGCGCTGGCGGCCAAGGACGGCGTGGTCCGCTTCGAGACCGTCTGCGGGGCGCTTAACGCGAAGATGAAGCGCCCGGACTGGCCCGAGTGGCCGGAGAAGCCGTTCGAGTCGAACACGACCGTAAAGAAAACGTACGGCAAGCAGATCGATCTGGGCAAATACCATTACCTGTTGGTGAAGCTCGACGAGCGCGGCACGGCAGTGACGCTGGCGGTGTGCGGTTCGTGGACGCCGATCTGCTACACGACGGGCCTGCGCGCGTTCGACCTGCGCAACCGCGGCATCGACGACAAGCGCGACCTCGCGCTCTCGATCCAGTTCCTGAACACGTCCGGCGCGGCGAGCTTTGATTTCGTGCGGCTCGTGAGCGAGCTAACCGAGGACGAGAAGAAGGTCCTGATGCCCGCGCCGGCGGAGTACTTCGCAGAGAAGCGCGCGGCGCATCCGTACCACAAGCTCGAGGCGCTGAACGCGCGCGCGGGCCGCACGCGGCTGAAGGAGGCCGAGGGGCAGCTCACGGTTTACACAGATACGCTCTCCAACGGCACGGTCTGGAAGCTGACCAACCAGCCGGGCGACCAGGCGTTCATGAGCAACGATAAGGCGCTGGGTTGGACGAACGACGGGCGGTACTTCCGGACGGTGGGCGGAGTGGACGGGCGGAACGTTTTCGATCACGCCGCGGGCGCGTGGCGCAAGACCGCCGGCGGCGACGCGGGCAAGCCGCTGCCCGAGTACAACGGTTCGTGGGAGAGCAGCACGAAGCCGGGCGTCGTCTACGGCTATCGCACGCAGTGGAAGCGCCCGCAGTGCGATTTTCTCTTCTTCCGCTTCGACCAGGCGACGGGCGAAGAGACGGAACTCGCGCGCATCACCACCGACGGCAAGTGGGACGTGCGCGAACTTTCCCGCGCCGAGAAGAGCGACCGCGCGGTGCTGGGGCTGCGCGGCACGCCGAACGTCTGGATCGTCGATCCGGACGCCGCCGAGCCCGCCGCGCGCGCGAAGGCGATCGTGCTAAAGACGCGCTTGAAAGGCGTCGGCTTCGCCAAGGACGACACAACGCTGCAGTGGCACAACTGCTACACGTACGAACATTGGGAGATGAACATCGAGACGGGCGAGACGCATCTGGGCTATTACACCGGCGGCGGGCACGCGGGCGGCGGCTTCGGCAAGACGCTGCGGCACTACGAGGGCCTCACAACGATGCAGCCGGCGGGCCTCACCGATTGGAAGGCCGGCGACGCGGTGA
>JACQFI010000047.1 GCA_016200135.1 Planctomycetota bacterium
GAGGTTCTGTTCTGCCCTGCTGTGGATTTTGTTGTTCACCAGCTACGCCATTCACCGTCGAGTGAACGGCACGCCAGCCTGGACCGCGATGCTTCACCCGGCGGGCGCATTGATCCTGGCGTACATCGTGCTGCGGTCCATGTTCCTGACGCTCCGCCGGGGCGGCGTTGTCTGGCGCGATACCTTCTATCCGCTCAAGACTCTGCGTTCGGCGAATTTGCCAGACCCCGACCCTTTGAGATAGAATAAAATCCGTTTCCCATCTTCATCGGATACAGCGAGGCCATGGCCATTGACCGGAAGATCAAGGATTTTCAGGTCCCGCGCCCGCTTACGCACGACCTGTTGCAGAGCGTCATCGAGAAGATGGGCGGGCGGCTCGAGCGGATCGTGCTGAACGACCTGAAGGAAGGCACGTACTTCGCGCTGCTCTCGATCCGCCACGAAGACCATATCGTGGAGATCGACTCGCGTCCGTCCGATGCGATTGCATTGGCGGTGCGTATGACCGTTCCCATCTTCGTCGAGGACAGCGTCCTCAATCGCGCGATGGCGCCCGAGTAAATCTCGTCTTCATTGCAATACATCTCACAATTATAAAAAGGGTTATGTGATCGAACAAAAATTATTAAAGTTGTGGTAGTATTGTGGTGTATACGGTAGTTGAAAGGTTTAATTGGGTCTATGCCTACCTTATTGACCAGACTCACGCTTGACCGAACCACTCCGCTCCCCATCTATCAGCAGATCTACGAAGGTTTTCGACGCCGCATCCTGACGGGGGAGTGGGCGCCCGGCAAGCCGCTGCCGCCGGAACGCCAACTGAGCGCGCAGTTGCGCGTGGACCGTATCACGCTGCGCCAGGCGCTCGACCGGCTGGCGAAAGAGAATCTCGTGCGCCGCCAGCGTGGCGTCGGGACTTTTGTCGAAGATCCCGCCAAGCGCCAGACGGCGGTGAAGGCCTTTCAGGTCGGCGTGCTGACCTGGCAGCTCGAACAGCAATGGGCTACCGGTTGTTGTGCGTACCTGAGAGACGTTTTTGGGATGCTCAGCACGGCGCTGGTCTCGATGGGCATGGGCATCGTCACGCCAAATCTTTCCGGAGGGCCGGACGAATTGCGGCAAGCCATCGCCGCGCAGAAGCTTCACGGCATCATCGCCCTGCCTTGCTCCGGCCGGAAGCATCTCGAGCTGCTCGCGAGCATCGAACTGCCCAAGATTCTGCTCGAGGTCCGCACGCGTCAGCCGGGACTCGATAACGTGCTCATCGACAGCCAGCCCGGCGTGTACGCGGGCATGCAAGAGCTTCTACGCCTGGGCCACCGGCGCATCCTGTACGCGGGCGCATTGGTGCTGGATCGCGACCGCGGCGAGGCTGGGCGCAAGCAGTTCCGCATGGCGGGCGATTCGCTCGACCGTTTGCGCGCCTACCGCATGGCGCTCGACGATGCCGGAGTGCCTTTCGACAGCCGCGATTTCGTGGAACTCGATTATGCGCAGGAAGCGGCGCACGCCTTGATCGCGCGCCTGAAGACGGAGCAGCGCCTGCCCACGGCGTTCCTGGTCTTCGAGGACGAGCTGGCGATGAACCTGTGGCGCGCGCTTGAAGCCCACGGCCTGCAAGTGCCGCGCGACGTGAGTCTGCTGGGATTCGGCAACAGCGTGCCTGAAGCGCACGCCGGCAAGCTTGCGACGTCCGTGGTGGATTATCCGCAGATGGTTCAGATCGCCGTGCGGCGCATGTACGAGCGCATGGCGCTGGGTGGCATCGCCGGGCAGGACCTGCTCGTTGAGTCGCGCTTCAAGCTGGGCGCATCCATCGCCGCGCCCCGGACTGAGTAAACGGAAAACGACTTGGAAAGGAAACCGCCATGCGCACGCTTGCTTTGCTCGTATCGGTCATGCTTCTGGCGTCGGATCTCCAAGGGGCCGATGCGCCGCCGGCCGGAGGCGGCATCGCGTTTAAAGTGCTCTCGGGAGAAGATACCGGGCTCAAGGCGATCATGGAGAAGTGGAAGGCCGACGAACTGGCGCGCCAGGGCGGAAAATTCGGCGACCACGGCTGGTGGCCCTGGGGCCTGCTCGCGTTGGACTACAACAACGACGGCGCGCTGGACCTGCTCGCCCAGCAGCACGGCGCGCCGCAGTCGATCGTGCTCAAGAATGAGTTGAAGGAGAAAGGCAAGCTCACGTTTGTGAACGCGAACGCAGAGTTGGGGCTGCCGACCAACGGCCTCTCGGGCTGCTTCAAGCCCACCGCGATGGACATCGACGGCGACGGGTTTCTCGACCTGATTTACAACGACGCGATGCCGAACACGGTTTTTTTCAACCGCGAGGGCAAGAAATTCGAGCCGATGGGATTAGGGTTCGGGCAACTGGACCATATCCGCGACGCGGAAGACGTGAGCCCCGAAGGCTATCCCAACGCCGGCAACGAGACCGTACGCTATGCGTTCGACGCCAGCACGCGCAAGTACAAAAAGACGCCCTTCGAGAATCCGCTCTACGTCAAACCGCCGGAGGCGGTCGCGGCGCTTCTGGTGGACCTGAAGAAAGCACCGAAGAACCGTTTCATGCATATCCAATATTTTCAGGAGGTCTCTCTGGGCGGGAGCGGCGGGAAGGACCTCGTCTGCGCGGGTTTCGCCTCGTACGGCGGAGATCTGATCGGGCGGTTCCTGATCTCGGACAAGGACGGCAAGCTGACCGACGCCACTGAGCAACTCGGCCTGCCGAAGGACGGGACGCCGATCATGCTTGCGGATCTCAACGGCGACGGCTTCGACGACGTGTTGATCACCGGCGCGGGGCTTTATATGAGCGATGGCAAGGGCAAATACGCGCTGAAGCCCGGACCCGTCACGGATTACCTCAAGAACGTCGGACCCTATTTACACAAAGCGTTCCCGGTGGACTTCAACCAGGACGGCCAGGTGGATCTGGTGCTCAACAATCCGCGCCGGTCGAGCGTGGAGATCTATGAGAACCTGGGCGGCGGAGAGTTCAAAGTACTGCATAAGGCGGGCGGGTGGGACGCCGACCCCGTGGCCATCTGCGACATCGACAATGACGGTCTGATGGACGTCTGTGTCGGCGGGCCGGCGGAGACGATCACGATTTTTCTCAACCAATCGCCGCATCCGGGCAACTGCTGCATGATCTTTCCGCGGATGGAGAAACCCAACGCTCTCGCCGTGGGGACCCGGCTGGAGTTCTACAAGGCTGGCGAACTGGGCAAGCCCGGGGCTAGGCCGATCAAAACGGAGTGGGCGCATTCGAACGGGACGCCGGTTCACATTGGCCTGGGCAAAGAGAGCGCGTTCGATCTGCGCGCGACGTTCCCGGGCAAGGAACCGAAGGCTGTGGAGTTTAAGGCGCTCGCGGCTAAGTCGAAGCTGAAGATCGCGCCGGACGGCAAGGCCGAAGAGCTGAAGTGAGCCGAACTGTTTTAAGGGGGACGCCGATGCGACTCGTCGCGCTCATGTTGATGGTTCAAGCGGCCGCGGTGCTGGCAGGCGAGGAGGCATGGCGGGTTTTTCCAAGCGCGGACAATGGCAACGCCAAAGACTTCACGCCGGTGTTCGAGAAGCACTTCAAGCTCGAAGCAGGCGTGCTGCGCGCGACGTGCGGGCTGGGCGAGGAGTTCTACAAGAAGCAGGACGCGAACAACATCTTTGCCGGGCCGGGCGTGATCTGGGCAACGAATAGCGCGTGGCCGCAGGACGCCGAACATTTCGAGGCTGTTTTCGATTATAAATGGTTCCAGGACGAACCGATGAAGAATTTCGGCGACTTCCCGGACATGCACGCGGGGTTTCGGATCAACCGAGACGGCGAAGGCTACGACCTCTCCTGGGGCATGCTTGGGCAGATACGCCTGAGCCGCCGCAGCCGCGAAGCGACGTACCTCGTCGCGCAGGGCACGCTCGGCGGAATGAAAGGGAAGTGGGCGCGCGTGAAGATCCGCGCCGCTGGGCCGATCCTGAAGGCGAAAATTTGGGACGCGGTGAAGCCGGAGCCGGAACGGTGGAGTGCCGAGGGTTTCGACGACTGGTCTCCATCCAAGGAATCCACCTATAAGAGCGGAGCGGTGGCGCTCGGATTCTACGCGCGGAAACTGTTCGACACCTGCGTTTACGAGTTCAAGGACGCCAAGATCATGCCCTTGAGCGCGGCGGAAGTATCGGCGGAGCGCTTCTTCGACGAGAAGACCGCGCCCGCATTTGTCGGCTACTCTCCAAACTCCGATACGACGCCGATCAAAACCGTTCCGCCGGCCGTGCTTTTTAAGGATGCCCAGGCTCCGGCCGGTTCCATGGGCGACAAGAACCTGAAAATCGAAGCGGGTGCGGAAGGTTTAGCGCTTACATCAAGCGACGGCGAGCCGGCCTATTTGTGGATCAAAAGCGAGCCGAAATTCAGAGCGCTCTCGGCGCGCATGAAGTCGGCGGCGGGCGCACGGCCGCTTTTTGCGGTGAAGGCGAAGCTTGCCGGTGGCGGCGAAGAGTTGGCGAGCATGGATCCCATGTGGCGCGAGGGCATCGCGGCGCTGCTCTGGAAGGACCGCGCGCACACGGTCTCCGCGTACCATTGGGCCTGGAAGCCCGACGTATGGCACGACTTTGTCGTGGAAAACGCGCATTGGCAGAAGTGGCAGATTCTGGAGGCCGGCGACGAGAAGAATCGCGCGGCCTTCTCGGCGCATTTGATCTCCGCGGGTCCGGAGACGTACCTTGGAATTGGCGTTGCGGGCAAGGGCGCGGTGAGCGTGCAGGGCCTGAACTCGAAATAGGCGGAATTTTGCGCGCGTTATCGCTGATAAATCGGCAATAGGTGATGGTGGACGGCCAGCGCGAGCGTCGCCATCGAGGTCGAGTAGACCGGGGACTGGACGTAGTTCGAGAGTTCCGTGTTGCCGGGCGGCTCGGGCCAGCTTCCATCCGCATTCTGATGATTGATGAGCAGGTCGTCGATGACCGGGTAGAACCGGTTCCAGGCCTCGTCGCCCATCTGATACATCCCCACCGACGAATAGTAAATCCGATAGTAGAACCATGGGCCCTGCCACTTGGGCGGGTCGGCCAGCATGCGCGCGGTGCTCTTGGCGAGTTCCGGGGCGTCGTAGACGCCGCAGACGGGCAACGCGAGCAATCCGATTCCGCGCAGCACAGGATGATCGGCCTGGCCCTGATACGCGAAGCCGCCTTCCGGATGAGCGACGGTGCGGATGTACGTCACGGCCGACTGGATGGCTGCGGCAGGGACTTCAATGCCGATGTTCTTCGCCGAACGCAGCGCCATGGTCTGCCAGCCGGTGAGCGAGAGGTCGCTGTCGGTGCTGTTGGGCTCGTAGCGCCAGCCGCCCTGGTGGCCCTGCGGCTTTTGAATCGCCTGCGCTTTGAGAATCAGTTTGACCGCGCGCTTGCAGGCTTCGACGAGGCGGCGTTCGAGCACTTCGTCGCGCGTCATCCCCGCGGCTTCGGTGAGCATGAGCGTGCAGATGCCGTGGCCGTACATGCGCGAGTTATCCGAGTGGCCGAAATAGCCGTCGTCGCGCATCTGCGAGAGGACGTAGTTGATCGCGCGGCGGATCTCCGCGCCGTGCTCGGGGTCGTCGGGCGTCTTGCCCGCGGCCATCATGGCCATCACGGCGAGGCCGGTCATGGCGGTGCGGTAGACCGGCGCCTTGCCGATGCTGCCGTCCTTCTGCTGCTCGGTGAAGAGGAACTTGACCGCCTTCTCAATCGCATTGTCGCGCGGGGACTGTTCTTTAAGCGTCTTGATGAGCGCCGATTCGTCCTCGGCAGTGAGCACCGAGAGTTCGGAGCGGTCGGCCGCGTTCTTCGGCGCGGGTGCCTCGGCGGAATTCGCCAGCAGCGGAACCAAGCCCGCGAGCAGGGCCAAAGCAAAGCGCGCGCGCATCATGGATTTTCCTCGCGGCTCTCGTCGCGGTTCGTCGCCAGGCTCTTGAAGTAGCGGCGGATGCTCAACTCGTATTCGGCGGGGAAGCGTTCGCCCGAAGCGTTGAGCATGTCGCGGCGCAGATTGTCGGGCAGGCGGTTCCAAGTGTCTTTGTCGATGGGAATGCCCTTGGGCGGGTTGGGTGCGATGCCGCCCTGTGAGGCCTGCGGGCTGCCGTTGGGATTTGACTGCTGTCCACCGGCCTGCTTGCCCTGACCCTTACCTTGACCTTTGCCTTGGGCTTGGCCTTTACTCTGACCTTGGCCCTGTCCCTTGCCTTGTCCCTGTTCCTTGCCCTTGCCCTTGCCTTCGCCCTGACCTTCCTTCTCGCCGTCCGCCATCGCCATCATCTGAGCCTCGTTCGAGCCCTGCGTCTGCGAGCCGGTGGCCTGGCCGCGCGCGGCTTCCGCCGCCTGGCCCAGGAGGGCCGCGGCCTGCTGCTTCATGGCGTTCGCTTGAGATGCAGCGCCGGTCTGCTGCGCCGCTTCCGCGTCGGCCATGACTTCCATGGCGTCGGCCGCGGGCGTCTGCGAGGCCTGGCCTTTTTCTCCGGATGAACGCGGGCCGCGCTGGCCCTGCTTCAGGCCCTGCGCCATGCGCTGAAGGTGTCCGGCCATCTGCGCCATGCGTTCGGAGTGCGCGCGCGCCTGCTTCGAGGACGATTCCATGCCGGGCTCGTCCGCGCCATTGCCATCCTGGCCGGCCTGCTCTTTGGATGTACCGCTCTTGCCGCCTTTTTCCCCGCCTTGTTTCTGACCTTTGGAGCCCTTCTTCGCGCCCGCCGCATGCTCACCCTTTGCTCCGGCCGCGTCTTCCTTGCCGCCGTCTTCATTCCCGCCGTCTTCTTTTTCGCCCGCCTGATCCGCGCCGCCGTCTTCCGCTTTTTCTTCGCTCGCTTCTTTGTGTGCGGAGGCCAGCTCGCCTTCCATCTCGTCGGGAAGCGCGCCCGGTTTATCCAAGGCATCCAACGCGGCGCGCACTTGCTCCTCCAATTCCTTCCGGTTGCCGGACGCGGCCTTGCCGCCTTCCTTCGCGAGCCGCTCGGCGCGCGCAGCCTCGCGCAGTTCGCCGGCCAGATCGGCTTCTTTTCCGGCGGTCTGGCGCGCCTGCTGGCCGATCTTCTGCGCTGATTGCGTAGCCGCGTCTTCCGGCTGGCCCAACTGCGCCGAGAGCTCGTTCAGCGGCTTCTCTAGACCGCCGGCGATCTTGTCCAGGTTGTTCGCGAGCTCCTCGAGTGGCGCGGTGTCGGCTTGCTGCGCCTGCTGGTCGGTGGCTTGAGCCGCTTCGGGAAGCGCTTTGTCGGCTCCGGCGAGCGGCGCCGCAATCGATTTGCCTTGCGCCTGTTTGGAGGCCTCACCGGCGGCCTTGCCTTCCTCACGCAAGGCGTTGGCAATCTTTGCGCCTTCCTGCTTGGCTTTCTCGCGCGCCTGCTCGGCCATGCCGCGCGCGCGGTCGAGGTTGTCGGCGGCCTGGCGCTGGCGATCGGCTTCGGCTTGAAGCTCCTTCGCGAGTTCGTCCAAGCGCTTGCCCATGGCCTTCTCGTTCGCGCCGTCCTGCGGGTCCATGCCGAGGGCTTTGGCGAGCGCCTTGCGTTCGGCATCCAGGCCGTTCTTGCCCTCGTCCGCGCCGTCTTGCTTCTCCGTCTTGCCCGCGTCGCCTTTGGGACCAGGCTTACCTTGCGCGCCCTTTTCGCCGGGGGCTTTGTCATCCTTGCCGAGGTCCGCCGCGAGTTTGTCGAGGTCGTTCGCGCGCTTGAGCGCGGCCTCGATGTCCTTATCGATTTTTTTCTCGGCCAGCGCCTTCTCCAGAGCCTCGTGCCCCTGCTTGCGCTGGTTGGGATCGGCCGAGGCGACCTTGGCGGCGATATCGGCGAGCGTGTTCAAATCCTTGGCGGCCTGTTCGGCTTGGGCGGGCAGGTCCTTCGGCAGCGCGGGGTTGTTTGCGGGGTCCTGGCGGGCCTGGTCCAGGGCGTTCGCGGCCGGATCGAGCTTCTCGTTGACCTCGTTGCGTATCGCCGCGGCGACGCGGACCAGGTCGTCCGCTTGCGCCTTGGCTTCGGGTTTGGCCGCGGGTTCGTGCAGCTCTTCGGCCTTGAGCGCGAGTTGCTCGGCGGCGTGCTCGGCTTTCGTGCGCGCCGATTCGGCCTCGTGCGCCGCCTTCGCAAGCGCTGGGTCGCCTGCTTGCACGGGCTTGTCTTGCGGCACCTGAGCGGCGTTCTTGCCGGCGTCTTGAACTTCGGCGGCGGCCTCGCGCAGATGGGCCGCGGGATCGCCGTTCTGCGCATCGGCGAAGGCGCCCAGGTCCTTATTCACCTCGGCGGCGGCCTCATGCGCGGCTTTGGCCAGATTCTTCAGTTCGCCCGCGGCCTCTTCGCGCGCCTTTTCTCCGGCGGCCTCGGCTTTGGGATCGCGTTTCTCTCCTGCGAGCGTCTCCGCGGCGCGCTTGTCGAGTATCTCGGCGGCCTTCTGCCGGGAGGGACTTTGCGCGACCTGGGCGGCCTTGTTGAGCGCGTTGGGATTGACGTTGTTCACGGCGGCCTGCACCGCGGCCTGAACCTGGTTGCCGTTCTCCTTTAGTTCGGCAGCGGCGCGCTTCTGCGCGGCAGCGGCTTCGGTCGAAGGCGCCTTGCCGATCTCCTCCTTGGCCGCTAGCGCGTCGTGTTCGGCGTCCTTGAGCGCGTCGCGCAAGGCGAGAGCGCGCTCGACGCGCTCGGTCATCTGCGCCAGTTCGCCCGCTTGCTGCTGCAGTTTGGCGGCGTGTTCGCCGAAGTTGGGCGTCTTCTCGCCGCTCTTGGCCAGTTCTTCCGGCGTGTGCGCTTCGGAGAGGCGGCGGTCGAGGTCGGCGGCTGTGCCGCGGGCCATCGACTCGGCCTTCTGCGCCAGGGCCTGGAGCGCGCGGCGTTCGTCGATCTGGCGCTTAGGATCGGTGGCGTCCTCACGAAGCTTGCCCGCGATGTCCGCGGCCTGCGTACGCAGATCTTCCGCGAGGGCGCGGATTGTGGCGTCGGTGCGCGCCATGTCCATGTCCCGCTTGGGATCTTTGGGTTGCTTGGAGGTCTGCGCAAGCTGATTGAACGCCTGCAACGCGGCCGCGGCGTCCTGCTGCAGCATGCGCAGTTCGGAGGCCATGCGGTACGTCTGGTTCGCCATCCGGACCGACCACTGCTGCATGACGGCGCGATAGCGATCGCAGGTGGTTTTGAACGCGTTCGCCCAGTTGGGCCACTGGTCGCACCACTGCAAGAGGGGCGGGGCGAGGGCCGGCGCGGCGGATTGGACGCCGTCGAGGTCGGCGGTTTCTCCGTTGATGCGCCGGGTCCAGTCGGCGCCCTCGCGCTGGCCCTGTTCTTCGGGCACGGGACCGAGCGCGGCGACGCGTTCGTAGCGCGGGCTGAGCTGGCGTGCGGTGCCGACGAGGGTTTGCAGGCGGATCAGCGCGTGCTGCTGGGCCACTTCGCTTGCGGCCTTGCCCATCACGGCCTTCACGCGCGCGTCGGCGAAGGCGACGGTGGCGCCCGCATGGCGGAGCTGCATGCCCGGAATGGGCAGCATCGGCGTATTGGGCCCGGAGCGCTGGAGTTTGATCGTGTAGCCGCCGGGGCCTTGATAAAAATCGAGCTGCGAGTCGTGCCAGCCTTCGGTCAGTTCGATGGGCGCTTCGTAGGCGGTGGGGTATTGGCTCTTCCATTTATCGACGAGGAGCTTGCCGTCCACGGTTAGGCGCACGCCGTCGTCGGCGAGCACGCGGTAGATGTACCGGCCGGCCTTGGGCGCCAGGACCTGGCCTTTCCAGCGCATGGAGAAATTCTCGTGGCCCATGCCGGGGAGTTCGGCGTCTTTCAGGTCGATCTTGCTCTCGACCGTGCGGCGGACGAGCGCGTCGAAGTTGATGCCGCGGAAGTATTCGGCGAGCAGGCCCGGCGTCAGCGCGCCCTGCGGGCTCCAGCCCATCGAACCGATGACGACCGGCGCGACCTGCGCCTGCGCCTGGCGGATCTCGTTGGCGTGGTACTCGATGACGGTCGCGTCCACGTAGCGGTGCCCGGCCGTGAGCGCCTCATGCAGCACCGAGAGATCTTTTTCCGCATCCGGAAGCATCTGCGCCGCGACATCCAGCCCCGCGGCGGCTAATTGGCCGTCGGTCGAGCGCGCGCGTTCCGCGGCCCGGTGGAGCGGGCGCAGGCCCGTCTCGGCGTAGCGATCGAGCGCGCCGCTCACCGCGGTGAGCAACGCCTGGAGCGGCCCGGACTCGCTGTAGGGCAGTCCTTTTCCGACACTTTCGGAGGCGTCGCGGACATCGCGCGCCACCTTATTGAGCGCTTCGGCCAGCAGGAGCCGCTCGGCGGCCTGGAACTCCGGATCGTCCGCGCGGAAGATCGCGCGAAGCTGGTTCACGTCTTGCGTGATGCCGGAGAGCCGCTTGCGCGCGGCGAGGATACGCTTCTGGGCCTCGTCGAGGTGCGCGGAGAGCAGGCTGTGCTGCTGCTTGGTCCCGGAGGTCAGCACCAGGCGGCGTTCGTCGCTCTTGCCGACGGAGCCGTTCGTGTCCACGGCTTCGACGCGGTAGGTGATCGAGCCGCCGCCATCGAGGAAGAGACTGCTCAGATCCCACGGCTGCGCGATGTACCAGACCTTGCCGGCCTCCTCGGGACGCTGCAGCGCGATGACGCTCGGTTCGCGCCGCTGCCCGGTCTGGACTACGAGCCGCATCGAAGCGACGCCCAGGTCGTCCTCGGCGCGGCATTCCAGCGGGAGCACCGCGTCCACGCTCGCGGTCTCGTCGGCCAACGGCTTGAGGACCATCACCTGCGGCGGCAGATCGGGCAGGGCGTGAATAAAGAAGAGCGGCGCCTCGGGATTGCTCACGCCTTCGTCGGAGCGCAGGCGCACGCGGTAGCTCGTGTCCTGTGCGATCTCCAGCTTGCAGGCGGCGGTGGCTTCCTTGGTGCTCATGGAGACTTTGCGGTCGTCGGCAAATTCGAGCACCGCCGCGGCGAGGAGCGTGTTGGCCTGGATCTGTAGTTCGATGCGCGCGCCTTTCAGAACCGAGATGTCTCCGTTGCCTTTCTCGATGGTCTGATCGGGCAAGCCCGAGTACTCGGGATACTTGACGAGCATCCGAACGCCCTGCAGTTCGGGGCGGGGCAGGAGGTCCACGCGGTAGGTCTCGGAGCGGCCGTCCGCACAGCGCACGCGGTACTCGGTCTTCTCCCGCAGAGGGCCGATGCGCAGTTCGAAGCCGGCCTTGGTGCGGCCTTCCTTGTCGGGTGTTTCGTTCTCTGAAGTCTCCGCGTCCGGTTTCGTACGATCCATGCGCGCTGTGATCCAGTTTCCTCCACGAGCGCGCGTCTCAAGCACCGTCTCCTTGATGTCGCGGCCCGTCACCGAAGCCTGGATCGTTACGGACTCGCCTTCCACGATGCGGGTGTCGCCGGTGGCCACATCGACGCTCGTGTCGCCGGTGCGCTTCAAGTTCAGCCAAGGAAGCGCCGCGCGCAGCAGGCCGAGGGGCATTTGAAGCGGAGGAATCAGGCAGAGGAGCACTGCTAAAGCCACCACGGCGCCGGCGGACCTTAAGGCCAGCCGCGCGCCCTTGCGGTCGGGCAGCCGCGCGACATCGAGGTGCTGGACGCGTTCGGCCGCTTCGTCCGCGACGCGCCGGACCATGGCCGCAGAGAGCTGCTCGTTGAAGGCGCCAATCGACGCGAGTTCGACGGTGGTGGAGAGGCGCTCTTCGAGCTGGTCCTTGGGCGCGCACTTTTCCAGGGCCAGCGCGATCTCCGCGGCCTCGCGCTTGGCGAGCGCGTGCCGAACAAGCACGTAGCTGATGCCCGCGGTCAACAAATAGATGGCCACGGCTGCTAAGCGGCGCGTACCGTCTTCGAGAAAGACCCAATGGTCGAGCAGGGCCGTGACGATGAATCCCGCCAGCAGCGTGGCGGCGACCCAGCCGAATGCCTGGTACAGCATGAGGCGGCGGGTGACGGCGGCAAAACGGGTGAGCGCGCGCGCCACGGGCGCGGGGAGCTCGAGGCCCGTTTGCGGCAACACCGGCGGCGGTTCCAATTCCGTCATGAATCGGCTCCGAAAGCTTCTATTCAGAACAACCGCCCAGGCGCACCCGCGTTGAATCGCATTCCTGCAAATTCGCGCCGGTCCTCAGGCTAGGCCCATCCGCTTGCGCAGAATCCATTCGATGCCGAGGATCAGGACGACCAGTAAGAGCGCGGGATACGACGCCCAGACCTCGTACGAACTCTCGCTCGTGCGCTCGCGGCCCTGGCCCGCCAACTGCGCGAAGAGCGTGGGCGATTCCAGGATGTCGTAGTACGAGCCGCCGCCGACCTTGGCCAAGGCGGAGAGCCGGGCGGTATCGCGCGAGAGTTCGATGCCTTCCTGGCCGACGGCCTCGCGGGCGATGACTTGGATCTCCTGCTGGATACCCTCGAACCCGGGGGACTCGACCTTAACCGTGATGTTGTGGACGCCCGCTGGAAGATTCTGCAGATAGCCGCGGTAGAGACCGCCGCTATCGGGGACGAACTGGAGTGTGACACGCTGCGGCTGGTCGCCCGCGGTGAGTTCCGCGACGAGCGTGGCGTCGGCGGCTGGCTTTCCTTCGGCGTCGCGCGGCCGCGCGAGGACTTCGATGCGGTCGCCCGGGCGCACCTGCCGGCGATCGCAGCCGGCCTTCAGGCGCGGGCCGCCGATCAGCCGGTTGCTGGTGCCCCAGCGGACCGCCTGCGACCAGAAGAAGGCATGGACGCGGTCGGCGACCTTGTAGCGCCAGTTCCAGGTCCCGTCGGTGCCGACGTAGAGCACGCGGCCGGCGCCGAAATTCTGCGTCGCGACCACCACATCCTTACGCGCGTCGTCGGTGACGAGCAGCGGCGTCGCGCCCGGCTTGGCGAACGCGGGGCGGGCGACCCAGTGGAGTTCAGGCAAGGCAGGCCAGACCTGTTCGTTCAACGCGGGATCGCGCAGGATGCGCACGATCTCGTGGCTCGCGCCGGCCGGATCGAGTTTCACGCGGATGCGCTCGGAGGCTTCCGCGCTGGTGAACGGCGCGGCGACGGCTTCGCCCGCCTGCTGCCGCACGGGCAGAAGATCCGCGATGGGTCCGGACAGATACGCCTGCGGCATGGACTTCGGCCCTGCGATCAGCACCAGGAACCCGCCGCGGTCGGAGACGTATTTAACGAGCCGCTTCTGGTCCGCGTCGCTCAGGCGTTCGCTGGGCACATCGCCGAGCACCACGACCTCGAACTCTTCCAGGGCCTTCTCGTCTTCAGGGAGCGCCTTCGGGCGCGCGCCCAGGTTCTCGCCGCTCAGTAGCCAGCGTTCGTCCAGGGTCATCTTGCGCTCGCGGCGCAGCAGGCTCGCGACGTAGCGCGTCTCCCAGCGCGGCAGTTCGTCCACGAGGAGGACCTTCAGGCGGTCGCCGGCGACATCGACGAGCGCTTCGGCGCTGTTGTTGTCGGTCATCACTTCGCCCGGCAGGGGCTTGATCGAGGCGGTGAAGACATTGGGCCCGGCCTTATCCGCGGGGAACTCGAAGTTCTCGTGCAGCCAGCCGTCGTCGCCGAGTTTCAGTTCACGCTGCTGGATGGGCTTATCGCCGCGCATGAGCGCGAGCGTGCAGCTCTTCCCCTTCATGCCCGCGATCTTGATATGCGCGGTCAAGCGGATGGTCTCTTCCATGAAGACCGAGAGCGCGCCGTCGAGCTTGGCGACGCAGATGTCCGGCGGGGCATCCGGGCTGCCTACGCCCAGCGTGTGGACGACTATGCCGCGCGCGGCGAGCACGCGCGCGGCGTCCTCGGGCGAGGGACCGCTGGTATGCCGGCCGTCGGAGCAGATGACCACGGCCGCGACGCTGTCCTGCGCGTGTCGTTCGGCAATGCGGAGCAGCGGCGTGGCGAGGTCGGTGTCGCTGCGGGTATGGTCGGGTTCGCGCTTGTCTTTGCCGGAAGCGAGTTCGCGCAGGTCGGTATCGAAACCGTATTGGACGAACTCGACCTTGCCGCTCGCCGCTTCGGCGGCTTTGCCATCGAGCATGGCGGACGCGACGGCGGCGCGGTCCATCTCCGCCAGCTTCGCCAGCGCGGCCTTCACTTCGGCCTTATCGCTTTCTCCCAACGCGCGATCAGCCCGGTCCTGCAACTGCCGCGCGGCGGCGGCGCTCTTGGCGAGTTCCTCGCCCAGTGCGGCGACGGCGCGGGCCTTTTCCTGAAGACGAACCGCCGCATCCGCGGCATCCAGAACAACCTCGCCCAGGTCCTTGCGCAGACGTTCGGCCAGTTCCGCGAGCGCCGTGCAATTGGGCGCGAGTTCCTTGCCTCCCGCTGGCAGATCTCCGAGCTGTTTTGCACCAGCTTGAATTCTGGATGCTCCGGTCGCGAGCGCCTCGCACGCGCCTTTCGCGCGTTCACGCGCGGCGGAGACGTTCACCGTGCTTTCCTGGAGGAGTTGCTGGGCCTGGCGAGCTCCGGCGGCGGCGCTTTCGATCAAGTTCTGCGCGGAGACCAGGGTCTGCGCGGCTATTTCGGCATTGGCGTCGCGGAGTTTTCTGTCGAGCAGCCCGAGCGTGATTGCGGTCCGAACGCGGCGCTCGAGCGGATCATGGGCGTCCTTCACGCGCATGCTGCTGGACCGATCGCGCAGCACGATCACCAGCGGGGCCTGGTAGCTGGCGATGACCCGGTGAAGGACCGGCTGCGAGAGCAGAATGACCAGCAGCACCACGGCCGACGCGCGCAGCACGCGCAGCCGCCTTCCGGCCGCGCTGTACGGCTCGGACTCCCGCTTGTAGAGTTTCACGATGGCCCACGCCAGCCCCAGCGCGAGGGGAAGCATCGTCCACCAAGCGTAGCCTTTGAGGACCACGCTGAGTCCAGTGGGATCGGTCGCGAGCGGCAGCGGGAAGTTCACGCGTTCCTCCGCGTCAGGAAAATCTCGACGAAGCAGAGGGCCACGGCGGCCATGATCAGGTATTGAGAGATCTCATAGCCGCCGGCGTCCAGCCCGATCATGCGCGCGAGGCTGGACCAGTCTTCCGCGTGGTGGGCGCCGATCTCGGTCTCGAGTTTTTTGTAGTCTTCGTCCTTCAGGCGCTTGAGGTCGGACTCGCGCCGGTCCGGGCTCACGGTGTAGTACACGCGCTCTTCCGCCGGCGCGCCTTCGGGAGCGACGGTGTAGAGCCCCGGGCCGGCGGTGTTCTCGAACGTGAACACCGCGAGCGCGCCTTGGGTCTGGGCGTTCAAGGCCACCGGTTCTATTTTCGGGGCGATCAGCGTGTGCGCCTTGCGCGCGGCTTCGCCTGTAGCCACGTGCGAGAGCGCCTGGCCCACGCGCAGGTTTCGCGGCGGAATCACGGCGGAGGCGAGGTCCAGCACGAGGCTCTGCATCAGCGGCACGTAAAAGGGATGGAGCGGCAGGTCCGACCAGCGCGTATCCACCGAGGTAGTGAGCAGCAGCACGCGGCCTTCGCCCATCTTTTTCTGGATGAGCACAGGCGCGCCGTTGGAGAAGGACGCGAGCGTGCGGACGTCTTCCTTCCCGGCCAGGCTCGCGGTGAGCGCATAATTGCGGATGCGCGCCTTCGACCAATCCTGGCCGCGTTCGGGGCGGAAGAGATCGAGCGCCGGCGCGCCGGAAACGATGCCGCCGAGATGGACGAAGTCTTCGGAAACGCCTTTATTGGCAACCTGGACCGCGGGTCCTTCGTCCTTGCTCGGACCTTGCATGCGCTCCAGCGGCGCAGGCAGCAGTCCGCTGCCCTGGCGGTAGAGGTCGCGGTTATAGGCCTCGGTCTGGACGTGATCGCCGAGCGCTAGGAAGAGCCCGCCGCCGGCGACGACGAAGCGTTCGAGATCGGAGACGACGCTTCCGGGCAGCGCCGCGACGTTCACCAGCGCGACGACCTTGAACTTCGAGATGTCGGTGTACTTGAGCTCAGTGGGTTCGATGACGGTCGGTTCGATGACCGTGCGCCAGGTCGGGTCGTCCCGGTCCTTGGGCGAGAGCGCGATGCGAAAGAAGCCGCTCGCGCTGGCCAAGAGCGACGAGCGCCGGTCGCCGTCCACGATCAGCACCGGCAGGCGGTCGATGACCAGGACGCTGTGCAGGATCTCGTCGTCTTCGTCGAGTTGGTCCTGATTGGAGCGCAGCTTGCAAGCCACGTAATGCGAGCCCGGCTTGTCGAACGTGTGTTCGAAGGCGAGCACCTCGCGGCCATTAAGCGGCAGGTTCACTTTTTTGGAGGTCTTGGGCGAGCCGTCCACCGAAAAGGTCACGGCCACGTCCTGCAGCGCTTCGGAACCCTCGTTGGCGATGGTAAAGTTGAAGTTCACGGGCGAGTAGCAGTCCACGACAGCGCGCGACATGGTCATCTCGGTGAGCGCGGCGTTCACCGGCATGCGCGCGGCGACGGAGGCGAGGACGATGTTCGGCTTGAGGCGGCTCGCGCGCACGGAACTGCTCAGGTAGGACCAGCGCGCGCCGTCCTGGAGTTCCCAGCCTTCAGCCTGCATGTCGGAGAAGACGACGAGTTCGCGCTGCGGGTTGTGGCGGGTCTCGAGAAGCTGCAGGGCGGCCGAGATCGCGCCGGGCATATCGGTCTTCTCGAAGCGCGGCTGCGCCGTGCGAACGATCTCACGCACGCGGTCGAGGTCGAACAGCGGGGCGGGGGGCGCGCCTCTGCCGGCGCCGGAGGTAAAGAGCACCGTCGCATCATCGCCTTTCTGGAGCGTGTCGACGTACCGCAGGGCCGTCTCCTGTGCTTCCTTCCAGGCGCTTTGCGGCCGCCCGGCGTTCATGGAGTAGGAGTCGTCGAGCAGCACGACGGCGCTCGAATGCATGGCCGGCGAGCGGACGCCCGCGGAGGCCCACTTCACCACCGGGCGCATCAGGGCGAGCGAGAGGCAGCCCACGATCAGCGCGCGGACGATCAGGAGCAGAATCTCGTGCATGCGCATGCGGCGCGCGTGTTCGGCCAGGAGCTCCTCGAGGAACATCATCGCACCCCAGTCGTGCGGCACGACTTTGCTCTTGTGGAGCAGGTGGATGATCACCGGCGCGGAGACCGCGGCCAGTCCGCCGGCCAGGAGGAGGTTCAGGAAGACCACGTTTTAGCGCCTCTGCCTTTGCATGAGATAGTGGGTCAATGCGGCGTCGAAGGGCTTGTCGGTCGAGAGCATCACGTGATCGAAATGGAAGCGGTGGCACGTCTCGCGCAACTGTTTCGTGAAGGCTTCGAAGCGGTCCAGGTAGTGCTTGCGGACGCGCGACGCATCCAGGCGTATCCGGTGGTCGTTGCGTTCGAGGCTGCGGAACTCGGCCATGTTCTCAAACGGGAAGATGTACTCGTGCGGGTCGAGCACCTGAAGCAGGATGACCTCGTGGCGCTTGTGATGGAAATGCGCGAGCGCGTTCTTGAGGTCTTCGACGGGCGCGAAGAGGTCGGAGATGATCACGACGAGCCCGCGGCGCTTCAACTGTCCGCTGAGGTCGTGAAGGATGCGCGCGAGGTTGGTCTCTGCGCCCGGTTCGGTGGCGGTCATCACCTTGAAGAGATTGGTCAAGTGCCCGGTCGTCGAACGGGGCGGGACCTGCACGCGGACGGCGGTATCGAAAGTGACCAGGCCGACGGAGTCCGACTGCCCGATCATGAGATACGAGAGCGCCGCGGCGACCTTGCGCGCGTATTGGAACTTCTGCTCGCCGCCGCCCGCGTACTTCATCGAACCGCTGGCGTCGAGGCAGATGGTGGCGCGGAGGTTGGTCTCTTCTTCGTACTGCTTGATGAAGAGCCGGTCGCTCTTGCCGTAAACTTTCCAGTCGATGTGCCGGATCTCGTCGCCGCGCGCGTACTGCCGGTGCTGCGCGAACTCGACGCTGAACCCCTTGTAGACGCTGCGGTGCTGGCCCGTGATGAAACTCTCGACGACCGTGCGCGCGATCAGTTGCAGGCCGGCCACCCGCTGCAGGGCGTTATGGTCGAGGTCTTGGCCGAGGATCGGCATGGCTTGTGGTCACCGGGCCCGAACGAAAGAGAAAAATCGTAAGCGCTTCGCGGAATCGATGAACGCCGCTGCGGCAAGGTCAGGGCTTCTGCCCCGCGCCGGACTCCTTCGGAGCCGCGGCTTTGTCCTGCGTTTCGCCGCGCGCGCTCTGCAAGACGCGCTCGATGATCAGATCGGGCGTCAGGCCCTCGCTCTCGGCGGCGAAGTTCAGGACGATGCGGTGCCGCATGACCGGCTTGGCGAGCGCGACGATGTCGTCGATGGTCGCATGGAAGCGGCCCATCAGCAGCGCACGGGCTTTGGCGCCGAGGATCAGGTACTGCGCGGCGCGCGGGCCCGCGCCCCAATCGAGCCAGCGCTTCACTTCCGCGGCCGCGCCGGGTTCGTTGACGCGCGTGGCGCGGACGAGGTCCACCGCGAAACCGTAGACATGGTCGCCGAGCGGTACTTTGCGCACGATCTCTTGCAGGCCGAGCAGTTCCTCCGCCGAGAAGACGGAACTCATGGAGGCGTGGTACGCGCTGGTGGTCCGGCGCATGATGTTGATCTCGTCTTCACGCGTCGGATAGCCGACGTTCACCATGAACATGAAGCGGTCAAGCTGCGCTTCGGGCAGCGGATAGGTGCCTTCCTGTTCGATGGGGTTTTGCGTGGCCAGCACGAAGAAGGGCGCGGGGAGCTCGTAGGTCTTCGCGCCCACCGTCACGCGCCGTTCCTGCATGGCTTCAAGCAGCGCCGCCTGGGTCTTCGGCGGCGTGCGGTTGATCTCGTCAGCCAGCAGCAGGTTCGTGAAGATGGGGCCCTTCAGGAACTCCGTCTTGCGCCGGCCGGACTCCGGGTCTTCCTGGATGATGTCCGTGCCCGTGATGTCGCTGGGCATCAGGTCGGGCGTGAACTGGATGCGCGCGAAGTGGAGATTGAGCGCCTTGCCGAGCGTGTTCACCAGCGCGGTCTTCGCCAGGCCGGGAACGCCGACCATCAGGCAGTGCCCGCGGCAGAAGATCGCGAGCAGGAGCTGCTCGATGACTTCGTCCTGGCCCACGATGATCTTGTGAACTTCTTCTTTCAGGCGGTCGCGGGCCTGCACGAGCTTCTCGGCGAGCGCCACTTCGTCCGGCGAAGGCTGCGCGTCGGCGGGGCCTGCGCCTCTTTCGTTCGGCATCGCAACCGTCTCCTGGACATGGAAATTCGTTTCGGGTTGTTGTACGGCACGGAGCAGCGCGGAGCCAGACGAAGGGACGCACTTTTCATCGGTGGCGGATGCGGCGGGCATGGATGCCGCGGGGACTTCAATAGTAGTCTTGCAGGCCGGGCAGGCGACTTTGCGGCCGGCCATCACGGCGTTCGCGGTCAGCCGCTTCTGGCATTTCGGGCATTGAACCGAGATGCCCGTGCCCACCAGCATGGTCGGCGTCTGGACTTGGCTCATGGGAAGCCTCCGGTGTTTTCGTGTTGAGGCACGAAGCCGGGCCGATTCAAAGGCCCGAGCTACACCGGTTACTACCGTTCAACTCGTGCAGCGTTGAAGCGTACTTCAACTTTTTGGGACCCCACAAGGCGCACCCCAGGGAATAGACGCCCCCGCAACGCATGGACCGTGCTTCCTTCGAAGAAGACTTTCCCATTGATCAGCGCGCGCACGCGGTCGCCGAGATGTTCCAGGCGGATCCGGATGAAGCGGGGTTCAGAGCTGGAAGTCGGCGCGGACTGTAAGAGGACCTGTTCGGGGCCGGTCAGGACCAGGCTCTCGCGCGTGATTTCCAAAGAGAGCGCGCGCTCGGGGCGGACGCTGGCATTAAAGCCCGGGGCCGCGGTCGCCGAACCTTCCGCCCAGAAGACGACGACGCCCGATTGCTCGTCCAGGCCGGGCAGCTTCGCGTCGACTTCGAACGCCAGCGCGTCTTTCGCATCGAAGCCGTCCTTCAGCACCAGCGCCGACGGCGCTTCGGAGCCCTTCACGCCCGAGCCGTCGGAGGCGGCCGCCCAAGCGCCGTCGCCGAGCGTCTCCCAACGCTTCAGGTCGTCCGCTTTGGTCAGGCTCGCTTCGTAGAGCACGACGCCGGACAAGCGGAGTCCTTCCCCGCTGCCGCCGCGGAAGCCGCCCAGCCATGCGATCGCGGCGACCACCAAGCCGGCCAGAAACGAGAACAGCAGCACGCGCTTGATGGATTTCCGCCGGCCCAGGTCGGCCTCGATCAGCACCGTCCGGAAGTGGGGCGGGGCGGCGGGGAGTTTCTCCGCGACGGCCTTGCGGATCTTGGCCGTCAGTTCCTGCGAGGGCGGTTCGGCGCGCCAGTCCTTGCAGCCCGCCAGGAGATTCACCACCTGGTCGAGGTCGTCGCAGAACTGCTTCAGGTCGGGATCGCCGGCCGTGGCGACCTCCAGCGACGCACGGGCGCGCTTGTCCAGGCCGGTGAGGGCGCGGACGATGAGTTCCTGAAGGGTGACGTCGTCGTAGGCCATCAAGGCTGTTCCTTCATGAGTTCCCGCAGCTTCTTCAAGCCGTGAAAGACCCGCGAACGCAACGTGTTCTCGGAGTCTCCGGTGATCGCCGCGGCTTCTTCGTACGAGAAGCCGTTGAAAATGATGAGCACGAGGATCTCGCGGTGCATTGTGGGCAGTTCGGTCAAGGCCAGCAGGACGCGGGCCTTCTCTTCCTTCAGCTCCGCGCTTTGGCTGGGGTCGCCCGGCGACCGCGAGCCGGCTGGAGGCTGCCAGTCGGTCAGATCGGTCTGGACTTCAAGATCGGAGCGGTTTTTGCTTCGTTGCAGCGCGTTCAGCGCGATGTTGCGCGCGATGGTAAAGAGCCACGGCCGGATGGAGGCGCCGTAATGGTAGTCCTTGGCATGCGTCAGCACGCGCAGGAAGGTCTCCTGCAGCAGGTCGTCCGGGTCCAGCCGCGAAGCGACGAGCCGGGAGAGATAGGAATAGATCTGCCCGCTATGCCGGGCGAAGAGGAGATCGAAGGCCGCGGCGTCGCCCTTGGCGATCGCGCGGAGGAGTTCGTCGTCGGCCGGTTCGCCGGTTCGAACCGCGGGTGCGCCTGCGCCTTCACGGGCAACGAAGGTCTTCGGGCCATTGGGCGGGAGCGGTTCTGGCACGAAAGAACCTCGAGGTTTCAGGGATTCGGACGCTGTGCCGGGCCGCACGTGATCCAAGGTTTCCCGCCATTCGTCAGGATATCGGCCTGAGCAGGCTATCTGTCCCAGCACCTTTAAGTGAAGCCTCTTAAGTACATAACCGTAATCTAATGGATTAGGTCAACAATGGGAGATACCTTCGGAGAGGCGCTGCGTGAAATGAAACCGTGCCGCTTGGTACCCTTGAGAGGAAACGCAGAGAACTCAAATTATTGCATTGACCGGAAATTTTAGAATCGCTTTGGACATACTCAATTCGAGTCCAGTACGAACGCCAAGGCAAGCTGAATCGAGATATTGGAAATTGTTCCTGAACCATGCGCAAACTGCACCTGGAACCTACGGACGACATTCCGGCTGGGCCAGAAGAATCTGGGATGCGGCATCTTGATTCGGTTTCACGAAAAGGGCTAGGGTTAGCTCGCGGCAGGATTTTAGAATTCTCTCGGCCAAACCAAAGCAAGGAGATGCATAGCCATGAAAGCTGTCGCCGTCTATCCGAGCTCGCGCAAGATCGGCATCACGGACCTTCCCGAGCCCAAGATTGCCGCGCCCACGCAAGTGAAACTGCGCATGCTGGAAGTCGGCATCTGCGGAACCGATAAGGAGATCTGCCGCTTCGATTACGGGACGCCGCCCGAGGGCTCCGACTTCCTGGTGCTCGGCCATGAATCGCTGGGCGAGGTGGTCGAGGTCGGGCCCGATGGCGGCGGATTCAAGCCCGGCGATCTGGTGATCCCCAGTGTCCGGCGGCCGTGCCAGCATCCCGAGTGCGTCGCCTGCCGGCAGGGACGGCAGGATTTCTGCTATACGGGCGACTTTACCGAGCGGGGCATAAAGGGCCGCCACGGCTACATGACCGAGTTCGCCGTGGACGAGGCGCGATACATGGTTCCGGTGCCCCGGGAACTGCGCGAGGTCGCGGTGCTGGTGGAACCGCTCACCATTGCCGAGAAGGCGCTGATCCAGGTCTGGAACGTCCAGCAACGGCTGCCGTGGGCGTGCGAGATCGTGCCCGGCAAGGGCAAAGCGCACTGCCATCGCGCCGTGGTTCTTGGAGCGGGGCCTGTGGGCTTGCTCGGGGCCATGGCGCTCACGGTGGCGGGTTTCGATACGTTCGTCTATTCGCGAGCCGCGGGCGCGGAGAATCGCGCGAAGCTCGTCGAGTCCTTCGGGGCGCATTACGTCCCGGCGGAGACCAATTCCATCGACGATCTGGCCAAGATCGTCGGTACCATCGACCTCGTCTACGAGGCCGTCGGCGCGTCGCAACTCGCCTTCGACATGCTGCACACGCTCGGGCCGAACGCGGTCTTCGTCTTTACCGGCGTGCCCGGGCGCAAGGGGCCCGTCTCCGTCGATACCGATCTGCTGATGCGCAATCTGGTGCTCAAGAACCAGATCCTGTTCGGCACGGTGAACGCGGGCCGCGAGGCCTTCGAGGCCGCCATCAAGGACCTATCCACGTTTACGAAGCGTTGGCCCGACGCGACGAAAGCCTTGATCACCGGCCATTTCCCCATGGAAGGCTTCGCGGACCTGCTCGCCGGCCGCGCCGGAGGCATCAAGAATGTCCTCAGTATTGGATAAAAAAGCCGAGTGGCTCGAGGCCGACGGCCTGGGCGGTTTTGCCTCGGGCACGGCCGCATTGGTGAGGACGCGCCGGTATCACGCTCTCCTGTTGGCCGCGACCAAGCCGCCCACGGGGCGGTTCGTGCTGGTGAACGGCCTCGAAGCGTGGGTCGAGACGCCGCAGGGAACGTACCCGCTTTCGGCGCAGGCGTATCCAAACGGCGTGGAGTTTCCCCAAGGCGCTCAGTGGGTGGAGGACTTCCACTACACTCCCTGGCCGAAATGGCGTTACCAGTTCGAGAACGGCTTGCGGTTGACCTTCGAGCTCTTCTCCGCGCATGGGCAAGCCGCAACGGTTTTGATCTGGCGTGTGGCCGGCGCATGCGACGGCGCGGTCCTGGCGGTGCGTCCCTTGATCTCGGGCCGCGATCCGCATGCGCTGCATCATGAGAACGGCAGTTTCCGCTTCGAGGCCGAAGTTCGCGGCGAGAAGGTCCTCTGGCGTCCTTACCAGGGTGTGCCGGACATCGCGGCATGGTCCAACGGCGCTTACGAACAGAAGCCCGACTGGTACCGCAACTTCTTCTATGCGGAAGAGCAGGCGCGCGGCCTCGACTGCACTGAGGACCTGGCCGCGCCGGGCGTCTTCCGCTGGAAGCTGGGCCCCGAAGCGCCGGCAGTGCTGATTCTTGCCGCGGAGACCGCTGGTTCGCGTGAGATCGAAGCATACGGTACCGCTCTGAACGCTGCGCTTGAACTCGAAAAGCGGGCCTGGGTGCGGCGCGAGGCTTTCGCGACGCCCCTGGAACGCGCGGCCGATGCCTACCTCGTCAGGCGCGGCGAAGGGCACACCATCGTCGCGGGTTACCCGTGGTTCACGGACTGGGGCCGGGATACGTTCATCGCGCTGCGCGGCCTATGCCTGGCCACGGGGCGCCTGGAGATCGCCCGGTCGATCCTGCTCGAATGGTCCGGCGTGGTCGACCAGGGCATGCTGCCCAACCTCTTTCCGGACCGGGGTGCTGCTCCCGAATACAACTCGGTGGATGCGTCGCTCTGGTACGTCGTGGCGGTTCACGATTACCTCGAAGCACGGGCCGCGCGCGGCGAAAGCGTCCCCGCGGCCGATCTGGAACGGTTGCGCAAGGCCGTCTCCGCGATTCTCTGCGGCTACGCGGGCGGGACGCGCTACGGCATTCGCGCGGACGCCGACGGCCTGCTTGCGGCCGGGCAGCCCGGCATGCAGCTCACCTGGATGGACGCCAAAATCGGTGACTGGGTCGTCACGCCGCGCAGCGGCAAACCGGTCGAAGTGCAGGCGCTCTGGATGAACGCTTTGCGTATCGGCGCGCGGTTCCAGGATCAATGGACGGTCCTGTACGAACGGGCCTACGCCGCGTTCGAGCAGCGCTTCTGGAATCCCGCGACCGGCGGGCTGTACGACGTGGTCGACGCCGATCACGTTCCGGGGCGCAACGGCGGCAGTTTCCGGCCGAACCAGCTCTTCGCGGTGGGCGGGTTGCCCTTCCCGATTCTTGTAGGCGAGCGCGCGCGCCGCGTGGTGGACGCGGTGGAAGCGAAATTATGGACGCCGGCGGGCCTGCGTTCGCTGGCGCCGGGCGAGCCCGGTTATGCACCGCATTATGCCGGCGGCGTGCGCGAGCGCGACGGCGCGTACCATCAAGGCACGGTTTGGCCCTGGCTGCTTGGGCCGTTTGTCGAGGCCTGGGTGCGCGTGCGCGGCGGCTCGGCGCGGGTGAAGCGCGAGGCCCGCGCGCGTTTCCTCCAGCCGGTCCTGGAGCGTATGGGCGCCGCCGGACTCGGGCATATCGCGGAGATCGCCGACGCCGAACCGCCGCACGCGCCCAACGGGTGTCCCTTTCAGGCGTGGTCGGTGGGCGAGGCCCTCCGGTTGGACCTTGATGTGCTGCGCGAGGCTGAGGATGGCGTCGGTATCAAGTTGAAGAACGCAGGACAAGGCATGGCTTGCCGCACGTGATGCGCAGGCCCTATCAAGAGAGGAGCAGGTCATGGCGTTCAAGAATGAATTTGGAGTCATCGGACTGGGCCGCATGGGCGGAGGACTGGCGCGCCAGGCGCTCGGCAAGAAGATGAAAGTCGTGGGCCTCACGCGCGAAGGCGCGCCGCAGGACCTGGTAAAGTCCGGCCTGGTGGAAATCAAGAAGTACGAGGAGTTCCTCAAGAACCTGGAGCGCCCGCGCGCGGTGTTCGTCTACGTGCCCGCGGGGCCGATCGTGGACAAGATCATCGACGAACTCGCCGCGAAGCTCGAACCCGGCGACATCGTGGTCGACGGCGGCAACTCGTACTGGGGCGATTCCATCCGCCGCCACGAGCGCCTCAAGGCCCGGGGCGTGCAACTGGTCGATGTCGGCACCAGCGGCGGCGTGACGGGCGCGAACAACGGGGCGTGCTTCATGGTCGGCGGGGAGCGCGAGGCCGTCGCGCGCCTCGAACCGATGCTGCTCGATCTCGCGGTGAAGGACGGCTACGTCCACGCGGGACCTCCGGGCGCCGGACATTTCACCAAGCTCGTGCATAACGGCATCGAGTTCGGCATGCTGCAGGCGATCGGCGAGGGTATGAACCTGCTCGAACGCTATCGCGACAAGCTCGACATCCCCAACACACTGAAGTGCTGGCGCAACGGCTCGGTGATCCGCTCGTGGCTGATCGACCTGATGCACGAGGTCTATCTCAGTGAGGGCGGCGTGACCAAGGTTCCGGCGTTCGTCGAGGATACCGGCGAGGTGAACTGGCTGGTGAACGACGCGATCCGCATGGAAGTGCCGGTGCCTGTGATCAGCCAGGCCGTGATGCAGCTCTTCACTTCGCGCGACGAGCGCAAGGAATGGGCGCGGGCCATCGCCATGATGCGCCACGGCTTCGGCGGACATCCGTATGGCCCGAACGAGGACATCAAGCGCGAACGCGTCGAGGGCCGCGTCGGAGATTTTTATCGCTAAGCGGGAATATCTCGATCCACGAGAAGGTTATAGAGCTCAGTAAACCATTCGAAACGGCCCGCTCCTCGTCCAGGGGAGCGGGCCTCCAGAAACGAGGAAGGGAACCTATGGGCGCGGGCAAGAAAAATATCCTGATCCTGGGCGGCGGCTTCGGCGGGCTCTACGCGGCGTTCGAACTCGAGCGCCAATTGGGCCAGGATCCCAGCGTCAACATCACTTTGGTGAACCGGGACAATTTCTTTCTCTTCACGCCGATGCTGCACGAGATCGCCGCCAGCGATGTGGAGATCACGACCATCGTGAATCCGGTCCGCAAGCTGCTCAAGCGGATCAACTTTTTCGCCGGTGACGTCGAGCGCCTGGATGTCAATACCAAGAAGGTGGTCGTCTCGCACGGATTCGACCGGCACACGCACGAGATCTCGTACGATTATTTGATTCTGGCGCTGGGCTCGATCACCAACTTCTTCGGCCTGCCCGGCCTCGAAGACCGGGCGCTGACCATGAAATCGCTCGGCGACGCGATTCATGTCCGTAACCGGATGATCCAGCATCTCGAAGAGGCCGACCC
>JACQFI010000048.1 GCA_016200135.1 Planctomycetota bacterium
ATGCGGCCCGCGAAAGAGCCGTGCGGCTTCGTCGCAGCCACCGCCGCCAATACCGTCTCTGCCGAATCCGCGGGCACGCCGCCGCCAAGCACCCACGCGGCGCGCAGTTCGGCTTCCTCACCGGTGAGGCATTCGGCGAGCGGCGGAGCCGGGCGAACCGGAGCGGCTTCATGCAGCGCTCCAGCCGCCGCAGCGAACTCGTCCCAGAAGGCCGATGGCCCCACGATGCGGCCGTCCTCCGCGGTGCGGCTGCGCGAGAGCACGAGCAGGCCTTGCGGATCTACCGCGCGCCGGGCGATCTCGAGCAGCGCGCGCTCTTCGTCGCGGATCTCGCCCGGCAGACGGGGTTCGACGCCGGCGAACGGGCGCAGTTCGGGCGCGGCCGCCTCGAGCGCGGAGCGGAGTTCGGCCACCGCCGCGCCGCCGGGCGCACCGAACAGGGCATCGGGCGCGGGCGCGGCGGGAAAGCGCGTCTCGTCCATGCCCGCGATCACGAGACGATCGAAGCGGAGCCCGCGCAGATCGTAAAGATTCAGCACCCGCACACCGCCGGCCCGGTCGAGACCCGAGAGGCGCACGCTGCGCCCGGCAACGGCGGCCTCCACGAGTTCCACGAAGCGTTCGAGGGGCACGTGCTCTAGCGCGGCGCCGGGGCCCTGCGCGGCTTCGTCGAGCACATCCTTCAAGGCGGCGCGGGACTCGGCCAGCCGGCGGGCATGAGCCTGATCCTCCGGCAAACTTGCGGCCGGCTCCAAGAGGCCCGCCTTCTCGAAGAACGCGCGCCAGTCTGCGGCGAATTTCTTGCGCGTGCGCGGGGCGCGCAGAGCTTCGAGCTCGGCGACGACCGCGCCAACGGTCTCCACGGCGCGCCGCGCGGCGCCTGCATGGCTCGACTTTGAGTTGGACGCGGCATAAGCCGCGAGCTTTTCGCGCCAGGCTACGGCAGGGCGGTTCGCTTCCGCGCCGAAGAAGCGGTCGATGCGCGCCGCAAGCGCGATCTCGTGAAGTTGGCACGGCTCCGGCGGCTCCGGCCCTTCGGACCAGGGGCGCAGGTCGGCGAGACCTGAACAAAGGAAGCGGAAGAGTTCCTCACGCTGCAACCCCGCGCGCGCGGCATCGAGCGCGGTGAGCGCGGCACGGACGAGCGGTTGGAACGCGGCGGGCTCGCCGCGGCGCTCGTACATGGGGATGTTCAGGCGCCCAAAGACATCGGCGACGAACTGGCTGTAGGGCCCGAGGTCGCGGAACGCGACGCCGATGCGCGCGGGCACGACGCCTTCGCGCTCCATCCAATGCCGCACGCGGCGGCCGATCTCGTAGATCTCCGAGTACGGCGTGGGGGCTTCGAAGCGCAGCACGCTCCCAGCGGCAGCGGGCGGATCGCCGGCCATGCATTCAAGCAACGGCCCGAAGCTGCGCGCCAAAGTCTCGAGCGGTTCGGGCGCGCGCTCTTCTTCGCGGGCCGGGCGCGCGTCTCGAGGCAGGTCAAGCAGCGGCGCGATGGAGACGGCGCAGCCGAGGGCGCGGAGGCGTTGCAGCACCGCGCGATGCACGGGCGCGAGCCGCTGAAAGCCCGCGACGCGAAGCCGCGTTCCGGGCGCGAAGACCGCGCCCGGCGTGGACGCGGCGAGGCGCGCCAGGATGTCGAGTTCGCGGCCTTCGCGGTCGGTCCATTCCGTGTCGAGGGCCTTCTCATACAAAGCGTAAACGCGCGCGGCAAAAGCGAGGCGTTCCGCGAGCCGCGCGTGCCGCATGCGCAAGGCTTCCGCGGCTTTCGCGACGGCCTGTGGCGGCGCGCCCGCGCCTTTCCAAGCGGCGATCAGACGGTCAAGCGCATCCACCGCGGCGCGCGTGGGCTCGTGCGCGTCCTTTCCGGCGGCCTCGGCCCAGGCCCGCCCGAGCGCCGCCGCACGCGCCGCGCCTTCGACGAGTTTGCGCGCGCCGTTCCCGGCGGACGGCAGGCGGCGGGCGAGCAAGACGAGCAGTTGCTCGAAGGTGAGGTGTGCGCCGGCCCAGACGGCGCCGGAGGCTTGCACGGCGCAGGCTGCGTCGAGCGCGGCGTCGCGCGCCAGCGCGCTTGGGTAGATGAAATGGGTCGCGGCGTCCGCCATGCCTTTAAGTGTAACGGACGTGGCAGAGCGTGCAGCTAGTGAAAAAGAACCGGCGCGAACCGCCGGCCGGCGTCAGTAGTAGCCTTGTGCGCCAAGGAGCTCGCGCGTCTCGTCGCCGCCAGCTTTGATCTTTCTCGCGATCAAGCCGTCTTCGGCGATCCGGCCGTGCGGCGGCGCTTTCATCCACGTGGGCGCGAAGCCGGCGATCACCAGCCGCCGCCGTGCGCCGTGGGGAAGCGTGGGCATGGCACGGTGCCAGAGGTTGCCGTGGATGAAGACCACGCTGCCGGCGGGCACGCGCAGCGCAACCTGGTCAGGCTTGTCGGCGAAGTCGTCGTCGGGCAGATCGCTCTCGATGCGCTTATGCGAGCCGGGGACAACGCAGATCGGTCCAGTGGCGTCGGAAAGGTCGTCGAGGTAGACGAGCGCGTCGACGATGTGGGGAAAGCTGAACCACGGTGGCAGCGGCGAAGGCACCACGCGCTGGTGGAAGTGCCACTCGGTCTCTTGATTGGGCTGGCCTGGGTACGTCACGCGCGCCACGGTGTCGCGAATCCAGACCTGCGGCCCCAGCATCGCGCGCGCGACCGAGATCATCGGCGCGCAGTCCAGGAATGTATGGAAGGCCGCATGCCGGTCCATGAGCTGCCGGATAAAGACGCCGCCGAAGCGCCGCGAGGTCCCCACCGCGAAGCCGTCTTTCTTCGCTTCCGCCTCGACGACCTCATCCAACGCGGCCCGTAGGTGTTCGAGCGCTTCGCCAGAGAAGAGCCGTTCGCGCACCAGAAAGCCGTCGGCCTCGAAGCGCCGCAGTTCCTCCGGAGTGGCGTGGACCTCGATTCGGCGGTGCGGATTCTTCGCGTCCGGGCTATGAATCGTGTAGTCGATGCTATGGCCAACGGCAGGGGCTTCGGGAAGGCTTGCGAGCATGAGCGTTCTCCTGGGTCCTTTGGGCTCGTGCCGCGGGCGGCTTGTCCGCCAGTGTGCATCAAGGGAAAACCGCACTGGCGGGCAAGCCGCTCGTGGCACGACTGCCGAGCCTCAAGATACCGCGCGCCCGAAAAGGGCAATATGCGCGAATGCGTAATATAGTTAATGGTTTGCGTAAAGATACCCTTTGGCCTATCCTGCGGGCATGGCCCGCTACCCCACCCCGCCCCTGCGCGTTGCGCTGCTGTTCGACATGGCGTGGGGCTACTACCGCGGACTGCTGCGCGGAATCATGGACTACGCCAAGCCGGGCAAGAACTGGGTCTTCCGCATGAATCGGCTGGAGCGTTTGGACGCCGGCAGGCTGCCGCGCCTGATCGAGCGCTGGAAGCCGCACGGCGTCATCGTGCCGATGCCCGATCTTGAGACCGCGCGGCGGTTGCAGCGCTGGGGGCGGCCGGTGGTGAACGTGACGCATCACGCGCGCGCGCCCAGGATTCCACGCGTGGGGGTGCGCGAGGACGCCGTCGGCGCCGAGGCCGCGCGGTATTTCCTCGCGCGCGGCTTTCGCAACCTGGCCTTTGCCGGCAACGGCGCGCCGTACTCCGACGAACGCCGCGATGCATACACAGCCGCGCTTATGAAGGCGGGCATCAAGCCACACGTCTTCGAAAACACCCGCGAAACCGTGTTCACGCGCTGGCTGCGCGAACTGCCCAAGCCCGCGGCGGTCTTCTGCTGCACAGATGGACTCTGCTGGGAGGCCGCGGAACTCTGCGCGAGCGCCGGCCTGCGAGTGCCGGAGGAACTCGCGCTGCTGGGCGTGGACAACGACGAGTTCCAGTGCGCGCTCGCGCACCCGCCGCTCTCGAGCGTCGCCAATCCCGCGCGCGAAGTCGGGTACGAGGCCGCGCGGATGCTCGACCGGATGCTGCGCGGCGGGCGGCCTCCTGTGCGGCCGGTGCTTTTCATGCCTCAAGGCGTGGTGACACGGCATTCGACGGACGTGCTGGCGATGGAGGACCGCGACCTGGCCGCGGCGGTGCGGTACATCAACGAGCACTGCGAGCGTCCGCTGGCCGTGAAGGAGATCCTGCGCGCCGTGCCGGTCTCACGGCGCGCCTTGGAACTGAAGTTCCGCGGAGTCCTCGGCCGCAGCCCGCTGCAGGAGATCCGGCGCGTGCGCATCGAGCGCGCGCGGCGCTTGATCGCCGAGAGCGACCTGCCGCTGAAAGAGATCGCGCGAAGAACGGGATTTGGCGGGCCGATCCAGTTCGCGTCGGTCTTTCGCAAAGCGACGGGCGCGCCGCCGTCGGCGCTTCGCAAAAGAAGTCGCGGGCACTGATGTAGATTATCTGCCCTGCTGAAATCCTCTCCTTATGTAAGGAGGGGTTAGGGGAGGTTAAAGCAGCGTAGGAGTTACCCCTCTGTATCCCCCCCTTACTTAAAGGGGGAATTCTCGACGCGCCGCGGGTTTTCAACAGAGCATAGATTATCCTTTTATCTGCATTTCAAAGCCTAGGCTTATGGTGTACATAGCTTAGCCGGCACGTCTATACCTCCCAAGGGGCGCCATGTGAACCCTCGTGATAACAAATCTTTATTCGTCCTGATCATTCTCTTTTGGGTGGGATTTGCCATGGCCGAGTCCGGCGACCCGCAGGTGAAGACCGACCACCCGTGGTATCCGGGCGAGCTCTCCTGCTCCACGTTTGAGCGGCTCTTCAAGACCGAGGCCGAACTCTACAAGCGCGTCACCGGCAAGGATGTGAAGTCCGACGAGGACAAGGCGCTCGCGGCGTGGTACTTCCGCAACCTTTATTACGCGCATTCCGACGACGCGAAGTGCGATTATTACGGCAAGGGCTTCGCGCAGAGCGACAACAATCGCGAGTACTGGCGCGGGCTCTTCGGTTTCGGGTTCGGCCTCTGCTATACCACGCACGCCCAATGGTGCGGCGAGATGGAGCGGCTGCTTGGCCCCTTCACCGGCCGAGCCGTGACCGTGGACTGGCACACGAGCTTCGAGGTCTTCCTTACCGGCGGCGCGTACGGCGCGGGCAAGTGGGTGCTGCTCGACCACGATATCTCCACGGTGATCTTCAGCGATGACGGCACGCGGCTGCTCTCGATTCAAGAGATCAAGGCCAACCTCGGCACGGTCGCCAAGTTCAACTACAAGCCCGAGCGCCAGCGCGGTTGGCGCATCGGCGGGCTGTACGACACCGACCCGGATGTGTACGCCGGGTTCAAGACGGTGAAGTACGAGTTCGGCTACGACGGCCCGCCGCCGCTGGTCCACCTGCGTTCGGGCGAGACCCTGCGCCGCTATCCCGCGCCGGGGCTCGAGGACGGCAAGACGTTCGTCTTTTGGGGCATGAATTACATGTGCAAGGGCGCGAGGGACGCCGGACCGGTCCCCGGCCCCGAACGCAGCCGCGCGTGGGTAAACCAGCCGGAGAAGATGTTCCAGAGCAAAATCGGCTCGAAGTGGATTCCCGGACAGTCGCGCTACGGCAACGCGGTCTACACCTACATCCCCGACTTCAAGAGCGGCTCGTACAAGGAAGGCGTGATCGGCGAAGACGAGAAGCAGGTCACGTTCGAGTTCCACTCGCCGTACGTGATCGCCTGCACCCCGGCGGTGCTGGAGAACGAGACCAAGACGAACAAGCTGCGCGTCTACGACGCCGGAGGTAAAAATGGACTCACGATCCGAGGCAAGATCGGCTGTCCCGTCAAGGTCTCCATCGACTGCGGCAAGACTTGGCACGACGCGCCCGCGGCCTCCAATGGCGATCCGCTGGACCTCACCGATATCGTGAAGGGTACGTGCCAGTACTGGCTGCGCTTCGAGGCGCCCGCGAAGGACCTGGCCGGCTCTGGGATCACGATCACCACCATCTGCCAGTGCGCGCAGGCGATCGTGCCGCATCTGAAAGACGGCGAGAACAAAGTCACGTTCAACGCGAGCGGGCTCGCGTACGTCTCCGCCGGACCCAACGCGCCGCAAGCCGAGGCGCACCTCGCCGACGGCAAGCTCGGCAGCCCCGCGTTGACGCTGGAACTCGCCACGCCACGCAAGGAACCGGCGGTGCGCTTATACGCCGTCGCGCAGGTGGACTCCGGCACCGCGCCAAGCGAGGAGGTGCTCTACCAGATCGAATGCTCCACGGACGGCGGCAAGGCGTGGAAGCCCGTGGTGAAGGACTGGAAGGTCCAGCGCCGCGCGCCGGGCGCGGAGGAGACCTGGAGCAATACCTTCTGCTTTGGCGACTGCGAACTCGACGGCATCACCGGTCCGGTGCGCGTGCGCTTCAGCAATAGCGGAAACAAGGCGTACATCCGCGCCGAGGCGCATCTCGTCTACAAGACCGAGAAGAACGGGCCCGTGGAGGTGACGTTTGCGTGGAAGGAGAACGGCGGCGAGTTGAAGAAGGAGCGCCATACCTACAGCGCCGCGGCGGGGAAGGACGACATGTCCTGGACGTTGAAGACCGGCGAGAAGACCGAGACGGTGTGGGTGGAGTACGCGGCGAAATAGTTTGGGCGGGCCTGTTTCACGTTTCCGCTTCTGAATCAAGTTTCAAGTTATAGAGAAACTCGCGGACCATTTTCGAACAGTCGCTGCGGATCTGCTCCGGCGTCCACATCTGCTTCAGCCCGAGTTGGGGCTCACTGGTCAGGATTCGGCATTCACTGGGCTCCAGGACCAGCCGGGTCATCGCCTCGACGATCTCTTCGCCGGGCACTTCGCGGCACAGCCGCGCCCAGACCAAAGCTTTGATCATCCGCGCGTCCGGGCTGCCCGAGCGGTCCAGCAAGGCCATCAGACTGAAATGATGGATCGCGCGCTGCCGCGGGTCAACCACCTGGCCTGCGCGCCAGCGCTCAAGCGCGCCTCGCCAGCGATTCAGTTGGCGCTGGCGATTGCGCTTGCAGGCATCGAAGAAGGCGCTGAAGTCGTCGGAATCGTCCGCATCGTCGTCGCTCCCATCGTATTGCGGCTGTGGAGGAGGCGTATCCCTGGAGAACTCAGGCGACGAACCGCCTTCGGAACTCAGGCCGTCCGGCAAGAGCATCGTGGAAAGCGCAAGTACGGCCGCGTGGATGAAGCCTCGCCTGGTATTCATGCATGCCCATCCCCATAGCTATGTCTGGAGGACGCGCGGGATATTCCGGGGCTTCAAGATAATTCGGGCGCGTTTCCCTGAACCGCGGCATGCGGCAATTTTAAAAACGGGGGTAAACGGAAGTGGCGGAATTACGGCTTGGGATCGGTGAGTTCGAGCTTGGCGATGATATTTCCTGCCGCCGTGAATAGTTTTTTTTCGCCGTCGTAGACATCGTACTGAAAACGCATGCCCAAGTCGCCCGCGACCCAGGAGCGGAGTTCCGCGTCCCAGATTTGAGTACCCGCGATCTCGAACTTGGCTCCGCGGATCTCCGTGGCGGCGTTGGCCAGTTTGTAGGCGTCCGCGGAGGCCGCGCCTTCCACCTTCACGGCAATGCGGCCGGGGCGCGTGTTGTCCTTGCCCGCATCGGTCTTCTCGAACTTCCACGCGCCTTTCGCAAACCCGCCCTTGCCCATGCTGACTTCCTTTTCTTCTTCCCACGCGCGGTTCTTCTCGTCGTAGGCCGAGAGAAAGAGCCGCATGTTCGCGGCCATGCCGTTATGTATGAGCGTCTTCGCGTTGGGCTTCTCGCTGACGGTGCGTTTGGTCTCGCGGCCTTGGCCGTCGATTTCAAGACTGATGAGCGGCGCCGAAAAGTAGTCTTGAAGCATCTCCTTCAGTCCCGCCTCCGCTTCTTTAACGTTGGTCTCGATCAGGTTGCCGTCGCGGTCTTTAGTGGCGTACTTCGCCTTGCTCATATCGGCGTACTGGACGATCTGGCCGTCGAGTTTGGTCTGCGTAAAGATCGCGGCGCAGGTGTAGTCGACCTTGGCGCCAACGGCCGCGGTCTGAAAACTTAATACGGTATCGGCCTCGGACTTCTTTTCGCCCTCGCCCGAGTTCATGGCGGTGTTGGAGACGAGGCTGAGCTTATACGCCCGGACCACGGGCTTGGGTTCTTCGGCGCGGGCCGCCGGCGCTAGTACGGAAAAAATCGCAGCCAGCACCCCAACGCCGGCCCGGAAGAATCGCACGCGCATCGCCATAACCCTCGTGAGATTGGACGCGCCACAGGTTAGCCGTAAGCTAGGGGGGCTCCAAGCGTGAAAAGCAGCCAGACAAGCTGCACACCAAATAATTGAATTCTCAACGTTTATGAGGTTAAATATTTCCAACTATTCGATCTCCACCGCTTGGCGCACCCTTCGAACCCACTATGGAACCGGACGCTGGATGAGCGAGACCATTCAACCTCAGCGCGCGCCCGTAAAGCCGCGCACCTACATCCCCGAACTCAAGGGCTGCGTCTCGATTGAGGACGAAGTCCTGTCGCTCGTGCGGCAGGGACGGACGGGCCTTGTTGCCATCACAGGACCTGCAGGCAGCGGCAAGACTACGGCCTTGCGGCATCTTGCATACGTGCTGCAAGACGAAGCGGGCATTTACTTCGACTCCCTTTCCGACCACGACGAACTGCTCCATCGGGCGGCTTCGGAACTCGTAGTTTATGGCAACCAAAGCCCATATCCAAGAATTCATATGGCTAAATTTACGCTCGCGCCGTGGTCCAGCGACGACTTCATCGAGTACCTCCTCGCCGAGCATCGCAGCCAATGCACGTCGGTGATGAAGCGCGTGGCGCTGCTCGAAGACCCCGGAGCGCTGCACGGTCTCCCGCTGCTCTGGCGCGTGGTGCTCGACGAGATGGCCACGGACGAGAATATATTTGACGCGGGATTTGCTTTGCGAAGGCAAATTACTCGCGAACTCCCGCCAGACGACTTCGAGACTGCGAGGCTGTCCAGCCTCGCAGAATTGGTGCTTGATGATATGTACCTTGCAAGCACGCGGCTTCACGAGCGCGACAAGGCCGTACAATTTCTGGCGAAGGCATCCCGCAAGGTAATCGAGCACACGAAAAACTTCACGTGCTCTCTGCTCGCGCATGAGTTCGTTCGGCTGACATTGGCCGCGGAGTATCTGTCGGAATGCCTGCAACAAAAACGTCCCGAGCCCTTCCTTGCGTTCCAGTTGCCATACGAGCTAGTTTCAGCCGTTGCGCGAATTCTGGAGAACGACCGCGAAGCGCACATGCAACTTACCGGCATCGCATCGCTCCAAGATAGCCCTCTTAGTGCCATGGCTGCCAGTATCCTTCACGCGGCAGGTATGGGCTTGCAGCCCAATGCAGAAAAGCCGGCGAGGCTCAACGGGGCCTACCTGCCAGGCGTCAAATGGCCTGGAGCGCAATGCTCTGAAATTCAACTGCGCTATGCCCTTCTGAACGAAGCGGATTTGCATGAAGCACGCTTGAACAAGGCCAAGATGACCGGGGCTTCTTTGGAGCGCGCGAATCTTGTCGAGGCGTCCCTTGAAAATGCTGTATTTAATAAATCCGACCTGACTAACGCCGACCTCTCTTTTTCAAAGGCTACATTTGCAAACTTTGTTCAATCCGACCTCAAAGGCGCCAAGTTTCGACATGCAAACCTGAATCAAGCTAACTTCCTAAATGCCGATCTTCGAGGAGCGTCTTTTGAACATGCCGATCTGTCGCGGGCGCTCCTTAATAGGGCCAAACTCCAAGGCGCTGATTTCTCCCATGCAAATCTTCAAATGGCCCAACTAGTCAGACAAATGCTGCGTGAAACAATTTTTCGGGGAACTCGATTCTCACAGGCGGACCTTTCCGAGTCGGATCTTGAAGGAATGTCTCTACCGGGTGTCGACTTCGAGGGCGCGAAGCTTATCGGAGCACGCCTTACGGCCACTCTGATACCGCATGCGAATTTCCGCAATGCGGACCTGCGCAATACCGGCTTGGCGCATGTCTCGTGGGAACGCGCCGATTTGCGCGGAGTCAACCTAACCGGGGCGACCTTCCACATGGGCAATTCGCGCAGCGGGCTTGTCTTCAGCCCCATCGCGATGGAAGGCAGCAAGACGGGATTCTATACCGACGAGTTTACCGAGCAGGGCTTCAAAGCGCCGGAGCAGATCCGCAAGGCCAACCTGCGCTGCGCGGACCTACGTGGCGCGAAATTCGAAGGCGTGGACTTCTACCTGGTCGACCTGCGCGACGCGCTGCTGGACGAAGAACAACGAACGTATTTGCGCGGCTGCGGAGCCATCCTCGAACATCGCGTAGCCTGATTCCTGCTCCCGCTTCTTAACGGCTTCCCGTGCGGCGCCACGCGTCCCTCGGCATCTCATCGTGAATCCTGGGGCCCGTTCGCGTAGGATGCGCGGCATGCGAGCCCTTGCCGCGCCGTTCTTCTGGTTGCTGCTATCGGCCATTGTGTTGCTGGCCATCGGCGGGCCGCGCGTGTTCTCACCCGAACCGGTCGCCGCGCCGGCCCAAAAGGCCCCGAAGGCGGCGCCAGCGGCCATGGACCTGCGCGCGTTTCTCGAGCGCGGTCCCGCTTGCTTTACGTGGAACGAGATGGCCGGCGAGACACCGGTCGAGCATTACGGCGGACTGATCTTCGTGCTGCGCGGCGAGAAGATCTACAGCAGCGCCTGGTATTCAAAAGCAAAGTACGCGCGGGCGTGGCCGCTGGTCTCCGGCATTGGAACGATCGACGGCGAGACGCTCTTCATCGCCTATCGCAACGCCATGGGCGATCCGAACCACGAGTTCTACCATGCGGCGTGCCTGTTCACGTTCGACCCGGTCACGCACGCGTTCCACTGCGAGTACATGCAGAAGGCCGAGCCCAACGGCCCGCGCGTGCCGGGCATGGCGCGAGGCGCGTACGTCGAACATCCGGGGGCTGACTTCCAGATGTACCTCTCGGCCATCTTGATGAAAGCGGACTCACCGCCGGTGGTCGCGGCCGAGCACCCCTGCCCGGTGCTCAGCCATAATCAAGGCAAGCCCGAACATGCGCTGATCTACGAGGAAAAGGAGTACCGCTTCTGCTGCAAAGCCTGCATGGAAGTCTTTCAAACGCGACCGGAGGTTTTTGCGCGCCGAGATGAAAAGTAGCCGCACGCGCTACTGCTCGGGCGGCGCTGCTTCTTCGAGCGAGAACCGGATCTGCGCCGGCGCGCCTGGCCCCGCCTTGATCTTGAGCACTGGCAGCGAAGCCTCCGCCGACAGCGGCGCCGGGCCTTCCTCAGAGGAACTCGCGGCGAACACCGTCGCGAAGCGCCAGGACTTCACGCGCGGGCTAGCGAGCCGAAGCTCCCACTGGAACTGGCCCTTGTCGCTCAAGTCCGGCAGATCCTGGCGGCGTGCCGCGCTCGACACGTTTCCAGCCTGCCCGGCAATTGGAACCGAGAGAATGCTCAGGGCCGCTTTGCCTTGCGTGAATCCCAACGCGCCGCCCTTAAGCGCCTGGAACTCCGACGGCGTATGCCAGAGTTGCGTGAAGACGCGCGGCTCCTTGGCGGCCAGATCGTCGAGGACCACCAGCAGACCGGGGCGCAGATAATAGACGTGGCGGCGGAAGCGTTCGAGGCCCGCCTCGGCGACGTAAATCTTCGCCGCCTCCCCCACCCACGCGGCACTCGTGCCGTCGTCGCGGAACGAGAGCACCTCCGCGGTGCCGCCGAAATGGAGCACGCGGTTCACGTTGAACCATTTGGTGCCTTCGCCGAGCTGGCCGTGACCGTCCACCAGAATCGTGTTGTGGTGCTCGGTGCGCTTGAAGCCCTCGTAGCCCGGATCGGCGAGCAGGACTTCGCCGCGCGCATAGAGCTGAAGCGAGGCCGTGTCGGCATGGCAGTGCGCGCCGCCCAGGTCGCCGCTGCCGACGCGCATCGCCCGGTGGCCCTGATACGGTCCGCAGAGGAACGAGACGACCGTCGCATCCTCTTTCCAGGAAGAACGGGCGCAGACCAGGTCGAGGTCTTCGAAATGGCGCGCGGTGGGCTCGGGATCAAGCGGGGCTTCGGGCACGGCCGGATCGTAATAGAGGAGATCGAGAAAGAGCAGATTGCGCGAGTGGCCGACCTTGCGCCGCCAGAAACGCAATGCCTGCGCCTGCGCGATGGGATCTTTAAAGCGCGTCGCCAGCGCGAAGAGGCTGTGCGCGGGTCCGTGCCAATCGAAGTGCGCGGGCGTGTCGCCCCAGCGCAGCGCGTTATGCATCGGACGCGGATCCGGCAGCGTATTGTGCAGGAACCACTGCGCCGCTTTGGCGTCGGAGACGTTGTAGAGGTCCTCGCCATAGCAGCGCCGCGCGGACTCGTAGTACATCAGGCGGCGTTCGATGCCGTACGCGCCGTAGCTGGGGCCTTCCAGGTTCGTGCCGTCGGGCGGCTGGAGCCACGCGATGGTGCGGTAGATGCGTTGCGCCCACTGGGCCCATTCGGCGGCTTGCGGGATCTCGTCGTGAAAGGCCATGCCCGCGAGGCCGATGCCGGTCCACGCAACCTGGCAGTGGTTCTGGAGCAGAATCGAGGACCAGTAGCAGACCGGCGCGGCGGTGAGCGAGAAGAAACCGGTGCCGAAGGTGCGGGTGAACGCGACGATCTCGCGGCGCTCGGCGTCGGACCATTCCGCATGCAGCAGGTCGTAACTCCAGGCGAGCGTCGCCAGGGCGTGGGCAACGGAGAGATCGTGCGACGCGTCGTCCGCGTTGGCGCGCGCGAGCGCCAGGGTCGAATGCTTGGCGAATGCGAGCGCCTGCTTGTCGCCGGTAAGCACATACAGCAGCGCCGCGGGGCCCTGCCACGAAGAGTAATCGCGATTGTTGACGAGGCCGCCGGGCGCGGGCAGATGGTCTTCGGCGCGGCCCTTCTCCACGCGTTCGCGCAGCCGCACGAGCATCTCGGCTTCGGCCGGATCTTTGAGCCGTTTCTTGAGCGCGGCCAGTTCCTCGGGCGTGGTCAGTACGCGAGGCCGGCGCTTCGCGGCGGGCGTCCAGGTGATGGGCCGTGCGGGATCGGGGGGCACGGCCGGATGAGGATCGTTCCGTTCAATCACTGGACGCGTGGCTGGCATACACTTGGCGCTCCGGGGTTCACTTGAGTTTGACGACGGCCTCGTCAATTACCGTCCCATCGTTCTGAATCAGCCGTAGGGTTGCTTCGTTGCCTTTCACCAGGACGTAGGCCAATTGTGCCGTGCCGTTGGTGAGCTGGAAGGCGGACCATTCGCTCTTGCCGTTGAAGGTTTTCTGAATTCCGCCGAAGGTGACGTTCATGGTGCCGAGAGGATCGAGCTTGCCTTCGCCGTCGATGAAGCTGGTGCGCTGGTAGAGGTGGTCGTGGCCGTTCAAGGCGAATTTTACGTTCTGCTTTTTGAAGATCGGCCAGAGCTGCTGCCGGCGCAGCACGCCTTCGGCGATCTTCTTTCCACCTTCCTCGAACTCCTGGTGTCCGTGCGGCCCGTCGGAGAAGAAGATGTGATGGCAGGCGTAGAACTTCCACGGGCACTTGGTGTCGGTATAGGCTTTTTCGATGGCCTGCAGTTCCTCTTTTGAATACGGCTTCGAGTAACCGGGCACATCCTCCGCGCGGAGCATGACCGGCCCCCACTCCAAGCTGTAATCCAGGCTCGGGTCCGGGAAATCCAGGTACTTCTGAATCTGTTCTTTGTCGCGCGTGTACTTGGGGTCGTTGTCGTGGTTGCCTCGCGCGAGCATGACCGGCACGCGCCCGACCCAATCCACGCTCTTTCCCCACAGGCGCCGGTTCGTGAGGTGGTCCCCGAGATCCACGAAGAAATCGACCTGCTTCTTGAGCTGCTCTTCGAGCTTTTTAATGCCTTCATCGGAAGGCATCGTGTAGTCGCCCCCGAAGAGAAACAGCACCTCCGCCGCGGAATCGGAAGGCGACGCTCGGAATTTTGATTCAAATCCTGCGACATTATAGGGGTATTCGACGCTGGCCTTCAGGTCCGTAATTCGGAATTTATGGATGAACACCTTGGGTCCCAGTTCTTTAGAGTCCGTGGATTCGATCTTCCACGGGCTGGCCTTCTTCCCATCCCCATACGTTAATTGCATCTCTTTCTCTTCGCCGTCCATCACGACGCTAATCGTAAGCGCGTCGTGCGAGACGTTGGTAATGATCGGGGGACATTGGCGCTCCGCCGTGCTCGCCCCCACGCGCCAAACAAAGATCAGAAGAAGGATCGGACTGAGTCTGCGCATTTCTTCTCCTCATAGGCCCCTAAACATCAATAACCAGTAATCTGATCGACGAACCCTTCGCCTTGGCCTTCCAGGCGCCCCGAACGCTTGCGGCCGTTGAGCAGATCCTTGCCGAGGATGATGCCGGCCAATTCGAGCCGCGCGAGTTCCCAGTCCCCCGGATTGTTGTTGGGATACGGGAACTCGACGGCCTTGTACGCATTGTTCGGATCGGTCTTGTACGGAACCATCTCCGCGAGCAATGCCTTCACCTTGTCCGCGTCCTTGGCCTTGGCGAGCTTGAGGTACTCGGCGTCGTAGCTGCCGCGGCGGAAAAGCTTCATGCGCAGGCTCGCAAGAGGTTCGGCAAAGCCCAGGTCCTTGCCGCTGTAGCAGACGCTATCGCCGCCGCTCTGATCTTTGCCTCCCGCGATCGGGTCCATGCCCACTTTCCAGGCACAGAATCCGGTCAGGCCCATGTCGAACCAGGTCCAGTAACTCGAACGCACCACCGCCGCGTTGCCGGAGATCTGTCCGCCGCCGCCATAGATGAAGGCCTCCTTGGTCGGGCCCTTGGCGAGAAGCTTAGGAATACGGTGCCGGTTGCCGTACGCGTGCACGGCGCCCAGATACCAGTCGTCGATCCACGGTTCGAGCATGCCCTCGCCGTCGTCCGGTTCCCACTCCTTGGGCTTGAAGCACTGGCACTTGGGATCGCGGCAGTTCCAGTGGCCGATATCGATGCGGTAGCGGAACTTCACGCCCTTGTCGTTGTCGCGCATGTTCTCGTCGGTGAGCTTGGCAAACCACTGGAGCACGGCGAAACCGAACTTGTTGTAGGGTTCGTCGAGCCGCCACGGGCTGTTGGCGTTCTCCTGGTTCGAGTGGTTCAGGAAGACCTGGAAGCCGGTCTTCTTCCAGCCCTTCTCCGCGAAGTGCTCGACATACTGCTTCGCCACGGTCTTGAAGGTCTCTTCGTATTCGGGCACGAGCGAGGCTTTGTAGTCCTTGGGGTTCTTGCGGAAGTTGATGCGTTTGTCGGCCATCTTCTCGTCGTGCGAGTATCCGTACGGCCAATGGAGATTGAACGGGAGGTAAAAGAAAGGCGGCGGCTGCTTGTCGTCGAAGATCTCGCCCGAAAGCACCGCGCCAAAGCGATCGTCCCAGTTCTTCCAATCGCATTTCGTATCTTTCCCGTCGCCGTGCAGGGCCGGGGTGTAGTACGGCGCGCCGCGTTGCGAATGGCAGGGCATGATGTTCAGGTACATGCGGTGCTGGTTGAAGAGCCGGTAGCATTCGTGCTCCGCCTCGATGGTCTCCTTGGGCGTGGGCGCGTACGGATTCTTCTGATCCTTCACGCCCATGTCGGCGACGGGCGAACCGTACGCGTTCACGTCGAAGACGATGCTCGGCTGCGCGGGAATCTCGAAGTTCCAGACGGTCAGTTCGAGTTTGATCTCCGCCGCCGCGCCGCCGGAGACCTTCACGCTTCCCGTGTAATGCCCCGGCTTGGCGCTAGAGGGGATGGCGACCTCGACCAGCGCGAGGCCCACCTTTTGATCGGACGGGGCCAGCAGGCCTTTTGCCGCGTACGGCACGTCAAAGCTCCCGCCGAGTTTGCTCAGCGGGACGCACACGTCGGCGAAGACGCCGTTGCCGTCGTTCTTGCCGGTCTGGACGAAGCCGATCAGGTAGACACTCGCGCGCGCCGCCGGTATGGGCTCGCCGCTCTCGGCCTTCAGGTCGCTAACGGATACGGCGACCGCCTTGGCGGGGCCGTCCACGATGACTTGGAATGCGACGGTCTCGTTCTTTGCGCCGGCCAGGGATACGGAAGCCTTGGCCTTCGAGAAGATGGCGTTGGCCTCGGCGAGTTTTCCAGCGGGCTTGCCGCCGAACTCGATCACCGAGCCGTCGGGCTTGAATTTGTACGTGTCCGGCGCGCAGAAGACATCCGCGCCCAAGCCTGCGCGTACCAAACAGGCGGCCAGCAGAAGTGCGCTCAAACGGATGTGCATGACCCAAGCTCCTTTTTCGGTCGCGCGGAACGGCTAGAGCGCCGTGACGCGCAGGCTCGTGTAGAAATCGTCGGCGTATCCGCCGAAGTTGCGGAAGGCCATGCGCCCGCCGCGCAGCGGCTCGGGGTAATACTTGTACTGGCCCTCGTCGCGGACATCGTGAACGAGGGCGCCGTTCAGCCAGAAACGAAGGCGGTCATTCTCGCGCTCCAGCATGTAGGGATGCGGCGTGCCTTTGTCGGTTGGAACCAAAAGTTCCTTCTGCGAACTCAGCGTCGTCTCTTTTTCGATGCTCTCCGTGTACGGCCCGCCCCAGGTCATCTGGCCCCATTCCTGGGGCACGCGCCCGCCGATCTTGCGGAGCACCGAGGGCCGCCCGTAGACCGCGCGGTGGAAGCCGACCGTGTGGCAGACGATCTTGCCGTACGAGGCCAGATCGCAATACCGGGCGTCGGGGCGCGCATCTTCAAAAAGATCGGAAAGGCCAAGGGGCCGGGCGTTGAAGATCAGCATCGTGTTGCCGTCGGCGGCCTCGCTGCGAAAGGTCCACTCGATCCGAAAGTTATCGGGCAGGTCGAGGTCTTTGAGCCAGACCGTGGTCGCGCGGCGGCCGGGGCCACAATGAAACGTGCGCAGATGCAGGTCGCCATCGCCGGCAATCAGCACTTCGCCGTTGCCTTCGAGTTTCCAATCGCTCGTCCGACGCACGGCGTCCCATTCGTAGAGAGGCTTCCCGCTCACGAATGCCCTTTCTCTATCTCTGCAGCCGGATGGCCTGCCGCGGCACGGTATTCGTAGATCGCCGGCCGCGGCCCGATAACGCGCACGCTTGCGCCCGCGACCTGGACCGGCGGAATCACGAACACGGTGCCCAGACCGGACGATTCCTGGCCGGCGTACGGCTTAAGGCGGCGGCGGACTTGCGCTCCCGCCGCGAGCCCCAGCGCGCGGGCATCCAATTGAGTGCCGCTCCAGGCTGCGCCGGCGGACTGCGCGTCGCCCATGATCACCACACTCATGATTTCGGGAATCCGGAAGCGGTCCTTAAGCCACTGCGCGCCGTTCCGGTCTGTGGCCGCCGAAGTGACGCCGCTCTTCTCAAATGCGTTCAAAAGAGCGCGCTCTTCTTCGAGATTACCGGGGAGTCTTGCCGCGCTGTAACTCGCGGCGGCCTCGAGGCCTGCCTGGGCCAGCGCATATTCGAAACCGGCCTTGCGCCTGAGCGTATCCGGTTCGGGAATGCGGATGCGTCCCGAAGGATCGCCTGGATGCGCGCCGCGGTCGTGCCCGACGAAGGCGATGCGGGTGTGGCCAGCTTCCAGCAGGATGCGCGCGCACAGGTAACCATCGCGGAAGGAGTCGAAGACCACGCCGTCGAACGCTACGGAAGTCGGCGCCGCGTCGAGCGCGACCACCGGACATCCCGTCGCGCCGAGCGCGCCCAGGTATTCCTCGTTTTGAATGCCGACGGTCAGGTAGAGGTCCGCATCGGCCGCGAGAATCTCTTCGATCGCCGGACCGAAGCGCAGGGCGGGAGTGGCCTTTTCACGCGCGAAGTAGGTCAGCTTTGCGGTGTTGGGACCGATCTCTTCGAGCGCGGCCGCGAGCATCGTCTCGTACAGCCCGGGCTCCGAGAGTTTCCGGAGCGGCTTGGGGTAGATCACGGCGATCTCAGGCGGAGCGACGTCGTTCACGAAGATGCCGCGGCCGTGCTCGCTGCGCAGCAGCCCTTCGCGCAGCAGGTCGCCCACAGCCTGCGTAGCGGTAACCTGATTGATCTTGAGCGTGCTGCAGAGCTGCCGCTGAGGAAGCAGCGCGTCGCCGGGCTTCAGGCGGCCGTCCACAATGGAGCGCCGGATGCCTTCGCGCACCTGAATGAAGAGCGGTTCAGCGTCGGCGCCGCGCTTCAAGCGCAGGGCTCCATACCAGTCCTTGGAGGAGCCTGGCGCATTGCGCCCGGCGGTTCCCGGCTTACGCATGCGCCGTAGTGTACTAGTGCACGATTCCATATGCAAGAGATACACCGCGAAAAACTCCGGCGCATGGAAAACCAATTAAAATCAGAGGATGCTGGCCCCGAAGGCGGACTCGAGCAGATCCACGGCGAGTTTCGCGGTTGCGTTGGCGCGGTCCAGGACGGGATTCACTTCCACCAGTTCGCATGAGACCATGCGTCCGGTATCGGCCACCAGTTCCATGATGAGGTGGGCCTCGCGGACGGTCAAGCCGCCGGGCACGGGCGTGCCGACGCCCGGTGCGTAACTGGGATCGAGGCTGTCGATGTCGAACGAAAGGTGGAAACCATCGCCGCCCCCTTCCCCACCCGTCAGGGTCTGCAGCGCTTCCTGCATCATCGCGTAGACGCCATGCTCGTCGATCTCCCGCATGGTGATCGCGCGCAGGCCCAGTTTGCGAATGTTCGCGCGTTCGCCGGGGTCGAGATCGCGCACGCCGAAGAGGACGGTGCGCTTGGGATCGATCATGGGCGCATGCCCGGCCAGCGTGGTGAGCAGGCGGTTGCCGGTCCCCAAAGCCACCGCCAGCGGCATGCCGTGTATGTTCCCGCTTGGCGTGGTGCGTGCGGTGTTGCAGTCGCCGTGGGCATCGACCCAGAGCAGCCCGAAGCGTTTGCGGCGTTTCTGGGCGAACTTTGCAAGCCCGGCCAACGTGCCAATGGCCACCGAATGGTCACCCCCGAGCACAAGCGGGCGCGCACCTTGCCCGAGGGCGGCGGCGACGGCCGAGGAGAGCGTGCGGCAGGCGCGGCGGATGGGATGCAGGTATTTCAAGCGCGGCGAACCCTTGCCGGCGACGCTCGCGTGCGGCACGTCCACGTTGCCCAGGTCCTTCACGCGCAGCCCTAAGTGCCCCAGGCGGTCATGAAGTCCCGCAATGCGTATGGCGGAGGGACCCATATCGACGCCGCGCAGGCTCGAGCCGAGGTCCATGGGCACGCCCAGGACCGCAACGCCAGATGTCCGATTGGAGGATTTGCGCGGCATGTGCTCTCCCGGCCTCGGCTGCGTGCTGGGATCGTAGGCCCAGCCCGTGATCGCACAAGGGGAAGAACGCCGGACGCCGCCTGCCCATCTTGACAAGTTTCAGCCTTGCGCATACTTATATGTTCAAAGCGCCGTATGGTCGGCCTTTGGTTACACCCCCGAGGTCGTGCATGCCGACCCTCGAAGATATCCGCCTAGGTCAACTCGCCGTCGCACAGGGTCTCGCGCAGCCTCTTGAAATCGAAGAATGCCTCGCCGAGCAGCATCGCAACGAACAGAGCGGCAACTACGAACAACTCGGCGAGATCCTGATCGGGCACGGGTATCTCACGCGCACGCAGCTTGAACGGCTGCTCTCCATGCAGCGCGAGGCGCTGCAGAAAGTCACGCGCATCGGTTCGTACGAACTGATCCGCAAGCTCGGCGAAGGCGGCATGGGCGCGGTGTACCAGGCGAAGGACACGCGCAACAACGAGGTCGTCGCGCTGAAAGTGCTTCCGCGCTCGCGCGCCCGCGACGGCACGTTCCTGCGGCGCTTCGAGGCCGAGGCGCGCGCCGCGTTCGAGCTCGACCATCCCAACATCGTCAGCGGGCTCGATTTCGCCCACGCCGACGGCTACTACTTTCTGGTCATGGAGTACGTCGAGGGCCAGGACGTCTACGGGTTGCTCGAACAGAAAGGCCGCTTCAACGAGAAGGAAGCGACGAAGATCCTCGAACAGATCGCCTCGGCGCTCGACCACATCCACGGCGAGCGCCTGGTCCACCGCGACATCAAGCCCGAGAATATTCTGGTCACCGCCGAAGGCATCGCCAAGCTAGCCGACATGGGCTTGGCCGTGGATAAAGACGCGCAAGGCCGCCGCCGCATCACCAAGGCCGGCATCGCAATGGGCACGCCGTTTTACCTGTCGCCGGAACAGATTCAGGGCAAGACCGAGATCGACATCCGCTCGGACATCTACTCGCTGGGCACCACGGTGTACGAGATGGTCACTGGACGGCCGCCGTTCGACGGCGAGACCGCCGCGGTGGTGATGATGAAACACCTCAACGAGCAGGTGCCCAGCCCGCACGACATCGACCGCGGGATCTCGATCGGCTTCTGCCACGTGCTCGAAAAAATGATGGCCAAGGATCCGGCGGAGCGCTACCAGACGCCCGCCGACCTGCTCGTCGATCTCAAACTGCTCAGCGAAGGCAAAGCGCCCGAGAGCGTGCGCCCGGCGCAGGGGCGGTCGAGCCTGGCGCGGCCGGCGGGCGCGCACGGCGAACACGGTTCGCGCGCCGGAGGCAGCGCGCGCTCGGAGCCGCGAATCGTAAACGAGAATCTGGAGAAGCTCGACGAGATGCTCGCGACGCCCAGTTCGACGCCGGGGAGCACCTCGCGGATCGGCGCCGCGCGCAAGAACCCGGGGCAGAGCAACGTCATGCGGGCGCGGAGCGCGGTGCACGCGCCGGTCTCGGCAAGCCTGAGCGTGAAGTGGGCGATTCTGGTGGGCATCGTGGTGATCGCCATCGCGACGATCTCTTCGCTGATCGTCAGCGTATTCAGCTCCACGAATCATTAAGCACGCCGTGACCGGAACGGCCCTCGGCGGTTTAAGCACTCGTGGCATAATGAACGCGGATGCCGGATGAACGCCTGAAAACGTTTGGCGACGAGCAGCTCATGAAAGAGCTGGCCGCGGGCAACCACGAGGCCTTCGAGGAACTCCTGCGCCGCTACGAGACTCAAGTCATTACCTTCTGTTATGCCTTCATGCGCAACCGCGATTCCGCCGAAGACCTGGCGCAGGAGACGTTTCTGCGCGTCTTCCGCAACGCCGCCCGCTACATGCCCGTGGCCAAGTTCACGACCTGGCTCTACAAAATCGCCACTAACCTCTGCATCAACGAGTCGAAGAAAGGCCAGATCCGCCACAGCCGCTCGCTCGACGAGCCGGCGGGCTCGGACCCGGACGGCACGCGCATTATAGAGCGCCTCGCGAACAAGGGCGACGCGCCACTCACCGAGGCCGAAAAGCACGAGGCGCAGACCCTGATCGAGCGCGCCATCGCGCACCTGCCCGACGACCAGCGGACCACCCTCGTGATGGTCGAGTACCACCACATGCCGTATCAGGAGATCGCCGAGATTCTGGGTGTCACGGTGAGCGCCATCAAAATGCGCGTGAAACGCGCGCGCGAGACGCTGCGCGAAACGCTTAAGATCCTGCAGGCAGAGAGCAAGTGACCCGGGCGATTCCCGGGCGGTTCAAAAGAGCGGCGGCGGAAGACCGGCTATGAGCGAACCATCCATCACGAGATCGGCCCCCAAGGAGATCACCTGCGAGCAGTGCAGGGATTTACTCTCCGAATACGTCGATCACGAGTTGTCGGACCAGGAGAAGGTGGACGTCGAGCACCACGTCGCCACCTGCATCAAGTGCGCCAGCGAATCCACGCGCCTCGTCGGCATCAAGAACATCGTCCAGAACTGGGAAGGGGTAAAGGGTTCGAGCAAGTTCCGCGAGGCCGTGCTGGAGCAGTATATCAGCGAGTCGCGGATGATGGCGTCCAAGCCCTTTACCGATGCCGCGGCGGCTGCGCGCGCGGAGTCCCAGCGCCAGCAGGAGCAGGAAACCGGCAAGCCCCCAGCGGCCTCGACGGCATTCTGGATTGCCGTGGTGGTCGCGCTGATTGCCACAGTGGCTTTGGTGGCGTTCTTGTTTGCGGGCGAGTGATGCGCGCTACTCGCTCAAACTATGCGCCATGCGCTCCGCGCCGCTCTCGTGCTCGTCCCCGCTCTTTCCGGACGGCACTGCTTTAAGCGCGTGCACTTCCTTACCGGGCAGATACGCAATACCCGCGGCCTTCGCGGCCTGCAGAATGAGGATCACGTTCACGACGGAGCGCGCCCCTACGCCCTCGGCGGCCTGTAGATTTACAACGGACTTGGGCGCCTGCTTGACCAGATCCTTAAGCAGCGCCGCATCGCAGGCCAGCTTCTTGCCTTCGTTCTCGGTTTGAAGCGCCTCGCCTTTGCCCGGCAGAAGCGGCAAGTCGAGCACTTCGCCGTTCTCCGAATCGCTGCCGGGCAGATTCAGTTCCAGCGCCGCCTCGCCGGCCTGCACGCGCACCTTGCCGATGCCCGCCGCAAAGGAAGCGAGCAGGATCTTCTGCAATGCGCTCCAGGGCGCTTTTTCGCCGGCTTCGATGACCAGCGCCGCGTCTTTGGATTTAGGCGCATCGCCCGCGGCCGCGCGGAGCGCCTTGCCGAGCTTCGCCGGGTCTTTTTCCTTGGAGAGCTTGAACGTCTTGCCGTTGAGTTCGAGTTCGTCGGCGCCCAGGACGGCCTTGGCCTCTTCAGACGACCGAGCCGCGGCGGCCCAAAGGAGGAGAGCCGCCGCGGCCGCGGCGTACGCCAGGTTTGCCGACCCGGCTTTCATCAAAACTCCCAGCCGAAGATCAGCAAGCTCTTGAAGCGCGCCGAGCCCTTCGTCAAGCCCACCAGCGGCGCGAAGTCCACGTGCATCTGCTTGAGCGGGCGAAACTGGATGCTCGGGCCCACGAGTATCTCGGGCTTTCCAGACCGGCTCCGGTCAAACTTGTTGTTCTCGTACGCCAGCTTGGTCTCGAAGCCGATCGAGACCTTCTCGTCCAGCACGGTGTAGCTGATGCCATTGGTCCACTCGTAGGTAGTCACGTGATCGCCGCCCAGTTCCGTCTCGGAGACCAGGTTCGTGGCCCAATGCCAGCGCGGCGCGGCTTCACCTGAGAAGAGCAGCTTGGACTCGAAGTGGTCCGGCTGGCCGTCGTTCTGAATGTACTCAAGGTAGATCGTCGGGTTGCCGGGAATCTTGTTCCAGTCCGCCCACGCCCAGCGCAATTCCACCTTCTGCTGGTCCCACTTCAAAGACTTGTCCAGGCCCACGTGCCCGGTCTCGTGCGAGACGCCGTACAGGTCCAGTTGGAAGCGGTACGGGAGGCCGATCTCGACCTCGTATTGCGTCTCGACCTCGGTGTCGCCGTGGCGCGGCACTTCGATGATGTACCAGTTCTCGGCCTGGAGCGTGCCTTCCGGGGCGACGTACGCGCGGGTCTCTAGGAAGCGGCGGCGGGTGGTCCAGCGCGGCTGGCCGTAGGAACCGACGCGGTCTTCTTCGCGCAGTTCGCCATTGCTGTTGCCCGTCACCGTGATGGGCGGCAGTTCCCACGAACGTAGGTGCTCGCCTTCCTTCTTTGGCGGAGGCGCAGAGGGGGTAGGACCATGTCTGTCCGGAGTTTGCGTGGCCTTCTCGGCGGGACTCTGGCCAATCGGCGCTGTCTTCTTGAGGGTGGAGATGGTCTTCTCCTGTTCCTCAATCTTTTTGCTTTGCGCCTCAATCGTCTTCGCCATGGCCTGCAACTGATCCTGAAATGCCTTCATTTGGGCTTGAACATTTTCCTCCGCGTAAGACGAAATCATTACCGCCGTCAACGAAAACAGAAAACCAGCCAGCAGTCCGCTTGGACGCATTGCTTGCACCTCCCTAACGTTGTGTGTCCAAAGTTAGGCAAGAGCAATGCCAACGCGGACCTCATCCCATTCAATAACACAAATTAACCTTAACCTTAAAACTTATATTAAGTTATGGGATTCCAACCCAGTACAACTCAAGTTGATCGCGCTTCCCGAAACGCAATACAATGCAGAGTTTGTACATGGGCTGGACATCCTTCGAACATTCAAACGCGCTGAGTGCTTTCCTAAAATGACCCTATGCGGTGGCCAGCATCAGTTTCTTAGCCGTGCTTTTCTTACGCACCGCGCGGATGTTCGGGCCGGGAAAGAACAGTTCCGACAGGCGGGCGTGGCTCAGGTCGGCGACCGAATCGGCGATGTGGTCCGGGCGGTAAGCGAGGCGGCCGAGATCTTCGCGGCGCGTGCCGCCGCTCAGGACGAGCACCGTCTTGTAGCCGGCCTGAACGCCGCCGAGGATATCCGTTTCCATGGTGTCTCCGATCATGATGGTATCCTCGGCGGCCAGGCCCAACTGCTTCCGCGCCCCGCGCATCATGATGGGGCTCGGTTTGCCCACGCTGAACGCCTTCATGCCGCCGGCGGCCTCGAGCATGGCCACGATGGCGCCGCAGCCCGGCCGCATGCCGCCTTGCGAGGGACAGTTGGGGTCCATGTTCGTCGCGATCAGCTTCGCGCCGTTCATGATCATTCCCAACGCGGTCTCGAACATCTCAAAGGTGAGCGTGCGGCCCTCGCCCACGACGACGTAGTCCGGGTTCTTATCCACAATGGCGAAACCGTTGGTGTGCAGCGCGGTGAGCAATCCGCCTTCGCCAATGACGTACGCCGTGCCGCCGGGCTTCTGCCGGGCCAGATAGCGCGCCGTGGCCATGGCGCAGGTGAAGACGTGCTCTTCCAGAGCGTCGATGCCCAGGCGCTGGAGTTTCAAGGCCACGTCGCGCCGCGTGCGCTGGCTGTTGTTGGTGAGAAACAGGAATGGGACCCCGGCCTTCCTTAAGTCCGCGATGAAGCGGTCCGCGCCGGGAATCATCTGGTTCCCGCGGTACACGACGCCGTCCATGTCGATCAAGTAGCCCCTCATCGGTGTCTTCCTCCTTGACGGCCCCCGCAACGGCAGCCTCGCGAACGCGAGACTTCCGCAGCAACCCTAAGCATTGCAACCTTGATGCCAAAGCGTATAGATGCCGGATTTCGTGCCCGCAAAGCCTGTGAATTGACCGGACAGGTCTTCCTTGAACAGGTTGGTGCCTCGAATTTCACCACGACCCGGCTTGCCGAATTACGATTTAGCCGTCCTGGTGAAATTCGTCATACCGATGCCGAAGTTCATTCTTAAAGAAGAATGTACTTCGATTCTGAATTGCGATCAGCGTGACGACTGCGGTAGCCACGTTGCTCATTTCCAACCCCAAATTCCACACGGAATTGCGTATGAATTCCGAATAATGTTTGGCGTGCGAGGCGAACTTGCGCCCGGCCCGCGCCTCGAACAGACTGTCTCCAATGCCCTCGCTGCGCCGAAATACGCTGCTCGCGCTGTTGGTGTCCGCGCCGCTGCTTGCGTACATTCTCTATCCGGCCCTGGCCATGCTCGCCGAGAGCCTCCACGCGCCGCTAGCCGACTGGCGCGCCGGACACGACGGCTTCGACTCCGCGCATCAGCCGTGGGCCGCACCCCTCCGCGCACTGCTCTTGGAGAACGGCGCGCGCCTGGCGTTCTGGGGCACGCTCAAGCTCTCCTTATGTACCGTGGTCACAGGCGGCCTGTGGGGCCTGGGACTGGCGCTGCTCTGGTGGCGGCGCGAATTTCCCGGCCGGCGGCTCTTCGCGCTGCTCGGGTACGCGCCTCTGCTCATGCCGCCGTTGGTTGGCTCGATGGCCTTCTTCCGCCTGCTGGGCGAAGGCGGGCTGCTCAATCGCGTTTTTCATCTCCCCGGCGGCAAGCCGCTCTTCTCTCCGTTTGAGAGCGTGCTGATCCTGCACACGTACGCATTTGGGATCTACACCTACGCGTTCGTCGCGGCGGCGCTGGAGAACCTCGACCACGCCCACGAAGAAGCCGCGCGCAGCCTCGGCGGCGGGCCGTGGGCGGTCTTCCGCCACGCGCTCTGGCCGGCGATCCGCGCGCCGTTCGGGGCTGCGGCGCTGCTCACGTTCATGGCCGCGGGCGCGTCCTTCAGCGCTCCGCTGCTGCTCGACACCGGCGGCCACTACCTCACGGTGGAGATCGTTAATGAGAAGATGTCGGGCGATCCGGCGTTCGTCTCGGCGCTCACCGTTCTCCTCGCTGCGCTCTCGCTCGCGGCGCTTCCTCCTTTTCTTTATTTCCAGCGCAGCGCGCCCGCGGCCGGCGCGGGATTGAAGGGTTCGGCCGTGCGCGCGCTGTCCCAAGCCGGTCGGCAAGAGGCGGCCTGGCGCGTGGGACTCTCGTTAGCCGCAGCCGCGCTGCTGCTCGCACCGTTGTTCGTGTCCGCGCTAGGCGCGTTTACGCCCAAAGAGGACTGGTACACAGGCGTCTGGCCGAAGACCCTCGGGCTCGACGCCTTCCGCAGGCTGGACACCGAGAGCCTGGACGCGCTCAAGCGCAGCGTAGTGTATGGCCTGCAGGCTGCGGCGCTGGACCTCGCGGTGGCCTTGGCTGTGGCGCTGGCCTTGCGTCGCGCGTCCGCGTGGGCGGGGTTCCCGTCGGAGTTCGCGGTTATGCTGGCCATCGCGCTGCCGGGCTCGGCGGTCGCCGTCGCGCTGCTGGCCGCATTCAACGGGCCGTCGTGGCTCACCGGCGGCGCGGCGCTTGGGCAGAGCGCGCTTATCCTGATCCTCGCGTACGCAAGCCGCTGCCTGCCGCTGGCAGTCCGGCCCGCGCGCGCAGCGTTGGAAGACCTGGGTCCCGATATGGAACTCGCCGCACGCGGCCTCGGCGCGAGCCCCCTGCGCACGCTGGCGCGCGTGGTCTTGCCGATGATACTGCCGGCGCTGCTCGCGGCGGGATTGCTGTGCTTTATCACCGCGGCGGGCGAGTTCGTCGCGTCGGAGATTCTGTACGGTCCGGCGACGACGCCCGCGAGCGTGAAGATCAACGAACTCTTCCGCAACGATCCGCCCGGTGCGACAGCGCTGGGCCTGTGCCTGATGGCGCTGGGCGCGGCGGCGGTGGGGCTCTCCGGCTGGCTCCAGGCGCGCGCTTCCTGGCGCAGAACGCCGCGCGGCGATAAACTGTGAGACGCATTCACCGCTGAGACTCAGAGGCGCGGAGAAGGACTTTGATTTATAGATTCGACCGGCTGTAGGGTGCCACGGCTCGCCGTCCGTATGGCGAGCTGTGCCTGGGACTCGCGGTAAGGAATTGACGATGCGTATTCCAAAGAGACTATTCGGCGCGCTGCTCTTGGCGTTCGCGGCGGCAAAACTTTTCGCCGCCGAGGCCCCCACCGATCCGCCGTTCGAGCGCGGGCTCGACAAGCTGCGCTTGGAACTGATGGCCGCGCGCACCGGACTCTGCGCGCTGAGCGTCGCCGCGCATCCCGACGACGAGGACGGCGCGACGATCTCCTGGCTGCGGCGCTTCGCGGGCGTGGAAGTCCACATGTGTCTCGCCACGCGCGGCGAAGGCGGGCAGAACGAGTCCGGCCCGGAGCTCGGCGAGGAACTCGCCTGGAAGCGCACGCAGGAGACCGAGGCCGCCGCGCGCATCCTTGGCGCGAAGGTCTGGTACCTCAACCTGCCGGACTTCGGCTTCTGCAAGAGCGCTGAGGAGACGTACCAGGTCTGGCCGCACGATGATGCGGTGGGGCGGCTCGTGCGCATCATCCGCATCGTGAAGCCGGACATCATCTTCACCAACCACAATCCTGAAGGCCACGACCACGGCCACCACATCGCCACCGCGCAGATCGTTTGGGAAGCCTTCGACGCCGCCGCGGACGAGAAGCGCTATCCCGAGCAGCTCGATAAAGAGGGCCTCAAGCCGTGGAAGGCGAGCAAACTGTACCGGCGCATCTGGGATGAAAAAGAGAAAGACAAGATCACCGTGCGCTTCGACGTCTCGCAGCGCGACCCGTCCTCCGGCTATTCGCCGGCGGAGATCGCCGCGTGGGCGCTCGAGCGGCACGTCACGCAGGGCATGAAGCGCGACGTGAAACCGGGCGAGAAGGTGGAGCGGACGTTTGAGTTGGCGAAAGCTGCCACCAGCCCTTTCTATAAAGATACGCCCAACGAGAAGGATTTCTTATCTGGTTTTTCTGAAGATTCTGGATTCTACGTAAAGGCTGAAAATGGAATTATTGACTTTCGGAAATACACAAATCAAGCCGATTCAGAACTAGCCGCATACGGATTGATGGGATTACATGATGCGAAGAAAAGTATTGCCAGCACTCCTGTTAATGAGTTCGAGCTTAAGTCACACTTATATCGCTCATTAATTCATGCTCAAGAAATCATTCAATTGGGCCTAGGTACCTTGATCACTGTCCAAACCACAAATTCCATTACAGTTCATGACGAAGAGGTAACGATCACTGTCCGATTCGCAAATACCGGAGTAGTACCGGTGAAACTCGATAGTTGGAGCCTAGTCAGTGAACCTGGCTGGGAACTGGGCTCGCTCGAATTGCCCAAAGAAGCAGTTAAGCCTGGTGGCGTTTATGAAGCCACAACCAAGATTAAGGCCACGGACAAAGCGATTCCCAACTTCCCGCCGGAAAAATACTTAGACTTGCGCTTCAATTCGCGCCCACCGGTTCAGATTGTGGCTACAATCAAAGCTGCTGACGAACAAGTAGCGCGTGAATTTTCATGCATGTTGCCCAAAGCCAATGTTCCCATACACCTCGCCCCGCCCTACGAGGTCCGCTTCGCGCACGACCCGTATCTCGTCTTCGACGATCCGGACCGCGAGGGCAAGGAAGCGATCACCTGTCGGGCGAAGCTGCTCGTCACCAACCACCGCCGCGAGCCCTGGACGCTCTTCGTCAAGCCGCAGGAGAACCCGCGCTTCATGGCGCAGCAGGCCGGCAAGACCGCGGGCGCGAAGCTTGCATTCAAGCATGAAGGCGAGGTGCTCAGCGCTGAGATTTCCTTCACGGTGACGTCCGGCGAACTCGAAAAGGGCGACCTGGCGGTAACGGCGCTGCTCTTTAAGCAGGGCGACGCGTTCTCCGTGCCGGTCACCACGCGCTTCCGCCGCGTGCCGGTCAAACTGCCCTCGCCGCTGAACGTCGGCATCGTGCGCACCTACGATACCGCGACGTGGGACGCCCTGAAGCTCATGGCCGGCCAGATCTCCGGCATGTCACTGCTCGAACTTACGCCCGAAGACCTTCAGGAGAACGACCTCGCGCCGCTGCACACGATCGTGCTCGATCTGCGGGCCACGCAGTACCGGCCCGACGTGCTGCGCAACCGCGAGCGCTTGCGCAAGTTCATGGAGGACGGCGGCAACGTCGTCTGCCTCTACCACAAGGACTTCGACTGGAACGAGCCCGACGAGGCCGCGCGCGGGCGCGGGTTCTTCCGCGGCCAGGGCGGCGGCGGCGCGGTCGCCCCCTTCCCCATCACACTTTCCTTTAACCGAGTGACGCACGAGGAAGCCGCGGTTAAGCTGCTCCAGCCCGCGCATCCGCTGCTCTCGCGGCCGTGCAAAATCTGGGAGGCCGACTTCGCCGGCTGGGTGCAGGAACGCGGCGTCTATTTCCCCTCGAAATGGGACGAGAAATACACGCCGCTGCTCTCCAGCAGCGACCCCGGCGAACCGGCGCTCGACGGTGGATTGCTTGTCACGGACCTCGGCAGCGGCAACAAAGGCAGCTTCATCTACACGAGCTACGTCTGGTACCGGCAGTTGCGTGCGGGCGTCCCCGGCGCGTACCGCATGCTTGCGAACCTGATCGCGTACCCGCGCGTGAAAAACGAGAAGTAACCATGACCGAACCGCCCGAAAATTCCAGCAAGCCGAACCCGCAAAAGTTGCCGTTTACCGAATCCAAACAGCGGATGCATGTTTTGCTAGGCGGAACCGCGATCGCTTGGGCGCTCGTAGTGGCGGATCGGATCTGGATGGATTCGGAGCCTTTCGTGTTAACGATGTATGGTGGAGTCTTCCTTCTAATGAGTATTCTGATTTCGGTGCTGGACTACCAAGGCTATCCACATTTCACGCTCTCGAAGCTGTACGTGGTCTTCATCGGAGTGTCCGTCTTTCTTGGTCTGGCCTTGTGGGGACGGAAACCATGACCCCCGGCCAGCGCCGCGCGTTCTGGGCCTGCGGTTTCGCGATGGCCTATATCTTCTTTTACGAGGCGCGCGGCGTCTCGCTGGTCTGGCACGAGAACGCGCCGCAGCTCGCTTCGTCCGAAGCCGCGCGCCGGCATTTCTGGGAACAGATCGCCTGGGGCTCCGCCTTTCTATTCGGCGTCGGCCTGCTCACCGTGCTGCTCCGCCGCCGCGACGGCAAAGCACCCTACCTGCTCGGCGACTGGATCGCGCTCGCGGCGGCGCTGGGCGTGCTCGCGGGCACGGCTTACCAGGGCTTCGCTGCGGTAACGGGCCTCGCGCCATGACGGCCAAGCAGTCGCCTGCGCGCGGCGCAACAACGGCGCCCCCCGACCTGCCAGGCGCGCTCAAGCGCCACTTCGGCTTCTCGGCCTTCCGGCCGCACCAGGAAGAGATCATCCGCGATGCGCTCGCCGGGCGCGACGTCTTCGCGCTGCTGCCGACCGGCGGCGGAAAATCGCTCTGCTTTCAGTTGCCCGCGATCCTGCGCAAGGGCCTTACCGTGGTCGTCTCGCCGCTGATTGCGCTGATGAAGGACCAGGTGGACGCGCTCCAGGCCAACGGCATCGCCGCCACGTTCCTCAATTCCACGCTCCAGCCCGAGGACGCCCGTGCGCGCCTGCGCGGCGTTTACGAAGGCCGCTATCGCCTCCTGTACGCTGCGCCCGAACGCATCATGCTCGATGGATTCCAGAGCGCGCTCGCACAGTGGAATGTCGAGGCCATCGCCGTCGACGAAGCGCACTGCATCAGCGAATGGGGCCACGATTTCCGGCCCGAATACCGGAAACTGGCCCAGCTCCGCGAGGTCCTGCCGAACGTTCCACTGATGGCGCTCACCGCCACCGCGACCGAGCGCGTCCGCGCGGACATCGTGAAGCATCTGCATCTGCGCGATCCCGCGCGCTACGTCGCGAGCTTCAACCGTCCCAATCTGGCGTACCGCGTCGAGCCCAAGGAGAAAGGCTTCGCGAAACTGCTCGCGTTCGTGAAGGAACGCAAGAACGAGAGCGGCATCGTCTACTGCCAGAGCCGCAAGAGCGCCGAGGGCCTGGCCGAGAAGTTGCGCGCCGCCGGGGTGCTCGCACTGCCCTACCACGCCGGGATGGAAGCGCCGGACCGTTCGCGCAACCAGGACCAGTTTCTGCGCGACGACGCGCGCGTGATCTGCGCGACCATCGCCTTTGGGATGGGCATCAACAAGTCCAACGTCCGCTACATCGTCCACTACGACCTGCCCAAGAACATCGAGGGTTATTATCAGGAGACCGGCCGCGCTGGCCGCGACGGCCTGCCCAGCGAGTGCCTGCTGCTCTTCAGCGCCGGCGACGCGGTGAAGCAGGAGCGCTTCATCGACGAGAAGCCGGACCCGCGTGAACAGGAGAACGCGCGCCGCCAACTGCGGCAGATGCTCGATTACTCCGAATCCCGCGCCTGCCGGCGCGCGGCGCTGCTGGCGTATTTCGGCGAGACCTGGACGCAGGTCCCCTGCGGCGGCTGCGACAACTGCCTCGAACCGCGCGGCACCTACGACGGCACGCTCGACGCACAGAAGTTTCTGTCGTGCGTCTACCGCATCCGCGAACGCCACAGCACCTTTGGGTTCTCAGTTAAATACGTGGCGGATGTGCTGACCGGCGCCGAGAGCGACCTTATCCTCGGCTGGCAGCACCATACGCTCTCGACGTACGGCATCGGCCGCGAACGCAGCGTGAAGGAGTGGCAGGCCATCGGGCGCGAACTGGCCGCGCTCGGACTGCTGCTCCAATCGTCGGAAGGCCGCTACACGCGGCTGGAACTGACGCCGTCGGGCCGCGAGGCGCTCACCAAGCGCAAGCCGGTCCAGCTCACAAAGCCCGTCGAAGCGCGAAAGAGTTCCTCGGCCAAGCACAAAGGTCCGGCCGAGTTCGACGAGGACCTGTTCGAGTCCCTGCGCGCGCTGCGCAAGCGCCTCGCGGACGAGCGCAGCGTGCCCGCGTACATCGTCTTCTCCGACGCCACGCTGCGCGCGATGGCGCGCGCGTACCCGCAAAGCGAGGCCGACCTTATCGGGATCCCCGGCATCGGCGAAAAGAAGCGCGCGGAGTTTGGTGCGACCTTTGTCAAAACCATTCGCGAGCACCTGGAGCGGCACCAGCGTCAGACCTTCCGTTCGAGCTGACCGGCCACGCCGCGCTCACACCGAGCGCCGGAATGCTCCGGGCGTCATGCCCGTCTCCTGTTTGAACTGCCGGCAAAAAAAGTAGAGGTCGCAGTAGCCCAGTCGCCCGGCCACCGCCTTAAGCGGGTAACGCCCTTCCGCGAGCAGCGTCTTGGCGCGGTCGATGCGGCGGCGCACGCGGAACTTCGCCGGCGGCATGCCCACCTCCTGCGCAAAACGCTTGCGAAAACGTTCGTAGCCCATCTCAAGCCGCCGCGCGACCGCGCGCAGATCGCAGGGCTCGGCGAGATTCTCCTCGATCAGCGCGCAGGCGCGCGCGGCGAACGGCTCGGCGCCACCCGAGGCCTCACGATGCGCGGCCGCGAGTTCCGCCAGAAGCAGGTGCACGCGAGCGGTCAGCGCCGCCGGATCGGGCGCGCGTTCGCGAGTGAAGTCCTGGATCAAGCGATCGAAGGCCGCCACGAGCGGCGGCCGGAGCCCCGGCGAGAGCACCGGCCGGTCGCGCGAGATCAGGCCGTCGCGCTCCAACTGTTCGAAGACCCCGCCGGTGAACATGAGGAAGCACTCGTTCCAGAGCGGCGACGCGCCGCGGTAATAGCTGTGTTGCAGTCCGGGGAAGAGCACCAAACAGTCGCCCGCGCACACGGGCCGCTCGCCCTTCGCGTCGGCGTAATGGCCGCCTCCGCCCAGCACATAGACGAGCGCATAGACCTTCAGCGTCCGATTGCGGACCTCGTGAGGCGGTCCTTTCTCGAAGATGTATCCCGCGCCGGTAAGCCCGGTGCCGCCGAGGCTAAGGGCCTCGCGGAAGAGGATGCGGCTTACCGCTTTAGCTCGAAGCCTTTTCATGTCCCCGCATCCCCATAATGACCATATAACACAAATAATTGCCCAGCCGCTCCATTGCACGCATTCATATACTATTGTCTAATCTCGTAAAGCGCTGAACAGCACGTCCGGCGCATACCAGGAAGCACAAGTACGAGGAGACCCGCCATGCTCGACACGATTAGCGACCGCGACATCGCCTTCTACCATCGCAACGGGTACTACGTGCGCGAAGGCTTCCTTGACGCGGCGGATCTTGAAGAATGGCGCGCGGCGGTAGATGAGGCCGTCTTCAAGCGCACGGGCCAAGACAAGCGCACGATGGCCGAGAAGACCGACTGGGAGAAAGCGCTCAAGCAGGTGATGAATCTCTGGAAGGACAACCCGCCCATGCGTAAGCTGATGCTGGACGAACGCCTGGGCAAGGCCGCCGCGCGGCTGGCGGGCGTGGATGGCATTCGCATCTTCCACGATCAGGCGCTGATCAAGGATCCGGGCGGGCGGCCGACGGTCTGGCACCAGGACCTGCCGTACTGGTCGTTCACGCACCGCGCGGCGATCTCGATCTGGGTCGCGCTCGACGACGCCACCGAAGAGAACGGTTGCCTCTGGTACATGCCCGGCAGCCAGAACACGGAGCTCGGCGCGGGCGTGGACCTGGGCAAGAACGACGACATCCGCGAGAAAGTTCCGCAGCTCCGCTGTCTCTCGGCCGCAAGAGTTCCGGTGAAGGCGGGCACGGCGATCTGGCACAACGGGCTGACGTACCACTACGCGGGCCCGAACCGCACCGAGAAGTCGCGACGCGCGATGACCTGCGCCTACATGCCGGACGGCGCGGTCTGCAACGGCCGTTACCACGGCATCCAGGGAGACTTCAAGCCTGCCGCGGGCGAACTCATGGACCGCGACGACGTCTTGCCACTGATCTATTCGGAGAAGCGCGTTGCCGCGCTCGCGTGAAGCACCCGGCGCTCAGGACGTCAGCATGCGCGCGAGCAGCAGCGTGCCGAGCAGGATAAAGAAGACCAAGCCGAGAATGTTCAGCGCCTTGCTGAACCAGTCGCTGTTGATCTTGGCGCGGAAGACCCGCCACCAGCCCCAGCCGTAGCAACTCATCCCGGCCGCGGCCAGCGTGATGCAGGCCCAGGCCGGGAAGCCTTCGACCTTCTGATAAAGCAGAGTGGCGCCGAAGAAGATCGCGATGCCGGCTATCATCCGGCGTACCGCACCCTCGCCTTGCGGCTTTACGGGCGCATCGGGCGAGGCATCGCTCATGGCAGGGGTACAGTCGGTTACTCCGCCAGCCGCTTCTGCACGATCTTCACCGCGTCGGCGACCTGGATGCGGTCCTGCTTCATGCTGTCGCGTTCGCGGATGGTCACGCTGCCGTCTTGCGCGGTCTGGCCGTCCACGGTGATGCAGTACGGCGTGCCGCACTCGTCCTGGCGGCGGTAGCGGCGGCCGATCGCGTCCTTCTCGTCGTATGCCGCTTTGAGGCCGCTTTTCGAGAACTCGTCCACGATCTTCCGCGCGGACTCGGGCATGCCTTCCTTCTTTACCAGCGGGAAGATGGCCACCTTGACCGGCGCAAGCCGCGCGTGCAGGCGCAGCACGGTGCGGCCTTCGCTGGTGCCGGGCGGCGGAGGTTCTTCCACGTAGGCGTCGATAAGGAACGCCAGCGCGGCGCGGTCGGCGCCCGCAGCGGGCTCGATGACGTACGGGTGGTAGTGCTTGTTCGCCTGCGGATCGAAGTAGGTCAGCTTCTTGCCGCTGTGCTTCTCGTGCTGCTTCAGGTCGTAGTCGCTGCGGTGCGCGATGCCTTCGAGTTCGCCCCAGCCCCACGGATAGTCGTATTCCACATCGTTGCAGCCCTTGGCATAATGCGAGAGCTCGTCCGCGGCGTGTGGGCGCAGCCGCAGCTTATCCTTCTTGATGCCAAGGCTCGAATACCAGTTGAGACGCGCGTTACTCCAGTACTCGAACCACTCCATGTCGGTCTTCTCGCCCGGCGGCGTGAACTCGGGCGGGTAGCAGAAGAATTCCATCTCCATCTGCTCGAACTCGCACGAGCGGAACGTGAAGTGCTCGACCGTGATCTCGTTGCGGAAGCTCTTGCCCTGCTGCGCGATGCCGAACGGCGGCTTCATGCGCATGGATTGCTGGACGTTGAGGAAATTCGTGAACATCGCCTGCGCCGTCTCGGGCCGGAGGTACACGGCGGTCTCGTCGATGGCTTCGGCCAGCACTTTGCGAAGTTCCTCGCCGGAGAGCGCCTTGCCATCGAGGCGCTTGTACATGGTCTCGAGCGGATCGATCGAGCCCAGCGAGGTGCGGAACATGAGGTTGAAGCGGCGGATATCCGACATGTTCGGGCTGCCGCAGTTCGGGCAGACGATGCCGAGTTCCCCGACGGCGCCTTTGCGCGTCTCCTTCTTGCCCGACTGGCGATCCACGACGACCTTGTACTCGACTTCGCTGCCCTTGGCCGCCTGCGGCCATTTGTCGGCGCGTCCGCGCTCCTTGCAGTCTTTGCAGTCGACCATCGGATCGGAAAACGTCGCGAGGTGGCCCGACGCGCGCCACACGTTGGGGTGCATGATGATGCTCGCATCGATGCCGACCACGTCCTCGCGCGAGAGCACCATCGTCCGCCACCACTCGGCCTTGACGTTGCGCTTCAGCTCCGTGCCGAGCGGACCGTAGTCGTAGCAGCTTTTCAGGCCGCCGTAGATCTCACTGGATTGGAAGACGAAGCCGCGCTGCTTGCTGAGCGCGACCAGCTTCTCCATGATCTCGGGCTCGGTGGAGACTTTCTTCGCCTTGTCGGGTTTGCTCATGTTGCCTTCGCTCCTCTCGAAAGCGCCCAACTATAGGGGACCGCCGGGGGGCCTCAACGAAAAATCGCACTCTCGGGATAATACATCTTGAACTCGGGCAACGGATTCGCTATTAAATTCACATCGCCGTAAGACGCGGAGCGAACGAAGACCCCCATGCCCAGCCGCACGTTTCATGTGATCGCCCATCGCGGGGCCTCCGCGCAAGCGCCTGAGAACACGTTGCGCGCGTTCGACGCCGCGATCAAGGCCGGCGCGGACGAGATCGAGACCGACGTGCGCGTCACGAAGGACGGCGTCGCGGTGCTGCTCCACGACGCCAGCCTCTTCCGCACCACCGGGAAAGAAGCGGAAGTCAAAGACGTCACCTTCGAGGAACTGCGCCTGCTCGACGCGGGCAACTTCAGCTCCGAAAAGTACAAGAACACGAAGATTCCGACGCTTGAAGAGGCGCTCGCGAAATACCTCGCCAAAATTCCATTCGAAGTCGAGTTGAAAGCCTTCGGCGCCGTCGTCCCGACCATCCAGGCGCTGCAGAAGTTCGCCGAGCAGGGCGCGTTCGACCGCGTCCTGCTCACCAGCTTCAACCGCCAACTCCTGATCTCCGCGGTGATGCTCGACGGCCGCTGCAAGGTCGGGCATCTCCTCGATCTTCACAGCACCACCACGGTGGCCGAGATCAAGCACATGGGCGGCGCCGTGACGCTGCCGCATTGCGAAGACGTGAGCAAGGACATGGTCGACGAGGCCCACCGCCTCAACATGGCCGTGCGCGTCTGGGGCGTCTCGAACCTCGACGCCGCGAAAAAAGTAATCGAGGCCGGCGCCGATGGCGCGACCTACAACGATCCCACGGAACTGCTCGCATATTTGAACGAGGCCGGCCTGCGAAACCACGAGTTGCCGCTGCCGCCGCTTAATTCGGTGTACGCCTCGCGCAGTTCCGCTCAGGCCAAGGCCAACGCGCTGGAGAAGGAACGCGAGAAGGAAGAAGAGAAGCCCGCCGAGAAGACCAACGGCAAGCACGCGCACACCGAAAAGGCCGGCATCAGCGCCCGCGCTGCCGGCAAAGCCTGACCTTCCAGACTGTCCGTACTTTTTAGAAGTAATCCAAGCGATAGAGATTCGGATACGAGAGCGGGAAGACCGCGCGCAGCAGCGCTTGGTCGCCGCTGGCCTTCACGCCCGGGATCGACTTCCAATCCAGCGTCCCGAGCGCCAGTTGAAGCAGCGCCTGCTGGGTGCATTCCACGCGCGCCGAGAGAATGTGGCGGTGCGTCGAGATCATCAGCGAGATGTGATGCGCGCGGCCGAGGATGAGGTTGTGCTCCTTGCCGTCCACAATCAGATGCAGGTGCCCTTCGGACTCGATGCCTTCCGAGTTGATGCGCGCCTCGAGTTCCGGCTGCAACTCCTTGAGGAACGCGGCCACGTCGAGGATGCGCCCCATGCCGCCGTGCGTCCAGCGCATGCCGCCTTCGGTCTGGTGCGGGAAACGCTGCGCGAAAGCCCACAGCGGATGCATCGGCGAGAGATAATGCAGCGCGACCTCTTTGCCTGAACGGTCGCGCAGCCACGCGAGCACAGCCTCGGCCGCTTCGCCATCGCCCGGCGCACAGGCGGCCTCCCAGAACGAACCGTCGCGGACCACGGCATACGCACGCGGCGTCTTCTCGCCTTTCGCCGAGAAAACATGTACGCAGCCCTGCGGGTCGTTCTTGCTCGTCGCCAGGAGGTCTTCGCGCTGAATGCCGAAGTGAAAGCGCGCCGCGTCGCGTATCACCGAGCCCGTCGTCGAGGCCGTCGCGGCGTTGTAGAGGCCGGCCAGCGCCGCGGCGTCGGAAGGCTTGTACGGCCGGACCTGCAGCGGATGCTTGAGGTCCTTCAGCCCCTTTGCATCGAGCTTCAGGACGCGGCGGGGCCAGACTTCGGCATACCCAAAACGCGTGTAGTAGGTGATGCCGCAGAGTAGAAAGGTGAGCGGCATGCCTTCCTGCTTCGCGACGGCAAGCGCGTCGTTCATGCAATGCGTAGGCAGGTCCTGGCCGCGGAATTCCTTGTGGCAGGTCACCGCGCCGATGCCGGCCATGCGGAACTTCGCGCGGCCGATGCGCACTGTCTTTTCCAGAATGCCGACGTGTGCGACGATGCGGCCCTTGCGGCGGATTACCCGGGAATGCTGCGGCTTAAAGGCGGGGTCGAGCGTGTAGTCGCGGTCGAACAGGTCGCGCACGCTCTCGTACGCGGGCACGAAGACCCGCGCGCACATCTCGCTAAGTTCCTGGAACTGCTTTTTGCCGCGTGGATGGTCGGTGCGCATAAATCCTCGTAGCGCGTATCGGCGTGGAGCGTGGAGCGCATTGCGCGCGGCCTTGCTCAGCCTTAGCGCATTGCGCTTCACGCTCTACGCTCCACGGCCTTACTCCAGGTTCTGCACCTGCTCGCGGATCTTCTCGATCAGGTTCTTAATGTCCACGACGCGGTGCGTGATGGTCTGGTCGTTGGCCTTGGAGCCGATGGTGTTGGTCTCGCGAAAGAGCTCTTGCGTCAGGAAGTCGAGCTTCTTGCCAGCCTCGCCGCCGTCGGCCAGCGCGGCCTCCATCTGCGCAAAATGGCTTTCGAGCCGCGCGAGTTCCTCGCTGATGTCCGTGCGGTCGCTGGCGAGCACCACCTCGCGTTCGAGGATGTCCTTATCGAGCGGCTGGTCGATGCCGGACTTCTGGAGCAATTTCTGGATGCGCTCCTTGAACTTCTCGACGCTGCGCTGCAGCGCGGCCGGCGCGTCCTGGCGCAGGGCTTCGCGGTGGGCGCTCAGTTCGGCCATGCGCCCGCGCACGTCGGCGGCCATCGCCGCGCCTTCCTTGATACGCATGGCGTCGAAGCGGTTCAGGGCCTCGTTCAGCACCGGCTCGCAGCGCGACCAAGCCTCGTCGGCGTCGTCTTCGCTCTCGGCGCGGGTCACGACGCCCGGCAACGCGAGCAGCGCCTGTAGCGGGATCTCGCCTTTCAAGCCCAGGCTCTTGGCCAGCGCCTTGGCCTGCTTCGCGTATGCCTTGGCGGCCTTCGCGTCGATGCCGAAGCTGTTCTCCCCCGCCCCAACGCTCTCCACGTACAGGCTCACATCCACACTGCCGCGCTTCACGCCGCGCTCGGCAAGCAGGGTCTTGATGCGGTCTTCGAACGCGCCGTAGCGCGGCGGCAGCTTGAAGCCGAGTTTGAGGAAGCGGCCGTTCACCGCACGGATCTCGGCGCAGATCCGGCCTTTCGCGTCGGACGTCTCGGCGCGGCCGAAGCCGGTCATGGAGCGCACGGCGCTCTGGCGAGCCGCGGCGGTTCGCACGGGAGCCGGTTTCAGGGTGCGGAACATTGCTTGTTTAGGCGCCGGGGTTACTTGGCAGCCGGAGCGGGCTCGCTCTTAGCCGCGGGTTCGCTCTTGGCTTCGGGAGCGGGCGCCGAAGCCGACTTGGCCTCACCGGACTTCAACTCGTCGGTCTTGGCCGGCGCGCTCTTGGCCTCTTCGGCCTTCGCAGGAGCCGATTTCTCTTCGCCGGATTTCGCGGCCGGAGCGGGCTCGGACTTCTTGGCCTCGTCCGGCTTCGCGGAGACGCTCTTGGCGTCTTCCGTTTTGCTCGCGCCGACGGACTTCTCGTCGGGCTTCACGGGACCCGCGTCTTTCTTGACGTCAGGCGCGAGCGTGGGCGGCGGTGCCTCGGCAGGACCGGTCTTTTGAGTCTCCGGCCCGATGGTAGCCTTGTCTTCGGCTAGGCCTTCGGTGCCGAGCTTGCTGGTAGGGTTGCGGGCCAGGTAACCCAGCATGATGGCAATGATGAAAAAGATGACCGCGAGATAGGCCGTCGCGCGGCGAATGGGGTTGGTTACGCCTTCAACCGTTGCACCCTTGGTGCCGCCCAGGGCGGCCAAGCCTCCACCCTTCCCTTCCTGAAGCAGGATAAAGAAGGTCATGACGACGGACACGAACAGCAACGCGCCCTTTAGAATGTAAACCAGAATTTCCATGTCCCACCGCTCCTTGCCCCTTAATGACCCGCAAACGCTCTGCTTTAGACTATCCGCCGGCCTTTACGATCTGCGCAAAATCTCCCGCCACCAGGCTCGCGCCGCCTACCAAGGCGCCGTCAATGTCCGGCTGTTCGAGCAACTTCGCGGCGTTATCGGCCTTCACCGAGCCGCCATATTGTATCCGCACCGCGTCCGCCGTGCCTGCACCAAATTTCTGGCGCAGCAGGGCGCGGATGAAGGCGTGCACTTCCTGCGCCTGCTGGGGCGAGGCCGTCAGGCCCGTGCCGATGGCCCAGACGGGCTCGTACGCGATGGTCACCTCGGCCATCTCCGCCGGGGTAATACCCGCGAGCCCGCCCTCAACCTGCTTCTTGACCACTTGCTCGGTCACGTTCGTCTGGCGTTCGCTGAGCAACTCGCCGACGCAGACGATCACCTTGAGCTTGTTCGCGAGCCCCGCCTTGAGGCGTTTGTTGACGGTCTCGTCCGTCTCGCCGAAGAACTGCCGGCGCTCGCTGTGGCCCACGATCACGGCCTTGCAGCCGCTCGCCACCAGCATCCCCGGGCTGACCTCGCCGGTGAACGCGCCCGATTTCTCCCAGTAGATATTCTGTGCGCCCAAGAGGATGTTCGAACCCTTGAGGGCTTCTCCCGCCGCCGCCAGACAGACGAAGGGCGGGCAGACCGCGACATCGGCCTTGTCGTAGCCTTCCAGCGCCTTGCGAATCCCGGCGGCCAACTCGCGGGACTCGTCCGGCGTCTTGTTCATCTTCCAGTTACCGGCGATGAATTTGCGGCGTGCCATGGCGCTCTCTCCGATGTAGGGCCTCGCGCCAACCCAACGCGAAGCCGGTTGCGTCGAACCGTAAAACGTAATGCGTAAAACGTAATAACGGCAAAAGGCTCTCTGTCTCCAAAGCAGTTTATTATGTTTTATGTTTTACGTTTTACGTTTTAGTCAAACCCCTCACTTCGCCGCCGCCCTGCGCTCCGAAGACGGCAGCCGCGGCGAGACCGGATAGCTGCCCAGTATTTCCAAGTGGCGCACATGCGCATCGATCTCTTTCAAGGTCGCCATGACCTCCGGATCGGCCACGTGCCCGTACAAGTCGATGAAGAAGTTGTACTCCCACGCGCGGCGCTTGCTCGGGCGCGACTCGATGCGCGTCAGATTGATGCCGTGCTTGTGGAACGGTTTGAGCAGGTTCAGCAGCGCGCCGGGCTTATCGGAGACGGAGATCACCAGCGAAGTTTTGTCGTTGCCGGTTCGGTCGGCCATCTTCTCGGCAATGACGAAGAAGCGCGTGATGTTGTCCGGCTGGTCTTCGATGTTCGCGGCCTGGATCGGGACCTGGTAGATCTCGGCAGCCAGTTCGCCCGCTATCGCGCCCGCGTGCTTGTCCTTAGCGGCCAGTTGCGCGGCCTCAGCCGTCGAGCCCACCGGGCGGCGCACAGCGTTGCCGAGGTGCCCGTTGAGCCACTGTCGCGTCTGCGCGAAGCCCTGCGGGTGGCTGTAGATCGTCCTGATGTCCTTCGGTTTGCTCAACGAGAGCAGATGCTGGTGGATCGGCAGGTAGATCTCGCTGGCGATCTTCAGCCGGTGCTCGGCCAGCAAGTCGATGGACTCGTTGACGCCGCCCTCGGTGGAGTTCTCGATAGGCACAACGCCGAAGTCGGACTTGCCGCGCGCCACGGCCGCAAAGGCATCGCGGACGTCGCGCGCCGCGGTGTACTCCACCGACGACCCGAATTTGGTATGCGCGGCCAGGTGCGTGAACGAGCCCGGCTGCCCGAAGTAGCAGACGCGCGTGGGATGCTCGAGCGCGATCGTCGCGGACATGATCTCGCGGTAGATCGCGCGGAAGGCGTCGTCGGGGAGCGGGCCTTTGTTCAGCCGCGCGACGCGCTGGTAGACCTGGATCTCGCGCGAAGGCGCGTACGCCTTCACGCCCTCCTTGGCTTTCAACCGGCCGATGTGGCGCGCGTAACGGGCGCGCTCGTTGATCAGGGCGACGATGCGCGCGTCCAGAGCGTCGATGCGCGCGCGCAGATCTTCAAGGCTCAAGGCGTCCAGCGCGGGCACGGCAGCGCCTTTACCGTCCGCGCCAGCGCGGGCGGCCTGTGCTTTGTTTGCGCGCGTACCGGCCATGGTTATTCGAAGCGGATCTCGAGAACTTTGAACTTCAGCTTGCCTTTGGGGACGGGCACTTCGACCACGTCGCCGACTTTATGCGTCAGCAGGGCCTGGCCCATGGGGCTCGTGGTCAGGATGCGGTTGGCCAGCGGATCGGCCTCGCCCTCGCCCACCAGCGTGTACTCCTCTTCGTCCTTGCTGCCCATATCGAGCAGCTTGACGGTCGCGCCGAAGACGACCGCATTGCCGCCGATCTTGGATTTATCCACGATTGTGGCCTGCGAGATCTTATAGCGCAGATCCGCGATCTTCTCCTCGGTCATCGCGAGGTCCTCGCGCGCCGCGTGGTACTCGGCGTTCTCCGAGAGGTCGCCCTTCTCCCGGGCTTCCTTGATCGCGGTAAGAATCTTGGGCCGGCGAGTCTCAAGTTCGAGCAATTCGGCCTTGAGCTTCTCCAGTCCTTCCTGCGTCATGGGCGTCGCCATGCGTTCTCCTAAACTGCAGGGGTCAGGGAACAGGGATCAGAGGACAGGGAACAACAGCCGAGCGAAATGGATTTCCCAGTCTTCTTACCCGCTCCTCTTAAACTCCCAAAATGCGCCTATCGTTCCCTGATCTCTGATCCCAGTTCCCTATCCCCTTCCTTACTTCAACAACTTCTCCAACCGGTCCAAGCCCTTGTCGATCTTTTCGGTGCTCGACGCATAGCTCAGGCGCACGTGCTGGTTGGAACCGAAGGCTTCGCCGGGCACCAGCGCGACCTTGGCCTCTTCCAGGCAGAGGTTTGTGAAGTCCATGCCGCTGGCGATCTTCTTGCCTGCGATGGTGCGGCCGAACGTTCCGGAAACGTTCGGGAAGCAGTAGAACGCGCCCTTGGGCTCCAGGCACTTCACGCCGTTGAGCGCGTTCAGACGCTTGACCATGTGCTGCCGCCGCGCGTCGAACTCCTCCCGCATGTGCATCACGGCCTCGTCGGACATGCGCAGGTTCGTGAGCGCCTCCGCCGCGCCGGCCTGGCTGAAGGCGGCGGGATCGCTGGTCGCGTGGCTCTGGAACTTCGCCACCGCGTCCATGATCTCCTTCGGCCCGGCCGCGAAGCCGATGCGCCAGCCGGTCATGGCGTAGGTCTTGGAACACCCGTTGACCGTGACGACCAGATCCTTATGGAGCTTCGGCGCGCACGCGGCGAGGCTCTGGTGCGTGAAGTCCGCGTAGATCAGGTGCTCGTAGATCTCGTCGGAGATCGTGACCACGTTGTGCTTCTCGATGACCGCCGCGAGGGCCTTCACCTCGTCGGGCGTGTAGACCGCGCCCGTAGGGTTCGAGGGGCTGTTGTGCATGAAGAGCTTGGTCTTGGGCGTGATCGCCTTCTCGAGCTGCTGCGGCGAGATCTTGAAGCCCGTCGCCTCGCTGCTCTGCAGGATCACCGGCTTGGCCCCGGCCAGGCGCACCATCTCGAGGTAGCTCACCCAGTACGGCATGGGGATGATGACCTCGTCGCCCTCGTCCACGAGCACCTGGATGATGTTGTAGATGCTCTGCTTGGCGCCATTGCTCACGACGACCTGCCCCGGCGCGTAGACCAGCCCGTTGTCGCGCTCGAACTTCTCGCAGATGGCCTTCTTTAGTTCCGGGCCGCGCTTGGCGCCGTAGCGGGTGTCGCCCGTGGTCATGGCGGTGACGCCGGCGCTGACGATGTGCTGCGGCGTGTTGAAGTCGGGCTCGCCCGCGCCGAAGCCGACGACGTCCTGCCCTTCGGCCTGCATGGCCTTGGCCTTGGCGTCCACGGCGAGGGTCGCGGAGGGCTGCACTTCGCGGATGCGGCGCGCTAAGGAGATCGCCATGCTCGTTCCCGCCTTCTGTTTTGCGCTAGGCAACAAAAAAACCAGGGCCGCGTAGGCGGTCCTGTGTCGCCAAGGATAGTAATGGATTCCACGCCATTTGCAAGCCCGGGATAGGACTGCAAGCAAAGTCCAACCATGGACTTGCAAGAATAAAAAAGCCGTCGTCCAGAACGCTGGAGCGGATTTCTTGAAAGCGAATAGGCGTTGGATTGAATTCCACTCCGTAACATCGCGCGTGGAGGTTCAGCCGTGTACTTTATCTCCAGTCTATTCCTGCTGGTCCTGTCCTTGCGCGTTCTGCTGCGTGCGAAGAAGCCGATGGCTCTGGCCGCGTTATTCGCCTTGCTCGTCTGGGGCGTACATGCATTCATCGTGCAAACATCGAGTATGCCCGCGCCGCACGACATGGCGCTGCGTGCGGGCGTTCGATTCTTGGCCGCCTGGCTTCTATTCGTCCTGGCGAATGGCACAAAATCCGTTTGGGGATGGATGCTGGTAATCGCGTTCGCACCCCTAGTCTCTGCGATCTGATCATGCGCCTTACCGGCATCACACCCCTCCATGTCTGAACACCCTTCTCGTGGTACACATAGCCAAGCCAATGCTTCGAACTCGTAGCAACTTGCAGAGGGCCCGAAATTTCGGTAAGAGGACGGACTCACGATCCCAGGAGCGCCCACCATGCCAAGAACGTCTCGATGCTGCGCCTATTGGGTCCTCGCAACGCTGAGCATCGTTCTCGCGCTGCCCGCACTGACCCGCGCCGAAGAAGAAGACATCACCCCGGCCAAGACGCCCGATAAGCCCAAGGCTAAGGACGATCCCAAGGCCGCGCCCGTCGAACCGCCCAAGCCCCTCGAGAAGCCCAAGCCGGCGTTCGAGAAAGGCAAGGCGGCCACGCTCTTCCCGGCCGACCGCGACAGCAAGACGGTCGACCACCAGAGCCCCGCCATGCAGCAGGGCCAGAAGTCGGGCATCAACGAGACCAAGTACGCGGGCTGGTCGTACATGGGCCAGAAACTCGACGGCTGGAGCGTCAAGGGCGGCGTGCTGGACATCGACGGCCAGTGCGCGCTGACGCTCGACGGCTACCCTTTCAAGGATTTCGACCTCAAGATCGAGATCGAACTCACCGGCGCTTCGGGCTTAGGCATCATGCTCGGCTCGGGCAAGGACGGCATCTCGCTGCTGGGCGTGCTCCCCAACGCGGTGCTGCCCGGCACGTGGGACCAGACCAAGCAGGGCAACAACGTCAACTTCGACAACAAGGCCGCCAAACCGTTGCCAAAAGGAGGCGGCTGGATCTCGCTGCGCATCAACGTGGCGCAGGGCTGGGTGGAAGTCTCCGCGGACCAGAAGTCCATCTTTAAGGACCGTCTGGCCAACCCGGTCCAGTTCTCGCAGTTCGGCTTCCTGAGCCTCGGGGTCAGCGGCAACAAGGACCCCAAGATCAAAGTGAAGAACGCGACGATCACGGGGAACTGACCGGAACGCTGTCGCGCCCGGCAGGTTACTTCTTCAATTCGATCTTCTGCAATGGCGGAAGCTTCTCGTCGACGCTGCCTTTGGCGCGCTCGGGTTGAGGCGTCTTGGACTTGTAGACGCGCACGTAGTCGATCAGGAGCTTCTGCGGGAACGTGGTCTTGGCGTCTGGCGCGCCGGGCCATTGTCCGCCCACGGCGAGATTCAACTGGATGTAAAAGTCGCGGTCGAACGGCGCGGGCCATTTGGCGTCGGCGGCATTGGTGAACCAGTCGTTCTTGATCTGGTAGAGTTCGCCGTCGATGAGGTAGCGCATCTCGCCCGGGTACCATTCCAGCACGAACTCGTGCCAGTCCTCGCTGAAAGTCCCCTTCTTCAAGACCACGCTCTTGCCGCTAGACTTGTGCGGATTTCCGAAATGCAGCGTGCCGTAGACGCGCGTGGGGTCCTGGCCGAGCAGTTCCAGGATGTCGATCTCGCCGCAAGCCGGCCAGCCGCCGTACTTTTTCATGTCCGACGGCATCATCCAGATCGCCGGCCAGATGCCCTTGCCCAACGGCATCTTCGCGCGGAACTCGTAGCGCCCGTTGGTCCACGCGGCCTTTGATTGCAACTTGGCGGACGTGTAGTTGTTCTTCTCCAGTTTCTCCTGCCGCGCCTGGATGACCAGGTGGCCGTCTTCAATGAATGCATTTTCCGCGCGGTCGGAGTAATACTGGAGTTCGTTGTTGCCGTAGCCTCCGCCGCCGATGACGAACTTCCACTTCTCCTTGTCGATCTGCGCCCCGTCGAACTCGTCGGCCCACACCGGTTCCCATTTGTCCGCATCGGCGGAAGCCGGCTTGAGTTCGGCCGCGGAAACGCTCTGAAAAACCGCCAGCGCGAATGCAAATAAGTGATGATTGCGAAGCATGGGCGGCCTCCTCGATGAAGGTACCCAAAGCTTATACCGGAAGCGTGCGGGGATAAAGGTTGTTCAGCGAACGGGAGTTTACTTTCCGCCGATGCAATACAGGTTCGCTTCAGCGCGATAGTAGAGGCGGTCGCCATCGAAGACAGGGCTGCTGACCGACGATTCCTGGTGCCCCCACCATTCATCTTGGCCTATGGAATTCTCGATGCGGTTCTTTCCCACCTGTTTAAAGGTCCGGCCGGCTTCCAGGACGACGCACGTGCCCTGGTTGCCGAAGATGTAGACGTACTTGCCCGCCAGCGCGGGGCTCGAACCCAAGCCGCGCACGGCTTTCAGGTTGTGGTGATTGTCAAGGTTTACGTCCAGCAGTTTCTGGTAGAGCACCTTTCCGGCCTCGATGTCCACCACGCTCAGCGCGCCGTCGATGCTCACGGTGTACAGCAGGCCGTCGTGTACCAGCGGCGACGAAGTCGTCCAGCCGCCGTAGAACTGCGGATAGGGAACCTTGGGAATGTTCACGGCTGGCTTGTAGGGTTCGAGCTTGAACGGTTCGGCGGCGGAGGCCGGCACTTTGAAGGTCTCCGTCCCGAGGTAAATCACGCCATCCTTCACGACCGGCGAGGGGATGGTCCCCTCGCCCTTCCGTTCAAAGAGCGCCTTGCCATCGCTGGCGCGCCGAACCGATCCGTTCGGGACCAGGTACACGGGTTCGTTGCCAATGGTAAACGAGAGCAGCGACGCCTGGAAGAACTCGCGCGGCAGCCGCCACGCCACCGCGCCCGTGGCCGCGTCGAGGCCCAGCGTCTCGTTCATGTGGACGATCAGCTTGCCGCCGGAAAGCACCGGCGTGGTGGCAAGCCCGTGCTCGCGAATCGCGCCGTCGTTGTCCAGATGGATCCACTTGCGGTTGCCATCCAGGTCGTAACAGACCGTAATGCCTGTGGCGTACCATACGTACACGAACTTGCCGTCGCTCACCGGCGTGATCCCGGCGTACCCCGGGTCCTGGCCGTCCAGGAGTTTGTACTTCTTGTTGTCCACCTTCAGCATGCTGGCGTAGAGCTTCTTCTCCAACTCGCGCTTCTCGCCCGCTATTTTGCCGTCCGGAGGCGTGGCCGTGGAATACGCCTTGTTGATCTCCCGGATCCGCGCGGCCCACGGCGCGGCCTCCTGCAGAGCGGGATTGGCCTTCACCTCTTCCTCGGTCAGCGTCTCGAAATAATTGGCCGAGCGCACCCACAAAATCTTGCCGTCGGCCTTGTTGATGCAGACGAGGTCGTAGGTCTCGGCGGTGGAGAAGATCTTGTCGCCGACGACGATCGGCGAGGCGTGGCTCGCCCCGGGCATCGCGCAGGTCCAGGCGATGTTCTTGTCCTCGTACTCGTAGGGCCCGCGGCCAAAGAGCTGCGGGGTGAAGTACCACTGCGTCTCGGTGCCGCCATCCGGCGCGGCGTCCGGTACCACCTTAAGGAGCAGTCGATTCCAGCCCGCCGTCAGATTCAGCACGACGCGCGCGCTCCAGGCCTTCTCGGCCAAGGCAACCTCTTTGCCGTTCAGCCAGCAGCGCAGGCCGTTGTGGTACGAGCCCGCCAGTAGGACGGGGTGGGCCTCTTTGATATAAAGGTAGGTGTGCGCGTAGGCGGCCGACTTGAGGTGCTTGCCCAGCAGCGTATTGAACTCCAGGCACGACGTCTCGCTCTTGATCGCCTTCCAGGTCAGATCGCCGGACTTCTCGTTCTCGTCGGGCTGCAGTTGCGCTTCGTTGGGCAGAAAATCGGCCGAGAGTTTGGCGCCTTCGGGCGCCGGCACTGGGCCCAGCACCAGCCAGTCGTGAATCGTTCCGTCGGCCACGGACTGCCCACCGGGCGCGTCGCGCTTGGGCTTCTGCGCCTGAGCCGAAAGGTCTTTCAACGTCTTCGAGACCCGGCTCCATTCGAGGGGCGGCGTAGCCTTGGGATAGCAGCCGGTGCCGTCCCCGCGCCAGCCGACAACCGGCGACTCACCCGCGGCCAGGCTGGCGACGGAGAGCACCATGGCCCAGACTCCGATGCCCCACCGTACCCATTCGCCGCGCATGCGTGCCTCCCAAGAAATGAGCCCTGCTGAATATACATACCTTTAATGCCTTCTGCGTTACGCAAATTTCTGATTGGGCGCCGGCGCGAACGCGCGCAACCGCCTGCCCCTTGAAAGGCGCATCCGCGATTCGAAGATTGTCGCGCGCGAAAGGCCGCGGACGCATACAGGCCGCCGGAAAGGTTCCGTTCAAAAACGTTCAAAGGGCTTGCTATTTGCTTATTTCATCATACGAATGTCCTGAATTTGCCCGTTGTATCCAGGCGCCTGCGTTCCGTAGCCGATCGTAACAGCGCGCGGGCAGAAGGGCGAACTAACAGGTTGTCGGGATCGTTTGATCAACGCGGAGGAGACCACACGTGAAGAACATCGATGAAGCGCGCTTGGAGACCGATCTGGGGTACCGCTTTCAGTACCTCTGTGAATTCATGGGCTTCACGCCCGAGGATATCGCGACCATCAAGGGCGCCGCGCCGCTGCTCGCCCCCTTGGTGCCCGCGCTTGTGGATGCGGTCTACGCCAAACTGTATTCGTACGATGCAACTTGGCGGCATTTCATGCCCCGGCAGGCCGGTTACGAGGGCAAGATTCCGGCAGACCTTGCCGAACTTACGCCCGACCATCCGCAGATCGCGTTCCGCAAACAGCACCTTGCCAACTATCTGGCACGGCTCGTCACCGGCGCGTACGACGGCAAGATGGTCGAGTACCTCGACGTGGTGGGCAAGATCCACACGCACAAGATGGGTAACAAGGATATCGAAGTGCCGCTGGTCCAGATGAACGCCCTGATGGGCTTCGTCGCGGACGCCGTCAACGCCACGATTTTAGGCTTCAACATCTCCGCCGAGGCCAAAACCAAGGCAATCCGCGCTTTCGGCAAGTTGCTCTGGCTCCAGAACGACCTGATCGTGCGCCATTACGCAGCACCGCCAGCACGCCGCTGAATACGATTTAGATCGCCAGAATCCTACCGGGGCGGGCGCGTGAAAGCACGCGGCCCGCCCCTCTTTTTACTACCAACCCGTCGAACGGTACGCGCCTCCGCAAGTCCAATCATTCGGCCCATCCTCGCCTTCCGCCTCAACCCGATGCAGTCGCGAAACCTCCGCTCCCGCACTCAAGGCCATACACAGTCAGGTTACCCGATTATCCGACCTCTGTGCGCCCCTGCTTACAGACTAATCCCGGGCATCCACACTCGATTTCACGGGTTTGCCCACCACCTATTCAAGCACAGTACAACCGTCCTCCACGCATAAATCCCGGCCTGTCCACAGCCCATTCCCGGTAATTAGGCGTCCACTCCTCTTGCGGTAAACAGCTTTTGCCCAACCTTTCCAGGCTTAAGGGAGGTCTAGTCCAATGCCTATCCACATGTTTTGCACAGGCTTTCCACGGCTTCTGCCAGGATGATTCACAAGCAATTCAGCGGTTTTGCGCGGACGCTCCACAGTGAATATCCATAGATTTCAAAGCTTCTTCACCCTTTTCACGCCTAGAAGTGCACTGAGTGAATTGGGAACCCGTGTTATCCACACCCAATACAAGCCTTACAAGGACTTTGATAACACATATTACCTATTAGCTATAAGAGAGTTGCAACGTCAATGGCTAAGTACCTAAGTGGGGAAATCGAGGATAGCTAGGGCAGTAGCACAAGGGCGCTCGACGATGAGTGCTTCGCCTGGGCAACTCTCGAAGATGCAGGTGGGGCCTTAGTTCGGATCGACGAGCTTCCGGACTGAAGTGATGTTCTCGCGCTTGGTGTCGTAGCCGCAGACACCGGTGCCCAGGATGAAGCCGGGGACGTCCTTCCCCTTGGCGAGGATGACCTCGGCCAGCTTGACGACATCGGCCGCCGTGCCGCGGTGGACGACCCGGGCGTCGATGTTGGCCCTGAAGGGCGCATGGGCCTTCTCGCATGCCTGCCGCCAGACCTCGAAATCGGCATCGAAGTCGCACAGAAACTGAGTGGCCCCGGTTCGGGTAAGCAGTTCGGCAATGGAGGTCGTATCGCCTCCGATGATCACGGGCAGGTGCTTGGCGCCGGCCTTCTTGAGCCGCCCGGTCAGGTTCTGGTAATGCGGGAGGATCTGGCCCTCGAAGATGTCCGGCGACGTGAGTGGCGGCATGGCGCGGCTATCAAAGATGATCACGCCGATCCCGCGCTCTAGGAACGCCTCGGCAAAGTCACCGATGGTCCGCGTGGCGATCTCCAGCGCCGCACTGACGATCTCGGGGTCTTCGCTGGTGGCGATGAGCAGGTTCTCGAAGCCGATCAGTTCGCTGGCGAGGCTGAACGGCCCGCTGACGGCTCCGCGGACGTAAATCTCCTTACCCAGCTTATCGTTCACACGCTGCGCCGCGCGCACGAAGATGGGCATGCGCCCGTCCTTCTCGGGATCGGGGCGCGGCGCGGCGCGGACCTCGTCGATGCCGTCGCAGAGGTGCCGCGCGACGCCGGGCACGTCGGGCGAGTCCTCGTAAAACTTGATCTTACAACCGAGCGCCTCTGCTTCGACGTTGTAGACGTCCAGCCCCACCGTGAGCAGGTCCGGGCGGTAGACCTCATACTCTTTAAGCATCGCCTGGACGATCAGGTCTTCGTTGCGCCCCACTTCCGAGGGCGTCTTGCCGAGCAAGTGAGCCTTGTGCTCGTAAATGGCCGGCGAGAACGGCACGCGGTCGGCCTTCTTGCAGGCAAAGACAAGGTCCATGCGTTCGCGGGGCGTCACGGGCGGCCTCCTTCAAGGTTGTATGAAGCTTGTCTTGTATACCCCAGGCCGCGATTTCGCGCGAGATCATGTCCGAAACTGCTGTGGCAACGGCGTCTCGCCTTTCCAAACGATGCGGCGCTGCAGAGCTCTATGGTTTAAGCCCAGTTCCTGGATGCGCATGGCGCGCAGCGCGGTCTTTCTCGACAGGCGAAACGCCTGTGCCGCCGGGGGCTATTCCCGGGAAAAGGGTCAGGTGTGATCGCGCCGCGAGAGCGCTTCCAGGAGCTGCCTGCGGGCGGCGCGGAAGGCGTTCACATCGAGGGTATAGTCGGTCCAGTCCCGGATCACCGTGTCACAGCTCGAGCGCGCTTGGTCCGGCTGGGTCGCGGCCAGGGTTTGAAGCAGTTCGTAGTCCTGGATGCCCTCCAGCATGGCTTCGGAACGCATGGAGTCGAGCACGCCGCCCGGCTTGGGATAGACCAGGTGCGTGTCGCCGGGCGGCAGGGGCATGGGTTCGTGGTCGTTCTCGACGTTCTTGAACGGCGCGTCGCGCCAGCAGTTCCAGCCCCAGTGGAGAAACCCGTCGACGCCGTATTTGAAGTTCGCCCAGTGCAGCAGGCGCGTCTTGAGCAACGGATAATCGATGAAGCGGTTCATGTGCGGCTTGCGCGGGTTGAGGCAGATGTAGAACCAGAGTTCGTCGCCGGCCTTCGTCCGTTCCTTGTAGAAGTCGAACTTCTTGGCGAGCATGTCGGTTTGGGGGACCCACGTATCGACGGAGCCGGCGAGATCGGCGCAGTGCGTGGCTTCGACCGTCCGAAGTTTCGGCGCTGCCCGCCGCAGCGTTTGGACCAATTGCAAGTAGTAGGAGCGGTTCGCCTCGACGGGCTCGTCGAAGACATGCTGGCGGTAGGCCGCAAGCCAGCCCTTTTGCTCCAAATGGGCCTGAAGCGCCGGCAGATAGGCGCTCAAATAGCCCTGATGCGCCTCGCTCCAGGATCCTACGGTTTCCGTGACGGCCTTTCCGTCCTGCACCTTCCAAATCTTCGACGTATGGTTCACGGCAGCGTATTGGGCATGGGCGAGATGGCTGCCCTCGAGGATGCCTTCATGGGGCGGAGCGATCACCCCGGCCTGCGTGAACAGGTTCACCCACCGGTCGAAACGCGAGAAGTCGAAAACCAGGCGGCCTCCGGCCCCCGCTTCCACAGCAACCAGTTCGGTCATCGGCGTAAGGATCACGTTCTGACGGTGCTTCGCCATGTTCCGAGCATACGCGCCAAGCAGTTCCCAGAAGCGCTCCTCGCTAAAGTTGCACGGAAAGCCATACAGCTTTTCCATGGATGGCTGAAAGAGCAGCCAGTTGGCGATCTTGAGGGTGCGGCGGTCGCTTAAGACGCAGCCGTGCACCGTCAGCCGGACAGCCAGTTCATCCGAGTAACTGCTCCCGCTGAGTTCGATCTTACCGCTGTAAGACCCGGGCGCCGCATCCTTGGGGACCGCGACGGTGACCCACACCGGCTGAACACTCCCCGCCGCAATCTCCGGCGCGGCTTCCAACAGCGGGTCGGGGAATTCCGCCGGCGCCATCCGCAAGGCGGAGTCGTCTGTGTTCTTCTTTACAGGTACGTAGCCGACAAAACGAACCTGCGGCGCAGGCAAGCTCGCGCCGCCCGGCCCTCGCAGCGTTCCAGCTTGGCATCTCAAGCCGGCGAGATCGTGCGGCGGCCTGATCGCGAACTGGAGGCTGACGCTCTCGTTGCGCGCGGCATCTACGGGCCGCGGTTCCGGGGAGGCCACCGCTTCCACGGGCGAATCCTGAAACAGCTTGGTCATCGAATCGACTTGCCAGGCCATATAGGTGCTTCCTCGGATGGATCAGCGCGTGCATCCTATGCTCCTGTGCTTTGCGCCCGCCCGCCGTTACTATGACGCATCCACAAGGACTCCGTCGCATGGCTTTCAAGGCATGCCGATGTGAAGCAGGCGCTTGAGGTTGTGCGAATCGCAAATCATAGAGTCGGGCGGAAGGTTTTCTTCGCGTCAAAGGGCCAAATTACAGTTTGGTATGGTAGTCTTGCCCGCTTTGCCCGATTTCGTTCAATCGAAAATCCAAAATCGAAAATGCCGTCTTACACCTTGACCGGCTGCTGCCATTCTTTTTCCGGCGAGGGGTAGCCTTCGAGGAGGCCGGCGAGTTCGTCCAGGCGGCGGATGCCATACGCCAGGTTGGAGTTCAGGTACTCTTCGGCGCTGGCCTGATTGCTGATCTTAGCGCAGCAGGCGCGGAATGCCTGGTTCAGTTCGGGGATCTTGACCTTGAGATCCTCCACGCGCCAATACAAGCGCCCCGCGTGGAACGGGTCGGACTGGCCCGACTGCAGGTGGTCGTAGTCGGCGGCGCAGGCCTGTTCGAACATGCGCAGGTAGTAGTTGAATGCGCCCATGCGGCACCAAGCGTCGACGAACTCGATGGTCTCGCGGTTGCGCGTGCAGGCCGGGTACGCCTGCTGGATCACCTCGCGGGCCTCGCGGGGATAGTCGCGCACCATCAGGTCGTAGACGCCCCAAAGGCGCTGCTGCATGTTGGGATCGGAGACGCCGTGGAAGCGCGCGGAGAAGCGCTGCAGGAACTCTTCGCGGGTCGAGTTCTTTCGCCCGCTCCAGGTCCGTTCGGCGGCGTAAAGTGCGCCGGGCCAGGCGATCTCCGGCGGCCCGAGCAGCGGGCCGAGGGCGTACTCGCGGGTCCACGTGGTGGTCACGAGGCCCTCGATGTAGCCCATCTCGGCGGCCTCGGTCCAGGCGTCAATGTTGTCGAAACTCTCGTACTTCACCGAAGGCAGGCGCGAGGCCGCGCCCCAGATGCGGCGGCCGATCTGCTTGTAGCGGTCGAGGGCCGTCAGAATCTGCGGCGTGGCGCGTCCGCCCTGGCCGCTGTAGTTCCAGAAGCAGAGCGTCGCGTCGGGCGGCAGCCAGGCAATCTGCTGGTCGGTCATGTTGCGGAAGAGGTCGTCCCACAGCAGCACCGTGCGTTTGCGGGAATTCAGATAGCGGATGATCTTCCCGATGTACTCCAGATAGAGCGAGGCGCGCCCGCCGAGTTGCTTCGAGCGGTTCTTGCAGGCGGGGCAGACGCCCAGAAAACGCGCCTGGTCGCCGCCGATGTGGAAGTACGGGCTGGAATGCGCGGCGAGCAGGTCTTCGGCCATGGCGATGAAGATATCGGTGGTCGCGGGGTTGCTCGGGCAGGCCTGCTGAAGGTAGCGCGGGTCTTCGCGCAGTTCCTTGTACGGGTCGAGCTTGAGCATGTAGTTCAGGTTGCCGATACAGTGCTGCAACGGGACAAGCTGCACGCCGCGGTCCTGCGCGAACAGATCGAGCTCGGAGATGTAGTTGGGCGGGAAGGCGTCTTTCGACGAGAGCCCCGGCTGCGAATTGAAGGCGAAGTGGCGCTCGTATTCGAGAATCACAACGTTGATCTTGTACTCGCTGAGCATGTCGATGGTGTGTTCGAGGTACTGCCGCGTAGGCGGCCAGCCGCGCAGGTCGAGATGGATGGCGCGGATCGGCAAGAGCGGGCCGTCTTCGAGTTCCAGGCCGGGCACTTCCTGGCCGTCTTCCAGCAACTGCCGCAAGGTCTGGCCCGCATAATAAAACCCCTTGTCGTCCGCGCCCTGAATCAGCGCGCCGTCGCTGGCCACGATCAAGCGGTAGCCTTCGGGCTTGGCGCAAAGACCGCGCAGGGGCTTGCAGGCCTGCTCCCACTTCTTGGTCACGGTCGGCGCTGACGTGAGCACCGCCTGATGGCCGTGCAGACTCGTGGAGGCCGCGACTTGCACCCGCATCCCGCGCGAAGCGAACTGGTCGGCCAGGATCTTGGCCCGCCCGCGCGTGGTGGACTGGGCATCGCCGGCGACATGCAGGAATTGGCTGGGCAGCGCACGCAACGGTGCGCCACGGAAGCTGACGTGATGCGGATACGGGACGAGTTTCAGTTCGAGCTTGGCCTGAGCCTGGTCGCTGCCGAATCCGGCGATGCCCATATCCGCCCCACTCTCGACTGAGCCCCGAATCCGGCCTTCCCCAAGCTCTTTAAAGCGTGTCGGGCATACCAAATGCGTGTCACAACGTCAATGCATTGCAACGGGACCGGCAGTCTCCGCCGGCTTCTTATCCACGTTTCCACGAAACAGGCTCCGCACGAACACCACGCTCAGCACGACCGTCAGCCAGAACTCCGGGAGCCACGCGATCCCCCACCACGGCTCCGGGCGCCGGCGATGCCAGCGCTGCACGCTCTCGCCTTGCGTAATCAGGTCGCCGTTGCTCAGAAAGGTTGCGGGTTGGTAAAGGCCCCAAGCGCACAATTCCGCACCGATCTCCAGGTCCCAAAGCCGCAGCGGGTTGTTTCCGCCGCCGGTAACCGCGCGCATTCCGTCGGGTGAGAACGTCACATCGTCCGTCCAACTCTCGTTGCCGTTCAACCTCAATAGCAGCTTGCCCGTGCTTAGGTCCCAAAGGTATCCATAATTGTCTGCGCCAAAGGTGGCGACCCGCGTTTCGTCGGGCGAAAGCGCGTAGTGGTCGCCATTACCCGCGATCGTGCGATCCACCTCATCGGCATCGTCCTTCCATACATTGATGAGGATCGTCCTTGAATCCTTCACGGAGCTTGTGATCAACCCGGGACTCTTTCGCAGAAAATTCGCCGCGCGGATTCCCTCCGGGATGCACAGCACGCGCTCGGTCTCCGCGGTTGCCGCAGACCAGACGAACGCCACCTCGTTGCGGTCCACTGAAACCATCCACCGCCCGTCCAAGGACCATGAAACGCCGTACGGCTCGTCCGCGTGTTCTTTGAACGTGCACACCTCTGACCCGTCCTCCACCTTCCAGACCCTAACTCCGTTGGCGCCAAAGCGCGTGGCAAGGCGCGTGCCGTCGGGTGAGAACGACAGGGCGCTCATGTCGCCGCGCTCGGTGCCAGCCTGGAGCGTGGACGCGATCTTTCCGGTGCGCAGATCCCACAAGTCGATGGTGCCCGACCATACATCCAAGCTCGCCAGCCAACGCCCGCCCGGCGAGATCTCCGTCCAGGGCGGATTGTTGTAGACCGGGCCGGCCAGTTCAGCTTGCACTTTGCCCGTCTCCATATCCCACACGGTCGCACTCTGTCCATCATGGAAGACGACCGCCAACCTGCCGTCTTCTGAGACCTGCGAGGGCCACCGAATCATCATCACGGTGTCTTCAACGGCACTAAGGCTGGGACTTGGAATGGAGAGCACGAACTGCCACGGGGCCCAATTCCAAACGAGCGCCGCGGCGCTTGCCGCAAGAAGCACGGCCGCCAGAAGCGTACCCAAGGTGAAGCGGAAACGGATGCGGGCGAAAAACCTGGTCATGCTGAACCTGTCTCGCCCCATTGCCACAAGGGTATGAATCTTTGGCTGTAACTGCCTCAATATTTAACCCGCGCCACATGGCAGGAAAACGCATTCCTGAAGTTCCTGTTCCTTTTCTTGCCAAGTGCCGCCTTTTTCGATACAGCATGGCTGCCTATTTCGATCCCATAGCCCAATCCACGGAGGAAAACCATGAAGCGCTTTGTTGCCGTTGCCCTTCTCCTTACGGCCAGCCGGTTCGCCCTGGCGCTCACTACGGCCGAGGAGCCCAAGCCCGCCGACGCGCCTGCCGCCGCCGACCTGCCGACGCTCACGCAGGAGGCGGCCGAACAGATCGTCGCAGCTGCCAAGGCCAAGGCGGGAGAGCTCGAGAGCCCCATCTACAAGCCCGCCAAGACCAAGATGCACGTCTATGTGCTCGGGCGCGAAGGCACGCTGCTGGCCTCCACCCAGGCCAACGGCGCTTGGCCCGGCAGCGCGGATATCGCCCAGCGCAAGGCGCGGACCGCCTGGTTCTTCAAGCTCCCCACGCGCACCATCGGCGAACTCTCCCGCACCGACAAGGCAGCCAAGGGCCCGCTCTACGGCATCGAAGTGAGCAACGGCGCGCTGATCACGTTCCCCGGCGGGCTGCCGATCTTCAATGAAGGTGGCGCGCTGGTGGGCGCCATCGGCGTCAGCGGCGATACGGTGGACATGGACGAGGAGGTCGCGAAGGCCGGCGTCGCGAAGGCGAAGGAACTCGGCGAGAAGGGCCTCGGCAAGGTCCCCACGCTCACGCAGGCAGGCGCGGCCGGAATCCTGCACGCGGCCATCAAGAAGGCCGCCGCGACCGATAGCGACGTCTACACCGGCAAGAAGACCAAGATGCACATCTACGTGCTCGGGCGCGAAGGCACGGTCCTCGCGGCCTCGCAGGCCGACGACGCCTGGCCTGGCAGTGCCGACATCGCCCAGCGCAAGGCACGGACCGCATGGCTCTTCAAACTGCCCACCGGCACCATCGGCGACCTCTCGCGGCTCGATAAGGAAGCCAAGGCGCCGCTTTACGGCATCGAACTCAGCAACACCGGCCTGATCACGTTCCCCGGCGGCCTGCCGATCATGGACGAGAAGGGCGAACTGGTTGGCGCGATCGGCGTCAGCGGCGACAGCGTCGGGAAGGACCACGAAGTCGCGCAGGCGGGTGTGGATGCGTTCAAGGCCCAGAAAAAGTAGGATTCAGGCATCAGGCTTTAAGATTCTGGGAAAGCCAGGGGCCGCAAGCCCCTGGCTTTTCTGTAGGCGGAAGGAGTCTCGTCATGCGCTGGCTCGACGCGAACCGGACGTTCTTCAACGAACACTCGACCGTTGGGAAGCATCGGCGGGACGCTTGTGCCAGGTTCTCTTGCCGCGCCTACCGTGTCACGGGACTCTACGGCGCCAGCTCTAGGCGCTCCGGCACGTCGTCCAAGTTCACGCTCGCGATATTCGCCCACTTCCACGCCTTGTCGTCCGGCCCGCCCTCCTGCGAGAAGCGGTGGCGCCACTTCTGTTTGAACTTCAGCCCGTTCTTCACCGTCAGGTACGGATAGTTGATCGTGCCGGTGCGCCCGGTCGTCACGTTCTCGAAGTGGTACATCTCGATGGACGGCTCGTAGCGGCAGCGGTAGCCGAGTTCGCGGATGCGGTAGCAGTAGTCGATGTCCTCGAACTGCACCGGCGAGAAGCGTTCGTCCAAGGTGCCGGTCTCCTGCGCGATCTGCGCGGGCATCATCCAGCACGCGCTGATCAGCGACTGGCAGTCGCGCGGCGCGTTCCAGCGGGGCTCCGCGCGCGTAGCCCCGCGGCCCTCGAAGATCACCTGCCCGCCGGGCGTCACGGCGCAGCCCGCGCACTGGATGTCGTGCGGCGGATTCGGATAGAGCAGCTTCGGGCTCACCGCGCCGATCTGGGAATCGCCTTGCAGCACGCCGCGGAGCTTCTCCAGCCACGAGCGCGTCCGCACCACCGCGTCGTTATCCAGCAGCACCCAGTAGTCGCCCTTGAGCAGTTCCATGCCGCGGTTGCGGCCCACGATCGCGCCCATGTTCTGGGGCAGCAGCAGGATCTCTACGTCGAGCCCCTCTTCCGCGCCGCGCCGCCGGAACTCCTCGAACGTCCGCTCGGTGCCGTCGGTCGAGCCGTTATTCACGAGCACCACCTTGAACGGCCGCAGCGTCGATTGCAGCAGCCCCGCCAGGCAGCGCCGGGTGTACTCGGCCTTGTTATGCGCCAGAATCAGGATGGAAACGGAATCGCCCATGCCCGCAAGTTATCCGCGCTCCCTTCGCCGCCGTCCAGTCCCGGAGCCGCGGGTCCCTCAAGTTTCGATACGCAATGCGAAGAAAGGGTAAACCACGGTTCAGGGTTCGTGGTTCAGGATTTGTGGTCGACTCCACCCTAACTCCAATTTGCAATTTTTGCTCTGTTGAAAACCCGCGGCCGCAGCGGAAATTCCCCCCCCCTTAGGTAAGGGGGGATACAGGGGGGTAACCCCTTCGCGGCCTTAACCTCCCCTTACCCCTCCTTACATAAGGAGGGGATTTCAACAGAGCATGCAATTTTCATTTTGCAATTCTCAAATTGCCATGTCGTTAGCCTCGCGAATTGCATTCTGCCCTTTTTCAGCCTATTGTATTGCCCGTGCGTTCGGCCTAAGAGGGTCGCGGCGTTGGCGATTATCGTCCACTGCAAAAACTGCGGCAAGAAGAACCGCGCCTCGGACGCCGCGGCGGGCAAACTGGGCCGCTGCGCCGGCTGCGGGCAGACCATGCGCATCCCGGCCGCGGCGGCGGAAGAAGGCATCTCCGACGATTTTCAGGACGCGCCCACGCCGCCGCCCGCGCCGGCCATCGAACGCGCGCCACAGTCCGCGCGTAAAGCCGCCGCTTCGCCCGCGCGCGCAAAGGCGTCGCCGGCAAGCGCCCGCAACGCGCCTGTAGCCTCGACTAATGCATCCACGCCCATGCGTGGCGTTCCGTCCGCCTCCGCCAAAGCGCCTGCCGCTTCCGCGAAGACCCGCACGCCCAAGGCCAAACCCAAACGAGGCCGCCCGTTCGTGCTGCTGGCGGCCGGCGCGGCGGCGCTCCTGGTTGCGGGCGGCGTGTACTTCGTCTTCTTTCGCCACAAGATCACGCTGCAGAAGCCGGCGCAGCTCGAGGACTTCTCCGACGAGCCATCCTCCGGCACTCCCACGCACCGCCCCGCCGTCGCGCCGCCGCCCGCGCCCGGCCCCGCCAGCGTCGCGCAAGCACCGCTGAAGACGCCGCCTGCGACACCGGGCTCCGAAGCCAAGACCGCGGCAGAGACCAAGAGCGCGTCCGATCCCGCACTTTCTCCAGCGGAGAGCGAGAAAGAGAAGACCGTCGCGCCGCCGCCGTCCGAGAGCGAAAAGACCACTATTGCCGAGACGCCCAAGCCACCCTCCGAAACCGAGAAGACCGCGGCGGAGACGGCTCCGCCGCCCGACGAGACCGGCCCGTTCGTGAACGACAAACCGGGCCTGCTCTTCCAGCCGCCCGAAGGAACGACGTTGAGCGTGCGCCTCGATTTCTTCTGGCCCAACGACGGCAAAATTCCCGACGCGCAATACTTTGCAGTTGGCGCGGAGCGCGACCGGCGCTTCCCGTGGTCGGAGATTCTCCTGGTTGACGCGCGCCCCAACGCCGCGAACGGAGCCAACAGCAAGATTCAGATCCGCGCCAAGGTCCGCGGGCTCAAGGCGCTCATCGAGAAGGGCGACCCGCACGCCGACCGCTTTCCCGTGCGCATCTACCGAACCTTTATGAATGACCTCGACGACGGCGAAGAGATTTACGCCAACGCGCTCGCGAAACTTCACGGCGCCGCGCCAAAGGACAGCGCGGGAAAGGTGAAGGAGCCCGACGGCCGCCGCCTAGTCCTCAAGCGCATCAAAGAACTCGCCGGCGAGGACGCCGTCTTCGTCTCCGGCGTCATCGACATCGGCGCCGACAAGGACCTCAACCCGATGAAGAGCGCCCAGCCGCCGCCGCCGTCCTTCGCGGCCTCCGACGGCGACGTCTACTACACGCAGATGCACGCGGCGGTGGGCGACGAAGAGCCCGACGCGTGGGCCTTCGGGCAGGCCATGAAGGCGCTCGGCTTCGTCAGCGCCGGCGTCGCGCATCCGAACTCGAAGCGCTTCGCGCCCGAAGTCCGCGGCGCGCAAGCGTACCAGTTCTCGCTCTCGGTGAAGGAACTCTTGAACCTCCGTACCTCCGAATCATGGGAAGACCTGAGCGATCCGGCGGCCATCGAACAGACGCGCAAACTGCTCACGCCTGGGTTCGTCGCCGGCTTGCGCGAACGTCTGAAGAACATGGGCGCTTCAAAGGTCGCCGGCCGGCCCGTCACCAACGGCGCGTTCCTCGTCTCCACCGGAGTGCAAAAACTCGTCGTCACCGCCATGGGCGCCAATAAGCCCGGCGAGACCGCGTGGCGCTTCCCCGGCGTCGTGCACGTCACCGACGGCTGGATGGACCAGTGCCTGGTCCGCGCGCCCGCCTCCATTTACTTCTACAGCGGCCACGGCTGGAACGTCAGCAACAACGGCAAGGCGTACGCGCTGATCAATCTCTATCCCAAGGACAATCTCGCCGCGTTCCACGACGAGACGTTCTGTATGTACGTAGCCTCGTATCTGCCCGGCAACCGCTGGTTGGACGACACGCCCGCGCTCGAGGAGAACAAGGTCATCCTCTCCGAAAAGTGGAAGAAGGACGAACTGCGCCTGCAGTGGCTCTTTCTCGTCGGCTGCGACGTCCTGCAAGCCGACGGCGATCCGTTCCGCAAATGGGACAGCAACTGCGGCACCTTCGGGACGCTGGCGCTCAAGCAGTTGGGACTTAAAGGCGTCGTCGGTTTCTCCGAGCACGGCTTCACCAGCGCCTCGCTGCTGAAGCGCTTCGCCGAACGCGCCGCGACCACGGGCATCGCGACGGAATGGATGCGCGTCTTCCGCGACACCGAAGCCCGCGCGTACACGTGGTACGAGACCAACGAGTCCTTCGGCCGCTCGAAGCTGTACACGTACCAGGACCTGTTAAAGAAGGTGCCCGCCTACCTGATCCGCCGCGAGAACCTCGGCGACAAGCTCACGCCCGAGTCGCTCCAACTTCCGGTTGGCAAAGACACGTTGGAGTTCTACGAACTGAAAGACGCCGCCAACCGCAAGACCGGCGTGATGAGTGAGTGAAGAACATTAAAAGAATGAGCCGCCAAGACGCCAAGAATTGCGGCCGGTGAAAAATGTTAAGCAAACGATTCCGCTTCAAAATCCACCTTTCGACCCTGATCATTTTAGTAATTGCAGCAGGGGCTATCCTGTGGCCCAACGTACTCAGGCGAGGGCCGTATTATGTGGACATAGGGGAAGCATCCCAATTCTATAAAGTAAAAGAAGTCGGATGGCCCAAGGTATACAAAGACTGGATTGTCATTCCAAAACCCAAGCCACCACCAGAGCCTGCAAAATTCACAGGCGAAATTGCTGGTGATAGCCTTGGACCCAACGTAGCAAGCGGTCCGGCCTCACTTGGATATTGGCCGGTTATGCTCATTAATTATGCAGTCGCTTTGTTAGTCCTCGTGGTGATCGCCGTAGGTTGTGAGTATTCTCAAAAGCTGTGGCACTTAGAAAATCGAGTAAGGTCGATGCTGGTGGTTCTGGCTGGTGCGATGATATTCCTAATCTTTATCAGGCAGATTTGGCCGCATGGGAACTCAATTGGAATTTTTGCCTATGACAGCAAAGGCGAGTTGCTCAGCCTGGCCAAAGTTCCTGAACGAGAACCTTTGGAGGTGTTGAATCAGGAGGTATTGAGAGTGCTGCAACCGTTCGATCACGATATTCCCGATCAGAATAGCGTCAATTTTCGGGTTGCCGAGGTCATATCCGATTTCCATATTGCGAAAACCAAAACTTCGGAATTTGGGAAATTGATTGATGAGAATGATCTGCGGTTGATTGCAAGTCAGTATAGAGTTCGGAGGGAAGGGCCTCAGTTCTATGCGGAAACGAGAGACGCTTGCGCTCAAGATTGGAGCATTCTTTCGACTTCAATGAATATCGAGGACGCTTGGAAAGCACTCGCTCATGCCATTGCTAAAGAAGTAGTGGATGCTTTGACGTTTCGCAAGAATGGCCCAACCAGCGGTGATTCAGACAAGAAGTATAGGAGTCGATACGTACGAGAACCGCAGTAATTAAAGGCGACGCCCACTCATGACGGTCTTCGTCGATGCCGATGCCTGCCCGGCCAAGGACGAGATCCTCCTCGTCTGCAAACGCCACGGCGTCGTCCCGGTCTTCGTGGCCAACGCGCCGATCGCGGCCATCGCTTCGCGAACCGACGCGCGCATGGAAGTGGTGACGGGCGACTTCGACGCCGCGGATAACTGGATGATCGAGCAGGCCGCCGCGGGCGATATGATCCTCACCGCCGACCTGCTGCTGGCGCAGCGCGCCGTCCGCAAGGACGTCGCGGCTATGAACTTCTCCGGCCAGCACCTTACCGACGAGATCATTCACGACCTGGTCGCGCGCCGCGAAGTGCAGCAGAAGCTGCGCGAGATGAGCCTCCCCAGCCACCGCCCCGCACCCTACGCCAAAGAGAGCCGCTCGCAGTTGAAGGCGTCGCTGCACCAATGGCTGGAAGCACGCAAGCGGCGCGGATGATGGGCTGCGGGTCTCGCCACAAATAGATTCAAAGCGTAGCGAGCGTCACGACACGCTATGCCGTACATACGACGGAAGCGTCGCTACCCTTGTCCCCTACTCCTTCCCCTTCAAGAAGTCGATCATCCCCTGCGCCGCGCGAGCGCTGGCGCCGGGGCCGCCGAGCTTGCCTGGCAGTTCGGCGAGCGCCGCGCGCTGGGCCTCGATGTATTTCTGGTCGGTGAGGCCGCGTTCGATCTCGGCGGCGATGCGCTGTGGGTTGACCTCGCCCTGGAGCAGTTCCGGGACGGCGTAGCGCCCGAGGACGATGTTCACGAGCGAGAAGCAGGGGATATCGACGAGCAGCCGCGCGATCGAGAAGCTGATCCAGCCGCCCTTGTAGACCACGCACATCGGATTGCACTGCAGTCCCGCCTCTAGCGTCGAGGTGCCGGACTTGACGACGGAGAAGTCGGAAACGGAGGGGAGAAGCGAAGCGTGGGCAATTCCTTCAACCGATGAGAGTAAGTCGCTACATCGCAGGATTTCTTGTTGTGGGCCTATCAATAGACTATTCTCCGTCGTAAGCAGATTTCCTTGTCCCTTCTCACTAGGCTCTCCACAACTTTCAAGAACGGACTTTGCCCACCACTTAAGCAATTCTGGAACACCAGATGGAACGGACATTATCGCTCGTAACTTATTTATATTTTCTTTTGCTATCCAGAATCCATTAGACATCTCTTGCCAATGTGAATCGAATTCTTTAAGCCTCGACCCCGGCAAAAAGCTCACAGTCTTCGGTCCCGGCGGCAGCGCCAGCATCGGCGGCTTCGGCTGATCCAACAGCGGATGCCCGACGAACACCGTCTTCATCTTGCGCTGCGGCGTGCGGAACGTGTCGAAGAACGGCGGCTCGAAAGCGAAGACGCAGTACGCGCGGTCGATGTACTCGGCCATCTGCCCCGCGCGCTTGGGCTTCCACGCCCACACCTGCGGGACGATGTAGTACAGGCACGGGATGCCGAGCTTGCGGACCTCTTTAGCGAAGCGCAGGTTGAAGCCGGGGTAGTCGATGCAGATCAGCGCCGCCGGGCGTTCCTGCTTCACGCGGTCTAGCAGCTTGTAGAAGACCTGCTTGAAGAACCCGTACTTCTTCGCCACTTCCCAGAAGCCGACGACCTGCATGCCGTCCAGGTCCTTCGCGACCTCCAGGCCCGCCGCCGCCATCTTCGGCCCGCCCATGCCGACGAAACGCGCGTCCGGCTCGAGGGCCTTCCAGGCCTCGATGAGCTTCGCGCCATGCATGTCCCCGCTGGCCTCGCCGGCGAGGATGAAGTAGGTCGTGGGCATGCCGTGGAGCGTAGAGCGTGGTGCGTGGAGTGTAAAGCGAGGGCGGGCGCGATTGCGGCGGTTCACCACGTAATTGATGCGGCCTGCCCAGGCAAAGCACTATTCCGGCGCGCCTGCCTCGATCAAACGACCGTCACGCAGTTCCAGCACGGGCGAGTACAGGCCCAGCGGCTTGCGCGTCCACCAGAGGCCCTCGCGCGCGCGCGCGTCTTCAGACGCAAAACGGCAGTCGTAGAGCACCGCGCGAAGGTACTTCGGCGGCGCGTCGGGGAACGGGTCGCCCTCGAAGAGCCCGGCGACTTCGCGCGAGCCTTCGAGCAGGCGTTTCTCGGTGAGCAGCAGCCAGCGGTTCTGCGTGTAGCCGCCAAGGGCCGCGAACCACATCTGCCAGTCGAGCCGCGGCATGTAGGGTTCACAGAATGCCGGGGCGCGCTTGAGGTCCCCCGGCTTCCAGGGGAACGCGTACGCTCTCCACGTGCGGCCATCGGCGCTCCCTTCGAGTTCGATCTCCAAGCGCTGGGTGGTCATGCTGGCGAAAAGCCCGTAGCCGTTGAACGAGCGCAACGGCGCGAAGGCCGCGCCGCAGGTCTCCACCGCCCACGGCCACTCCGGACGCAGGCCCAGCGCCGGGCAGAGTTCCAGCGTCGTGAGTGCCAGTGCGAGCAACGCAAACGGTCCCAGCACCCACGCCGGCCACGCGCGGGTTGGCGACAGAGCCGCAGGTCGATCCACCCCCCCTGACCCTCCCCCGCAAGGGGGGAGGGAAACGGCTGCGGCCGCCGCGCTCTCTGGACCTCCACGGCTTGAAGCAGGGGAAACGACACCGGTCGCCACGTCCCCCTCCCCCCTTGCGGGGGAGGGCCGGGGCGGGGGGTCGCGGTTTACAAATGCTTTGCGTATGAACACCGGCCAGAAGCCGTCATCCAACAGTGGCACGCAGAGCGCCACCGTCAACAGGTTGAAGAAACCGTAGTTCCCCGTCAGCGCAATCAAGAATTGTAGGAAGACCAGCGGGAAGAACGCGACGCGCCGGAAACTGCGCGGGCCCAGGATCAGGAAGGGCACGCCGAGCTCGATCGCGAAGAGCACCACCGCCGAGACGTAGTGGAACCAGGCGGGCAAGTGGTGGAAGTGCCAGCCCACCCACGTGGGCAGCGGCTGCGTCTGGTAGTGGACTTCGAGCGCGGTGAGGCTCCACCAGGTCGGATCGCCGCTGATGAGCTTCACCATTCCAGACTGGAACATCAGGCGAAAGAGCAGCCAGCGGATCAGAAAGACCGACATGCGCGCGGGCGCGGGAGAATTCCTGCGGTCCGGCCGCAGCCGCAGCGGCGCGAAGAAGATCGCGAGCAACCCGGCTTCGAGCAGCAGATTGTCCCACTGAAAACCGAGGAACTCCTGGCCCGCCGTGACTAGTGAAAGGTAACAGGCCCAGAGCAGCGGCAGGCAGAGCGCGGGAGCGATATTGAAGAAGAGCAGCCCCGCCAGCAGCGTCCCGCAGGCACAGAGGCCGTGCAGCATGGCGCTGGAGGAACTCAACCAGCAGAGCGTCGGAAAGTTCCAGTAGACCGAGGAGCCGTAGAATTTGCGCAGCGCCGCGAGGTGCTCGCCGCAGGGCAGGATGCCGTTGGGCCCGATCAGGCCCTCGATCTGAACCCACAGCGAGACGAAGGCAAGCGCGTTAATCAGCCCGAGCGCCCGCAGGAAGACCCACGCGCCGATGCGTGCGTCCTCTTGCGGCGCGAAGAGGCTTCGCCAAGCGCGCCGCGCCGGCTCGAGCAGTGCGGGCGTCTTCAAGCCGGGCCTCCTGGTTGCGGCCGTGCGCCGGCCGCGCGACCGGATAAGCTTACCGCCTTAAAGGAGGCCATGCATTGGCCGGAAAGATTCGAAAAGCCAAGCCCCGCGCGCGCCGCTGGGTCGTGTACCTGCTACGCCTGCGCGGCGGAGCGCTCTATTGCGGCATCACCAACGATCTGCCGCGCCGCCTGGCCGCCCACAACTCGGGCCGCGGGGCCAAGTGCATCGTGCCCTCGAAGCGCCCGGCCAAGGTAGTTTATGTGGAAGCAGTACGCGGATTTTCCGCCGCACTGCGCCGCGAGTACGCCATCAAGAAGCTCTCCAAGGCGCGCAAGGAAGCCCTCGTGATGAACGGCAGCCTGTGAGCAGTCCGTGGCACGCGTGGCACCGGCGCTCAGCCTATCTAAGAAGCATCGCGGAGCGTTCCAATATTCTTGAAAGATATAACAGCAAAATTGAGCGGCTCCGCCAAACTTTTTAGACAGGGGAGACGCTTGTGCCACGAAAACGACGCCGGTCCCAGAATAGAAAGGCCGCGAAGCACGCGCTCAAGAACGCCGCGACCACGGCCCGCGCGAAGCAGCCTTTCGGGCCATAATAGTGCGCGCGAATCTCGTACGCCCCCGCCGCGGGCAGCGGCACGCGCATGCGGCCGTCGGGCAGCACGTTCTTCTCGAGCTCCTCCGGCGCGACCTCGGCACCGTTCACCCACACCTGCCAGCCGGGCAGGTAGAGCTGGTTCACCAACGCCGCGCCGGGCGCCGCCAGCGTCACGCGATACGCCATGCGGTACTTGGTCGAGTCTGGCAACTCTTCCGGCTTCCCCCCGCCCTCGGCCTCGATGCGCGGCTGCTCGAGCGACGGCTTCGGCGGCGGCGTTTTGCTGAAGCGTGTGAGGAACGGGTTGTCCGCGGTGAAGTGGACGAACTCGCGCGGCATGTCCGCCTCGACTTGCCGGATCGTCTCGGTCAGATCGTACGGCTGATTCGGAAAGAAGCGTTCGAACGGCCACGCCGCCGCGAGCGCCAGCAGCGCGCCGCAGACCGCCGCGCGCACGGCTGAATGCGAGGCCGGCATCAGCGCGAGCCCCCCACAGCAGATCGCTTGAAAGACCGCCGTCATCCCCAGCAGCCGCCACGGCCACTGGATATCATGAAAAAGGCCCACGTGCTCCCAGAGCCACCCGGTCAGCGGCGTCATGAAAAAGATCGAGATGAGCAGGCCCGCGTAGCAGACGCGGATGAGCGTGTGTTTGCGCCCAAAGTACGCGCCGAGCGAGCACGCGAGAAAATGCGGCAGCCCGAGCAGGAACGGCATGCCGTCGCCACGCCCTTCCACCGATTTCCCGAAACCCCAGTTCCCGAAGAAGAATTGATCAAGAAAGACCGTGTGCTTCTGCGCGCCGTAGTACCCTGTCATGACGCTCTCGGTGCCAACGTACGGGCGCATCGTGAAGAACCCGCTCCAGTACGGCGCGCTGAAGACCAGCCCCATCCCCAGCCCCAGCGCAGCGCGAAAGAGAAGCCGCCTGCGCCGCGGCGCTTCACAGTCCCAAACGAACCATGCGCCCGCCGCCAGGCTGCTCGCGAAGGTAAAGAGCGCGATCGCCGGATGCGCATAGATCACCGCGGCGACGCTCAGCGCCAAGCCGAGCATCGCGCCCGTGCCCGGCGCGCCGGCGTGCACGCTGCGGTGCAGCGCGGAGAGGAAGACCAGCGTCCACGGCACACAGCAGACCGCGGTGATCTCGCCGTAATCGCCGCGTACGTGCAGATCGCACATCAGATACGGCGTGAGCAAAAAAAAGAACGCCGCCGCCAGCGCCCCGCCCCACCCAGCAATGGGTTTGACCGCGTAGTAACAGCCCATGCTCCCCAGCGTGAAGAGCACCGTCACCGGCAGGTAGATCGTGTACGCGGGTTCACGGACAAGATACGAAAGCAGCGCGCCCAGGCAGAAGAAGGCCGGCTGGTAGTAGACGAACACCGGCTCGCCGTAGCGCCCAAACGCGTCCGGCATCCAGCGCGGATAAAACTCGCCGTGCTCGAGCGCGTCCCGGAAGCGCGCGACCAGCAGCACGTAGCGGAAGCCGTCGTGCGTAGTGCCCCACACGCCGGTGAACAGCACGGGGCTTAAGCAGATCACCGCGCCCGCAAAGACAAGCGCCCACGCCAGCGCGTCGCGTCGCCAGCCCGTCCTGCTTAATTCATCTGCGCCGATCTCGGTGGGCATATGCGCATACTCTATTCAGGTTCCCGCCGAATTCATCCGTGGTTCGCCAGGAAGTCGCCCCCTCATCTGCCTTTCGCTCCATGCTCATCGCTTCTCGCTTCTCGCTCCACGTCTCAACCGCCGTTCCCCTCTCCCTCTCAGGGAGAGGCCGACGTGAGCACAGCGAACGCGGGTGAGGGTGTGCGCTGCCGGTCACCGCCGCCCACACCCTCATCCCGGACTCGCTACGCTCGTCTCGGCCTTCTCCCTACAGGGAGAAGGCAAGTGCCGCCCGCCCGCATCTGTCTTTCGCACAACGCTCTTCGCTCTTGCTTTTCGCTCCACGCTCTACGTCTCGCCCGCCGTTCCCCTCTCCCTCTCAGGGAGAGGCCGACGTGAGCGCAGCGAACGCGGGTGAGGGTGTGCGCTGCCGGTTCACCGTCCGCCCACGAACTCGCTGCGCGAATTTCAAGAAATGGGAGACTACTTGCCGCTGCCGTACCCGCTGAGGAGCAGCGTCGTCTTGTCGCCGTTGGCCGCGAAGTGTTCGGCCTTCACCAGGCCCGTCAACGGCACGGACAGGTTAATCCAGTATATCTCGTCGGAAGGCGGGCCCTGCTTGCCTTCGCCGGCGGGCAGGATGGACTTATAGGTCACGCGCACGCACGCGAAGGTCTTCTCCGCCGTCTCCAGGTTTTCGCTGGTCTTCTCGGAGGCCTCGCGCGTGGCCTTCGGGTCGGTCTCCAGCGGATCGTACGGCCCCGGCGCGGTGTAGTTCATTTCCTCGCCGCTCGTTTTGCCGTCGCGCGTGATCTCGCGCCTCAGCGTCACCTTGCCTTCCCCCTTCGCGGCCACGGAAATCTTGACGGTCTCCTCGGTCCGCGCGCCGCCTGCTGCCGAAACAATGCGCGTGTACGCCACCCAGTCGCCCACGTTCGCCTCGGCCACCGGGCGCATCAGACGCCGCAGCGCCTCGGGCTTCATGCGCTCCTCGAACTCCTTCGCCGCACCCTTCTCAAACCGGTCCAGCCGCAACGCATACTCTTCGGCCAGGAGTTGCACCGCCAATGTCCGCTTGTCGAAGTCGATCAACCGCTTCTGCATCGCCTGCAGCATCTCGTTCTGCTGCTGCATCTTCTTAAACATCTCGTCGAGGCGCTGCTTCAACTGCTCCGGCCCAAGCGCCGGCTCTTCCGCGCGCGGCGCCGCGCACGCGGCCAGAGCAAGCGACAGCGCGCCCCACACGGCCAGCGTTCGCGTGCTCACAGACCGTCCTCCTCGTTTATGTGCGTGGCACAGGGATCTCGCCTGTTCAGAATAGACCGGCGAAGCCGCTCCTGGTAATCCTTCATTTCATCAGATTATGGTAGCGCTGCGCTGCCGTTTTCAGACAAGCGGAACGCTTTTGCCGCAATCTTTCGCCGCGCCAGCCTCAATGTCCGCGCGCCGGCCCGCCGGCCACGGGCACCGGCGGCTCGACCACGGGCTCCGGCATCGCCGCCGCTTCGGACTCCTTCAGGTTCGTCCCGCGGTTCGCGTCGATCTCGTCGAGCTTGCCCTGATCGCGCTTGGTGTGTTCGTCGCACGCGGCCTGCGCCGCCTGCTGCGGCCCCAGTTCCTTGGCCTTCGCGAGGTACAGCGCGCCGATCTCCTTCGGGATCGCGCTCAGCGCCTTAGCCTCGCCCAGGTTCGCTTCCGCCGCGAGCGCCAGCGGAACGTTGTAGCCCTGCTGCGCGTACTCCGCGGCCTTCTGCTTGAGCGTGTTGATCTCATTCTCGAGTTTCGGGTGCACCGAATGGTACTCGCCCTGCGCGTCCTTGGTGACGCCGATCTCGCTGTCCGTCAGGTAGCAAGCCGGATCGGACTCCCACATCTCGCCGGTCGCGTAACGCGCACGGGCGCGGAAGTTCGCGTTGCAGATCTCGAAGAACTGGCACTTCCCACAGCGGCCTTTGATCAGCGGGCGGCGGAACTTGTAGCCCGCGATCTCCGGCGCGGCGATGTTGTCCCAGATCTTACGGAACGGCTTCTGGCGCACGTTGCCCCAGCTCTCGTCCCACGAGAACTGGTCGGGGTGGACGTTGCCGAGATTGTCGATGTCGCCGAAGCCGATGCCCGAACGGTTCCCGCCCTGCCGCAGCAGCAGCTTGTAGATGTCGTCGGCGAGCTTCTGCTGGCCCCTCGCGCGCAGGCGCAGGATCAGGTACGGGCCGTCGCAGTGGTTGTCGATCGTGAGGATATCTTTTTCGAGGCCCTTCGCGTGGAAGTACTCCGCGCGGTCGATGATCGAGTCGACGATCTCGCGCGACCACTTGTGCGCGACGTCGTCCTTCATCATGTCGCTGCCGCGGCCCGAATAGACCAGGTGGTACACGCACATCCGCGGCAGGTTCTTGCGCTCGAGGAAATCGAAGACCTTCGGCAGATCTTGCGCGTTGTGGCTGGTGACCGTGAAGCGCAGGCTCACCTTCACGCCCTCGGCCAGGCAGTTCTCCACGCCGCGGATCATGTCGCCGAACGCGCCCGCCTTGCCGCGGAACTCGTCGTTGGTCTTCTCGTAGCCGTCCATGCTGATGCCGGCATAGCCGAGGCCCAACTGCTTCATCTTCGCCGCAACGTCCCGCGAAATTAGCGTGCCGTTGGTGCTCAGCGTCGGCCGCACGCCCACTTTCTTCGCGTACGTCATCAGTTCAAAGACGCGCCGCCGCATGAGGGGTTCGCCGCCGGAGAAGAGCAGGATCGGCACGCCGTACTCGGCCAGGTCGTCGATCATCTTGAGCGACTCTTCGTGGTTCAGTTCGCCCTGGTAGCTCTTGGTCTCGCTGTCGGAATAGCAGTGCACGCAGCGCAGGTTGCAGGACCGCGTCGTGTTCCACGTCATCACCGGCTTGTATTGCTGAGCGAACGACCACATGTATGGCTGCATGCCGGCCTTGGGGCGGAAGTTCGCGCCCTCCACCATGTCCGGCGTCACGTGGCCGGTGATGAAGCGGGAGATACGAACGGGCATGCTGAACCTCCGATCAATTTTACCGCAGAGACGCTGAGCACGCAGAGAACCACTACACTCTTATGGCATGTAATCTCTTTGCCGAATCAAATCTACAGACCGACTTACTGCCTCGGGTGCTTTCCACTTTTTTCTTTTAAAGATCAAGAAAAACACTGGACCGACTAGCAGAATTGCAAAGAACAAAACAGACAAAACCAATAGGACGTATCCATACCACGGAATCTCGATATCGAAATTAGGAAATGGCATCCGTGTTCATCCGCGAAAATCCGCGGCCTCAATTAAGCTTCTTCGTACTCGTGGCACCAGCAGTTCTGCTCCGGATCGAGCGTCTTGCCCGCCGCCACCGACTTCGGGTGCGACTTGTACCACATCTGTTCGAACTCGGCCTTGTTGGCGTAACCTTCCTTCTTAATGTCCTCTTCGGTGATCTGCCCGACCTTGATCTTCTCGACGCGCACCGCCTTGAAACGTTTGCCCTGCACCGAAAACGTGTCGCCCGGATCGAGCCAGCGGCGAAAGCGCCGCGACATCTGCTTGTTGCCCTTCATGATCTGCGCGACGTTGTTCGGCAGCACCATAAAGCGCGACCCGTGCATGTCGTCGTGGTCCGTCAGCTTGCTCACCGCGGCGTCCGTCACCTGCCCCCCGCTCTCTTCCATCAGCGCGAGATACTTCTTCGCCAGCGGATGCGGGATCTCGTACTGCGTCACCAGCACCATCACCGCCGCCTTGGCGTGCTCTTCGCGCGCCACCGCGGGCTGTTCCTTGCAGAGTTGCTGCAGTTTGTCCCAGCATGCCTGTAGCCGCTCGGCCTTTAGTTTTTTCATCTCATCGGGCATGCAGCGTGTCCTCGTCGATCGAACTCACCCAAGGAAAGTATAGCTGCGCGCCGGACGAATGCCAACGCGCATGCCAGCATGCAATCCTTATGTATTCTCTTGGAGTTGCGTGGATCGATTTCATCCACTGCGCTCTTGCCTGGCCTGCGCGGGAAGACAGGCCACACCCTCACCCTGTCACTCTCCCTAACAAGGAGAGGGGACCGGCACCGCTGGCCTTTTGTTCCTCCGTTCATGTCAAGGGATCACGCACTCAAAATAAAGTCCCATCCTTTCCTCATCATATTTGGTGAGAAAAGGTCAGCTCCGCAGGTCTCTTGTTCGGCTATCCATTTTCAGGAAAAGTAGTCGTTCAAAAATCGCTCGCGACGACCCATGATTCTCTCTACCCAACTTCGCGTCGGCGCTTGCGTCCCCCTCTCCCTGTCAGGGAGAGGGTCGGGGTGCGGGTGTGCGCAGACGGCCGCCCATCGTCCCGTCCGCATCAAAGATCTTCTGCCGCTTTATGCAAACGTCATAAATAACATCCAGCACACGCTCCAGATGCTGATGAATCTGATCGTTATCGAAACGAAGCACCTGCATGCCTCGCGATTCAAGGTAGGCCGTCCTGCGCGCATCATGCCTCTTGCGAAACGCGTGTGAGTCTCCGTCCAGTTCCAGCACCAGCCGAGCCGACGCACAAAAGAAATCTACCGTATACGAACCCATCGGATGTTGCCTGCGGAACTTTAAACCCGCAAATCGCCGGCTTCGCAATATCGGCCAGACCATGCGCTCCGCAGGCGAACTGAGCCGACGCAGCCGTCTCGCTTGGCCTTTTCGAAGGGGAGGAACCATGCGCATGCCAAAGCGCCCACCGTAAGAATCGGCTACCTTCTTGCCGTCTGGAAGTCGTCCGCCACCGCCTTCAGTAGCAGCTTGATGTTGTGCGCCTTCTCGGCGTCGAGGATCTGCCCGCCACCGATCTCGCTGACGTAGTACACGAACGTCGCGAGCCCCTGCTGCGTGTCGATCTTCGCGAAGTGGATGTCGCAGCCGATGTCGCCCAGCGCGCGGCTCAGGCCGTACAACACGCCGATGCGGTCGCCGCAGGCCACGTCGACCACCGTGTAGCGCGAGGAGAGCTTGTTGTCGATGCGCACCTCGGCCTCGATCTTGCGCGTGATCTGCGGCGCGCGCGGAATCCGCCGCCGCGCGGCCTCGATCTTCGCCCGCACGTCGAGCCCGCCGTTAAGCGTATTGGTGATCTCCTCGCCCACCCGGCCCCACCACGACTCGTCCGCCTCGCTCTCCGCGACCCCAAAATCCTGCCCCAGGCTCACGCGGAAATGGTCGAGGATGATCCCGTCGCTGCGCGTGTACGCGATCGCCGAAACGATGTTCACGCCGGAAGCCAGGAACGCGCCCGCGATCTGGCTGAAGCGCCGCGGCCGGTCCGTCGAGACCACCCACAGATCCACGAGCCCGCCCGTGCCGCGCACCGCCGCGGCGGCCTCGCGCTTCTGGTCGCGCATCGCCTTGATCAAATCCAGATGCAACCGGGCCTCTTCGCCGCTCGCTTCCACGAGGTACCGCGGCGGCACGCGCTCGCAGTGCTCGCGGATCGCCGTCCGCTCGGCCTCGTCCGTGGCCGTGGCCAGAAGCTGCTGGTCCAGCGGCGGCGCGTCGGACTCCTTGGCCGTCTGCGCGGCCTCGGCGGCTTCCGCGGCGGCGGGCCCAAGGAACTCGTCCACGCGCCGGTAGAGTTCCGCGAGCAACTCGTCCTTCCAGTTCGGGAAGCTGCCCGAGCCCACCGCCATGCTGTCGGCGCAGGTGAGCAGATAAAGCAGGTCGAGTCGCTCGCGCGTGCCGATCTTCTGCGCGAGTTCCTGCAGCAGCCCGCCCTCGCCCGGATCGCGCCGCGAACTCGTCCGCGAGAGCAATAGGTGGTGCTCCACGAGAAAAATCAGCGTCTTGGTGTCCGCGGCAGAAAGCCCCAGGCGCTCGCAAATGAGGGGTACCATCAGCGCGCCGCGCTTGCTGTGCCCGGGCCCGCCGCGCGACTTGCCCAGATCGTGGCAGAGGCACGCCAGGCGCAGGATCTCGGGCTTCTTCAGCCGGTCCAGCACCGCGCGGCGGAAGCGGTCGTTGGACTCGCTCGAGTCGTAGTACCGGTCCACTTTCTCGCATACGAAAAGCGTATGCTCGTCCACCGAGAAGTCGTGAAAGACGTCCTGGATCACCAGCCCCTGGATCTCCGCGAACTCGTGGAAGTACTCGCCCAGGAGCCCGATATCGCGCATCGAACGCAGCGCGTAGAAGACGCCATTGCGCCTGGCCAACAATTCCAGAAAGCGCCGCGCGGCTTCCGGGCGCCGGCGCGTCTCGTCGCTCATGCGCGGAAGCTGTTCGCGGATGCCCGCGCCCACCTCCTGGCTCACGCGGATGCCCAGCCGCGCCGCGTGCATGTATGCGCCCAGCGCCAGTTCCAGCCAGTCCTCGCCCGCAAAAAGCGCCGGGCGCGCGGCGTACAGGTAATCTCCGACGCGCGTGAAGTCCGCGTCCACCGGCCGCCGCCGCAGGCGCTCGATGTCCCGCCGCGCCACCGCCTGTTCTTCCCGATAGCGCCGGATCACCGAGTCCGCCAGCCGGTAGATCGCCGTCGCCGCGCGGAAGTATTCCCGCAGCAGCACTTCGCTCCCGCGCAGTTCCTCGGTGCCGTAGAGGCCCAGTTCTTCGGAGAGCGATTGCTGCGTCTTGTAGTCGAGCACGTCCTGCTTGCGCCCGGCGATGGAATGCAGCGCCGTGCGGAAGCCCAGAATCCGTTCGTACCCGCGCGTCGCTTCCTCGATCGCTTCCTGCGAGACCAGCGGGCGCTTGGCCATGCGCGGCAGATGCCCGGAAAGCTGCGCCGCGCGGTCGATCCACAGCGAGAGCTGGTAGTCGCGCAGCGCGCCGGGACTCTCCTTTAAGTTCGGCTGCGTCTGGTAGACGCTCGTCCCCTGCCGCCGGTGCCGCGCGATGGCCTCCTCGAGCTTCGCCTCGACGAACGACTTGCCCCGGTGCTTGAAAAACTCCTCCAGATCTTTCTTCAGGAAGAGATTCGCGAGCACCGAATCGCCCGCGACGTAGCGCGCCTCCAGCAAGGCCGTGGCCGTCTCGAGCGCGTTCGCTTCCGCCGCGCCGTCCTGCATCGCGGCAATGCACTCGCTGGGCGTGCGCACCGCGTGGCCCAGATGCATCCCCGCGTCCCAGAGCGAACGCAGCAGCGCGCCGACCAGCGCCTCCAGCCGCGCCTCGCCTTCCGCGCTCAAGTCCGACTGCGTGCCCGAATGCAGGATCAGGAGGTCCCAGTCCGAGAACGGCGCGAACTCCCGCCGCCCGTAGCTGCCCAGCGCCAGCAGCGCCACGCCCGGCGTGCCTGCGCGCGCGCCGACCTTCTCGCCGGCGTAATCGAGCAGCACGCGCAGGATGCGGTCGGCCGCCCCCGCGAGGTACTCGCCCGAGGCCCGCCCGCCGCGCGTGCGGTTGAGCTCCCGCGCGTGCGCCCGCGCCTTGCTCCAGACCTCCTTCAGCGCGCCGATGACGCTCAGGCCCGGCGACGACTGCGGCGGCAGCGCCACCAGCGCCTCGCGCAAACCTTCGTACGCCTCGTCCACCGCCGAGGCCGGCACCGCGGGCAAACCCGACGCCGAGACCATCGGCCGCCCGCCCGACGCCGCTGCGGATGATGTAAGCTGATTGAGCATCCCGTCCCTCGCGACCCCCACTCGAACGCCGCTCATGTTACGTTCGCGCGCAAAGAACACAAGCCTGCGTGAAACGTGGAGCGTAGAGCGAGGGCATGGAACGTGGAGCGTAGAGCGAAGAGCGTGGAGTGAAGAGCGTTGAGCGAGGGGCGAAGAGAGTGGAGTGAAGAACGAAGAGCGTAGAACGTGGAGAGAAGAGCGTAATGTGTAGTGCGAATGACAGATGCGGGCGGGGATTTGCCTTCTCCCTGTAGGGAGAAGGCCGAGACGAGCGCAGCGAGTCCGGGATGAGGGTGTGGGCGGACGGTGACCGGCAGCGCTCACCCTCACCCGCGTTCGCGGCGCTCACGTCGGCCTCTCCCTGAGAGGGAGAGGGGAACGGTGCGGCGAAACGTGGAGCGAAAAGCGGGGAGCGTGAAGCGAAGGGCGTAGAGCGTAGAGCGAACGACAGATGCCGGCGGGATTTGCCTTCTCCCTATTAGGGAGAAGGCCGAGACGAGCGCAGCGAGTCCGGGATGAGGGTGTGGGCGGACGGTGACCGGCAGCGCTCACCCTCACCCGCGTTAGCGGCGCTCACGTCGGCCTCTCCTTGAGAGGGAGAGGGAAACGGGGCGGCGAAACGTTGAGCGTGAAGCGAAGGGCGAAGAGCGCAATATGCGAAGCGCGCCAGAATGCGTGTCCTTTAGCGTTACCTAGGGGCGCCTGATATTCCCGCCTAAGCGCCCGGGGCGAGCTTATACAACCCGTGCCCATCGTATTGCAGTTTGCCCTGCTTCACGAGTTCCGCCCAGATCTCGGGGCGGAACTGGTTCGGCGGCGTAATGGCCACGATCGACGAGGTCTTACCGCTGCTCAGCGGCCCGGCCATCTTCCCGGACTCGTTGTCCAGGAGCGTCACCTTCAGACGCTTCTTGAACGCCTTCAGCGCGCCCTTCAGTTCCTGCGGCGTCGGCACAGCCGGATCGGGCTGCGCCGCCGGGGAAACGTTCTCGGTCACGGGCAAGACTCCTTCGCATCTATTCTGCTTGAAGCGGCAACGCGCCTCGCGGGGTCGCCGCGCAACACCATCCATCATGAGCGTGAAAACCGGACCGCGCAAGAAGCATTCGCGGCCCGCACCCGTCGCTTATCGGAGCGCCGGCGTCCCCGCTTATCGGAGCGCCGCGTCCCTGCTTTTCGGAGCGCCGGCCTCCAGGCCGGCAGGACCGCCGCCGTCTCGGCGGCACGTTCAGTACCGGAGCGCCGGCCTCCTCGCCGGCAAGACCGCCGCCGTCTCGACGGAACGTTCAGTACCGGAGCGCCGGCGTCCCCGCCGGCAGGGCCGCCGCCGTCTCGGCGGCACGTTAGTGCCGGAGCGCCGGCGTCCTCGCCGGCAGGGCCGCCGGCATTCTGCCGGCCAAAGACAAACGTGCCGGCGCGGACGCCGGCGACCCTGCCGGCCTGGAGGCCGGCGCGCCCACGCCGCGCGCGCCTTACGGCGCGCGAATCGCTTCTTGCGTCCCGCTAGGGACGCCGTGATGGTAGCCGTGGGTTTCAACCCACGGTTCGCGGCCATCCCCTTGCGCCGGCGTCGCGGAGTGACGCCATGCGACTTTCGGATTTCGTGCCTCGAATTTCGATTTTGCCCTTCTGCGTCCCATAGGGACGCCGTGATGGTAGCCCAGGCATTCATGCCTGGGAAAAAAGCCGCCCCTCCCCCTCTCTAACCCC
>JACQFI010000049.1 GCA_016200135.1 Planctomycetota bacterium
CTCGATCCCGAACGCGCCGCTGGAGCGGAAGGTCTTGGCCTCGACATCGCGCCCGACTTCCAGCGCGCCCTGCTGGTCGATCTTGCCGGCCTTCAGCGAACCTTCGATCGTGCTGGAGCCCGCGTTCACGAACGCGTCGGCCTCCATGGAGCCTTCCACGGTCAGCGAACCCGCGGCCTCCACTTGGCCCGCTTTCAGGTCGCCCTCGATCTGGCCCGCGCCGGAGATCTCGACTTCCTTCGCTTCAACGTTGCCCTCCACGGTCCCGCTGCCCGTGATCGTCAGCGATTTGAACACACCGCCGTCGATCGTGCCCGCGCCCGTGATGCTGGGGTTCTTGCGGTCGTCCACGCCTTCGCCGCCGGCCGCGTTCTTCATCATCTTCTCGAAATCGCCGCCGAAAGGCATCTTGGGCATCTTCGGCATTTTGGGCGTCTTCATGGCAGTCCCCTCCGCATTTTAAATAGCGTTTTGCACCGATGTGCGAAGCTGCTTCGGCAGCGCCGCTTCCTGCATACCGCATGCTGCGAGGCCTTCCGAACCCCGCCTTACTCGCAGAAAATCCGCACCGTCCCGCCATCCACTTCTTCGACGTTCACTTCCAGATCGGCCAGGGCCTTGGCGAGTTCCCCCGCGTTCAGCGCGGAGAGTCCGCTCAGGTCCACGCCTTGCTCCTCGACGGCCTTGCGCGCCTGTTTGGGCAGGAGCGCGCCCAAGCGTACGCCCGTTCGCACCAGCGAGATCGGCACGCGCACGTTGATGTTCTCGCCCGTGACGTCGCGCACCATTACGCGCAGGAACTTGGGGAGTTTGACCGCGCCGTCCTCCGCTCCGTTTTCGTCCGCGCCGCCGTTCGTTTCGCCGCCGGCGTCCTCTTTTGCGGGCGTCAACTTCTCGATGAGACGCTCGGCGTCGGCCACGGAGATCTTGCCTCGAGAAAGCATCTCTAAGATCTTGCGATGGTTGTCTGACACGGCGGGCTCCTTGTTCACGAACTCACCCCAACTGTTCAAGCGCCTGTTCGACGGTGAGTTCGCCCTTTGCCAGGCGGTCGAGAATCGCGCTGCGCACGTCCGGCGCCTGGTAGGCCGCGTCCAGCTTCTTGCCGATCGCGTTAAGCCTGTTCTTCACCGTAGGGTAGCTGATGCCGAAGAGGGCTTCCATCTTTTTGATGTTGCCGTGCTCGCGGACAAACGCGGTGACGAAGATCTGGTCCTCTAGGCTCATGCGCGCAAGAGGCGGAAGATCGAAACTGCCGTCGACGGAGATATCGCACGCTTGGCAGCGAAAGCGGGTGATTTCCATCGTCTGGCCGCATTTCAGGCACTGGGGTTGGGCGGTCTGTTTCTCGCTCATGAGGGAAACCTACACCATAAAATTTATAATCAAAGTAAAAAATATTGAAAAAGTTAATTATAGAATTGATTAAATTAATATTTATGGCGAATCCGATTGGTTTCAATGCAAACCGTTATTAGTTTTGAGGTTGCTGTAGACTCACAACTCGCCGCCTACGCACACGTTCATTTCAAGGACGGAGGGAGCCCATTCATGACTAAACTGGGATTGTTTGGTGTCGTTGGGTGCTGCGCACTGCTGAGCCTAGGCGCTGCGGAGACGCAGAAGGTTCCTGAAACCGCGGCAGGGAAGACCTTGAACGGCGTGTTCTTTTCGGACGCAAAGACGGGCTTCATCGTCGGAGATCAAGGGCTCTGCCTGGCCACCGCGGACGGCGGCACAACTTGGGAGAAGCGCGAGACCGGTTCCGGCGCGATCCTTCGCGACGTCCGCTTCAAAGACGCGCAACACGGCTGGGCCTGCGGCGACAACGATCCGGCCGCGCCCGAGTGCCGCTCCGGGCACGTGATGATGGGCCCGGGGATCAAGAACACGATGGGCACGATCCTGAGCACCGAAGACGGCGGGAAGACTTGGAAGAACAATTGGGTCGCGTCAGCCTTCGAGCTTCCTTCCATCGAGGTTTCCACGGCGCCGGCGCTGCAGCTCGGCGTTGGCGGCGCGCACGGGCACATCGACGGCGATATCCTGCGCAGCAACGACGGCGGCAAGACCTGGGGCGGTGACCGTTCGTTTCGCGGCCTCTTCGATATCCGCGCGCTCGACGAGAAGCACTGGATCGCGGTGGGCGCGCCCGTGATGGTCGGTTTCTTCCCCGCGCCGCAGTCGCCGCTGTATCTGGAGAAGAACTGCCGCGTGCTCTTCAGCAAGGATGGCGGGAAGACCTGGGCGCCTGCCAAGGGCAGCGATGGTAGAACCATCCTGCGCGGCGCGGCTGTCCGGACGGGCTCGCCCTGCATCGCCGTGGGCGACAAGGGTTCGCTCGCGGTCAGCGAAGATCAGGGCGAGACCTGGAAGGCGGTCGACGGCGGCACGCAGGAGAATCTCTCGGCCGTTGCGTACTCCGGCGACGGCAAAGCGGCTGTGGCCGTGGGCTCCAAGGGCACGGCCCTGCTCTCGGCCGATGGCGGCAAGACCTGGAAACCGCTCGAGTCCGGTTCGACGGCCGTCCTGAAGGACGTCTGCGCCGTGGGCGACGGCTTCGTGACCGTGGGCGCCTCGGGTGCCGTGCTCCATTTCGATGCGAAGGCCCTGTCGCCCGCCTCCGCGCCGGCCCCAGCGAAGTAAGGGTCAGAATTCCTCGTCCGGCGCTTTGGGGTCGCCGCCCGCCGGGAGGAGCTTGCGGGCCTTCTTCAGCAGGTCCATGAACTCGGCGCGGTAGCCCATCTTGTCGTCGTCCTTGGCGGTGTTGGCGACTTTCTCGACGAGGTCCCAGTCGGTCGCGTCTTTCGCCGCCGAGCCGCGCAGTTGCATCCCGAACATCGCCACCGCGGACGCCCAGCGCAGGTTTGAACTCGCCTTGGTCCAGTCCGCGCCGCCGTCCTTTACAGGCACCTGGAACTCCGTGGCATTCTCGGCATCGGGTTTCTTGTGCCGCAGGTAGACGGTGAACAGTTCGCCGTTCGCTTCGAGATCCTCCTCGCGGTCCTTGCCGGCCTTCGAGTCGCAGGTGGGCACGATCTCGTACAGCGCGGTCACCGCGTGGCCGGAACCGATCTCGCCCGCGTCCTTTTTGTCGTCGCGAAAGTCCTTATTGGCCATGACGCGGTTCTCGTAACCGATCAGCCTGTAGGCGCCGACGCGGTCCGGGTTGAATTCGACCTGGATCTTGACGTCCTTCGCGATGGTGAGCAGCGTACCGCCGACCTGGTCGACCAGAATCTTCTTGGCCTCGCGGGCGTTGTCCACATAGCCGTAGTTGCCGTTGCCCTTGTCCGCGAGAAGTTCCAGCGTCGCATCCTTCAAGTTGCCCATCCCGAAGCCAAGCACGGTCAGGAAGGCGCCGGTTTTGGCCTTCTGCTGAATGAGGTTCAGCAGGTCCTCGTGGCTGGTGACGCCGACGTTGAAGTCGCCGTCGGTGCACAGAATCACGCGGTTCGCGCCGCCCTTGATCATGTTGGCTTCGGCCACCTTGTACGCGAGTTCGATGCCGGCCCCGCCATTGGTTGAACCGCCCGCTTCGAGACGGTCGATGGCGCCGAGAATGGCCGGCTTGTTCTTGCACGAGGTCGAGTCCAGCACCATGCCGGAGTTGCCGGCGTAGACCACGAGGGCGACGCGGTCCTGGTCTTCGAGCTTGCCCACGAGCATGCGCAGGGCGCACTTGACCAACGGCAGGCGGTTCGGCGCATCCATGGAACCGCTGACGTCGATCAGGAAGACCAGGTTGCAGGCGGGCCGCGCGTCCCAGGGGATCTCTTTGCCTTTAAGCGCGATCAGGGCGAGCCGGTGTTCACGGTTCCATGGGCACGCAGCGACCTCGCTGTGCACCGCAAAGGCGTCCTGTGCCGGCGGCGCGTAGGTGTAATCGAAGTAATTGATCAGCTCCTCGATGCGCACGGCGCCTTTCGGTGGTTTGCCGTTGCCATCGAGCATGCGCCGCACGTTCGAGTACGAGGCCGTGTCCACATCGATGGAGAAGGTGGAGAGGCCGTCGTCGCCTTGCGGCCGGACGAAGCCCTTCTCTTTCAGGTCAGCGTACAGTTCGGCGTTCTGAGCCTCCGGTTCGATCTCGCGCGGCCCATCCTTGGGCGGGGCGAGGGGCGGCACGCCCGCCTGGGCGGCCGCCGGTAGCGCCTTTCCGTCCGGCCCGACCAAAGGCAGATAGCGATAGTAGACTTCCAGGCACAGCGCGCCGAGCGCGGTCTGGCCCACGCGGCCCCAGTTGTCGGCGTACGGCCCTTGCGGATCCCAACTGCCGCGTTCGCCGCAGTCGCCGCGCTGGCTGCCGGTCAGCGCTTTCTTGAGCGCGGTGTTCCAGGTCTTCCAGACTTCACCGCCCTGGTTGAAGGTGCAGAGCGTTCCATAGTACCAATAGTAGAGGTCGGGCTTGCGGGCCTCCGGAAGCGGGGACTTCGCCACGAAATTTTGGACGCTGTCGGCGAGGTCTTCCGGGCGTTCGCCCAGGAGCTGGCGGCACAGATTGCCGATGGCATCCAATCGGGAGCCCTGGCGATTGCCGGGCTTGTACTGGTAGCCGAGGATGGGGCCATGCGGTCCGTCGCCCAATTTGATGGATACGCTGTCGAGGAACTGCGCGGCGTTCTCGAAGCACGCCGGCGGCGGCTTCAGGCCCGCCGTCTTCGCCGACTTGAGCTGCAGCACGTACCAGCCGGTGACGGAGAGGTCGCCTTCCAGCGTCGCGCCGTTGTAGCGCCATGGTCCGGCCGCGCCGTTGGGCGCCTGCGGATTGGCGCAGCTCCATTTGAGCGCACGTTCCGCGGCAGCGACGGTCTCGGAGATCCGGCCCAGGCCCGCCGCTTCAATCAGGCCGAGCCCCGCGATGCCATGGGTGTACCCCGCATCGGATGTACTCAGCCCGACGCGCCCGTCAGCCTGCTGCTGCTGGCGGAGCCAGGTCACGGCCAGCTTGACTTGGTTTTTGTACGCGCCGGCTTTCTCGGTGTGGCCCGCGCCGAGGAACGCGAGCAGCGCCATGCCGGTGACCGCCGTGTCGTGATCCTTGCCCGAGAACTTGCGCGTATTCCAGCGCCCGTCCGCTTCCTGTTGCGCGGCAAGCCACGCCAACGCGGCATTCACGCTTGCATCCGCAGCGCGGCCCGCGATCCCGGCGCGCCCGCGGTTATTCCGGTCGTGCGCCGAGGCGCCACCGTATCTCATAACCATCAGCCGCCGCCCGCCGCCGTTCCGCGCGCCAAAGCAGCCAGAACCGGAGCCGGTATCCATACCTACGCCTGTTCCCATTCCACCCCCATATCCACCTCCGGATCCAGGAGCGGCCGGGCCTGCGATACCGATTATTTCCGCAAAAACATTATTGCCGGCGCCGCCACCGCTCGAATCGCTTGCCCCTTCAATCGAGTGGAACATATGGGCTTCAGATTGCCCGAACGCGCTTTGGGTGTCCGGCCGGTCGGGATTTATGCTCTCAAAGTGGTCGCCGAGTTCGGCTTTGGACAGGATATCGGGCGGCACGACGATCTCGGAGGCGGACAACGAAGTGGGATCGCTGGGCGGCGTGTCGTGGAGCGACTGAAGCACGTTGCGAGCATTTGCAGGGCTCGATGCAGACTCTGCGGGCGGCGCCTTTTCAAGACAGACCGCCGCCGTGATGAATTCAGCCACGGGAGCACGCACAACCTGGAAGGTGAGCAGGGAGACCAGGGCCAGCATCAAGCCGTGAAAGCCGAGCGAGATCAGCCACCACGGGGTGATCTTGAGCCTTTCCCGGAAGCGCGCCCTCGTTTTATTCGTAAAGCTTGCTTTTTGCGGAACCTCTGGCGACGACGGCCGAGACTGGCCCACTTCGGGCTCGGAGCGCATGCGCGGCTCCCTTCGTGGATGAGGGTCTTTGCCGACCTATCCATGAATGCTTCCCGATATTGGTTCCCACTGCTTCCAACGATTGACCGCGGCATTCCTTGCAGAAATCGGAACGCGCATGTGCGCTTTGGATGGTCCGCAAACAAAAGCGGCGCCTGAGTGCTTCCCAGGCGCCGCCCTGATCCGTTGCCGCTCTGTGTGTAGTTACTTCTTCAGCTTCAAGATCATGTCCGCGATCTTTGCGCGCTGCGTGTCGAGCGCTTCAGGGTCCTTCGAGCGCGCCCAGAAGTCGTTCACCGTGTCGCGCCCGCCTCCGGTGCGGCTGCCCACCGCGGCGTCAAAGATGCCGTTGAGCAGGTCCTCGGTCTCTTTCTCTTTCTCGGGCCCGGCCTTCTTTGCCTCGGCGCGCAGGGTCTCGATGTAGCGGCGGTCGTCCCACGCTTCGCGCATGCCTTCCCAGAAGGGCGCGCGCGCCACCGAGTAGGGCGTGGTCCACGCGTAGAGCCAATTATCGCCGCTGGACGTATCGAAGCGCGCGCCCCAGTTGTAGGCCCAGCAGAGCGAACCGCGCGAGTTGAACGCGCCGAAGAAGAAGCCGAAGTTGTAACGGCCCTGCGCGGGCTCAGCCGAGTCCCCGCCGCCCGAGTACTGCCAGAAGGTCTTGGTCGGTCCGCCCGCGCGGACCTTGTTGCCCAGGTCGCGGTCCTCGTGAATGGCATTGGTGCAGAAGACTTCGATGTCCGGCAGGAAGACGATGCCCGGCCCGGCATGATGGATCGACCCGTAGATGCGCGCTTCAGGCCAGCCTTCGTGAATCGCCGCGCAGGCGTCCTTGAACTGCGGCTTGATCCATGCTCCCGCTCCGCCCTGGCCGAGGTCTTCGGGCTCGATGCCGTCGGCCTTCAGTTTCTCCAGGAAACTCTTTTGATCGTTGGGCTTGATCTTGTCCATGTGGTCGTGGCCGTTCTTATCCTTATAGTAGTAAACCTGCGCGCGGTTCTGGTCCTGCGACCACTTCGCGGGCTCGTCGAAGGGCGTGAGAATCGGTTCGGGCCAGCCGGCCTCCTTCGCGTGGGCCATGAACTTTTTGGTCCACTGGACGTACAGCGCGCGCAGCTCGGGAAGAATCTTGTCCTTCGCGGCCGTGCTCTTTTGGATGAACTCCTTGCGGCCCTCCATCATGTCCTTGCCGTCGTAATGGACATACCGGTAGAGCTCGCGCTGCAAGTGCCACGTGTCCGGAGCGCCGTAGGGATCGCCGCCGAGGAAGTACACGAAGTTGCGGATGCCGGAGGCCTTCAGGCGCTTCATGAAGTCGTCGGCGATCGTGAAGTCGAGGTCGAACTCGGTCGCGCTCTTCTTGACGATGCCCGGCGCGAAGCCGCTGTACCAGAGGTTGATGCTGTTGTGGTTATTCTGGTACTTCATATTCAGCTCGTGCGCGGGCAGGAGGCCGCTGACGCAGCCGCCCAAATCGAGCCCCGCCTCGTTCATGGTCAGCAGCTTGATGGGCAGGACGTCCACCTCGAGGGGGACTTCGCCGGCGGGCTCGTTGTTCTCCGTGATGAGGATCTTGCCCTTATACGCGCCGGGTTTGGCCGTCGCAGTATCGGTGGTGACGTTGATCCAGAAGGCGTGGGACTGGCCGTTCGCGATCTCGACCGGATACGCGGGCCAGAGCCGCTGTGGGTAGAGCTTGCCGCCCTTCACAACCGAGTACTCCGCGGCGAAGAGTTCGACCTGCGCTTCAAGCTTGCCGCCATCGCCCGCGAGACCCGCCGGATCGAGCGCCACGCGCACGCTCTTCAGGTCCACACCGTTGGCGTACACGCCGAACTGCGCCGGTTCGATCTCGTTCAGCGCCATGCGCAGCTTGACGGCCGCGCCCACCTCGGCGGACTTGGGAAGGGTGTTGGTCTCGATCATCACCACATATCCATGCGTGAAAGGCACGGCCTTCTTGTCCTTGAACGCATCCGGCAACTCGGCTTGGCCTTCGGGCTTGGCGGACTTTGCCGCGGTGCGCTTGTCGCCTTGAACGCGCGCCACCCATGCGCGGGTCTCGGCTTCCCAGGCTTCCTCGTCTTTGGCGGGATCGCCCTTCACGATGGTCACGCTCGCGACCGGCACGTCTTCACCGGCGGGGGCGTAGAGGTAGAGTTCGGTGATCTTCTTTTCGGGCAGGCGCATCAGCATGTCCCACGGCAGCGGCACGCGCGCGGTCTTCCATTGGCCGTCCTTCAGCCCGCCGATGCGATGGACCTCGTAACGCCCGGGAAGTCCCGCGAAGGCATCCACCTTGATCGGGTCCTTGGCGGTGTCCTTAAAGAGGATCTCCGCCGTGAAGTTCTCGTTCTCGGCGGGGCGCAGCCCGTCGCCCCACCAGACCGCCAAGGGAATCGTGCCCGTCTTGCCGGCCTTGAGCGCGCGGCAGTCCTTCTCGTCTACTTTGGCTGCTTCGCCCCAATTCGCCGCGTCGAGGTCTTTGTCTTGGGCCAAGTTTAGCGTGGGAAGTTCAGCGCCCAAAACAGCCCCCGAAAACGAAACCATGGCGAAACTTAAAGTCAGGACTATTTCAGCCGTTCGGCGATTCATGTACGCTCCTTTTAGCAATCGAACTCCATGAACGATCAGAACTTACATTCCTTATGTGTCATATACACCACTGGCGCAGGGGCAGAAACTCAAAATGCAGTCCATAGCTTCAGATGGGCTCCTTTGTAAGTCTTGTGCGGACCTAGCGCATCGACTAATTTCTGAGCATGGACCTTTCGCTGCCGAACGATCTGCTTCAGCGAATCTCCGAAGCGCGGCGGGTTGCGGTTCTCACGGGAGCTGGCGTCAGCGCGGAGTCTGGGCTCTCCACGTTCCGAGGACCGGGCGGACTCTGGGAGAATCAGGACCTGATGGAGCTCGCGACGCCGCAGGGCTTCGCGCGCGATCCGAAGAAAGTTTGGGAGTGGTATGCGTGGCGCCGCGAGCAGGCCCTGGTTGCGCAGCCGAACGCGGGGCATCTTGCCCTCGCCCGTTGGGAAGAGTGGCTGTCTCATCGCGGTGGCCGGCTGGATTTGATCACGCAGAATGTCGATGGACTTCATCAAGCCGCGGGTTCGAAGAACGTCATCGAGCTGCACGGCTCGGGCTGGGTGCTGCGCTGCACGCGCTGCGGGAGGGAACGTCTCGACCGTACACACCCGCTGCCGGAAATTCCTCCGCGGTGTGGTGAATGCCAGGGACTCTTGCGGCCGGGCGTGGTCTGGTTCGGCGAGATGTTGCCGCCCGCGGCGCTGGTTTCGGCCCAGACCGCAGCGGAGAACTGCGAGCTCTTTCTTGTCGCGGGGACCAGCGGAACAGTCTATCCCGCCGCCGGCCTCGTTGAGGTCGCCGCGCGTCAGGGCGCGGCTACCATCGAGGCGAATCTGGAGCCGACGCCGTTGAGCGACGCGGTAGACTGGTCGCTGCGCGGCAGGAGCGGGGAGATATTGCCCAGTTTGATTGCCGCATTGGATTGATTACGGAGCATTCGCATGAGCCGCCCAAAAATCTCAACGTTCCCCAAGTGCTGGCTCGAGAAGATTGTCGCCCGCGAGATGAGCCTGTTCGACTGGATCGAGCAGTCGCAGGCGCTGGGCGCGGAAGGCTGCGAGCTTTACGACGGCTTTCTGGAGAGTTTTGACAGCGCTTACCTCACAAAGGTCCGCAAAGCCATCGAGAAGACCGGCCAGCGCCTCTCGCTAATGTGCTTCTCGCCCGATTTCACGCAGCCCGGCGCAGCCGACCGCGCGAAGGAGATCGAAAAACAGAAGCAGCGCATCGACGTCACCGCGGAACTCGGCGGCGGATACTGCCGCACGCTCTCGGGCCAGCGGCGGCCGGAGGTCGAGCGGGCCGCTGGCGTGAAGTGGGTCGTCGAATGCATCGGCGCGTGCCTGCCGCACGCGCGCAAGCGCGGGATCGTGATGTGCATGGAGAACCACTACAAGGACGGCTATTGGAAGTTCCCCGAGTTCGCACAACAGATGGACGTCTTCTGCGAGATCGTCGGGCAGATCGACGATCCGTTCTTCGGCGTGCAATTCGATCCGAGTAACAGCGTCGTCGCGGGCGAGGATCCGATTGTGCTGCTCGACCGCGTAAAGCGGCGCGTCGTGAGCATGCACGCGAGCGACCGGTATCTGGAGAAGGGTGCGACCGTCGCGGACCTGCAGCGCGATATCGGCAGCCTCGGCTACTCGCCGCTGCTCAAGCACGGCGTGACGGGGCAGGGGATGAACGACTACGACGGCATCTTCAAGCGCCTGAAGGAAGTGAATTTCAACGGCTGGATCAGCATCGAAGATGGCATGAACGGGATGGACGAGATGCGCGAGTCGGTCGAATTCCTAAAGAAAAAAATCCATCAATACTTCAAGGGTTAGAGATTGTTTTCGCACCAAGCCGCTATGGCGATGACTATACATGGCGGACAGGATTTATTTTGATTCGTGAAGGAAGGCGAGTAGGAATAGCTGCGCGTTTTTCTTCGATTCCTTGCATTAAAATACACCGATCCAGCCACTCACATGTTAAATTATCTGTTGTGGAGAGGGAATTCGGAGGATGGTTATGCGCGTGCAGGTCTGTGCGATTGTGGCGGCGGTATGTTGGTGCGGCGCGTTCGCGGCCGAAGATCCGCTGACGCTCACCGCGGCAAAAGACACGACCTTGCAGCCGGGGATCACGGGCGCCGCGCCGAAGTATTGCGGCATGGCCGAGGATCTGATGATCTATGGGCCGGCGCACGCCAACCCGAACTTCCGCGCGCTGATCCAGTTTGATCTCAAAGACGTTCCCAAGACGCCCGTGCGCGCCGCGGTGCTCAAGCTCACCTTTTACAAGATGTACAGTGCAGCCAAAACGCGGCAGGACATCCTGCGCGTGCACCGCCTGGTCCGTCCTTGGGAAGAAACCGCCGCGAGCTGGACGAACTCGTTCAGCAACGACGAGTGGATTAACAAGGGCGGCGACTTCGACCCCGTGCCGATCGGCGGGACGTACATCTTTGACGAACAGACAGGCGACGATGCGGGGAAGACGGTGGAGTTCGACGTGACGGGGCTCGTGCAGGCGTGGCAGATGGATCGTATGCCGAATTACGGATTCATCCTGTTGAACACCGACAACGATTCGAAGACTACCGCCCGGCCATTCAGCCGCGACTGCAAGGACGACGCCAAGCGCCCCAAGCTAATCCTCTATTGGGCCGCGCCGCCCAAGCCCGACAACAACTGGCTCAAGCCCGCGGTTATGAAGCCCTTCGGCCTGATGCCGCAGATGAAAGTCGAATTCAATACGCCCACGCTCAACCAGGCGCGCATCGGCGAGAACTACAAAGCCTTCTTGAGCGCGAAGGGTGGCCTCGCACCGTACGCGTTCAAGCTCGCGGGCGATGCGCCGGACGGCATCAAACTCAACCCAAGTGGCTTGCTGGAGGGTTTGCCGACCAAAGCCGGGCGCTTTACGTTGAATGTGACGATCACCGACGACGCGAAGCACTCGGGCTCGGGCAAGGTGGACCTCGTCGTCGCCGAGTCCGCCGGCAAGACCTCCGTCGCAGCGAAAACCGCCGAAGCCAAAAGCGGCGAGGCCAAGACGGGCGCAAAGAAATCGGGCGTGATAGACGACGAGTAACTGAAGTCGCCTATTTCAACCGCGGTAGCACAAATTTCTCCACATCCGCGTCGTTGTACGGTTCAGGTACCTCCGCGAAGAGCGACCACTCTTCGACGTGCTCCACGGCATTGCCCGGCTCAAGCAAGACCGTTGGCCCGAGCGTCTCGACTTCGAGCATGGCCCTGTTGGTGAAGGTCTCGAAATTACAGCCGAAATCCGGATAGCGGGCGTTGGGAACCCAGGCGAAGCGTTTTACGAACAGATTCCCATGGTTCGCATACGCGGCCCAGCCGTCGTGCACGGCGGCGCCGATCTTCTGCGGCTCCGCCGCGTTGGGATCTTGCCGCAGATGGATGTAGCGGCGGCCCCAGGTCCAGCGCGGGTCGGACATGTCGGTGTAGGCCCACGTCGAGAGGATGCTCTTGGGCGGCAAGTTGGTCGGGTGCGGCCCGCGCGGCGGCAGCGGAATGATGCAGCGGCCACCTGGCGCCATCACGCTGATGGACCAGGGCGCGAGTTCCACGGCCCAGAGGTTGCGATTGATCAGGCGGTGCGTGAGCCGGACGAGGGGCTTCCGGGCGTCCAGGCGGAAATCGATCTGCTTCTCGATGCCGGTGGTCTTCTCGACAGGCTGGACCGAACGCACGCAGCCGGCGCTTTTGACGAACTCGACAGGGTCGTTGTCCGGCGCGTAAGTGCGCGGCTCGGTCTCGGGCGCGTGCCAGAGCCGGTGCCCGCCGTAGAAGACCCACTTCTTAGCGCCTTTTCTGCCCAGCGATTTCTGGTCTTCGAAAAACTCGTTCGCGCCGCCCGGAAATCCGAAACGGATCACGCGCGGGCCCACGTCGCCGGTGACCACCAGTTCGATCTTCTTGTTGGCGAGCAGAACGCAGTTCTTCCAGCCCTTGTACGCAATGCGTTTCACGATGCGGCCCTTTCTACGGTTGCTCCGGGGACGAACCCGATTCCAGCGCGCGAGCCGTGGAGAAGAGATCTTTCACCGACGGCCTTTGGAGCACGATGATGGTGAAGACGCCCAGCGCCGTTCCAAGTGGGAACGAGAGGAGCATGACGCAGGCGACGACGAAGCAGAACATATAGCGGCGGCGCTGCGACAGGGAGCGGCCGGCGAAGAAGATCAGCGCCGCCAAGGTCCAGCCGAACAGGATGATCGAGCCTCCAATGATGATGAAGATCCAGCCGAACGCCTGCGGCGGCGGCCCGCCTCCCTTCGACGAGGGCGGGGCGACCACAAACATAATTCCGACGGCCACATGAATGATCGGAAAACAGGCGAAGAGCGCCGAGATGCCGGCGAGCACGTAATGCAGGATAGCGAGCAGGTTCAGATGCTCGTCGTCGCGATTGACCAACTGCTCTTGAGTCGGGAGCGTGGGCGGATTTCCTGGCGGCTGTTGCGCAGTCATGGTTCGTTGGCCTTCTGGGCCGTCACGCGTTCGTCAGCTTCTTGTACTTCATGCGGTGCGGGCGGTACTCGTCGCCGAGTTCCTCGCGGCGCTTGGCCTCATAGGCCTGGAAGTTGCCTTCGAACCAGCGCACCTTGCCCTCGCCTTCGAACGCGAGGATGTGCGTGGCGATGCGGTCGAGGAACCAGCGGTCGTGGCTGGTCACCATCACGCAGCCGGCGAAGTTCTGCAGTGCGTCTTCGAGCACGCGCAGCGTATCCACGTCCAGATCGTTGGTCGGTTCGTCGAGCAGGATCAGGTTGCCGCCACGGCGCAGGAGCTTGGCCAGTTGCAGGCGGTTGCGCTCGCCGCCGGAGAGATCTTTCACTCTCTTCTGCTGGTCGGTGCCTTTGAAGTTGAAGCGGCCCGCGTAGGCCCGCGTGTGCAGGCGGAACTTGCCGAACTCCAGGAAGTCGTTGCCGTCGCCGACCTCTTCAAAGACGGTGCGTTCGCCGTTGAGCGTCTCGCGGTTCTGGTCGACATAGCTGATCACGACGCTCTCGCCGACCTTGATCGTGCCCGCGTCGGGCTGCTCGGCGCCGACGATCATGCGGAAGAGCGTGGTTTTGCCCGCGCCGTTGGGGCCGATCACGCCCACGATGCCCGCGCGGGGCAGTTCGAAGGTCAAGCCGTCGATCAGGACCTTGTCGCCGTAGGCCTTCTTGAGGTCCTTCGCGGTAATCACGCGATCGCCCAGTTCCGGGCCGGGCGGGAGTTGCAGATCAATGTCGTCTTCGCGGACGCTCACCTCCTGCTTGCGCAGTTCCTCGTACGCCGCCAGGCGCGCTTTGCTCTTGGCGACGCGCGCACGCGGCGACATGCGCACCCACTCGAGCTCGCGGGCGAGCTTCTTCTGCCACGCGGAGGCCTGCTTCTCTTCGTCGGCCAGGCGCTTCTGTTTCTGTTCGAGCCACGAGGAGTAGTTGCCTTCGTAGGGGATGCCGCGGCCGCGATCGAGTTCCAGGATCCAGCCGGCGACGTTGTCCAGGAAGTAGCGGTCGTGGGTCACCGCGACGACCGTGCCCTTGTACTCGTGCAGGAAACGTTCGAGCCACGCGACGGACTCGGCGTCCAGGTGGTTGGTGGGCTCGTCGAGCAGCAGCAGGTCGGGGCTCTGCATCAGGATCTTGCACAGCGCGACGCGGCGGCGCTCGCCGCCGGAGAGCGTGGTGACGTCGGCGTCGGGCGGCGGCAGGCGCAGGGCGTCCATGGCGATCTCGAGTTGGCGGTCGAGTTCCCAGCCGTTGCAGGCGTCGATGGCCTCTTGAATCTTGGCCTGCTCCTCGAGCGCATCGTTCATCTCGTCTTCGCTCAACTCGGTGCCGAGCTTCTCGTTGATGGCCTCGAAGCGTTTGAGCAGGTCATGGGTTTTGGCGACGGCCTCTTCGACATTGCCCATCACGTCCTTTTCCGGATTCAATTGCGGTTCCTGGGCCAGGAACCCGACGGACGCGTTCTTGGCGAGGTCGGCCTCGCCTTCGTAGTCCTTATCGACGCCGGCCATGACGCGCAGAAGCGTGCTCTTGCCTGCGCCGTTCACGCCGAGCACGCCGATCTTCGCGCCCGGAAGAAAAGAGAGCCAGATATCCTTCAGCAGGCATTTTTTGTCGTGATACTTCGCGAACTCACGCATGGTGAAGATGAACTGCGCCGCCATGGAATACTCCCGATTGATGAGTGAAGGGTCCGGCGAACGAGCGGAACGCCGTAAAGCCCGCGCATCGTACTCGATACGGCAGAGGAGGCCAGTTAAGGAAGGGTTCGTGAAATGCCTTGCGGTTACTTGGCCGGCTTGGCTTCTTCGGTCTTGGCTTCGTCCGCTTTCTTTTCGGGCGGTGGAAGCACCGGCGGATCGATCTTCGGCCTGGGCTGGCCGCCGCAGTCGGGGTCGATTTCCTTATCGGGCCACGGCCGGCCGTTCTTGTCCGTAATGCGGAAAGTCATCGACCAGCCGCCCCAGCCCTGGTGGACGCGTATGAGCACCGCGTTCCAGCCGTCCTGAAGATCCACGTCTACCGTGTCCTGATCCTTGGTCAAACCGCGGTGGACCGCGTTGAAATGCTTGCATGCGCCATTCACCCACACGCCGATGCCGTCGTCGCTGCCGAGCCAGAAGCGCACCCGCGAGGCGCCGTTGCTCTTGACGAACGTGAGCATAAAGGCCGTGGCGTAATTGGGGCATTCGGGAAAGAGCGCGCGGATATCGAGCATGCCCCGGCCGCCTTTAAACGGGCGCTGCCATGAAATGGCCTGCTCGGTCTCGCCGCCGGGCTGGCCGTTGTCCTGGTGCTTGCCCTTGTCGAATTTGATCGTGTACTTCGCGCCGAGGTCGATCTCTGGGAGCTTGTCGAGCGGGGTGGCATGGCGCATCCATTCGGGCTTGTTCTCGCCGGCCCACTGGAAGTCGTCGTCGGGGAAGGGCAGGGGCCCGAGGATGTAGAAGTCCTTCGAGTACAGGCCGTCGCCCAGCAGGTCGCGCACTTCGGGAATCAACATGCCCGCGCGGGCGCAGACTTCGGCGTCTTCCGATTCCGCCGCCAGTTCGTAAAGCCGGGCCATTACCTCGCCGCTGGGATGGTCCAGAAGCGCCCGGCAGGCGGACTCGCGCAGCGCGAACTTCTCGGAGCCGAGTTGCTCCGCCGCGCGGTCGAGATCGTTGGCCGAGAGCGGTGGCGGAGCGGGCTTGGCTTCCGCGGAATCTTCGGCGCTGGCCGCAAATCCCGGCAAAAAGAGGACCGCCAGCAGGCAGGTTAAGGGAACACATTTCTGTTTCATGCGCATAAGGCCGCGAAGAGTAGCAGGGGTCTCTCCAATCGCAAGAGTTGACGCATACAAAATTGAAGAGTTCCTAAAAAAACTGCGCGGCACCTCGTGCGAAGCGCCGCGCAGTGTGCACTCTGAAAGTAATTAGCAGACAAGGCTACTCCTGGCTCTTCGCATCGTCCTTAGACTTCACGGCTTCCTTCGACTTTTCGGCCTCGTTCGATTTCTCGGCCTCCATCGCCTTCTCTTTCTCCTTCTCTTTTTCTTTCTCTTCCTTCTTGGCCTTGCGCTTCGTGGCTTTGGTATCCGGCGCCATGGGCGCGGCTTTGGGCGCCTCTTCCTTGGGCTTGGCATTCGGATCGGCGTTCTCTCCGGCCTTGGTGTTCTCGACCTTGGGCTTCGCTCCGGCGTCCGCAGTGGGGGCATTTTCCGCGGGCTTAGGATGGTCGATCTTGTCCATCACCCGTTTCGCGCGCTGTGCGACCTCGGGCTCGGCGTGCTCGGCGGCGTCGCGGAGATATTCCATCGCCGGACGTCCGGCGGCCACGAGTTCCTTCTCGGCGTTCTCGCGGTCCTCGAACTTCTCCTCGCCCAGTTTCTTGACCAAGTCCTTGCACTTGGCCGCGAACTTCTCGTCGCGCTCGAGCTGCAGGCCGTCGACGTAAAGCAGGCCCGCGCTGCGGCCGTTGTAGACGAGCAGGTGCACGGCGCGGACGTCGTTCAAGCCCTGGAGCTCGGCCTCGTGTTTCCAGCCGCTCGCCGCGCTCTTCCACTTCTTCGCGCCCAAGTCCACCTTGACCTCGTTCCAGCCTTCCTTGAGATCAATGGGCTCGCACTCCTGCCAGACAAACTTGTCGCCGGTGCAGATCGAGAACGCGATCTTCGGCGGGGCTTTTTCGGCGCTGTAAATCTGGCAGGTCAGCATGCCTTTCTCGGCCAAAAAGAGGTCGGTCGGGCATTTGGCGGAGACCTTGTCGCCGCGCGTGCCGAGGTAGTCGATCTTCAGCACGCGGTTCTCGGCCTGGTCCTTGGGCTTCACCGTCGAGACCAGCACGATCTGCCCGGGGCCGTCGGACGACCAGGTCCAGGTCTCGATACCCTCGCGCGCTTTCTCGTCGGCGGGGCTCTTGGGGATGTCCTCGAGATCCTTGGCCGGGGCGGGTGCGGTCTTCTCCGCTTCCGCGTGCAACACGGGCGCGGCGAGCAGCAGAGCGGCCAGCGCGGCCGCGGCGGAAATCCGGTAATGCATAGAGTGCTCCTTTCGGCGGGGGATCGTCCGGGCTACTTGGCGTCCTCGGTTTTCTTCGGCTTCATGGGTTTGAGCACGGGCACTTCGAGCGGCTTCGTGGCGTTTGCTTTGCGGTCGGCCTCGATTTTCTCCGCCATCTTCTTCTCATCCAGCTCCTTCGCGGCGTCGGCCTTCTCGGTCTCCTTCTTCATCGCTTCCATCTTGGCCGGATCGTTCATGGCCGCTTCGCGTTTCTTGCGTTCGGCCTCGGGGTCGGGCAGCGTCGCAAGCGCTTCCTGCAGGGCCTTCGCGTAGCGCTCCAGATCGTCGAGCATCTGCTTGTATGCCTTCTTGTCCTCGTCGGCGGTGTATTCGAGTTTCTCGTACTCCAGCTTGCCGCGCGCGAGTTCGTCCTGCGCTTCCTTGGCCAGCTTGACGGCTTTCTCGCGTTCCAGATGCACGCCCTTCAGCACGAAGTCGGCCCGCCGCTTGGCCTCGTCGAAGAACTGCTCCTCGCGCTGCTTCAGTATCTGCGTTTTCAGTTCGGGGTTATCCTTGGGCAGTTCTTCTTCCTGCGCCTCGATCTTCCGCAGAAGCGCTCCGGCGCGCAGGATGATCTCCATACGGTCCGAGTTGCGAATCTGGTAGAGCGACTCCAACGCCGGACGCCCGATCTTGACCAGTTCGTCCTCGGCCTTCGCGCGCGCCACGAAGTCCTCGCCCAGCAGATCCTCGACCAGCTTGGCGATCTTCTTGCCGGTCGCGTCGGGCGAGCATTGCAGGCCGTCCACGAGCAGCCAACCCGTCTCTTTGCCGTTGAAGACGAGCAGGTTCACCGCGCGTATTGCGCCGATGTTCTCGATCCCCGCGGTGAACTCCCACTTGGTCTTCTGCGTCTTCCAATTCGGAGCGGAGAGCGGGAACTCGATGGCGTTCCAGCCCTGCTTCAGCGGCATTATGCGCGACTCGTGCCAGATGTACGCGGCCGTCGTGCTGAACGCGATGCCGATCTGCGGAGGCTTCTCGCAGTCCGGCGGCACAAAGACGTGGAACGTCGCCTTGCCTGCGGGGTCGGCGCCCAGGTATGTGAGGTGTTTGAAGGAGGTCTTGTCTTTCTCACCGGCCATGTAGATGAGCTTCAAGGCCGCGCGGTCCTTCTGCGTCCACTTCTCAAACGCGCCCGAGTTGCCCCAGGATTCGAGGGACCACGAACCGCCTTCCATGCCCGGCAAAGGTTTGGCGGGATTGTTGGGGACCTCGCGTTTGGGTTGCTTCTCGGCCGCAAGAACGCCCACGGCCAGAAACGCCAAGGCGGGAATCATGCTCCAACGCCGCGTGTGCATGCCGTTCCTCCGATGCATAGGTTCTTAACCGAAGCGTGCCCCTCAAGTCACCTTGTGAAGACGACCTATGGCCTACGCCATAGGTGCAGATGTACATTCTGGTTTAGTTGGCATCGCTTTGGGATTCAAGAGGTTGCGTGCACTTCAAAGCCAGCAGGAGCGACCGCGACCTCATGCATGTTTCTTGAATGCATTGGGCAACTCATCAACTAGATCGCCGGCCAAGAGGGACCATGGACCCAATCTTTTGGCGGCCAAGTCTCCGGCCATGCCGTGAAGATACACACTCAAACATGCGGCATCGTAGGCTGTCATGCCTTGGCCAATCAGCGCGCCAATAAGCCCCGCGAGCACGTCGCCCGTTCCGCCGGTCGCCATGCCGGGATTGCCGGTCTTGTTCAGATAGACTTTCGGGCCTTCCGCCACGAGCGTGCCCGCGCCTTTGAGCACTGCCACGCCAAGTGTTTCCTGCGCGAGGGCAACGGCAGCGGTCTTCCGCTCCTTTTGGATGGCGTCCACCGGCTTGTCGAGCAGGCGGCTCATCTCGCCGGGATGTGGTGTAAGCACCAAACCGCGTTTATTGTTTTTGCGCTGAGCGTCCGCGAGGCGTGACACGTTATTGCCGCTGAAGGCGAACAGGCCGTCTGCATCCAGCACGAGGGGCTTCGAGAGTTCCAGCAAGGCGACATGAAGAAGCGCAAGGGTCTCGGGCTCGCGGCCCATCCCCATGCCCATCACGACCACGTCGGCCCAGTTCGCGAGTTCGAGAATAGACTCCATGGCGTAGCTGGATATCGCGCCGTCTTTGGAGGGCAGGCAGGCGGTCGTGCACTCGTCAAGTTTTGTGGCGACGACATCCCAGATCGGTTCCGGCACGGCGACCTTCACAAGTCCCGCGCCGCCGCGCAAAGCTCCGCGTGCCGCCAGGCATGGCGCGCCCGCCATGCCGTGCGAACCGCCCACGATCAGCACCTTTCCACAATCACCCTTATTGGCATCCGGGGCGCGGCAGGGCAGAGGCGGGACACGTGGCGCTTGCGAGGGCTTGGGCATTGCGATTTTTGCTACTCCTCCCGCGCCGCCTTGAGCGCCGCGACGAAGCGCGCCGCGGTCTCGGTCATCTCCTTGAACTTCTTCTCCTTGATCTTCTTGGTGTCGAAGAGCGAGCCGCCCGCGCCGACCGCGTAGGCGCCGGCCTTGACGAAATCGCCGACGGTCTTCTCGTCCACGCCGCCGGTGGGCACCATGGGGATGTGCGGCAGCGGCGCGCGCAGGGCCTTGATGTACGCCGCGCCGCCGAGGGACGCGGGGAAGATCTTCACCGCGTCCGCGCCCAGGTCCCACGCGCGCACGACTTCCGAGGGTGTGAAGGCGCCGGGCAGGATCGGAACGCCGAAGCGCTTGGCCGCGCCGATGACGCGCTCGTCGGTGTTCGGCGCCACGAGAAACGTGGCGCCCGCGTCGACGGCGTCCTCGGCGTCTTCCTGATGCATCACCGTGCCGGCTCCGAGCAGCACCGAGTCGCCCATCTCGCGGTGGATCGCGTGGATCACCGAAGGTGCGCCGGGCACCGTAAAGGTGACCTCGATGGCGCGGATGCCGCCTTCCACCACGGCGCGCACGCCCGCGAGCGCGTCCTCTTCGCTGTCGGCGCGGACCACCAGGATCGCGCCCAAGTCTCCAATCCGTTGCAGAACCTCTTTGGCGTTCAACGCGTACTCCTCCTTGTGTTCTTTTTCTGTGTGCGTGCCCGGCGCGGATCGCCGTTGCTTGCGCGCCTGCCGTTCTGCGCGTGCCCGAGCTTCGCGGCCGAATTCAACATCCGCAAGGCGGCGGCCGCGGCGCCGAAGCCGTTGTCGATGTTCACGACGGTTACGCCCGCCGCGCAGGTGTTCAGCATGCCCAGAAGCGCCGCCACGCCGCCGAAGCTGGCACCGTACCCGATGCTCGTCGGAACCGCCACTACGGGCGCTCCGACCAGGCCGCCCACAACGCTGGGCAGTGCGCCTTCCATGCCCGCCACGGCGATGACCACCGGGGCCGTGCGGATCTCCGGGAGCGTGTGCAGCAGCCGGTGAATCCCCGCCACGCCTACGTCGTACACCGCTCGTGAAGGACACCCGAAAGCTTCGAGGGTCTCGCGGGCCTCTTCCGCGACCGGAATGTCGCTGGTCCCGGCCGTCACCACCGCCACCGGCTGGACCTGCAGGCGGAGCGTCGCGCAGCCCACTCTTGCAGTCCGTGCCCGTTCGTTCCGGTGCACACCCGGGAAGCGCTTGGCGACGGCGCGCATCTGTTCTTCGGAGAGCCGCGTGGCCAGGACGACTTCGTGGCGCTGCCGGGCGCGTTCGAGGATGGCCAGCAGGTCTTCTATGCGCTTGCCGGACCCGAAGACGACTTCCGCCATGCCGCAGCGGAGGTGGCGGTGGTGGTCGAGTTTCGCGAAGCCCATCTCGGCGAAGGGCAACTCGGCCAGGCGCGCCTCGGCGTCCGCGATCTTCAGGCTGCCGCGCCGAACGTCCAGCAGCAGCTCTCGCAAGCGGTGGGAATCCATGGAAACGTTTTCGCGCCTTTCCGGCGGGCGTCAAGGACGGGCGAGGCATCCGATTTTTCCGGTTGGCGCTCTTGCCGATCCTTGATAGAAGCACCACGCGCTTGCACGACTTCCCTTGGATTCCCGCCGGCCAGACGGCCGATGGCCCCCAATTTCATGGAGTACTTGTTGGTGAACGATCAAGCGCATGGAGTATCAGCCGGTTTTCGCGGGCCGAAGTGCTGGATCGTCACGCTGACGAGCGGTCTGATAGCCGGTTTTGCGCTGAGCATGGTCCTTCAGGAACCGGCGCTGCTGACCAACCGCCGTCCAGATGTTCAGCCGTTCCTCGCCGTGCCGTTTGGGCTGCTCCTGCTTTCCATTGCGCTGATGCCGTTCATCAACCCGAAAATCTGGGAACATCACTATCCCGACTTCGCCTTTTTTCTCGGCGGCAGCGTCATCTCCTACTATGTGACGGGCCTGAATGGCTTCGGCCCCGGCCGCATCGAAGAGGTGGCGTTGCAGTATTTCGAGTTTATCGCGCTCATCGGCAGCCTCTTTATTGTCACCGGCGGCATCCATATCGACATCACCGGCAAAAGTACGCCCGCCATCAACACCGCGCTGTTGGCCGTGGGCGCGGTCCTGTCCAATTTGTTTGGGACCACCGGCGCTTCGGCGCTGCTGATCCGGCCGTACATTCGCATCAACAAGCACCGCATCCGGCCCTTCCACGTGATGCTCTTTATTTTCATCGTCTCGAACTGCGCGGGCAGCCTGACACCCATTGGCGATCCGCCGCTCTTCCTGGGCTACATCAACGGCGTGCCCTTTATGTGGACGATGGTCCATTGCCTGCCGGCGTGGGGCTTCTGCGTCGGCATGCTGCTGATCGTCTTCTACGCCATGGACGCGCGAGCGCTTAAGGAACATGCAGGTGAGAACGCTGCGGACGATCCACCGGACGAAAAGACATCCGTTTCCGTTTCGGGCAAGCTGAACTTTATTTTCCTGGGCGTCGTGATCTGCGGTGTGTTCCTGGACCGCCTCTTGGAACCGCTGCATCTCCCGCACTTCCCCTACGGGGCCTGCCTGCAGGTCGCCGCGGCCGTGGCCGCATACAAGACCTCCACGCCGGATAACCTGAAAGCGAACGAGTTCACCTTTAATCCGATCAAAGAGGTTGGGCTGCTCTTTGTCGGCATCTTTGCCACGATGGTCCCGGCGCTCGACTACCTGGAGAATCACGCGGCCGACCTGAAGGTCTCCTCGCCGACGGCGCTCTATTGGGCCTCGGGCGCGCTCTCGTCGTTCCTGGACAACGCTCCGACCTACCTGAACTTTTTCACTGCCGCTCATGGTCTGGCTGGGATGACGGTGGGCGGAGCGGGCACGCAGGCGTGGCTCGCGCTGCCCACGGTGGGCGCGACGGGTTTCACGCCCGCGAAGACGCTCCTGGCGATCTCACTGGGGTCGGTCTTCTTCGGCGCAAACACGTACATCGGCAATGGCCCGAACTTTATGGTCAAAGCGATCAGCGAAGCCTCCGGCGTGAAGATGCCCAGTTTCTTCGGGTACATCCTGAAGTACACCATCCCGATCCTCCTACCCATCTTCCTGATCGTCTGGATCGTCTTCATCAGAGGCTGAACGGCGCGTAGAGCGTGACGGCGTGTCAGCGTAGAGCGTAGAGCGAACCGAGCCCCTGCCTTATTGGTATCGCTCTACGCTCTACGCTCTACGCACCACGCTCTACATAGTACCCCTTCGATTTCGCTCAAGCCGCGCCCGTGCTTTCACGATAACGATGAATGAGCCCAGGTATCCCGAGGGCGGGGCCTCCCTTGCGTGGAGTGTTCACGCGTGCGGAGGCGTGGGGAATCCCGGAAAGGAACAGGCCGTGAGCGACGCCACCAATTCTTCGATGCCGTCATCCGCAGGGCCGTCGGCCGTGCGTCCGGCGCCCAACAAGACGACCTCCGTAGCCGATGGCGCGGCAAAGGTCTTTCGCGAGTTTAAATGGGGTTTGCTGACCCTCTTTCTGCTGATGGTCGTGGTGATCGGCCTCGTCTACGACGGCGGCCGCAAGAAGACCGCCGAAGCGCCCAAGCTGCCCGCAACCTCGGCGCCGCCCGCTTCCGAACAGCCGCAAGACCTGGTACCCGGTCTGGGACCGCAAAATTCCCAGGCAAACGATCCGCACGCGCCCAGGCTGCCCGATGTGGCGCAGCCTCCGGATACCGGATCGGGTTCTTACACGGGCACGGGTACCACGACGCAAGACCCGCGGCTGAACAATCCCATGGTCGAAGTGCCGCCGGTTCCGCCCGGCCCGCCGAAAACACCCAAGGCCGGCCAACCCATGCCTATAAAGGGCGTGGTGCAGCCGGATCCCAAGTCGCCGGAGACCGCCGGTCCCGAGAACGTGTACGTCGTTCAGCCCGGAGACTCGCTCTCGTCGATCTCCAATAAGAACTTTCCCGGCAGGACGCAGACGGGCATCAAGGCCATCCTGGCAGCGAATAAAGATACTTTGCCCGATCCCAACCGCCTGAAGGTGGGCATGAAACTGAAGATTCCGGCGCTCGCGGAGAAGGCGCCCGTCGCCGCGATTCCGGCCGAGCACTCGGATAAGCCGGCTCCCGCGCCCAAGCTCGCGGAAGGCTCGGAAGGGACCTACACGGTTCAAGCCGGCGACACCTTGGAGAAGATCGCACGCAAGCTCTACAAAGACGGGAATCGGTGGAACGATATCTACGAACAGAACCGCGACAAGCTCTCCGACCCGAGCCGGCTGAAAGTCGGCATGCAGCTCAAGGTCAGCGGTGCGAAAGAGAGCATCTCGGCCGAAGAGACCAAAAAGAAGGCGACGGAACCCGGCAAAGAAGAGCGGAGTTCAAAGAAGGAGAAGCCGACCACGACCGCCGAGAAGCACGAAGACACCGGCGTAGTCCCCGCGGCTTCCAGCAACGACCGGCCGATGTGGATGCCCTGAAGAAGCACCTTTCGAAGAGCCTATCCGCCGGAGGATAAGGTTTCCTCCGTCCCCGTCGGCCCGGAAGATCGCGAGGTCTTCCGGGCCGCCTCCCATTATAGAATTGTGATTCTACAATTCTCATGTGCAAAATGAGTTTGGTGATTAAAATCGCTGCACCATAGGGCGCTCAGGGGCAGCACAGGGTCACTTCCTTGCGCACTTTGGTGTTCAGATTGCACGAAGACTAGTATTTGACAAGGGTTGCCCTTCAGTTACACTGTGTGCATTCGATCTTATGCACACGGGGCGTTAATGTCCTGTGACTAAAGGCGAACTTGGTAAAGGAGGAATGCACATGGGTGTCAGCCAGCAGGCCATCGCGGACGCTCTTGGTCTGTCACGCACCACGGTAACTAAAATCCTGAACCGTGACCCCAAGTATTCCGCCAGTGAGGCAACCCGAGATCTTGTCTTCCGTACGGCGGAGAAGATGGGATACGACTTCACGACTATCCGCAGGCCCTTTAAAAGCGAATACGGCCGCACCGAGATCAACGCGCAGTGTGTGATTGAGGTCGTCCTCGAGAGCGGCGAGATCTTCGATAAGGGCGAGGCCACGGCGCGCAACATCGGCGTGGGCGGCGCGCTGATCACAGCACTCAAGCTCCCCAGGGACGTGCTCCCGTTGAAGCCTTTTACGCTGCGCGTGCGTTTCACCGACCTGCCCGCGCTGGCGAACCTCGTCGGCGAGTGCCAGGTTGTGCGCCTGACGGACTCCACGGAAGCCGGCCAGCCCGAGTTCGGCGTGAAGTTCATCAACGCCTCGGTCTCGGACCGCAAGATTCTCAAGGACTTCATCGATATCGCGGTGGCGGCCCGCCAGGCGGCGCGCGCCGAGGCCATGGCGTCCCAACAGGGCAGCTCGCAGGCCTGAGCGGACCATAGAGCCGCATCCAGGGCTCTTGCCGGTTCTTCTCGATTCCGTGCTTTAAGTACCCGCGTTCCGCGGGTATTTTTTTGCCTTGAGGCCATTCGACGCGCGTCCAACTCTACAGAATCGTCCTTCAGGAGAAATCCACTTATGCCACGCCGCCTTGGCCAAAGAGCCGCAGTCTACGGTTGCCTGGCGCTGCTTTTATGGATGGTGCAATTCAGGCCGGAAGCGGCAGAGGTCAAGGCCCCGCCGGTGGATACCGGCGGCGTGCACGCCCTTGGCGGAAAACCGGCCAGCGCCGAGGCCGAACGTGGCTTCAAAGTCCTGCTGGAAGGCAAAGAATCCGAAGCGTTCCCGATCTTCGAAGCCGCATCGAAGAAGGGCGGCGACGCCACCGCAACGTTCGGACTGGCGTTGCATCAGCGGCTGCGCGGGTATCCGCAGGAAGCCCTCGAGTCGCTGACCAAGGCGTTGCTTGACGGACGGCAGGAACCCTGGGCCGAAGTCTACCTGGATCTGGCCGAAGACCTGCTTCCCGAATGCCGTGAGCCCAAGCCGTTCCTCGAGGCCGCCGCGGCGCTGGAAGGCGACGCGAACCTCCGGCCGTATCTGCGCGACCGCGTCCGCCACGTACGGGCCGAATGGTTGCAGGACGGCGGCAGGTATGCGGAGGCCGCGCAAGCCTACGCGCCTCTTCAGTACCTGACTTCCTGGGCCCTGATCGGACCGTTCGACAACCGGGACAAGGCGGGCTTCGAGACCGAATACGAGCCGGAGAACGAGGTCCAGTTCGAGAAACCCGTGCCCGGCCGCAACCGCCCGGTCGCATGGTTCTCTCCCAAAGCCGTGCCGATGAACGGCGTCGTCAATCTTGCGCAGGTCTTCGAACCCAACACGCATTCGCTCGCGTACGGCGTCACCTTCGTCAAGGTCGACCAGGCGCAGTGGGCGGTCATGCGCGTCGGTTGCGCCGGCGCGATCAAGGTCTGGCTCAACGAGCGCGAAGTGCTGCAACTCAACGAGTACAACGACTACGCGCCCGAAAAGGGCGCTGCGCCCGTCTACCTTCAAAAGGGCGTGAACCAGTTGTTGGTCAAGTCGGCGGTCGTGGAGGATACCGGCTGGTCGTTCTCCGTCCGCTTCTCGAAACCGGAAGGCGGCCCCGTGCCGGGCCTCCTGGCCGACGCCGGCGCCGAGACCCTGAAGGCTTACAAATCGGCCAACGTGGGCCGCGGCACGCCGCTGCTCGAGCCGCAGGACCCCGATCTGGGCGTCGTGGTGAAGATGCGCGACGCGTTGAAGGGCAAGCCGAACGATGCCCTGCTGCGCGCCTTTTACGGGTATGAGATGGACGCGCGCAAGCTGGGCAATCGGGAAGACAACATCACCGTCAAAGAGTATGTCAAGGCGGTGGACCTGTGCCCGCAGTGCCCGCTCTTCCGCTTCATGCTCTCCTTCGGAACCACGGACTTGAATCAGGCTCGCCAGGCCGCGGAAGCGGCGCTCAAGAGCCATCCCGATCTGCCGCGCGCCTACGAACGCCTGACGCAACTGGCCTCGCTCTCGAACCTGGAACTCACCGCCGAAGAGTATGCGCGGCAGGCGTTCGCGAAGTTCGGCGCCGAGCGCTCCGGCGAATGCCCGCTTTATCTCGCCTCGGCGCTCCAGCAGCGGGGGGAAGCCGCGGAGGCTTACCGCCTGATCAAGGCTTACACCGGGCGCAATCCGTACAATGCCCAGGGTTGGGAAACGCTGCTGGGCCTTGAAACGACCAATCGGGATCGGCGCGAGACGCTCAAGCAGGCGCTCACCTATTGCGGGGGCGACCAGTCTCTGCGCAGCCAGTTCGCCTCCGATCTTAGCAATCAGGAGAAAGATAGGGAATCCGCGGAGTACCTCGAATCCAGCCTCGCGGTCGATCCCTTCGCCATCGGGCAATGGGTGAGCGTTTCGCGCGCGTGGCGGCGCGCGGGCGACGAAGCCAAGGCGCGCGCGCTGCTCGAACAGGCCCGCGCCGAGGCGCCCGAGAATCCGGGGCTCCTGCTGACGCTGGGCCTCGAGGCATTCCGCGCGAACGACTTGAAGGCCGCGGAGGAGTTCTGGCGCGGCGCCTTGAATGTGAAGCCGAATTTCCCCGAGATTAAGGATCTGCTCACGGAGATCTCCAAGGGCAAGGGCATCGACCGGGACTTTTTCGCCGCTTACGACGTCGACGTGAAGAGTCTGCCCGTGCCCAAGCCCGAGGACTACCCGAAGGACCATTCGGTGACGATGCTCAAGCAGGAGGTCGTGCGCGTGAACCCCAACGGCACCACCAGCCGCATGGTCCACCTGGTCGCGAAACTGCTGCGGCAGGAAGGCGTCGCCGCTCTGCAGAATCACCAGATCAACTATGAGCCGCAGCGCCAGATCGTGGACATTTTAAAGGCGTCGGTGATCACGCCTGAAGGCCGCGAGCTGGCGCGCGCGAACATCAACGACCGCACCACCTCCGCGGCGATGGGCGTGCAGACGCTCATTTACGACGAATACCACCTGAAGGAGATCTTCTTCCGCGACTTGGAACCGGGCTCCATCGTCGATCTCCAGTACATTGTCCGCGACAACGGCGAGAACATTTACGGCGACTACTTCGCCGATCTGAACTACCTGGGCGACGACCAGCCCGTCCAGCGCGCGCAGTACATTCTCGACCTGCCCAAGAGCCGCGAGTTCCAGAAAAAGGCCTTCCGGATCAACCTGAACCCCGAGCGCCTGGATTCCAAAGACCCGGCCCGGGAAGTCTGGAAGTGGGAGGCCCGCGACCAGGCGGGGATCATCCAGGAACGTTCCATGCCGCCCATGCTGGACATGCTCCCCTTCGTCCAGACCACAAGCATGAAGACCTGGCAGGAGGTCAGCACCTGGTACTGGAATCTGGCCAAGGACTCGATCGTCGTGGACGACGACATGAAGAAGATCGTCGCCCAGATCACCGCCGACGCGCAGACGCCGACGGAGAAACTCCGCGCGGTGCACGATTGGGTCATCAAGAAGATCCGCTACCTCGGGATCGAGTTCGGCCGCAACGGCTTCAAGCCGCACCGTTCCACGGAATCCTTCAAGGCCCTGTACGGCGATTGCAAAGATACCGCCACGCTGATCACGGCGATGCTTAAGGCCGCGAACATCGAGAGCCATCTCGTGCTCATTCGCACCATCGACCACGGCAAGGTGGACGAAGACACGCTGCCCGCGCCGAATCTGTTCAACCATTGCATCGCCTACGTGCCGGATGTCGAGGGCAAGGACTACTGGATCGACTGTACGACGGACTTCCACCAACTCGGGGAAGTGCCGTACCTCGACCAGGGCGCGCAGGTGCTGGTGGTCGGCCCCGAGGGCGGCAAGTTCGTGCAGATCCCGAAGGGCAAGGCGCAGGAGACGGTGATCGAGCAGAAGATCAACGCGACCGTGGACAAGAACGGCGCGGGCACGCTCTTCGTCCGCAGCGTCTACACGGGCCAGTATGCGCCTTCGTACCGCCAGTTCGCCGAGACGCCCGGCCAGCTCAAGCGCTACCTCAATGAGGAAGGCTCTAAACGCTTCCCCGGCGCGGAACTCGTGCGCATGAACAACGCCGCGCCGGCTGAGCAAGGGCCGATGTGGGTGGAGGCCGAGTACAAGGTGCCCTCGCTGGCCGGACAGAGCGGCGACCGCAAAGCCGCCTCGACTGCCATCGAGCCGCTGAACCTCTCGACGCGCTACATCACGGGCAACGACCGCACGCACGACCTGGAACTCTGGTTCCCGTGGTCGAAAACCTGCGAGCTCTCCTACCGGCTCGACGACTCGCTTAAAGTCGCGGCGCTGCCCGGAGAGGCAAACCTGAAAGAGGACTTCGCCACGTTCACGCGCCGAGTCTCGAACGAGAACGGCGTGGTCCGAATCGTGGACGAGTTCGTGCTGCTCTCGCAGCGCATCCCGAAGGATCAATACGTGAAGTTCAACGCCTTCTGCCGAAAGGTGGATTCGTACCAGAGCCAGAAGCTGATGCTCGAAGCCAAGTAGGATTCTTGGGCGGGCTCGCGCGCTACAGCACCGGCAATTCCTTGTGCCGTTCGATCAGCCGGCGCTGGCGCTCGGCAGCGGCTTCCTCACGGGCGCGGTCGTACGGGTCCTGAACGCTCGCACGCAGGCGCGGATCGATCTCCAGGGCCTGCTCGTACAGGTCCTGCGCCTGCTCCGGATAATCGAGCAACAGGTAGCATTCGGCCAGGATCTTGATGGCCTCGAAATGCTTGGGCTCCCAGTACAGCGCCGAAGTGGCGTCCTCGATCGCCGCGCGGACCTCGCGGTTCGCGAGCCGGAGTTTCGCGCGCGCGACATAGCCGCTGGACCATGCGGGATACTGCGAAAGCAGCATGTCGAGCTGGGTGCGCGAGCGCTTCCAGTCGCTGGGTTTGCCCGGGCCGGCCGGGGCCGGATCGCGCAGGGCGTCCGACGCGTCTTCCGGTTGCGGCGCGCGCCGGTGATCCCAGATCGAGATCAGCAGCGTCTCGGCCAGCGCCGCGTCCTCGTCGGACGCGCTGTGGCTCAGCGTATCGAGCAGAACCTTGTCGTTGTCGTCGTCTCCCAGGAGCGCCAGCAGGCGGGCGCAGCGCAAGCGCTTGGGGATCTCGGGGGATTGCACGCCGTTGCGCAAGGCCCAAAGCGAACCGCGCCCGCGCCGCAGGAGGGCGGCCTCGAGGCGCGCGTGATCGCGCCCCGGTTCGCCCAAGCGCGCAACTTCCATACTCGATTCGATGGGATCGTACGCAGCCCAGATTCCGGCCAGGACGACGAACAGGCCCCCGCAGATCAGGAACATGCGGATCACGGGCGCGCCTCCGGGCTGGGCGCGGCGGCAGGTTCCGAGGCTCCCGCCAAGTCTTTGAGCATGCCCTGAAGGGCCTGGACCAGGAGTTTTCGTTCCGAGGGCAGGCGCTCGACCACGGGCGAGACCCTCGCGTTGACGCCGGCTTCCCGCAGCACCGCCGAGAGCCCTTCCACGACGGTGCCGTCGCCCACAGGCAGGCAGACCTGCGGGCGCGCGTGGCGCAGCAGCCCTTTAAAACCGTCGCGCTGTTCCGGGGCGATCCAGCGGCCCGAAGGCGGCGCGACGAAGAAGGCGTCCGCGGCGGGCACCGAGCGGACCAGCACATTGGTCTCGTTTACCGGCGCGACCAGGAGTTTCAGGACATGGCGGTCGTCCAGGGCGACTTTGGCGGTGGGGAAGAGTTCCACGCCGCTGCGCAGGCCGCGGCGCAGTTCGCCCGGATGAAACGCGCCGAAGAGCATGCTCAGGAGCCTAACGCCTTCCTCCAAGTCGCAGGCCAGCACTACGGAAGCGCTGTACGTCGCGCCGTTGGTGGAGACGCCGAAGAGTTCCTTGATCTCCCGCAGGTCCGCAAAGTGCAGGGCCGCGGATGTGGGCGCATCCGCCGGCAGGCGTTCAAAGGCTTGGATCAGCGCGGCCACGGCGCCGGAATCGTGGGGCTTTCTCGGAACGATCATCGTTCCGGTTCCGCGCGTCTCGACTTCAAACTCCCCGCTGAACCATTCAATGTGCGCGCCGCGGGGTCCGGCCTGCGGGCGTCCGCCGATAAGCTGGAAGGTCACGGTCTCGTCGAGCCGCCTCAAGCCCTCGAGCAGCAGGCCGGTCACGTTCGTACCGACGTTGTTGGCGCCCAAGTACGCCTGCCCCGCGTGGAACTCGAAATTGCCGGAGCGCAGCGGGAAGAGCGCGTAGATGGCTTCTTCGCCCTTCAGCGGCCCAAACTCGGCGGCGATGACTTCGCCCGTGCGCCACCACACTCGGGCCAGTTCCTGCCCCGAATCGCCGAGCCGCAGCAGGCCCGTCTTGCGGCCCTGCTGCAGCAGCGGGAAGAGGTCCTGCACGGGCAGCGAGCGCAGTTTGCCGGCCAAATCGCCGCGGACATCGTGCGCGGCCATGAAGATCTCCCGGCGCTTCCGGATCATGCTCTCGACGCGGACGAAGAGTTCTTCCAGCAGGCAGGGCTTATGAAGCACGTCGTCGGCGCCAATCTCCAGCGCGCGCACTTTGCTCCGCGCCTTGCGGTCCTTGGTCAGCACAATGGCCGGGAGCCGGCGCAACTGCGTCTTGGCGCGGATGTGTTCCAGCAGTCCGTAGCCGCCGCCGTCGGGAAAGTGGAGTTCGCAGACCAGCACGTCCACGGGCTCGCGCTCGAGAATCTCGATGGCTTGGGCGGGCGAATGTACCGCGCTGACCTTGTGCCCGCGCCGCTTGAAGGCCAGTTCGACCAGCTTGAGGTACGCGGCCTCGGGATCGACAAAGAGAACGTGGGTGGTCTCGAAGCGCTGCGATGTTAGGACCTCGCGCGACTCCCCTTGGCCGGAAGACGCTCCGCCGTCCGAACTGGAACCGGACGCCCCTGGGCTCTGCGAAGCATCGGACAAGGTGTGAGATCCTCAAGAAAGCTGCCTGCCGCGCGGCGGGTCTGCCCGCGTATGGCCATGGTAGGTAAATAGGCAAAACAAGTCAATCAAACTGAGCACTTGCCGAAGTCCTTCATTTGGATGAAGATAGCGCAATGCCTTAGCGCGCCGATCGCCGCAATTCCCGGCTTAGCGCCGCGGGCTTGGCGCGTCTAAGACATAGCATTCGGATGGGGGAGTGCCGGAGAGGGCGATCATGCGCAGGCGCGGGATCGGGTGGATGCTGGCCCTGGGCCTTCTGGCGCTGACGGCGAGCCGAGCGCGAGCGGATACGTTCATTCTCAAAGACGGCTCGCGCTACGAAGGGGTGGCCGAGAAGGACGGCGATTCCCTCATCATCAAGACCTTCGACGGGAAGGTCGTGCGCGTCAAAGAGTCCGACGTGATGGGTGTGAAGAAGGATGAGGCTCGCAACGAGTACTTCCAGCGCAAGCAGAAACTCAAGGGCGACGACGCGGCCTCGCATTACGAGCTGGGACTTTGGGCGCAAGGCAAGAAGGAACTGGCCGAAGAGGCCCGCGAGCAGTTCCTGCAGGTGCTCAAGGCCGATCCGTTCCACGAAGGCGCCGGCAAGGCGCTCGGGTACGTGCAGAAGGACGGCCGTTGGGTTTCGCCTGGGGGCGCGCCCGACGAGCCTTTCGTGGTCGGACCGGCCAAACCGCCCGTGCGGCCCGCCGCCGGCAATGCGCTCGACGAAGCCCGCAAGCTGGCCAAAGACCTCGAAAAACTGAACATTCCTGGCGGAACCGATTGGGAGAAGAACGGCGACGTGCGCGCAATGGCCGAACAGGCCAAGGAACACCCGGAGGTCCTCGCGCACGTCCTCAAGGCGCCGGGCTGGAAGGAGAGCGCCAACGTCCAGGACGCCGCGATCCGCGCCAAAGCCGCCGTAGTGCTGGGCATCACGGGCGACCGCCGCGCGATGCAGCCGCTTCTGGACGCGTGCTTCGAAGACCCCGACGACCGCGTGCGCTGGGCCGCAGCGAAGGCGCTGCCGAAACTCGAAGAGCCCATCGCGCTGCGGAAACTCGTCGATGTGGCCATCGGCGGCGATAAGAACTGGCCGACGCGCAAACTCGCATGTATCGCCCTTCGCCGCTATGCCGACAAGGAAGCCGTGGAACGCCTGATGGCGGAGCTCTCGTTTGAACTGGCGGGCGGCAACTTTAAAGATCCCAAGAACGCGCCGCGCGCGGCGAACACCGGCCCCGGCACCGACAATCCGCTGGGAGTGCCGCTCAACAACATGCCCACGCAGGCCGAGGATGCGACGATCATTTACCCGGTGCTCTCGGCGATCAAAGAGGTGACGGGCCAGTCGTTCGATTCGGGCGACAAAGAGATGCGCTACTGGCGTGACTGGTGGAAGAAGGCCGAGCCGACGTTCCAGTTTAAGGACTGACGGGGCGGGCGCGCGCGCTACTTCTTCCAGCCGTCCTTGGTCAGCACGGGATCGAGTTTATTCTCCCCCGCGTTGATCTGCACGGTGGTCTCGAGCACGAGTGGCTCCGAGTAGCTGTAGTTCTGCGGTTTGCCCGTCTTCAGGTCTGCGGCGCCGGCCGTCACCTTCCAGCCTGCCTGCCAGAAACTGACCGTGTACTTCCCCGGCGGAATCCCTTCCATTTTGAACGTGCCGTCCTTGGCGCTGAGCTCAATGTACGGGCTCTCCACAACGATAACGTAGGCGCACATCCAAATGTGGCCCGCGTCGCAGCCCAGCACGACGACGCCCGGGTCCTCCAGCTTCTTCGTGAAGACCTTGTCTTTTTCGGGCATGGCCTCGTTGAAGATTGTCTCGCCGCCCATGCGGTCTTTATAGGCATGGATGTTGTGCATCACCGCGTCGCTCGACTTGATGCGCAGCGACTGGCCGGACTCCACCCATTCGACGAACGGCGCGAATTCGCAGGCGCTTTGGTCGATCATGGGCCGGCGCTTGGCGGGGAACGACTTGCCGTCCGCGGGCGCCTTGCCGTCGGCCTTGGACAAGCGCACCACCACCGCACCTACGCCGTGGCTCTCCTTATCCACGAGCAGCCGCTTGGACGGCTTCAGGTTGCCTTGCCCACCCGAACAGACCGCCACGTCCGACGGCTTGACCGTTAGGTCGAACGAGAATGCCTCCGGGAGGTCGCCTTCGAACGACACCTTGCCCGTAAGCGTGCCCGACTCCGCTCCCCGCGTGCCGGACATCAGCAGCGTTAGCGCCAGAAGGGGAAGGGCGGAAAGGGTTTTGCGCATGGGTGTTCCTCGCATGAAGTCCAGCGACGCGGGGAGTATACCCGGCGCGGGGAAATGGGGTAGGGAATTGAAGGGCCTTCGGGCTCGCTTCAGAACATAAAAAGAGGCGCGGAGTTCATCCGCGCCTCTGCGTGCTCGATGTACGTTTGGCTTCCGCCGAACGGTCAGGGCTGCTTTGCGGGGGGCGCTGCGGCGGGCAACGTCGGCCCGGGCGTCTTGCCGACCTCGTCTTCACCTGACGTCAGCAGGTAGAACTTGATCGCGCCGATGCGGTCGGTGAGCGACTTGAACTCCTTCTCCTCGCCCTTGCCCATGCCGCGCAGCGGATCGTCCGGCGTGTACTCGTACGAAGTCCAGTCGTAGAAGTTGGCCGGCATGTTGGCCCACGGATAGATTCCCTGCGGGAAGGTCAGGAAGCGCAGCAGCCACTCATCTTTGAAGCGCCGTTTCGCGGTGGCCAGGTTCGGTCCCTTTGGCGCGGCGGTCTCCAGGGCTCCAATCGAGTGGCAGCTCGTGCAGCTCACACCGCCCGGATTGAGCTTCGCGTCCGCCGGGAAGAGCAGTTGGTAGCCTAACTGGTAGGTCTTGCGGTTCTCCGCGGTCATCACCGGCACTGGCTGGAACCCGTACGGTTTCTGCTCGCCGATTGCGTTGAAATATTCCACGATCTGGAGCGTGTCGTCCGGCGTGGAGGTCAGGCTGTCGGGACCGGGCGCCGGCTCGCCGTTCACGCCCGTCGGCCGCAGGTCGCCCAGCACCGCCGAGGCGCGCCCGGACGGATACACCTGCTTGTACGAACTGGTTGGCCCTTCGGCCCAGAAGCTGGGCATGCGGATGTTCAGCGTCGGGCGCAGGGGCTGGACGTTTCTCAGGAATCCATAGAACCAGTCGGGCTGGACCTTGCCCCCTTCAAACGACAGGCTGGGCGGCGCCTGCTGCTGCGAACCCTCTTTTTGAACAATATACGGGACGAGCAGGCCCTCGCCATGGGTCCAACGGACCTCCAGTTCGATGCCCGGCCATGCGGAACCCGCGGCTACGCGGTCGCGCAGGTCGCGTTCGGAGAGCTGGAAGCCCGAGTCCTTCTCGGCGTTCCGTAACGCTTCGGTGCCGGCCATGCGTTCGTAAGCGTCCACGTTGACGTACAGTACCTTGTTCTCCTCGTACGCCTTCTGGGCCTCCTCGCTCTTGTCGGCGAAGAAGAAGCGCGTCAGGCCCACGAACTTCGCCTGCGAAACGAGATTCCCGTACGTGGTCCAGCGCTCCTGGCCTTTCTTGATTTTCTTGAAATCACGCTCTTTCAGAAACCGGAGTCCTAGCGGCTCCAGCGCCTCGCTCGCCGACCGGCGGACATTCATTTCCGCCAGCAACATCGGGAGCGTGACCTCGCTCAAGTAAGTGCCGCGGCCGAAATTCAGGAACCCGGCGGCGCCCGCGTGGTTCAGGCTAAACTCGTCGCGGTCGGAGAACAGGCCCATGTTCTTGGCGGCGATCTGGGCCTTGCGAGTGAGCAACGCGGCGAGCGCCACGCGGCCCTGCTTGGCCTCGTCAAACCGGCCGGATATCGGGTCCACCTGCGTAACCGGCTTGTCCATGCCGATCAGATGGCAGCCGAAGCAATGCAGCGAATGGATCACCCGTTCGCCCGCGTTGACCGCGATATCCTTGGGCGTCGGCTTCTTCTTCATGTCCAACGGGATCGGCTCGTTGGTGTAGCTGAGCACCACCGTTACCAGTGCCTCGATGTCCTCGTGCGAGAGCCCGAAGCCTTCGTCTACATCCCCGTTCTGCTTCGCGGTCTCGATGGAACTGGTCGCGTGGGCATGCGCCTCGCCGCCCGAGGCGCCCTGCACCGTCTTGCTGGGCGTCTCGCCGGCGCTGGGGCCTTCGCTGCCAGGCGCGGAGTCCTTCTTGTAGCCGAACCACGGCATGCGCAGCCGGTCGAGCGGACGCGTGATCTCCAGCGCGCCTTCGTCGTAGATGCGCGGGCGCGCGATCTTCAGGTAGATCCAGTCCCAGCGGGTGTGCGGGATGTGGGTGTTGCCGAAGGCGAACTTGGCGACGTCCTTGTCGCCTTCGCCGTTCAGGTTCACACAGCTCAGCGGCGCGTTGGTCCAGCCCTGGATGTTGTGGCAGGCGAAGCAGCCGTAGTTCTGGATCAGCGTCGCGCCCGAGTAGAAGACCTTCTTCACGCGGTCCTTAGCCGCCTTGTCCGCACCCATGCCGTCCAGCACCTTCACGAGCGCGTCGATCTGCGGCTCGGTCCATTCGCCCGTGCCCAGGTCGAGCTTCTGCGTCTCCCCGGGCTTTGTGCCGTACTTCACCTTCTTCTTCAGTTCGTCGCGCACCAGCGCGTCCGCGTCGCCGAGCATCTCGACGATGCGGAAGTCGGGGGTGTTGTTGAGCAGCAGGTCGCGGATCAAGGCATCGTAAGCCCAAGCCGGCGCTTCCTCGTGCTTGGGCGCTTTGGCGTTCGGGTCCTTCATCTCCTTAAGGAGGAACGCGGAGAGGTTCGCGGCTTCCTCGTCGGAGAGTCGCAGGCTGGGCATGCGCGTCTCCGCCCAATAGTGCTTCGGGTTCTTGAGCCACTGGAAGAGCCACGCCGGCTTGACCTTCTCGCCGATGCGGCTCAGGTCCGGCCCGTGGTTGTTAAAGGTGTATTTGTCCTTGGCCGTGCGCGTGCTGTGGCAGGCCAGGCAGCCTACCTGTTCGAAGACCTTCTCGCCCTTCTCGGCATCGCCCTTGGGCGGATCGGGCAGCTTCTCTTCGCGCAGTTTGGACGTGGCGAAGAGGTAGGTCGTGATTGCCTCGATCTCGACGGGTTCCCGCGGGTGCCGGGTGTCGGTGGGCTTCGCGTTGGCGCTCGAATCGTAGCTGACCTGCGCGAGCTCTTCGGGGGTCCAATTTCCGTTCACCAGATCCTTGCGGTTCTCAAGGCCGAAGATCCGCGGCATGCGGGTGTCGGCGCGGAACTTCGTCGGGTTCTCGATCCACGACTGCGCCCACTGGGCCTCGGTCTTCTCTCCGATCCTGCGCAAGTCCGGCCCGATGCGGCCCATCCAGGCCAGGTCCGCGTCGGTGGTGCCCACGTGGCAGTTCACGCAGCCGCGTTCGCGGAAAATCTCGCGGCCCTTGTTCAGCTTCGCGGCGCCGGGGACGTTGTCCACGCCCTTGTGGCACTTCGCGCAGGACGCTTCCACGTACTGCATCGGCAGCATGGGGTAATCCCACAGCGGCTGGCCGGGGGCGTGCTTGTCGAGGGTGTCCCAGCCGTAATCCTTCTTCCACTGTTCGCCCTGGGCCTCGTTGCGCGGCGTATGCGCGGCCCGCAGGAAGCTCACGCCCATGCCGCGGCCCTGGTGGCAGATCGTGCAGCCGAAGACCTTCATGGGGTGCTTGGAGTTCGGGCTGACGTAGAGGTCCAGGCGCGGGTGCGAGCGCAGCACTTTCTTGTCGCCATCAAGCGTGCGGTAGGTGGCGTCCGTATTGTCGATGCCCTTGTGGCAGACCACGCAGCGGTCCACGCGCTGCGTCGAAGCGAAGAGCACGTCCACCGGCAGGTTGGGGAGGACGATCTGGTCGTTCAAGTTCGCGCGTGGCTCGATGAAATCGATGCCCGGCGCGTCCTTGATGTAATTCAAGGCGGGGATGCCCTTGGCTTTGTAAAGGGCCGTCAAGACTTCCTTCAGATGCCCGTCGAACGCAGCTTTCCTTTTGTTGGCGTCCTTCAAGCGGTCCTCGAACTGATTGACGACCGCTTGGTGCTTCGCCGCCTCGGCTTCCTTGCCCAGGACTTCGTCGAAGAGCCCGCGGGTGTACGCCGCGTGCTGGAGCACGCGCTCGTAGGCCTTGGCCTTGTCCGCTTCCTTCGCGGACTGCCAGTCCCAGTTGATCACGCCCGTGTCGGTGCCGGCGAAGTTCAGCTTGCGGCGCAGGAGCGCGAGGTCGTCGTTGATCTTGCGGACGTCTTCCCGCTCCACCCGCAGGTCGCGTTCGTTCTTCTTTATTTCCTTCTCGATCTCATCAATCTTTTTGGTGATATCCTGGCTCTCTGCATTCAAGTCCTGCCATTCGCCGATGGCCTTCTGCTTCTCGGCCTCGAGACGCTCGATCTCGACCTGGTTGAACACCTCCTGGTACTTCGGGTACTCGCGCTGGAAGTAATCGTTGTAGAACGCCCACACCGTGGTCAGCGTCAAACCCACGCAGCCGGCCAGGAACAGGATGTGGTGCATCTTGATGGAACGCGGTTCACGCTTGGCCATGACTTTCCTCTAAGTGCCGCTCGCCGGATGCTTTTCTTTTTCGTTCCCGCCGCCGCTGCCTAGCTCATCTTGATGAACGAGTCGCTGTCGCCCCACTGTTGCAGGTCCTTGCGGAACTTGCGGGAGCGGTCCACCACGATGTTGCCCGAGGCGTCGACGTACACGTGCCACCGTTCCAGCGGGCGCGGCGCGGGGCCTTCGAAATTGATGCCGCTGAGGAAGTACCCGGAGCCGTGGCAGGGGCACTTGAATTTGTGCTCCGCCTCGAGCCAGTTGGGCGTGCAGCCCAGATGGGTGCAGACCGTGGAGAGCGCGACGAGGTGGTCTTCGCCGTCTTCGATCAGGCGCACCAGCCACGTGCCCTGCTTTTCCTTGTAGAGCTCGTAGACCTTGTTCACTTCCGAGTAATCCGACTTCTTGCCCGCGATGAACTTGGGGTCCTTCTCGTACAGCACGCGCGGGAACATGAAGCGCAGGAACATGTGGCCGATGCCGCCCAGCCAGCCGAAGAAGACCAACCACGCCGCAATGCCCCAGGTCATGAACGTCCGGCGCGTCTGCAGCGAAGGCGGAGGCGGCAGCGGTTCGGTCGCGCCGCCGGCCTTGCGTGCGGCGGCTCCGGATACCTTGGGCGCCGCTGCGGCGGCTGCCGCAGGCGCGGCGGGTTTCGTCGCCGCAGCCGGAACCGGCACCGCAGGTTTGGCTGCTTCGCCGGCGGGCTTATCGGATGGCGCAGGCGAAGTCGAAGGGGCGGGGTTGTTCTCGGACATGAACGAAAACACCTCTCTGGCTGCACGTGGCCGCAAGGAGTTCCAAACGCAGGAACCAGGCGGACGCATCGTTCGAGTTGACAGCTTTGCAGCGCTCACTTTAGCGAAGGGAAAGATTTGGTCAACAGCAGGGAAATGAATCCCTTTCGCCACAGTACGCGAAACACCTTCGCATTCACCCGAAACAACTTCGAATGAAGACGCGACGTGGAATAGATAACCGCAAATCGGAGGCCGAGTTGCAGTGAAAGCTCCATGCGAAGAATAAGACCCTCTTTTCGCAAGGTGCAGGGGTTGTGAGTCGTCGTGGAAGGATGGAAACAGTTTTTACAGTAGCAAAGTCCGAATGTCTCCCTTCGTCACGTATTCGCCCATCGAACCCCCGTGTCAACAAGGTACCTCGCGGGCCGAGTTCGATTCTTCAAAATAGGCCTAACCGATACGCTTCCCGTGAGTTGCAATTTTGCTGCGAGGCGGAAATCCGAACTGCGCGGCTTTCAGATCCTCATTGGACACGGGCTTGCTTGAGGGTTCTCCAGTCGATCTGCGCGGGCGTCATTCCGGTTTGAGCCCTCAAAACAGGGAGACTCTTATGCGAGCATACATAAAATTACAGGTACTTGGATGTATACTATTGGGCTTAGCCGGCTGCGGCGAGGGCAAGGCGGACCGGCAAGCGCCGGCCGCGCCGGAAAAAACTCCCGCAGGTAAAACGATCGCGGAACCCGGTCGCAATATCCCGCGCCGCGAGGCCTATCCCTTTGGCCAAGGCACGGTGGCAGTTAAAGGTACGGTGAAGATAATGGGCGCGGTCCCGAAGCCTATGCCTTTGGTACTCTCGCCCGAATGCCAAAAAGCCCATGGCGATCAGCCGCTTCAATCCGAGGCCCTGGCCGCGGGGCCTGCGGGGGAACTGCGGGACTGCTTCGTGTTCGTGAGCGCGGGGCTCGAAAAGTACACGTTCGAACCGCCCGAGGCCGTCGTGAAGATCGAACAGCTCGGCTGCCGCTACGAACCCCATGCGGTGGCCTTTATGGCGGGGCAGACGCTGGAATTCCGCAACAGCGATCCGTTCGCGCATAACGTCCACGATTCGCGCGACCAGTTCTGCAAGCAGCAGGCGCAACAGGGCGAGACCGACCGCGTCGAGTTCAAGGATGCGGTGGTCGGCGGGATCCTGAAATGCGATATTCATCCGTGGATGAACTGCGTTTACGCGGCCTTCGAACATCCGTTCTTTGCCGTGACGGATGCGCATGGGGCCTATGCCTTGCCGTGCAAGCTGGTCCCCGGCAAATACACAATCTCCTGCTATCACTATGCGTTAAAATCGCTGGCCAAAGAGGTCGAGGTGCAGGCTGGCGCTGAAAACGTGGACATTTCCTTCGCATTCAAGCAGGATAAATAGGGCCATTGGTCAATCGAGAATTGACATGGTTTTAGCTCGTGATTACAAACACAAAGGCCAAGGTTGGCAACTTGAAGTTTTGTCTCATCCGGCCCGGCGGCATGGGCTTGCGCGCTGGAAATGCGTTCCACGCCGCCGGATCCAATCCCGTTTAGGAGGTTTCTGGTCATGAAGATGGGTCTCTACGTACTGGCGCTCTGCGCCTTGGTGGCGGCGCCGGTCCTGGTTCTACAAGGTTGCGGCGACGGCAAGCCGGAGGACGAGATTGCCAAGCTTCGGAAGGAGCAAAACAAGTCGGGCGAAGGTGCGGAGAGCAAGACCGTTCCCACAAAGGGCGGCGGAACCGCGGCCAAGAAGCCGAGCGGCAGCGAGGCCTACCCGAAGGACAAGGGCGTCGCGATCGTGACCGGCGTGGTCAAATTCGCGGGTACTCCGCCCAAGCGCCCGCCGGTGGCCGGCACGGAAGCCGACCCGAAGTGCCACGACATGCACAAGGACAATCCGATGCTCTCCGAGGCCGTGGTCTGCAGCGCCAGCGGCGAGTTGGCCAACTGTATCGTCTACGTCAGCGACGGCATCGAGAAGTACAAGTTCGAGGCGCCGGAGACGCCGTTCACCGTCTCGCAGAAGGGTTGCATGTACGTGCCGCACACCTTCGCGTTCATGGCCGGGCAGCCGCTCATCATCGAGAACGACGACCCGACCGCGCATAACGTCCACGAGATCGGCGACCGCTTCAACAAACAGCAGGCGCAGTTGGGTCAGAAGGACAAGGTCAACGTCGACGACGTGGTGACCAGCGGCCTCAAGTGCGACATTCATCCCTGGATGAACGCGAACTACCGGACCTTCGAGCACCCCTTCTTTGCCGTCAGCGACGAGAAGGGCGTCTTCAAGTTCACGGAAAAGCTGCTCCCCGGCAAATACAAGCTCACCTGCTGGCACCTCAAGTACAAGGAGGTCACGCAGGACATCGAAGTGAAGGACGGCGAGGCTGAGGTGAAGGCGAACCTCGAGTACAAGGCCAAGGAGTAGGCCTTCGCCGCTAGTGGCTTTTTTGCTGAATCAGGCGGCACGATCGGGCGGGGAATCTCGCCCGATCGTGTGCTTTCATCCGGGAGCAGGCTCATGAGTGAAGCACGGGGCGGCATTGGTCCGGCCCCGGAACACGCTGCGTTGCCGCCCCGCTGGGTGCACTATCTTGCGGTCGCCACCGCCGTGCTTACGTTCGTACTCATCTGTGCGGGCGGGCTGGTGAAGAGCCTCAAGGCGGGCCTCTCGGTGCCCGATTGGCCGCTCTCCTACGGCCAGCCGCAGCAGGGCATCGTCCTCGGCCTTTTCGGTGGCACGCTCCTGCTGGGTCTGGCCTGGGTCGTCTTACGGAAGAAAGCGCTCGCAATCGGCGCCGTGCTCTGCGGCACAGGCCTCGCCAGCACGTATTATTTCTTTGGTCCGATGCCCGGCTGGATCCACGTGCCCAACGTCAGCGCCGAGCACGGACATCGCCTGCTCGCCGGAACGGTGGGCTTTATGACCGCGGTCCTGGCCGGCGCGCTCTGGGTGACAGACCGCCGCGCGTGGGTGCGCCGCCTGGGTGTCGTGGCCTTGATCGCCGTCGTGGTTCAGGCGGTGCTCGGTGGAGTGACCGTCCATCTTCAACTTCCGCCGCTGGTCTCGGCCTCGCACGGCTCGCTGGCACAGGCGTTCTTCGCCATGCTGGTGACGCTGGCCGTGGCCACTGCGCCGGGCTGGTTTGAAGAGCGCCCTCTCATTCCGCAAACCGACCGCAAGCCGCTGCAGCGGCTTACCAGGATGATGGTCGGCGCCTTTTATCTGCAAGTCATACTCGGCGCGGCGGTGCGGCACGCCGAGTACTACCCCGACTACACGGACTTGAGCGCGAAGTTCATGTGGCACCTGGGCGCGCATCTGGTGGGATTGTTGTGGGTGGCGCACACGTTTGGAGCGGTACTGGTGCGCGTGATCCGCAGGCACGGTGAAGAACCCGCCCTTATGCGCCCGGTCTCCCTTTTGACGATGCTTTTGGGCGCGCAGATTCTCCTGGGAATCGGTGCGCTCTTTATCCGGCTCACCGAGACCGAGTACGATCCCAGCGCGCTGAAGCTTCTGGTCCGCACGGCGCATGTGGCCGGCGGCGCGCTGAGCCTGGTAACGGCGGTCTGGATCATGCTGGTCGCGCACCGGCGGCTGGCGCCGGCCGTCGCCCAGGGTGAAGGATCGGGCAAGGACGCCAAGACGCAGCTCGCGCAGACGGGGACTGCCACGTGAGCGCGCTCGCGGCCATCATGGATTCAATGCTGACCACTTCGCGTGCCTGGCTGAGTGACCTCGCGGCGCTCACCAAGCCGCGCCTGAACCTGCTGGTGCTCTTCGCGGCGGGCGCGGGCTACTGCCTGGGCCTGCGCGGACCGCTGGACGTCCCACACCTTTTCTACACGATGCTGGGCATCTTCCTCGTGGCCTCGGGCGCGAGCGTGCTCAACCAGATCCGCGAACGCGACGCCGACGCGCGCATGGAACGCACCGCCTCGCGGCCGATGCCCTCGGGCCGCTGGACCGTTGTCGCCGCGGCCATCCTGGCCGTCCTGCTCTCCGCCGCGGGCACGCTCCTGCTGGCCCTCACGACCACCCGCATGGCGGCGGGCCTCGCCGCGCTGACGCTCGTGCTCTACGTCTTCCTCTATACGCCGCTTAAGCGCAGCACCTCGCTGAATACGGTGATCGGCGCGTTCCCCGGCGCGCTCCCGCCGCTGATCGGCTGGGCGGCCGCGGGCAAGCTCGACGGCGCCGCCGGAACGCTCTTCGCCATCGTCTTCCTCTGGCAGATGCCGCACTTCTTCGCCATTGCGTGGCTCTACCGCGAAGACTACGCCCGCGGCGGCTTCAAGATGCTGCCCGTCGTCGAACCCGACGGCCGCGGCACCGGCATGCGCGCCGTGCTCTATAGCGTGGGCCTGCTGGCCATCGCCTGGATGCCGACGGCGTTCAAGCTTACGGGCATGCTTTACGCCGGCAGCGCCCTGGCGCTCTCCGCGGGCCTGCTGGTCATGGCGATACTCTTCGCGCGCGACCGTACGAACGCGACGGCTCGCCGCCTCTTTCTTGCTTCGGTGATCTATCTCCCGCTTCTGCTTGGAGTGATGATCTTCGACAAGGGTGGACTGTAGCGGTTTCTGTTCTACGCGTAAATTGGAGCGTTCCAGGCATGCGCGTTCGATACCGCTACTTCCGCGCCGGCGCGCTTACGACTTGGGACGAACTGTTTAGCCAGGTAGCCGAATTTGCCACAAGCATTGGGAAGGACCGCCTGATCGGGATTTCGCAATCCGAAGACAAGAGCGATGCCCTCGTGACCGTCTGGTATTGGTCGGGCGCAGCAGGCTCCAAGAGCCCGCGGGCCGCGCTGCGCCGGAAATCGAAAACGTGAGCGCGGAAACCCTTTCGGCTCCCCCATCCACCACCACGGCGGCAGGCTTGGCCGCCGAGGTCGACGGGCTCTCGTTCCGCTATAAAGAACGCGCCGCGCTCGACGGCGTGCGCTTCAGCGTTGGCAAAGGCGAGATCTTCGGCCTGCTCGGGCCCAACGGCAGCGGCAAGACGACGCTCTTCCGCATCTTAAGCACCCTCATTCCGCCGCAGCAGGGGACCGCGCGCATCTTCGGCAAGGACGTGAAGGCCGAGACCGAGGCGGTGCGCCGCGAGATCGGCGTGGTCTTCCAGGCGCCGAGCCTCGACAAGAAACTCACGGCCGCCGAAAACCTCCGCCATCAGGGCCACCTGTACGGCCTCGGCGGCGCGGAGCTCTCGAAGCGCATCGGCGAGATGCTGAGCCGCGTCGGCATGCGCGACCGGGCGAACGACCTGACGGAGAAGATGTCCGGCGGGCAGCGGCGGCGCGTAGAACTGGCCAAGGGTCTGCTCCATCGGCCCAAGCTGATGCTGCTCGACGAGCCCTCCACCGGACTCGACCCCGGCGCGCGGCGCGACCTGATGACGTATCTGAAGGAACTCAGCGAACGCGACGGCGTCACGAGTCTGCTTACGACGCATTTGATGGAAGAGGCCGAGCAGTGCTCGCGGCTGGCCGTGATGCGCGAAGGCAAGCTGGTTGCGCTGGACACGCCGGAGGCGCTTAAAGCGACCATCGGCGGCCATGTGGTGACTATTAAGATGAAGGACCCGCAAGGCGCGGCCGTCCGGTTAGGTGCGCGCTTGCAGATCAAGCCGCAAGTGGTGGACGAGACGATCCGCGTCGAACATCCCGATGGCCACCGCTTCGTTGCGCAAGTGGTAGAGGCTTTCCCCGGCGAGATTGATTCGATTTCCGTAAGCAAGCCGACCCTTGAAGATGTTTTCGTGCATCTGACGGGCCACCGCTTTTGGGAAGCCAAGGACGAAGGGGCGGAGCCGGCGAAAAAGAAGCATTAGGCGTCCTGTTCGATTCGTGTGCATTTGTGAAGATTCGTGGAAGAAGCGCCAAATGGTCTTAGCAGTTTACACGCTGACCCACCGCGAACTGGTGCGCTTCTTTCGCCAGCGCAACCGGGTAATCGGGGCGCTGGGCCAGCCGATTATCTTCTGGCTGCTCTTCGGCGCGGGCCTGCGCGGCTCCTTCAATCGCGATCTGGCGGGCGGCACGAGCTACATGGAATTCTTCGTGCCCGGCGTCGTCGCGATGATCCTGCTCTTCACCGCGATCTTCTCGACGATCTCGATCATCGAAGACCGCCGCGAAGGCTTTCTCCAGTCGGTGTTGGTCGCACCGGTCTCGCGGGCAAGCCTGGTCCTGGGCAAGCTCATCGGCGGGATGTGCCTCGCCGTGATCCAGGGCGTCATCTTCATGCTCTTGGCCGTCGTGGCGCAAGGGCTGGAGATGGACCCTCTTAAGGCCGCGAGCCTCTTCGGAGCGATGTGCCTGATCTCATTTTCGCTGACGGGCCTCGGCTTCCTGATTGCGTGGCGCTGCGAGTCTACTCAAGGTTTTCACGCCATCATGAGCGTCTTTCTCTTTCCCATGTGGCTGCTCTCGGGCGCGTTCTTCCCGGTTACGGCCGAGACGCCCACGTGGCTGGCCTGGGTGGTCACGCTCAATCCCATGACCTACGGCGTGGCGCTGCTCCGGCATGCCCTGTATCTTGGGTCGGGCCGGCTGGACGGCGTGAATGGCCCCTCGGCGGGCCTCGCGCTGGGCATCAGCGCCGCCTTCGCCTTGGCGATGTTCGTCTGCGCACAGGCGGTTTCTGCGCGCCGCGTGCAAGGAGACCTGCAATGAACGCCACGACGCCTTCGCCCGCGGCCGCCGCCCGCTGGCTCCCTATCGCGCTGCTGGTGATTCCCTTCTTTCTCTTGGGTCTGGGCATCTTCACGCGCTACCTCAAGGAACGCATGGCCCCGCCTCCCGTGCTGCCTATTATGGGTGAGGTGCCCGACTTTCGGTGCATCGAGCGCAGCGGCCTGCCCATCTCGCGCGACGACTTGAAAGGCCGGCTCTGGGTCGCCTCGTTCGTCTTTACCCACTGCGGCGGCCCCTGCCCGGCGATGTGCGCGCAACTCGCCGACTTGCAGAAGACCATCAAGCACAAGGTCCAGGACATCCGCCTCGTCTCGTTCACCCTCGACCCGGAGAACGATACGCCGCAGGTGCTCAAGCTCTACGGCGAACGCTTCGGCGCGGACCCGAACAAGTGGCTCTTTCTTACCGGCGACAAGGAGAAGATTCAGCAGCTCGCCACGCAGGGCTTCAAGCTCAGCGCGCTGGAAGGCCAGGACGGCGTCATCGTCCACAGCACGCACTTCGTCCTGGTGGACAACCTGTCGCGCATCCGGGGCTACTACGCGGGCACGGACGCGGACGCCTTGAACAAGCTGCGCGACGACATCGAGAAGCTCATTCAAGAGGCCAAGCGTTGATCCCCGAAGAGATCCTCCATAAACTGCCCGCCTTCCATGCTTCCCTGAACGCCCTCGTCACCGTGCTGATCTCGGCCGGCATGGTCTTCATCAAGCGCAAGAACGTCACGGCGCACAAGACCTGCATGCTCGTCGCGGCGGCGGCTTCTGCGGTCTTCCTCACCAGCTATGTGATTTATCACGCGAATGTCGGTTCGGTTCCGTTCACGCATCCGGGCTTCGTGCGGTACGTGTATTACATCATTCTCATCCCGCACGTGATTCTCGCCGCCGTCACGCTGCCGTTGATCCTGACGACGCTCTACCGCGCCTACAAGAACGACCTGGAAGGCCACAAACGCATCGCCAAGTGGACGTTCCCCCTGTGGCTCTACGTCGCCGTCACCGGAGTGCTGGTCTACTTGATGTTGTATGTGTGGTTTCCGGGAACGGCATGAAGATAAAACGTAAAACGTAATTAATCGACATCAGCCCGGAAGTTCGGCGTAGTTTTTACGTTTTACGTTTTACGTGTCGCGCTACGTCCTACCGCTTCTTCCCTTCCAAAATCTCCAGCGCCTTGCGCGCCTGCCCTTGCAGCATCGGGTTGGGATTCTCTAGCAGCTTCTCAAGGGCATTCTTGCCGGTGTCGTCCTTGATGCGCGCGAGTGCGATCGCGGCGTTGTAGGTCACGTCGAGGTCATTGTCCTTCAGGTACGCGTGGCGCAGAGCCTCGCGGATGGCTTCGAGTTTCTCAACCGGCGCGCCCTGCACGGCGCCAGACGTATAGTGATGAAAGCCGATCGCGCCCAGCGCGTAGGCGCAGGTCTCGCGCACGCCCGAATCCCCGTCGGTGGACAAGCGCCGGATCAGCACGTCGATCGAGTCCAGGTTCTTGAAGAGCGCGAGGCCATCGGCCGCGTACATGCGCAGCCCCGCGGCGGTCTGCGGGTCGTCGCGGCTCTCTTCTTCCGCGGCCTTGCTCAACACCTTTAGTCCGCGTCCGCCGGGATCGCCCAGGAGACCCGCCAGCGGACCGGCATAATACGCCGCCCACCAGCGCAGGCGCACGCGACGCTCTTCGGCCTTGCGGATCATGTCGCTCGGCGACCAGGTCTCGACCTCTTCGTCGAGCTCGGGCTTTTCGACGATGTCGAGCAGCGCGTTGAGGACGTCCGGGTTCTGCACTTCCTTGTCGTTGATGTGCTCGGACATTTCCCGCGCCACCTGCCAGCGCGTGCGCTTGGAGCCCGCCGCGATGCCGTTGCGCAGTTCCAACGCGTACTGGTCGGACTTCTTGGGTTCCCGCAGCGTCCACCAGCCGATAAAAAGCACCAGGCAGATGCCGCCGCCCACCGCCGCCGGAAAGAAGACCATGGAGAGCAGAAAGCTGCGCCGGACTTCGGGCGGCAGATCGCGGATATGCGCGTCCTGCTTGGGCACGTCCTCCGGCGTGGGCTTGCCCACTTCGGTGCTGCCGGGCGGGGGAGGGGAATAGGACATGCTGACTTACGGCTCCTGGCTCGAGGGCAACAGTATAGGCGCTGCCGTCAACTTCGCCAGAAGCTGCGAGCCGAGCGCGCGGGCTAGATGTTGAAGAAATAATCCGGGATGAACACGATGTACTTCAAGTTGATGCTCCAGCGCAGGTACATCTTGATCGGCAGGCTGAGCATCACCAGCAGGTGCATGATGACCACCGAGAAGCGCACGAAGCCGAGCTGCTGGTAGAACTTTTTAAAGGCCACGGTCGCCAGCGCGGGCATGACCGTGAAATAGCCCAGAATGAGCGCGAAACCCGGCCACTCGCGCTTCCACCACTCCGCCGGCGGCGCCTTGCCCAGCAGGTTGGTCCAGAAGTATTCGGACAGGTTGACGTTGTTCAGCGAGAGCAGTTTGTGTTCGTTCCAGGGTTCGTACAAGCCAAAGAAGTTCCAGTTGGGCCCCCGCAGGAACGTGCCGACGAAGATCAGCAGCACCCACAGAATCAGGAAGCCGAACAGGAAGACGCTGATCGCGAAGCGCCGCTGCTCGAAGGTGAAGTAGCCGACGCCCTTGGGGTTGGGGTCGCAGTACGGCAGCGCGATCAGGCCCGAGATGATCATGCCCGGCAGGAGCACGCCGGCGATCCATGGATCGTAGTAGACGAGCATCTCCTGCAGGCCCAGGAAGTACCAGGGCGCCTTCGCGGGGTTGGGGCTCTTGGCCGGATTGGCGAACTGTTCGAGCGGCGCTTCGAGGCCGATGGACCAGGCGAAGATCGCCGCGAGCACGAACGCCGCCACGATCGCTTCGATGTAGATCAGGTACGGCCAGACGTGCAGTTTCTCTTCGGCGGCTTCGTGCTCGTCGGAGCGCAGGCCCTGCCGGAAGCGTTCGTCGTTGTTCACCGCCTGATAGAAAGCCGCCCAGATCACCAGGCCGGTGAGCACGATCATGATGAAGATCGGCGCGTTGTCGGCCTTGCGGGCCTCGTTGTAAAACTGCGGGCTGAGCAGGCTGATGAAGAAGAAGACCAACATCGCGATCACGATGCCGATGGTGACCGGGGGCTTGACCAGGATCTTGCGGAACTTCAGCGCGCCGAAGAACGTGACCACCGAACCCGAGAACAGGATCTGCGGCTTGCAGACCCAGTTCACGAAATCGAAGAACGGCTGCATGTAGTCGGGGCCAAGGCCCACGGGACCGGACATGTTCGGCTCCTAAAACTTCGCCTCGGTGTCGTTCGTTCGCCGCGCCCGCTTACAGCGGCGCGCTGAAACCGTCTTTGCGTATGCGCCAGAAATGCACGGCCATCAGGAATCCCGCCACCAGAGGCAGAAAGACGCAATGCAGGACGTAAAACCGCAGCAGCGCGCTGGGGCCGACGATCGAGCCGCCCAGCAGCGCAAAGCGGATGTCGCTCTTCGAATGCACCACTTTAAAGTCGTCGTAACCGATTAGCGACGCGCCCGGACCTTCGTGGCCCAGGAACGGCGTCGCGCGGGCCATGTTCGTGCCGACCGTGATGGCCCAGATCGCGAGCTGGTCCCAGGGGAGCAGGTAGCCGGTGAACGAGAGCAGCAGCGTCAGCTTGAGCAGGATCACGCCCACCGCCCAGTTGAACTCGCGCGGGGCTTTATACGAACCGGTCATGAAGACGCGCAGCATGTGGAGCCAGACGATCAGCACCATCGCGTGTGCGCCCCAGCGGTGGACGTTGCGCATGAACATGCCCAGCGGCACGTCTTCGCGCAGGGCGACGATGTCGACGTAAGCGTACTCTGGAGTTGGGCGGTAGTAGAACATCAGGAAGACGCCCGAGATTGTCAGGATCAGGAACATGAAGAAGGAGAGCCCGCCCATGCACCAGGTATAGCGCATGCGGACGGCATGACCCTTCAGCTTGGCCGGGTGCAGGTGCAGGAACAGGTTCGAGAGCACCACCAGCGTGCGGTTGCGGTCGGTGTCCGGGAAGCCGTGGCGGAAGACCGACTTCCAGATGACCGACTGGTATACGCTCTCGTCGAGAATCTTGCGGACTTGATCGCCTACAGCGCTCATCGATCGGCTCTCTTCGTTGCGGGTCTCTGACGTATGCGCAACAGCATGCAGCGGCTGCTGTTCATTGTCTTCCTGCTGCGTTCACGTTTTGAGCGTCCTGAATATACGCTCCGACCATTTCCTGTCAATGCAAACGCGCCCGCGGGACAAACTACGCTCTGTACCCTAACGAGCCGCATAAGCCTTGTTCGGGTCTTGCGTTGCAACTTGAATGCCAACCTCGTCCAAGTCGGGGCTGTGCAAGATATTCTTAAGTGGTTGAACCCAAAGGAATATCGTGAGCGGCGGGCAGAAAGCGCGAATTACGTTCAAAGGACGCGCGCTCCTCTTATTGGAGCATTGGGACACACGCATGCGCCCACTTGGCCGTGCTTAGGGTTTGTTCTCGGGCTTCGGTTCCGCAACCGGCTCTAACGGGTGGATCTGTCGCAGGATCGCGTCCTGCTTTGCCAGCAGGATCTTCGATTGCAGCTTCAGGATGAGATTCGCGCACTGCGAGAGGAAGATGGCGAAGACCTGGTCGCCGCGCAGGTCCTCGTTGGTCAGTTCCTCCAGCGCCTTGAGCTTGATCTCCGTGACCTGATGCAGATAGGCCTGCATCTGCGCGGGATCCTCGGCGCTCATCTGGGCCTTCTCGATTTGCAAGGTCTCGGTCAGGTACACGTCGAGGCGTTCTTTCTGCGCCGAGAGCTGCCGCTGGCGTTCTTTCTCTTTGAGTTTCTGCCAGCGGTCCCAGGCGAGGTACAGGCCCGCGCCGAACGCGAAGAGCAGTTCCTTGAAGGCCGCGATGGACTGCATGAAGTCGGAGAGCAGTCCGACGCCTTCGTAGGGATCGAAGTAGCTGTGCGCGGCCGGATGGAGTGTCAGGCGCGGCCAATCCGCCGCCTGCTTGGCCGGAATGAGCTGCTTGATGCGATCCGCCGCGGGCGTCTCGTAGAGCGCTTCGAGCGTGGCGTTGATCAGCGCCTTGCCGGCGCGCGGATGGGCCACGAGCACCGCCATCGCCGCCACGGTCGCGACCGACTGCGCCGGCACGGGCGGTCCTTCCGCGAAGAGCCCGCGCGGAATCTCCACCGGCGACAGATACGGATAGCGGACCGACAAGGCTTCCGCGTCTTCGACCGGCAGGAGTTCGAAGGTTCCCGAGCGCAGCACCTCGCGCAGGTCCGGGTTCTCGAAGCCGGTCGTGACCAGCGCGGCGTCCAGTGAGGAATCCTTGAGCAGGTCGGTGAAGTAGCGGCCGGTCTCCTTAAGCGAATCGAGCGGAACCCCGTAATGCTCCAGGATGGCCTTGGCGCTGTTCTTCATGCCCGAGCCTTCGCGGCCGAGCGCCACCTTGCGCCCGGCCAGGTCGCGAATCCCGCGCAACCCGCTGTTCTTGCGCACGATGACGAACATGGGCTCGCGGTAGAGCGGCGCGAGCACCGCCACGCCTTCGAGCGGGAAGGAATCCGCTTGGACGATTGCGAGATCCGCCTGCGCTTCGGCTACGCGGCTCAGATTCTCGCCGCTCCCCGCGGATTCGAGCACCGCCACGGTCCGGCCGGTGCGCTTGCCCATGAACTCGGCGAGGACCTCGCCCACCTGGTAGTACTGCCCGCCGCGCGCGCCCGTGCTGATGCGGATCTCCGCAGGCAGGCGGTCGCGCGTGAAGTACCAGGCGCTCAGCGAGAGCACGAAAAGGACGGCCGCGGCCCAAGCGCACCAGCGCCGCACTAATCCAGTGGTTGTGCGTGGCTCCGGGACGGGCTGTATGCTCAAACCAATTTCTCCAGAATAAGAGTTTGCCTATCGGTGGGCATATTACCCAGGTTATAGTAATCCTATCAGAACTATTCCTTATGAATCATTAAAGAGAGGGGTGATGGATGGGCCGGAAAGCATCTTTCGTGTTCACTTCACGCCGTCCACTGGATCGGTTTGTTTGGTGCAATACGCACGATTCGGCAAAGGCGAGTTCACTTTTAAATGAACTGCGAATTGAGACTGTGGATAGTTTGGGTATTAAAGATGACTTCTCGAGTTTCATCTACCCCGAAGCTGGTGTTATTGCGGTAGGGGCATACAAAGATAGCTTTGTGTTTTGCGATCGAGATATGAATTCTTTGGATCTTCAACCGTTCCAGGCTTTTGCGTTTAGTGGACATTCATTAGGCGTTGTTTTGCACAGTGTCACGAATTATTGGGGCTTTACCTACAAAGGGCCTAGTGGCGTAAGCCGATTGGTGAGTGGCTATGAAGCAACTATCGAAAGAAGTGAAGGTAGCCCATTGCCAATAGAAGAGGATTTCTGGGCCAAATACTCTGCCGATGGCAAACACTGGTATGAAAAAGGCAAACGCCTTGACGTCGTCATGGGTGAAGAATTAGTTTTTCTCGTTACATCCATGTTCTTAGGAAAGCCCTTACACCATTACAATCCTATGGCTCAAGAAGATGTTCTCGAATTAGAAGAAGGGGAAGATTGGGATGGGCTTCCCGTAGAATTGTTCCACAAAGTCAAAAAGCCGTGGTGGAAGCTATGGCAGTGAGCTTGCCATCATTGGTTGAACTGGATACGGGCGCCCCTATACTCCGCCGAAGCGTGCCGCTCCGGTTAGACCGCCCATAAGAGGAGATGCCCAGCCATGGCTTCCGAACCCATCGGACCGTTCGTGCGGGAAGAGGTCGTCCAGTTCTGCCGCGTGCTCGCGAATATGGTCGCCGCCGACCACAAGATCACGCCCGAAGAGCGCACCGAGCTTGAAAACGTGATCGCCGGCACGGGGCTCTCGCCCGACGATCCGGACGTAAAGCAGGCGGTCGAGGAAGAACTCAAGAAGCCCACTCCAATTGAAAAGCTGCTCGAATCGATCAACAGCCCCGGCCTGCGCCGCACGCTCTACCGCGCGCTGGTCGAGATCGCCGTCAGCGACGGCCTGCATCCAAAGGAAGAAGAGACGCTCGCCAAGACCGCGAAGGTGTTCGGCCTGAACGAGAAGGCCGCGAAGGACCTCGTTAAGTGGACCCTCGACAGCATCGCGCAGGAAAAGCGCGAACACGAGATCATGAATAAACTGTAGTAGCGCAAAAAAGTGATCAGTAACTGAAGTCATCGGTAACCGAAGTCATCAGTAACTGAAGTCATCCGTAACCGAAGTCATCCGTAACCGAAGGGATCAGTGAACAGCCTCCGCGCGGCTGTTCACTTTTGTTGCTGTTCACTTCTGTTACTGTTCACTTCCGTTACTGATCACTTTCGTTGCTTTTCACTTTCTTTTGAATCTACGCCCCCAGGAGGCCCCATGGCCAAGACCACCTGCCCCATATCCCGAGCCGATTTTCGCGCGAAGGCCAAGCCGATGAAGGTTGAGATCAATGGCGTGCCGATGATGGCGGAGGTGAAGGAGTTCTCGACGGGCTCCTTCGGCTGGTACCTCAGCGGCAAGACCATGATCGAGATCGACGGCAAGACCGTCTCGGTCCAGGTCGGCGCGAATCTGACCGTGATCGGAAGCAAAGAACTGCCGAAGGAGTAAAACGTAAAACGTAAAACGTAAAACGTAAAACGTAAAACGTAAAACGTAAAACGGCAAACGCATCGGCAGACTTGATCTTACGGGAGCCGTGTCGTTTCAGTTTACGTTTTACGTTTTACGCTTTATGTTTTACGTTTTACGCTACGTCAGTGATCTCAACCGGCAATCCATCACCAAAAGCAACCGTTTCCCGCCTCGCCCCATCACCTACCGGCGCACTGCACCTCGGCAATGCGCGCACCTTTCTCTGGGCGTGGCTCTCGGCGCGCGCGCAGGGCGGCAAAGTGATCCTGCGCGGCGAGGACCTGGAGACCAAGGGCAAGCCGGGCGTCGTCGAGCGCATGCTCGACGACCTGCTCTGGCTGGGCCTCGATTGGGACGA
>JACQFI010000050.1 GCA_016200135.1 Planctomycetota bacterium
GTAGAGCGTAGAGCGTAGAGCGTAGAGCGTAGAGCGTAGAGCGTAGAGCGTAGAGCTACACCGAACCTGAGTACGAAGTGAAGTTGTTTTTTGTTTTCGCTCTACGCTTTTCGTATTTCGTTTTTCGCTCCACGCTCCACGCAATTACGGAGGTTGCATGGCCTTCTTCGACGTCTCCATCGAGACTCACTTTTGCGCGGCGCACGCCCTGCGACATTACAAGGGCCGCACCGAGCCCACGCACGGGCACAACTTCAAAGTAATCGTGACGGTGACGGGCAAGAAGGTCGATCGCGCGGGCATGACCATCGACTTTCTGGACCTCAAGCCCGTCATCGACGCGGAAGTCGGCCGCCTGAACTATGGCTTCTTGAATGACGACGTGCCCGAATTCTCGGCGAAGGGCCTGTCACCCAGCGCAGAGAACATTGCCGTAGTGCTCTACAAGCGCATTGGTAAGCGCCTGCCCAAAAGCGTGCGCATGGCCAGCGTGCAGGTCTTCGAATCGCCAGGCTGCTCTGCCACTTATCGCGAACGCTGAGGCAACCCCAGCCTTTTCCGGAACGCGTTCTCGCGTTCCATATCATCGTTGAACGCAAAGTAGAAGCGCTGGCACTTGGCGTACTGCTTGCGCACCTCCGCGTCGGGTTCTGTATTCATATTGCCCGCGATGTACGCATCCAAGACCATCGGGAAATCGACGAACACCGCGCCACGGCGCTTGAGTTCCGCCATGAGCGGCGCGTCCCAATGCAGCACGTGGCAGACGATGTGATCCAGGATCATCTCGTGTTTTGGGATGAATGTGTAAAGATCGTAACCTTGAGGCATCAAAAAGGTGAAGTGAACTTTGCGCTGCATAATGAGGTAATTGGGCGTCGCAATCTTTTCATGGCCCACGATTCCTCGCGCCTCGATCTGCTGATGCGCGATCAGGCGGTCGCACAGCCCGTGGCATTCGATGAACTCGGCGCTCCCGAGCTGCGCCGCCAGGCGGGCTTCCGATCCGAAGATCCCCAGCCGCACAGGCAATCCGTCAAAGGCTGTCTTGAGTACATCCGACTTGTAATCGAGATATCGCTCCATTTTGTGATAGTTGAGGCGCTCCTCTACGACGCCGTTTTCCAGATCGGGTCCCACCGGACACGGCGTAAGAAGCAAAGTCGCGCAAAGTCCGGAAGCAAAAGCCGCGTGCCACTTCAATTTCGGGACGCGAAAGAGGAGGTGTTCGAGCAATATCGCGTAAAAGGGAATCGTGGGAACGAGCAACCGCGCGTACATGAAGTCGCCGCCGACTCTCACGACGTAAATCGTGTAAGCGTGAATGAAGAATAGGGCCAGCACGATCTGCGACCTTGCCCGAAGTTCTTGTGCCGGCGCCGCCTTGCCGTTGCCCCTCATGATCAGGAAGACCGAAGCCACTGCGGGCAGCAACGCCCAGTAACGCGTGTAAAAGAGGCGCAGATAGGTTAGGCCCTGCTCGTAATAGGATTCGTACGCGAGCTTGGCGTAGTAGGTGTTGGGAAAGACGTCCTCATAATACGCCATGCGCCAGTACATGTGGGGATACCAAACAAGCGCGAACGCGGCGGAGTAGACCGCCGCGCCGCGCCAGCGGTCGCGCGCGCGCCAGAGGACGAAGAGCCCGCCGAAGAAGGCCATGATGACCGCATCGGGACGCGTGAGATACGCCAAGCCAAAAACAAAGCCCGCGCCAGCAAGCCGCCCGTAGCCGCACTCGCCCAGAGTCAGCAGCATGAAGCCCGCGACCAGCAGAAAGGTGTACGCGGACGTCTCGAGCCCGCTTGTGGCATAGATGTTCATGTCCGGAATCGCGGCGCAAGCGAGCGCCGCCACGGGCAGCGCCCACGCATCCGCCGCGCCGATCTTGCGGGCCGAGAAATAATTCGCGATCAGCAGCGCAAGCGTGCCGAGGTAACAGGCAATGCTGCCGAGGTTGGCCCAGGTCTCGGGGCGGACGCCCGCTTTCAGGCCCAGCGCGGTCCAGAGCACCCACAGGAAATCGGTGTAGCCCTCGACGCGTTCGCCGGGATTGAAGACCAGGCCGTGCCCCGCCGCGAGATTCTGCGCGTACCGCAGCGCGATGTAGAAGTCGTCGCCGGTCCAGGCGTAGTGGATTGCTGCCGCAAGCGCGTAAACCAGCGCCATACCGCCGGCGAGCCACGGCCACAAGCGCGCGAGCTGGGAGGCCGCCGGGGCGGCGCTTGCATCGGGACTGGTGGCCTCGCCCATTCGCTCGCCCGCGCCGGTTTACACTCGAGCGCCGAGTCTATTCCTGCGCCGTTTTTCCGCCTTTGTCTTTTCGGCGTAATGAGGTATTCCTTCAAGAGCGCGCGTGGACGGCGTGTCCGCGCCTGTTCCGATCTTTAACGTGTGGAGTACCGAAGACCTTGGCCGAGACGACACTCATCATCGCGCACCGCGGCGACTCGCGGCTGGCGCCCGAAAATACGCTTCCCGCGATCGAACAGGCCGCTGAGGCCGGCGCGGACGTGATCGCCCTGGATATTCAGGGTTCGAAGGACCACGTCCCGCTCGTGCTGGCCGACAACAAGCTGGAGCGCACCACCAACGGCGAAGGCAAGGTGGCCCAGCATACCGCGAAAGAGATCCAGGCGCTGGACGCGGGCTCGTGGTTCAACGCGAAGTTCAAAGGCGAGAAGGTTCCCACGCTCGCGGAGGCGCTGAAGGCCACCAGCAAGAAGGGCCGCGTGATGCTGAGCGTGCCCGACCTGCGCGGCGCGCCGGAACTGGCGAAGGCCATCCAGAAAGATCTCAAGGGCGTCGCCAAACCCGCGGAGAGCCTGCTCGTCTTCACCGATTCGGAGAGTCTGCGGTCCTTCCGCGAGCAAGCGCCGGAGTTTGGCTACATCCTGGTGCTGGGCGAGAAAGTGGAAGGCTGGGTCGCGGTCGAGAAGGCGCGCTCCCTGGGGCTCAAACACGTCCGGCCGTTCCGCGCGCAAGTCACCTCGGACCTGGTCCGCACGGCGCACGCGAAGGGCCTGAAGGTCCTCGCGCACTTTGCCGACGACGAGGACGAGATGCGCGAACTGCTGGCCATGCACGTCGACGGCATCGTCACCGGCCGCCCCGCGCGGCTCAAGGAAGCGCTCAAGGAGATGAAGGCGTAGTCCAGAGGCGGGACGCGCGAAAGCCGGCTCCACTGAGCCGTCCGAATCCGCTATCCTGCCTCCCGAATCTTCGCCCGGAGCCGTGTCCATGAAATGCGAGAACTGCGGCAAGCGCGACGCCACGGTGCACCTCACCGAGATCAAGAAAGGCGCCAAGCAGGAGATCCATCTCTGCGAGCCCTGCGCGTCCGAGAAGGGCCTGCCGGGCAAGGCCCACTTCAGCATCTCCGACCTGCTCGCCGGCATCACCAGCGCCTCGCAGTCGAAGAAGGGCGGGCGCGAGAAGGACGTGCAGTGCCCTACCTGCGAACTGACGCTCTCGCAATTCCAGTCTTCGGGCCGCTTCGGCTGTCCGGACTGTTACACGACCTTCAAAGACGACATCCTGCCGCTGGTCGAAAAGATCCACGACTCCTCGCAGCACGTCGGCAAGGTGCCCAATCGCGTGAGCGCCGAGGTGACGCTGCAGAAAGACCTGCGCAACCTCCAGGTCGAACTCAAACGCACGGTCAAGCGCGAGGACTACGAGAAGGCCGCGCAGATCCGCGATCAGATCCGCATCCTCGAAGAGAAGCTCAAAGGCGCGGTGGCCGCCGAGCCGCCCGCGCCGCCGGCGAAGGCGAAGCCCAAGAAGTCCGGCGAGAGCGGCAAGAAAGGGGGCGCGTGAGCCGTCCCGCGCTTAAGCATGATCTTTAACGAACTCCTCAAAACCTCCGGCGAATGGCTCAAGGGTGCCGGCCCGGATCACGAGATCGTGATCTCGAGCCGCGTGCGCCTCGCGCGCAACCTGCAAGGGTTCCGCTTCATCACGAAGATGGACGCGGACGAGCGCAAACGCTGCGAGGACCTGATCCGCAAGCGCATCCTCGAATCCGGCGTGGTGCCGGAGACTCGCTACGTTGAACTGATGGACGCCGAGGCGCTCGACCGCAAGCTCCTCGTCGAACGCCACCTGATCTCGAAAGAGCACGAGGACGCACGGCACCCGCGCGGCGTGGCCATCGGCTCCGGCGAAGCCCTCTCCGTGATGATCAACGAGGAAGACCACATCCGCCTGCAAGTCTTGCAGTCGGGCTTCCAGCTCCGCGACGCGCACCGCCTGGCGAACGAGATCGACACGAAGCTTGAAGAAGGCCTCGACTTTGCCTTCTCGCCGCAGCTCGGCTATCTCACCGCCTGCCCCACCAACGTCGGCACGGGCATGCGTGTCTCGGTGATGCTGCACCTGCCCGCGCTGGTGATCACGCGGCATATCGAGAAGGTTTTTCAGGCCGTGAGCAAGATCAATCTTGCTGTGCGCGGCCTGTACGGCGAAGGCACCGAGGCCAGCGGGCACTTCTATCAGATCTCGAACCAGGTGACGCTCGGCAAGACCGAAGACGAGATCGCGACGAACGTCGAGCAGGTGATCCCGACGATCGTGAACTACGAGAAGCGCGCGCGCGAGGACCTGATGGGCAAGGACCGCCTGCGCCTGGAAGACCGCATCTGGCGCGCCTACGGCATGCTCCAGGCCGCGCGCATCATGTCCTCCGACGAGTCGATGATGATGCTCTCATTCGTGCGCATGGGCGTGCACCTCGGCCTGCTGCCGCAGCTCAAGATCGAGACCGTGAACGACCTCTTCCTCTACTCGCAGCCCGCGCACCTGCAGAAGCTCTCGCACGCCGCGATGGACCCGTCCGAGCGCGACATCAAGCGCGCCGAGTACATCCGCGGGAAGCTCAACGGCAAGAAGTAGCGCCTTCTAACCGCCAAGGCGCGGAGCCGCCGAGAACAGCTTTCTATTCCAATCCCTTTTGTGGTCTGCGTCTTTGCGCCTCCGCGGTAAAATAGAGTTATGAATCTTCGCATCCGCTGCAACTCGATCGCCGCGTTTGTGCTCAAGAAGGAGCGTGGGCACGCGAAGCATCTGTTGATTCGCCGCGCGGGCAAGCGCCTGCGTGGGCACTGGCAGATGGTCGCGGGCAAGATCGAGAAGCGCGAGACAGCCTGGCAGGCGGCGCTGCGCGAGATCGGAGAAGAGACCGGACTGAAGGTCCGCGAACTCTACGCGGCCGACACGCTCGAACTCTTCTACTCCGTCCGCGAGGATCTCATCGACGTCACGCCTGTCTTCGTGGCCGTCGTCGATGCCAAGGCGCGCGTGCGGCTCTCGGACGAGCACGACGCTTTCGCGTGGCTCACGGCCGCGCAGGCGGCGAAGACCTAGTCTTCGCCGAACAGCGCCGCATCCTCGCGCACGTGCAGCGGACCTTCGTCGAAAGAAACCCTCCCCCGAGCTTAAGAATCCCGCTAGACTGATCGCGCGGGACTCGTTGGATGGCCCGAGGGCTGGCCTGCATGGAACTGGTGGGCGCCACCGTCGTCGCGCTGATCTTCCTCGGCGCGTTCGTGCAGACCTTTTACTGTGAGGTTCGGCGCACGCCCTGGTACCTGGTCGAGGCCCTCGTACTCTTCGCCGCAATCGGACACGTCGTCGCCCTCCCGATCTCGCTCACCTGGAAATGGGTCGAACTCCATCCCCTCGACCGGGACTGGCTCTATGTGAGCATCGTGGGCTCGGTCGTCTTTGCGCTGTTTATGGCGGGCGGAGCGGTCTGGGTCTTTCGGAGATTGAATCGGCTAGGCGAGAAACGGCGCGGGATGCGGATGCTGTATCTCATTCTTGGACTCTTGATGTTCCCTTCGATGACCGCCCTTCCGGTTTGTTCAATCCTGCTGTGTCGAGTAACGCCAACGCTGGGCATCGTGTTGAGCTTGATTACGATCCTGATCTGGAGCTTACTCACGCGACTGCACTCTCGAACAATGCGCCTGCCCGATCCGGGCGACACGTCATTGGACGCGGAGATCAACCGGGAATTGGCGGGAGCCCGAAAGTCGCCCGCATCAAACGACGGCGCGGCCTGAAGAGGCCGCGCCGCACTCATCTCAATTCAATCGCCCGTGGTTACTTCGCGTCGATCACCGCGGCCTTCACTTCGCTGCCCTTCTGCACGGCCGTGTAGCAGCGCATAAGGTAGCCGCAGATCTTCAGGTTCTCATCCGTGGGCGGGCCGCCGGCCTGCTCACCCGAGAGGTGAATGCCGTCGCCCGAAAGGTAGTTCTTCTCGGCGTCGGCGCCCGCGCGGGCCTTCATCTCCTCGTTCAGGTCGAGCAGCGGGAGCTTCTTCTTCTTGGCGAGGTCGCGCAGGGCTTTGTTGTAGGCGTCCACCTTGTCTTCCTTGCCGCGGTACGGCGGCAGCGTCGAGAGGATCGGGATGGTGCCGTTGGCGAGCAGCGCGTCCATGGCAGTCTCGACGTCCTTGATGTACGCGTCCACGGCCCGGCCGCCGCTGATGTCGTTGGTGCCGAGCATGTAGAGCGCGATCTGCGGGTTGAACTTCTTAATAATGTCCGCGAGCGACGCCATGCCGCTCTTGCCGCCGGCGAGGTACTCGTCGGCGCGGATGCCGCTGCACGCGGTCTCGCTGCGGTTGCCGGGGCAATCGGTGTAGGCGAGGAACCAGCCGTCCTTGTCGTTCTTCTCGCCCGCGTGGGTCCACTTGGCGAAGGCCTGGTCGGCCGCGGAGCCGCCGCCGCAACCCATCTTGCCCGCCCAGCGCGTATTCTGGTTGGCGTAGGTGATCGAGTCGCCGATGTGGAGGAAGACGCCGGGCGTGCCTTTGAACTTGGCCGCCACGGCCTTCATCGCCGCGGCGTATTCGACCGGGTCCTGCTTCACTTTCAGGCCGGACTCGCCCGCACCCGAAGCAGCGCACGCCAGCAACACCGCCGCACTCACCCAACCCGCGATCCGCTTCATGGCTCTGCTCCCTCGCCCATTGCCGCAGCCGGGACCGGCCGCTCTATCTGAATCCATACGCCGAAAGACCACCAACTGCGAACCTTCTTTGCAGACGCCGCAAGTAGCCAAAGATTCAGTAGGAATTCAGCGCGCGGAATTATCGCTTTTTGTGCCGCCGCTTCCACTCGGCGGGAGTAATGAAGCCCCGGCCCTGCGGTACCTTGTTGTAAAATGAGAAGTCGAAGACCGAGACGAGGTCCGCGCCGTACCAGGCCATGGTGCGGCGGTTGATCCACTCCATGCCGGGCCCGGCCTTCTCGCTCTTGTACGTCTCGGCGCGCATCTCGGCCTCGAGTTTGTACGGCGCCTTCCAGACGACGGGCTCGAACGCGCCCGCGTTGGCGCGCTGGACGGCTTCGGCGGACCTCTCGCGGATCAGCCGCCGCGCTTCGAGGGGCGATTTGTGCAGCGCGCAGAGGACGCCCATGCCTTCCTTGGTCTCGGCCGTAACGATGTTCGGCACGATCTCCCGGGCCTGCTTGCAAGCGAGGTTATCGCCCGAGAAGAACGGCGCGGGGATGCCGAAGTGTCCCGCGAGCAGGATCGAGAGGTCGAACTCGCTCACCGGCTTGCCGTTGAGACGGTAGTCATTGACCGAGCCGCTCATGGTATGGCAGAGCGTGCCGGCGGGCGTATCCGAGCGCGCGTGCATGCCGACATGGAAGATCGCGCCGCAACGTTCGAGCGCGAAGGTCCAGCCCGGGCGGTCCTTGCCTTTGATGATCATTGCCTTGGGATGCAGTTCCTCGATGAGGATCGTGCGGCCCGCGCCGTGGGCATCGTTGACGATCACGGCCTCCACTCCGGCATCGAGGCAGCCTTCGATGCAGGCGTTCACCTCGCCCGTGAGCAGCCGCTGCATCTCGGCGCGTTCGTAGATGTAGCGCGCCGAGTTGACGTAGTCGGCATGGCGCGGGTCCCAGTCGTCCACGCCGGCGCAGCCTTCGAGATCGGTCATCAGGTAGACGGTGCGGAGCGGACGGCGGGCGTGCGAGGAACTTCGAGCTTGAGGCATGGGCAATTCTCCTTTGGGAACGCACACGGATTGAATGCGAGTACAGCATCCTAGCAACCCGTGGCGTCAAGAAGGGGAAATATCGAGTGTCTCCAGCCGCAATTAGGCTTGCTTTTCACCTCGGATTAGTGTACTAGTACACGCCAATCGAACGCCGTCAGCGGCCAGGGACACGCAGAATGCAGATCGTTTACTGCTCCGCATGCGGGAAGCGCATCAAGGACACCGACCTGACGCCTGGCGTAAGCCCCGACAAGGCCGCGTGCCCGGATTGCGCCAAGCGTGCAGCCCCGCCTCCCGCTCCGCAAGCCGCGGACAAACCCGACCGGAATGCCGAGCGGGGCATTCCACTTCGAGCCCCGTCCAACGCCCGCAGAAGCAACGCGGGTCCTGAACCTGTCGGGAACAGCAAGAACCTGCTGGCCATAGCGGCGGCGGTGGCGCTAATTCTGGTGGTGCTGGGTATCGTGGGTCTTTCGAGCGGCGACGGAAACAAGACCACGGCGAAGGCGAACACCCCTTCAGAGAAGACCACAACCGGCGAGGCCAAAACCTTCACGCGCCCTCCCGAGCCGGTACGAATTCCGGAACCTCAGGTCAAGACCGAGCCCGTGGCGAAGACCGAACCGGCAACCAAATCCGCGACGCCCCTCAAATCAGATCCCACCGAGGCCGCCAAGACGGAAGCACCGCTAAAGACTCCGGAACCGCCCGCCTCTGGCGAGAAAACCGCCGTCTCAGAGCTGGCCACGCAACCGCAGGCACCGTCGGAGCCCGGGAAACCTCCCCAACCCGCAGTGAAGACAGGCGAGTGGGTGGAGATCTTCAACGGACGTGACTTAACAGGATCGGAGAAGGGCCACAAGCAGACGACGGCCAAGGCGAAGGACGGCTATTTCTATCACGTGGACGGCGACAGCTCGGACATTGCGTTCCCACTGCCGAAAGGCAAGAAGTGGGACATCGCGTGCGAAATCTACCTGGGCAACGATGGGAATATCGATTTCTCCGTTCCAACAGGCAAGGTATGCATCACCGGCGGCTCGCGGGGCCTGCCCGTAAGCGAGTGGGTAAAGATCGAGATGTCGGTGCGCGAGGGCAAAGTTTCCGCAACGCACAGCGGCAAGACACCCCTCGCCGTTTCCGGACCCGATGAGCGCGACGCGGGATCGGGCCGGATCTACGTTTATTTCAAGAAGGGCAGCATCCCCGAACGGGTGCGGGGTCTCAAAGCCCTCGTGGTCGAATAGCGGATCCGCCCACAAGGCCAAACGCGGCCAATCTGAATTGCCGGACGCCTAAGAACAGCTAACGTATATCGGTTCGCCGCCCATTCACAACTTTGAGGACCGCCCATCCATGCCCGCCGCCCGCGTCGCACCGCTCACGCCTGCCGATGTGCTGCCGCATTGGAGAGTGCTCGCCGAAGATATCGGCGAGCGGCGCGCGGGCAGCGCCGCCGAAGTCCGCGCGGCGAAGTACGTGCTCGAAGCATTCCGCAAGGCCGGCTGCGACGACGCGCGGCTCGAGGCATTCCCCTGCAACTCGCGCGTGAGCGCCGAGGCGCGTCTGGAATTTCAGGTCGGCGGATCATCTTGGCAGCGCGCCGAGACCGAGGTCCTCGTCGGCAGCCCCAGCACGAAGCCCGCTGGCGCGCTGCGCGAGTTGGACCTCGTGTGGGTCGAGATGCCCGAGCAATCCGGACGGCTCACGCCGGGCTCGATGAAGGGCAAGGCGCTCTTTCTCTTCGGGCCGCTGGCCACGGATACGAACAACCACCGGCGCATCGTTCAGAGCGGCGCGGAAGTGGTCCTCTGGGTGGACGACCGCGTGGCCTACGAGTGGCCGAAGTCGGACGCGATCCTGCCCGTCTGGGCCAAGCGCCACGGCAAGCTCCCGACGCTCGCGGTGGGCTTCCTGCCCGCGTACCGCTGGCGCGTGCAGGGCGTAAAGCGCGTGCGCGTGATGCTCAAAGCCGAGCACGCGACGAAGGACTCGCACAACGTCGTCGCCGACATTGCCGGGAGCGACCCCAAGGCCGGGATCGTCGCGCTGGGCTGCCACTACGATACGCAATGCGGGAACCCCGGCGCTGACGACAACGGCTCCGGCACGGTCACGCTGCTGGCGCTCGCCGCCAAGTTCGCCGCGGCCACGAAGCGCAAGCGCTTCAAGCGAACGCTTCGGCTGATCGCCTTCGGCACGGAGGAACAGCTCTCGGTAGGCTCGCGCGCCTACGTCTTGGCCCACAAGCGCGAGATGCAGGACCACGCGCTGATGCTGAACTACGACTCGTGCAGCTCGGCGCTGGGCCACAACGAGATGCTCGTCGCGGGTTCGGCCGAGCTGGAACGCTGGGCCGTGCGCGGGATGGACCGCGGCGGCGCGCCGGTCCGAGTCTCGCACCTGGTCACGCCGTTCGCGGACCACTTTCCATTTAATGTGTTCGGCGTGCCCTCGCTCTGGTTCTACCGCCCGAACATCACCGGCATGCGCTGGCAGCATCACGGCCCGCACGACACGCTGGAGACCGTCAGTCCCGAGGCGCTCTGCCGTTTGGTCAACGCCTCGTTGCCGCTGGCCGTGCAGGCGGCGGATGCTTCCAAGCTGCCCTTCAAGCCCGGCATGAAGGCCGCCGACAAGCCCCTCATCAAGCGCTTCGCCCGCGAGCTCTTCGATATGTGATGCCTGCCCGCTCATCTTATTTGCCTTAAGGCTGCCACAAAACCTACCGATTCTGAAGACCCTTTATGCTTCGTTGAAGTAGCATAAAACCCATTAGCCACAACGGGTAGTGGTAGGCATTCGTTGTATGCACAATGAATATGGTTATTGCAATCCCTTTAATTTCATGGAGATAGCCCTTGACGGGGATAAATCGTGAAGGTAATCTCCTAGTAGTTCAAAGTAGGGATAGATAGCACATTATGGGTCTCAAGCGAGAAGCCATGAGCCAAGTCGGCCCCAACCCCGAGCCCTCCGAGAAGAAGACCCCTTCTCCCAAGCGTGCCACCTTCTTTGGGACGGCGTTCCACAAAGTCTCCGAGCGCAACCAAGTCGCGATCCCCAAGCACATGCTGAAGGTCGCCGTCGAGTCGCAGGAAGGCCAGCTCCTTTTGATGCGCCTGAACAACGAGGGCTACCTGCGCATCTACACGCAGTCGCAGCTCGACGAGAAGATCGACGGCATCCGCAGCCGCGCGGACCTGGAAGTGAAGGTCCGCAGCGAGCTGGTGCGCGGGCTCTCGCGCAACGCGGTGCCGATCGAACCGGACTCGCAGGGGCGCTTCGTGCTGCCGCCGCGCTGGGTCGAGGAACTCGGCCTGCGCGATGAGGTCGCCTTCTGCGGCGCGTTCTCGTGGATCGAGGTCTGGCCCGCGGCCGCGCGCCGCGACGTGGAACTGAAGGAAAAGGAACTCGAACGCAGCGCGCCTTCGTCCGCGCTGATCGCGGAGATCATGGATACGTAGCAAGGGGGCCGCGAGCCTTCGGCTTGCGGCGGGACGTGGCAGGAGGAGGGGAGCATGAAGACGTCGAGCTTTGACCGGGTAAAGTGCCATCTGCTGCGGAAGGGCGCGGACACACCCGCCCCAGCCGAATTGCAGGACGATCTGGAAGCCGTCGTCCGGCGCTGCGACGAAGTGCGCAGCCTGGGCCAGGCATACGGGTCGGTGGAGCTCTCGCCGTACATGAAGAGCCTGCTGCGCGTCAGCGACGCCGCGGCCCACGCCGCATACCGGGCCATCGAGGCCCCGCGCGTCGCCGCCGCCGGCGTATAGGCGCTTCCCATTCCCCATGCCGTCCCCCGGTTTCCCACTTGCCGGGGGCTTGCGCGTGAGATGGCCTCGGAGAGACTGGGCGGCTTCGAGGCCACGCGAGTTCCCTGAATGCCCATGAACGTATCCGCTCTTCCCCCGCCACACTCCGATTCCGACCACGAAGCCGAAGATGCCGACGAACCCGCCGGCGAAGCCGAGGCCGGCGCGCCGCACGTCAGCGTCATGCCGGGCGAGTGCCTCGAGCTGCTGGCGCTCAAAGCCGGGGACCTGGCGGTCGACTGCACGAGCGGCGCGGGCGGGCACGGCGAACTGCTGCTGAACGCCGTCGCGCCCGGCGGACGGCTGATCGCGCTCGACTGCGACCCCGACGCGCTCGAACTTTCCCGGCAGCGGCTGGAGCCGTTGGCTCGCGAGAAGAACGCCCGGGTGGACTTCGTCCACGCCAACTTCCGCGACCTCGCCGCCGTGCTTGCCGAACACGCCGCGGGCCATGCGCCGCAGGGAATCCTGGCCGACCTCGGCGTCTCCTCCATGCATTTCGACCGGCCCGAGCGCGGCTTCAGCTTCCGCCACGACGCGCCGCTGGACATGCGCATGGACCCGTCGCAGCCGGAGACCGCCGCGACGCTGCTCCAGCGCCTTACCGAGGAAGAGATCGCGGACCTGCTCTTTTATCAGGGCGGCGAGCGCGGCTCGCGGCGGATCGCCCGGCGTATCGTGGAGGCGCGCGAGCGCGGCGAGGCCGTCGCGACCACGGGACAACTCGAGAAGCTGGTCCGCTGGGCGCTGAAAGTACGCGGGCACCGCCGGATCCATCCGGCGACGCGGACCTTCCAAGCCCTGCGCATGGCCGTGAACCGGGAACTGGAGGCCCTCGACGCCTTCCTCCAGGCCGCCCCCGAGACTCTGGCCCCCGGCGGGTCGTTGGCGGTGATCGCCTTCCATTCGGGTGAGGACCGCCGGGTCAAACAAGCCTTTAAAGCCCTCGCCCAATCTGGACGATTCCTACTTATACGGAAGGCCGCCGTCCGGCCATCCGGCGAGGAGTGCCGCGCCAACCCCCGCAGCCGCAGCGCCAAGCTGCGCGGCCTGCGGAGACTCTGAGCCCGCCAAGGGCCGGAGCTTCGGGCGCGGCCGGGGCAACTTTCATGCTGAGCGGCCGGCATCTTCTCTTTCTGGGCGCGCTGGCGTGCGCGGGGCTGGTCTCCGTGCGCGACAGCCAGTCCGAGGTGACGCTCGGGTACGAGATCGCCAAGGTCGAAGGCCGCCTGCGCAAGACCCGCGAAGAGATCGAGACCGAGCACGCACGGCTGCGCGCGATGCAATCGCCCGCGCGCGTGATCGACCGCGCCAAAGAACTGAAGCTCGAGGTCGCGCCCGCGTCGGCGCTGGCGCTGTACACGCCCATGGGCGAAGCCGAGCGGGCGAGGCCGTAATACAGCATTTCCGATTTTGGATTTTCGATTTGGCTCGGCAGACGAAGCGTAGGGTCGAGCGGGTGAGGCGCCGGGAAGGTTGAGCGGGCGGAAGCTTGGTTGAGGCAGCACTTCCCACCGCTCCGGCCCAATCCAAAATCGGAAATCCAAAATCCAAAATAGCCCTTCGAGGTACGCGCTTGCTCGACCAGAACACGACGCCTCCCTACAGCCTGCCCCTCGCGGCGCCGAGCGCGCCGGAGCCGTCGCACTCGGCTTGCGCGCACGCAGCGGTCAAGGCCGGCGCACCGACGCCTGCGCCGCCGGTGCTTTCGTGCGGCATCCCGGTTCCGGGCGAAGGGCGCAAGGTCATCCGCGCGCGCATGGCGGTGATGGTGCTGCCGCTGATCCTCGTCTTCGGCCTGCTGGTCACGCGGCTCGTGCGCATCCATGTGTTCGAGAACGCGCGCTGGACCGAGCTGGCCGAGGAACAGCGGCGCTCGATCGAGAGGCGCCCGGCCCCGCGCGGCGAGATGGTCTCCACGAACAAGGCGGTGCTGGTGCAGTCGCTCAAGCGCGAGACGATCATCGCCGACCTGAAGATGCTCAAGGACCAGGACAAGAAGGACCTCGCGGAGAAGCTCGCGCCGCTGCTGAGCGCCGACCCGGAAGCTCTCGCCGCGCGCATGCAGCCCGAGGACGAACACCGGCGCGTCGTGTACCTGGCGCGGAACGTGGAGCCGGAGGTCGCGCAGAAGGTCCGCGACCTGAAGGTCCGCGGCATCGGGTACGAGGACGGGTATCAGCGCATCTACCCCCAGGGGCGGCTGGCCTGCCACCTGATCGGCTGGGCCGGCAACGACGGCGGCATGGAGGGCTTGGAGCTCAAGCTCGACGGCCTGCTGCGCGGCGTGCCCGGTTTCTTCACCTACGAACGCGACGCGGCGCGGCGGCCGATCTCGCGCGGCGACGGCGCGTCCTATACGCCTCAAGCCCACGCGCCGCGGCCCGGACTAAACCTCACCCTCACGATCGACTCGGGCATCCAGTTCGTCTGCGAGGAAGAGCTGGAACGCATCATGCAGGAGTTCCAGCCCAACGGCGCGACGGCGCTCGTGATGGACGTGCGCACCGGCGCGGTGCTGGCGATGGCCAGCGTCCCGAACTTCGATCCCAACGATCCGTCCTCCGCGCAACCCGCCGAACGCCGCAACCGCACCGTCACCGACATGTACGAACCGGGCTCGACCTTCAAGACCTTCATCGCCGCCTTCGCGCTCGAACGCGGGCTCTGCCGGCGCGACGAGCGCTTCAACTGCGAGAACGGCGCGTGGCACCTGAGCTGGCGCACGCTGCACGACGCCCACGCCTACGGCGTGCTCACGTTCGACGACGCGCTGGTCCATTCGAGCAACATCTGGGCCGCGAAGGTCGGCCTGCGCGAGGGCCTGGACGGCGTGTACGCCGCCGTCACCGCGTTCGGCTTTGGGGCGCGCACGCGCATCGACGTGCCCGGCGAGAGCCCCGGCATGGTGCGGCCGCGCAAGGTGATGACCAAGGACAGCCTGCTCTCGATTCCGATGGGCCAGGAGATCGCCGTCACGCCGCTGCAGCTCGCGACCGGGTATACCGCGATGGTGAACGGCGGGGTGCTCCTGCGCCCGCAGACGGTCGCGAAGATCGAGAACGCGCGCGGCGAAGTGCTCTACACCATGCAGCCGCAGGCCGTGCGGCGCGTGATCTCGCCGCAGACCAGCAAGGCCATGCGCGAGATCCTCGCGCGGGTCGTCGACGAGGGCACGGGCCGCAAGGCGTGGTGCAAGGAGTACCCCATCGGCGGCAAGACCGGCACGGCGCAGAAGGTCGAGGGCGGCCACTACAGCCACGACAAGTACGTGGGCTCGTTCTGCGGCTTCGCGCCCGCGAACGACCCGCGCCTGGTCTGCCTCGTTACCGTCGACGAACCGCACAAGGGCCTCGGCTACTACGGCGGCACGGTCGCCGCGCCTGCGGTGCGCGAGATCCTGCGCCGGTCCTTAAGCGCTCTCGGCGTGCCCGCGCGCACTCCGGCCGAACAGCAGGCCGCAGAGACCGCTTTCAAACTCCGCCGCCCCGGCAGCGCCGACTGAGCGCGCGCCGCTCCCGCGGTTATGTCACTTCAGTGCTTAGGTTCCGGGTCGTCCCTCTCCTTTATAGTGCTGAGCGCTGAGGAACAGCACATGGCACTCGAAAACCGAAAAAAAGATGCACGAGATGTGCACAACAAACGGTAGCTCCCGCGCTTCGGGTCCAAGTCCGAAGCCGTCGGAGGTCCAACGGAACAGCAAATCCGAAATTCGAAGCACGAAATCCGAAGCAAACGGATAAATGAACGGCAATTTTCGAAATCAGTCTGCACGTGTTGAAGGGAAAGTCGCGGGTTGAAGGTCCAAACGATCTGCTCGCGAAAAAATGAGCACGAAGTGAAGCGCGTTGGCCTTCGCTGGCTGGTTCTTCGCTGCGGAACATGCACACGTTGAACGGCAAATCCGAAGCAAACAGCAGAGAACCGTGAAAACCGAAAAAAAGATGCACTTGATGCGCACAAGTCCTGGATGTTAGCCCCGTGAAACGGGGCTTCGTCGAAGCCCGCCTGTTCGGGCCGAGCATAGTCCCCGGCTTTCAGCCGGGGGTGGGCGGTTGCGCCACCGATTATTTTATCCCGATTTATCGGGATTAATTCTGGAGCCAAGGAGTTTACTCCAAACCGATTTAACCCTCGTAAACGAGGGTGAAAAACTTCAGACAATGCGCCTTCACACCCCGCCTGAAGGCGGGGGCTATGCTCGTCCCGATTACAATCGGGACTCGATAAAGTCCCGACGTGGTCGGGACTCACTGCTCAATGGAGCGGCTTCGCCGAGCTTTTATGGGCGGGCACGGAGGCCCGCCCCACCGGGTCTGGCGGCCGTTCATTGGGCGTGGCATGGCGTCGCTGGGCACGGGGCAAGCACCGGCCCCTCACCCCCTGCCCCCTCTCCCTCAAAGGGGAGTGGGGGAACGCGACGTGGCTGCGCCGGGTTCAATTTGCTCTGGTTTTGAGTTGGGATTTGCCTCAGGTTGCGGACGCGTGGTTAGGATCGCCCATAGGGAATCACGCGGTCGCTGGAAGTGACAGTAACCTATAAGGAGGCGGGCGTCAAGGGGGAAGGCATTTTGGATTTTGGATTTTGGATTTCCGATTTTCGATTGAACGGCAGGACATCGGTTGGCTGGTTATATCTGGTTTGTTATCTGGTTGGTTGGCGGGCTGGCGGGCTGGCGGGAAGATTCGGAATCACCGGTAACCAGCAAACTAGCAAACTTTATTTCGTGAGGATTTCGATGCGGTCTTTGAAGACGGCGACGGTGTGTTCGAAGTGGACGGAGCGGCCGCCGTCGGCGGTGCGGACGGGCCACTGGCCTTCCTGCGAGACGACCTTCTCGACGCCCTCGTTTACCATCGGTTCGATGCAGAAGACCATGCCGGGCTTGAGGACGGTGCGCAGGAACGGCAGGTTCTGGCCGGTTGAATAGTAATTCGGGACCTGCGGCTCTTCGTGGAGCGAGAGGCCGACGCCGTGGCCGACGTAATCGCGCACGACCGAGAAGCCGCGCTCTTCGACGAAATTCTGGACGGCCATGGAGATGTCGCCGACGGTGCCGCGCGGCTTGGCGGCGTTAATGCCCGCCCAGAGGGACTCCTCGCCGGCCTGCATCAGTTTCTGGGCTTTCTCGTCGAGCGGCCCGACGGCGAAGGTCCACGCGGAATCGCCGATGTAACCTTCCTTGCGCACGCCGCAGTCGATGGCGACGAGATCGCCTGCTTTAAGCGGCACGTCGTCGGAGAGGCCGTGGACGACGACGTCGTTGACCGAGGCGCAGATGTGGCAGGGGAACGGGACCTTGCCCGGCAGTTCGTAGCCGAAGAAGGGCGAGGTGCCGCCGCGCTTCTTGATGTGTTCGGCGATGGCGCGTTCGATCTGCCGCGTGGTGACGCCCGGCGCGATCAGCGTCCGGGTGAGTTCGAGGCACTCGGCCACGACGCGGCCGGATTCGCGGATCTTTTCGATCTGGCGTTCGGAGTAGTAGATCTGGGCCACGGCGGAACCTTTCCGGATCGGACCGGAGAGCGCGGCGTCAGCCGCGGCGGCCGCGGATGCGGCCTCCACCCTTAAGAAAGCCCTCGTAGCGTTCCATCAGCATGTAGGACTCGATGCGGTTGATCACGTCGAGAGCGACGCCGACGACGATCAGGAGGCCGGTGCCGCCGAAGAAGCCGGAGACGTTGTAATCGACCTTCAGGTTGCCCTGGATGATCTGCGGCATGATCGCAATGATGGCGATGAAGATCGCGCCGGCGAACGTGATCCGGTTCATCACGGCTTCGAGGTAGACGCGGGTATCGTTGCCCGGGCGGATGCCGGGAATGAACATGCCGTACTGCTTGAAGTTCTCGGCGTGCTCCTTGGGATCGAAGATGACGGCGGTGTAGAAGTACGAGAAGAAGACGATCAGGAGCAGGTAGATGGTCATGTAGAAGAACGAATTGTGCGGGGCGAAGAAGTTCATCAGTTCCTGCCACCAGGTGACGGGCAGCATCTGCATGAAGTTGGGCAGGATCATCAGCGACTGGGCGAAGATGATGGCGATGACGCCGGAGGCGTTGATCTTGAGCGGCAGGTAGTGCTGCTGGCGGAAGCCCACGCGCGTGCGCTTGGGCGTCTGCATGGGAATGCGCCGCGTGGCTTCGGTGACGAAGACGACCGCCACGACCATGGCCACGAAGAGGAGCATCAGGGTGAAGATCTCGCTGGGCCCGATGGAGCTGGCGGATGCTTCAATGGCGGGGTCGAAGCGCTTGAAGATGTTCTCGAACGCGACCGGCAGGCGCGAGGTGATGCCGATCATGATGATCAGCGACATGCCGTTGCCGATGCCGAATTCGTCGATCTGTTCGCCCAGCCACATGAGGAAGGCCGAGCCGGTGGAGAGAATGATGGCGGATTGGACGAGGAACCAGAGGCCCGGCTGCGTGACCATGTTCTGGCCGTCGGCCACGGTGTGCGTCGAGAGGGCCTGGCAGATAATGGTGGCCTGGACCATGCACAGACCGATGGTGGCGTAGCGTGTCCACTGGGTGATCTTGCGGCGGCCGCTCTCGCCGTCCTTGGCCACCTTCTGAAGGCTGGGCACGATGGCGGTGAGCAACTGGAAGATGATCGAGGCCGAGATGTAGGGCATGATGCCGAGGGCGAAGATCGAGGCGTTGTTCAGGCCGCCGCCCGAGAACATATCCAGGATGCCGAAGACCTGGGCGAAACCGGATTCGCGGGTGGTGGAGATGGCCTTCTGGACCGCCGCGAGGTTGATGCCCGGAAGCGGAATAAAGACGCCGATGCGGCAGAGAATGAGCAGGCCAAGCGTCATACCCAGCTTCTTGCGTAGCTCGGGGATCTTGGCGATATTCGAGAAGGCGGAGAACATTTAGGTTCCTTGCAGCCCCTTGGAGCGATCCAGCCCCCGACACTATAAGACGTTCGAGCCCGGCCGGAAACGCTATTTTTTCTCTTCGGGCTTGCCGCCATCGGCCTTGGGCGGCGCGGCGGGCTTGGGCGGCTTCTCCTTGGCGTCCTTCTTGCCCGCGACGGCCTTGACGACCTTCTGCGTCCGGGCTTCGGCGATGGCCTTTTCAAGCGACTTCTTCTTCAAGATCTGGACGAAGTTCGGGGCGTCCTTCTTGGGCTTGCCGCCGGCCCATTCGGCTTTGCCGCCGGCCTTCTCGATCTTGACCACGGCGCTCTTGGAGAAACGGTCGGCCGTGACGGTGAGCGCGACGCTGAGTTCGCCGTCGCCGAGGACCTTGATGGGCGTGTTGTGGGTCGTCTTGAGGACGCCTTTTTCGAGCAGTTCCTTGCGCCCGACGGCGCTGCCGGCGGCGAACGCGGCGAGTTGGCCGACGTTGACGGTGGCGTAGACGGTTTTGAAGGGGCCGTTCACGAAGCCCCGCTTGGGGAGGCGGCGGAAGAGCGGCATCTGGCCGCCTTCGTAGGTCACTTTCATGGCGTAGCCGGAGCGGGACGTCGCGCCTTCCAGGCCGCGTCCGCTGGTCTTGCCGATGCCGCTGCCGGGGCCGCGTCCGACGCGGACCTTCTTCTTCTTACCGAGCGACGCCGAACGGGTCTCGTGCAACAACATGACGGGCGTACCTCCCAAGAGTCGCGGGGCCATTTGCGCCCCGGACGGATGACTACGGTTTCTTCGGCTCCGCCGCGCCGGCCGAAGCTTCGGCCGCAGGCGTTGCGGGAGCAGCCGCGGCGGCTGCGGCAGCAGGCTGCGAGGCCGAGGACGCGCCGGCGTCCCTCTCGCGGCGCTTGCCGCGCGGCCCGCGGGGCCGGTCGTCCTGGAAGCGGGGCGTCTGCTGGCGCGCGGGTTCGGACTGATGCATGCGCAGGCTCTGCACGAGCACCGGGTCGTCGGCGATGACCACGCCGCGGAGCGCGGCGACGTCCTCGCGTTTACGCAGCAATTCGAGGGCTTCGAAGGCGGCCTTGACCAGGTTCTTGGCGTTGTTGTTGCCGCCGACGGACTTGGTGAGCACGTCGCGGATGCCGATGCTTTCGAGCACCGCGCGCACGGCTTGGCCGGCGATGACGCCGGTGCCCGGCAGCGCGGGGATCATGACCACGGCGGCGGTGGCGTACTTGCCGCGGACTTCGTGGCCGATCGTCGAGCCATACGTGGGGATGCGGACGAGGTGCTTCTTGGCGTCCTTGACGGCCTTCTCGATGGCGATGGGGACCTCGCGGCCCTTGCCGTAGCCCATGCCCGCGACGCCGTGGCCGTTCCCGACCACCGCCATCGCGGCGAAGGAGAAGCGCCGGCCGCCCTTGACGACCTTGGCGCAGCGCCAGATGTCCACGATCCGCTCTTCCAGATTCAACCCGGCGGACTCGATACGTTCTGCTACCAAAAGGCACCTCCGAAAAGCAGGGAACAGGGATCAGCGTGCAGGGGACAGGGAACGGAAAACGACCGGGCTTTCCAACGCTTCTCCCTATTCTCTGACCTCTGTCCTCCGCTCCCTCGTTAGAACTTCAACCCGCCCTCGCGGGCGCCGTCGGCCAATTCCTTGATCCGGCCGTGATAAAGGTACCCGCCGCGGTCGAAGACCACCGCGACGACGCCCTTCGCCTTGGCGCGTTCGGCGATGAGCTTGCCGAGCGTGCGCGCGGCGGACTTGCTCGCGCCGTTCTTCATCTTGGCGCGGAAGTCCTTGCTGCGCGAAGAGACGGCGACGAGGGTCTTGCCCGCGGTGTCGTCGATCACCTGGGCCTCGATGTGCTTCGAGCTGCGGAAGACGTTCAGGCGCGGGCGCTGGGGCGTGCCCACGACCACCTTGCGCACGCGCTCGTGCCGCCGCACCCGTGAAACCGACAAAGCTACTTTGCTCATGTTCTCTCGACTCCAATGGCTCCGGCGTCTTTATTTCCGACGCCTGTCTTACTTGGCTCCGGTCGCGCCGACGGTCTTGCCTTCCAGCTTGCGGACCTGCTCGCCCTGATAGCGGATGCCCTTGCCCTTGTAGACGTCCGGCGGGCGGATCGAACGGATCTGCGCCGCGACCTGGCCGACGAGCTGCTTGTCGATGCCCACGATCACGATCTCGGTCTGCGTCGGGCAGGTGACCGTAACGCCTTCGGGGATCGCGAAGACCTCGGGGGTCTTCGTGTTGTACCCCACGAAGAGGTTCAGGCGCTTGCCGGAGAGCTGGGCGCGGTAGCCGACGCCCTGGATCTCGAGGCGCTTCTCGTAGCCCTTGGTGACGCCCAGCATCATGTTGGCCAGCAGGGCGCGGTAGAGCCCGTGCTTGGCGCGGTCGATGCGCAGATCGGAGCCGCGCTTGACGCGGACTTCCTTGGTCTGCGCGTCGACTTCGACGCTGATGGCGCCGCTCACTTCCTGCTTGAGCGTGCCCTTGGGGCCCTTGATCGTGACGACCGGTCCCGCGACGTTGACTTCAACGCCGGCGGGGATCGGGACGGGTTTCTTTCCGATGCGCGACATGGCTTTGGTTCTCGACCTGCCCAACGGTTAACCAAACGACCCAAAACTACAGAACGGCAAAAGCGGTTGCACACGGCTTAAAGACCGCCGGTTACTCCACCTGACAGAGTACTTCGCCGCCGACGTTGGCCTCGCGGGCCTCGCGGTCGGAGAGCACGCCCTTGGGGGTGCTCAGCACCAGAATGCCGAGGCCGCGCAGGACCGACTTGAGGTCGGCCTTCTTGCGATAGATCCGGCGGCCGGGCTTGCTGATGCGGTCGATCCGGGTAATGGCCGGTTCGCCGCCGCGGCCGTACTTCAGCCGGATGTTGAGATCGTTCTGGACCGGCGTGAGGGTCCCCTTGACGACCTCGAAGTCCTTGATGAAGCCTTCCTTTTTCAGCGTCTCCGCGATGGAGACGACGATCTGGGAGCTGCGCACGCGCACCTCGTCGTTCTTAATCCGCACGGCATTGCGGATGCGCGTCAGCATATCGGCGATCGGATCGGTCACGGGCATGTCACTGGCTCCTGGCTCTTCGCTCTCGGCTCACCGCTCAGGGCTCCCGGCTTTGGCTCACCGTACAGGGAGCCAGGCGCCGCAAGCCGCTCTTCTTACCAGCTCGACTTCTTCACGCCGGGGATCTCGCCCGTGCGCGCAAGTTTGCGGAAGCACAGGCGGCAGATCTTGAACTTCCGGTAGTACCCGCGCGAACGCCCGCAGAGCTCGCAGCGGTTGTAGGCCCGCGTCGAGAACTTGGGCTTCAGCTTGCACTTCACCTTCCAGCGTATGCTGGCCATCGTGTTCGCTCCTGCGTATCCCGCCGTTACCGCTCGCGGAACGGCATGCCCATTTCCTTCAGCAGCTCAAAGGCATGCTGATTGTCCCGCGCGGTCGTGCAGATGGTGATGTCCATGCCGTGCACGTACTCGACCTTGTCGTGGTCGATCTCCGGAAAAACCGTCTGTTCCTGCAAGCCCAGCGAGTAGTTCCCGCGGCCGTCGAAAGCGCGCGGCGAGACGCCGCGGAAGTCGCGGATGCGGGGGATGGCCACGTTCACCAGGCGGTCAAAGAACTCGTACATGACCGTGCCGCGCAGGGTCACCCGGCAGCCGACCTGCATGCCCTGGCGCAGTTTGAAGTTCGAGATCGACTTGCGCGACTTGGTGATCACGGCCTTCTGCCCGCTGATGGCGGTGACGTCGTTGACGCACTGCTCCATCATCTTGGGCAGGTTCTCGGTGGCGGCCTTGCCGAAGCCGACGTTGAGGCAGATCTTCGTCAGCTTGGGGACGGCCATCTTGTTCGTCACCTTGAGCTTGTCCATCAGGCGCGGGACGATCTCCTTCTCGTACTTCTCGCGCATGCGGATCTTCACCGGCTTGACGTGGCCGCCGCCGTCGGGCTTCTTCGCGCCCGCGTCGGGTTTCTTGCCGCCGTCGCCGCCCTTGGGAGCCTTTTCGCTCTTCTCGGGCCTGGGACCGCCGCCGCCCTTGCCGCCCTCGGGCTTGGGGCCCTTGGCGCCTTCGGCGGGGCCGGGCTTGCCGGCGTCCTGCGGGGCCTTCTGTTCGGATTTTTCTTCGTCAGCCATGGTACGACTCGCTTTCCCTTCCGAAACGATGCCGGCTCAGTTCGGACTGCCTGCGTTCAGGCCTTCTCTCCGTACTGGCGCTTGGGCGCCTTCTCGACGACCTTCAGGTTCGAGATATGGACCGGGCGCTTGAGAATCTTCAGGCCGCCGGCCTCGCCGCTCTTGGGGTTGTAGCGCACGGTCTTCCAGATCTCGACGCCCTTGCGCGGCTTGTCCTGCTCGCCGCGCTTGGCCTTCTGGCGCGGCATCTCGAGCAGCGCGTACCCTTTGATGCGGTCCACCTTGAGGACCGTGCACTGCACGGGCTTCTTGGTCTTCTCGTCCTCGTAGTTCCTGCCAAAGCCGGCGATCAGTTCAACCTTGTCGCCTTTGCAGATCTCGGTCTTGATCATCCCAACACCCTTTCATCCAACCCTGCACCGCGGAGCTCGCAGAGACCGGCTCCCCTTCATTCACACTACTTCGGCCGCGAGGCTGACGATCTTCATGAAGCCCTTGGCGCGGAGTTCGCGGGCCACCGGGCCGAAGATGCGCGTGCCGCGGGGCTCTTTTTCCGGCGTGATCAGCACGACGGCGTTGTTGTCGAAGCGCACCGTGGTGCCGTCGGCGCGGCGGACGGCCTTGCGGGTGCGGACCACGACGCCGCGGACGACCAGCTTCTTCTTGTCCTTCTTGCTGGTGGTCATGAACTCGCTGCCGGGCTGCACCTTCTTGACGGCGCAGACGATGATGTCGCCGATCGAGGCGTAGCGGCGCTTCGTGCCGCCGAGGACCTTGATGCACTGGGCGGTGCGCGCCCCGGTGTTGTCCGCGACATCCATCATCGTATTGACCTGAATCATGACTCACCTTCCCTGCGTATCGTCGAGCGACGGTTCGGTTCCCGGTCAGGCTTTCGGTTCGGCCTTACTTTCCGGCGCGGCTTCCGGCTTCGGCTTGGGCTTCGCGCCCGGGACTTCCACTTCCTTGACCTCGATGCCGCCCAGATCCGCGGCGCGTTCGAGGACGCGCAGGAGGCGCCAGCGCTTCTGCTTGGAAATCGGCCGCGTCTGGCAGATCTCGACGCGGTCGCCCTTCTTCGCCTCGTTCTTCTCGTCGTGCGCATTGTACTTCGTCGACAGGTGGATGTACTTGCCGTACTTCGGGTGCTTGACCGTGCGCGTCACTTCCACGGTGATGGTCTTCTCACGCTTGTCGCTCATCACCCGGCCGCGCTCCGTGCGCAAGATCCGCGTTTCCGCCGCCGCCGCTGTTTCAACCGCCATGCTCACGCCCCCTGAAGTTTCATTTTCGATTTTGGATTTGCGATTTCCGCTTGGCTTCGCTCCGCCGCCGGAATCGTTCCTCCAAATTCAAAAAGCTGCCGTTCCCAACACCTAATCCAAAATCCCAAATACCGTTTTACTTGCTCTGCCCCACGTCCTGGCGCTGGAGCGACGCGCGCTTGCGGCGGGCTTCGGCCAGCTTGACCGCCGCGTGGTCCGCGGGCGTTTCCGGGAAGAGGTTGCGTTCCCGGATGCGGCCGGCGCGCGGGTTCGGATCGCGCTTGGCGATGTTCGCGAACTTGGGCGTGGCCTTGCCGGAGGCCGCCTGAAGCTTGACGATGCCCGTGTCGAGCTGCTGGCGCAGGGCGCGTTCGCGCAGGATCGTGCGGATGCGCGCGATGAGCTTGCGGCCGTCGCGCTTCTCGTGCGCCTTGATCGCCTCGCCGCTGGCTCCGCGGACGGTGGCGTCGAAGATCCGCTTGCGCTCCTGGGCCATCTGGTCCTGGAGCTCCTGGTCGGTCTTCTCGCGTAAGTTCTGCGCCTTGATCGTGCTCACGTTCGTTCCGTCCTCGCCTGCCGATTCGTACCCAAGGTCCGCCGATGCAAAGCCCCGATTACAGCGTCGGGCGGCGGCCGATGAACTTCACCCGTACCGGCAGCTTGCCGGACTGCCGCCGGAAGATCTCGCGGGCGATGTTTTCCGCCACGCCGGCCAATTCGAACAGGATCGTGCCGGGCTTGACCACGACGGCCCAGTACACCACGTCGCCCTTGCCGCTGCCCATGCGCGTCTCCGCGGGCTTGGCGGTGACGGGCTTATGCGGGAAGACCCGGCACCAGTAGCGGCCTTCGTTGCCCAGCGAGCGCGAGAGGACGACGCGGGCGGCTTCGAGCTGCTGCGCGGTGATCCAGCCGGCGTCGGTGGACATGAGGCCGTAGTCGCCGAACGCGACGTAGTTGCCGCGCGTGGCGTTGCCCCGGACCTTGCCGCGTTGGGCTTTGCGGTGCATGACCCGCTTAGGCATCAGCGCCATCGGCCACAACCTCCTTCGTTTCCTGAATCGTGCCCTTATAGATCCAAACCTTGATGCCGATGACGCCGTAGGGCGTCTTCGCTTCGGCGGTGCCGTATTCCACGTCGGCGGTCAGCGTGTGCAGGGGCAGCGAGCCCACGCGGTACTCTTCGGTGCGCGCGATTTCCGCGCCGCCCAGCCGGCCGCCGCACTTGATCTTCACGCCCAGCGCGCCCTGGCTCTGGCAGGTCTCGACGGCCTTCTTCATCGCGCGGCGGAAGCTGGCGCGCTTGAGGAGCTGTTCGGCGACGCCTTCGGCCACGAGCTGCGCGTCCACTTCGGGCTTGGTGATCTCGCGGATGTTGACCTGGATCTTCTTGTTGTCGGTGTTGCCGAACTTGGCCAGTTCTTCGCGCAGCTTGTCGATCTCGGCGCCCTTCTTGCCGATGACGACGCCGGGCCGCGAGGAGTGCAGAAAGATGTTCGTCTCTTCGCCGCCGCGTTCGATCTCGATCTTCGAGATCCCGGCCTGGGGCAGGCGGGACTTGATGAAGCGCTTGATGCGCTGGTCTTCGACGAGGTACTTGCCGAAGTCCTTCTTGCGCGCGTACCAGCGCGAGGTCCACGGGCGGGTGATCCCGACCCGGAAACCGTAGGGGTGGCACTTCTGTCCCACGTTAACTCTCCTTCTCCTGCCCGCGGCTCCGGAAGTTCCGGGCCGGCGGACGCTGTTCCGCCTACTTCTTGGCCGCCTTTTCCTTCGGAGCGGCCTTCTTCTTGGGCTTGCTCTCGGCCTTCTCGGCCTTGGGTTCTTCCTTCTTAGCCGCGGCGGGCTCGGCCTTGAGCTTCTCGGTTCCGGCCTGCTCGTCCTTCGGTTCGCCCAGCACAACGGTGATGTGGCACATGCGGCGCATGATCGGGCGCGCGCCGCCTTTGGGGCCGGCGAGGAAGCGCTTCAGGCGCGGACCCTCGTCGACGTAGGTCTCGGCGACGAAGAGGTCGCCCGCGCCAACGCGGCCTTCGCTCTTGACGTCCGCGTTGCCGAGGGCGCTCAGAAGCACGCGGTCGATCAGGTACGCGGCCTTCTTGTGCGAGTAGCGCAGGATCTCGCGGGCGCGTTCGACCTGCTCGCCGCGGATCTGGTCGGCCACCAAGCGGACCTTGTTGGGCGCGATGCGGATGCCCCGCAGCGTGGCGCCGTAGCGGCCGTCGGGGTAGACGCGCTTGGAGGTCTGGTCGTTGCCCTTCTCGAGCCGAGTCGGGTGGATGACCTTGCTTCTGAAAATCTGTCCCATCGTCGCTTCGTCCTGTTCCTATGAGCTTGGATTACGCCTTGGCCGGCGCCGCCGCGCCCGCAGCCGGGGCCGCCTTCGTGGCCGCCGCGGCCTTGGCCGAAGCGCCCGCGCCCGAGTGCGCGCGGAAGATGCGCGTGGGCGCGAACTCGCCCAGCTTGTGGCCGACCATTTCTTCCGTCGCGAAGACCTTCATGTGCTGCTTGCCGTTGTGGACCAGGAAGGTGTGCCCGACGAAGTCGGGGAGGATCGTGCAGTCGCGCGCCCAGGTCTTGATGGGCTCGCGGCCGCCGCGATCCTTCTGCTTCATGACCTTCTTCTGCAGCTTCTCGTCCACGTAGGGACCCTTCTTGCGCGACCTGGACATCCGATTCCCCTTCGTCTCATTTCCGATTTTGGATTGCGGATTTTGGATTCTTTCCCAAACCCGGGCGCTTCTGAAACATCAATCCAAAATCCCCAATCTAAAATCCAAAATGCGTTACACCGTCTGCACCGCGGCGCCCTTGCGCCGGCGGATGATCTGGTTGTTCGTGCGCGCCTTCGGCTTGCGCGTCTTGCCGCCCTTGGCCAGCACGCTGGTGGGCGACTGCGGGATATGGCCCTTGCCCTTGGCCGAGCCGCCGCCCATCGGGTGGTCGACCGGGTTCTTGGCGATGCCGCGGGTGGTCGGGCGCTTGCGCGTCATGAAGTAGGCGCGGCCGGCCTTGCCGATGACGATGTTCTGGTGGTCGAGGTTGCCGACCTGGCCGATCGTCGCGCGGCAGTCCACGGGGACCTTGCGCATCTCGCCCGAAGGCAGAACGATGTGGGCCTCGCGGCCTTCCTTGGCGAGCAGGCGCGCTTCGCCGCCGGCGGCGCGGACCATTTTTCCGCCCGCGCCGGGCTGGAGTTCGATGTTGTGGATGATGCTGCCGAGGGGCATGCAGCGCAGGGGCATCGCGTTGCCCACGTCGGGCTCGACGGTCTCGCCGCTCTGCACGGTCTGGCCCACGGTGAGGCCCTTCGGCGCGAGGATGTAGCGCTTCTCGCCGTCGGCGTAGAACAGCAAGGCGATGAAGCAGGTGCGGTTCGGGTCGTACTCGATGCCCACGACCCTGGCCGGCACGCCGTCCTTGGCGCGCTTGAAGTCGATCTTGCGGTAGTAGCGCCGGCGGCCCATGCTCGTGATGGCGCGGGCGGTCAGCCGGCCGTGCGCGTTGCGCCCGCCGGTGTTGGGCAGGATCTCGATCAGGCTCTCTTCGGGAGTGCCTTTCGTGAGTTCCTGCTTGTAGTCGATCACCGATGCGCCGCGGCGTCCGGCGGAAGTCGGTCTGTAGAATCGCAGTGCCATGACAATCCCCTTAAACTGCAATTTGGATTTTGGATTTTGGATTTCCGATTCAACTGCCGCACAATCCAAAATCGGAAATCCAAAATCCAAAATCGTTCAGTACCAACTCATCTGCCCGAACGGCCAGAACCGCCAGCGCACCTTGCCCTTGATCTGCGCTTCATGCACGAAGCCGATCTTGGAGCGCCGGCTGTCCTCGGAGTCCGAGCGGTGGTCGCCGAGCACAAAGTAGCGGCCCGGCGGCACGACAAACGTCTCGGTATCCGCGTTCTTCGGAACCCACTCGTGCGAACCGAACTCGCCCGGGCCCCACACCCCTTCGTCCAAGGCCGCACCGTTCACGTGCACGCGGCCGTCGTAGATCTCCACCACCGCGTTCGGCCCGGCGATCACGCGCTTGATGTAGTCCCGCGCGACGCGCTTGCCGTTCTCGTCCTTCACCACCGCTTCGAAGACGATCGCTTCGCCAATCTTCGGCTCGCGGAAGCGGTACACCATTTTGTCGATCAGGAGCCGGTCTCCGTGGTGGATGTTCGGCTCCATCGAGTTCCCGTTCACCACCGAGACCTGAAAGACGAACTGGTAGATGATCAGGGCCCAGAATGCGGCCCGCATCAGCAGTTCGATCCACTCCTTCAGGATCGGTTCGGGCGCCTCTTTGGGGGGCGTCCCGGCCTTCGCATCTCCTGCGCGGACGGCCTCGGCGGCCGGCGCGACTTCTTTCCCTTCCTGCGGGGCCTGCTCGGCGCTCGGGCGAGCTGCCAAGCCCGAACCGGACGCTTCGTCCGCCATCCGGAGCCTCCCGCGCGGTTACGACCGGCCCGCGCGCGTCAGATCAGGTCGATTCCTTTGCTGCCCTTGGCCAGCCGCACGACGGCGCGCTTCTTGATGCGGGTGGTGCCGACCCCGCCGCGGCCCATCATCCGGAACGTCTTCTTGCGCGGCTTGATCACGAACGTGTTCACGGTCTCGACCGTGACCCCGAAAGCCTTCTCGATGGCCTCGCGGATCTGGTGCTTGTTGGCCTTGACGTGAACTTCGAACGTGTAGCGCGCCCGGTCTTCCTGGCCCGTCTCCTGGCTGGCGGGGAGCGTGCGGTGGCTCTTCTCCGTCAGCACGGGGCGGCGAATGATGCTGTAGGCGTCCTTCAGGAGCCCGCTGGCGCGTCCGTGACTCATGCGTGCACCACCTCCGCGAGGCGTTCCGCGGTCTCTTGGGTCAGGAGCAGGTTTTTATGTTTGAGGACTTCGTAGGCGTTCAGGTCGGTGGAAGGAAGGATGCGGACGCGGGAGATGTTGCGGATCGATTTAACCAGGTTCGTATCGGACTTCAGCGGGGTGACGAGACAAGAGGCGCCGTCAAGCTTGAGGGCCTTCAGCGTCGTCACGAAACGCTTGGTCTTGGGGGCCTTGTATTCGAGCTTGTCGATGATGGTGACCTGCTTGTCGAGGAGCTTGCTGAGGAGGGCGGACTTGAGGGCTTCGCGGCGCATCTGGACCGGCATAAACTGGCGGTACTCGCGCGGCCTGACCCAGAAGACGTTGCCGCCGCCGCGCCAGAGGGGGCTGCGCTTCATGCCCGCGCGGGCGCGGCCGGTATGCTTCTGCTTCCACGGCTTGACGCCCGAACCGTGGCGCTCGGCCTTGGACTTGGTCTTATGCGTGCCCTGGCGGAAGTTGGCCTCGTAGTTGATCACCGCCTGGTGGAGAAGCTTCTTACGGACCTTCTCGCCCAGGAGTTTCTCGTCCACCGAGATCTTCCCGACCTGTTTGCCTTGTTCGTCGAAGACCGGCAGTTCCATGGCTATCCCACTCTCTGAAATCCGCGCCCAAAAACGAGGGAGCCGAAGGCAGGAGAGGCTTCCCCCGGACCGGCTCGGCATACTTCCGCGAGCACAGCCAGCCTCTAATGCCTTCGACTCCCTGACGACTACGAGCTGCCCCGAGCTCTGAGATTGCGGGGTTCGGCCGCTTTCAAGCTCTGAGGGGTCACAACCCTAACCCGCAGGGACGGGTAGATGTATAGGAAGGCACACGTGCCGTCAACGTCATTTTTAAGGACACGTCGTGCGGGGGTTAGATTCGCGCAATCTATAAGAAGTTCCCGGAGCGCCGGTTAAGGCTATAGTGGAGAGGATGTGAACTAAGTTCTTATCCGCGCAGGCGTCCCCCTGCTAAGAAGGACTTCTTATTTATGGTTAGACCCACCGCGCTTCTCCTAGTGCTATTGTCCGGCTGCGGTGCACGCGTGGCCGGCGCGGAGGCGCCGTCTTGGCCCGCAGCGGGCGGGATGGGCAAGCTCGATTCGCGAATCCAAGCGCCCGAGCCGCGCGTGCTGACGCTCGCGCAGGCCGAGTCCCTCTATGAAAAGACCGTCGATTGCAGCGACGATCCGGCGACGCAGAAGGCACGGCTGGAGGCGCTCGGCCGCGTCGAGGCGCTGATCGAGCGGTACCTGAACGGCGCGGAAGCGCCCGAACGCAAACTCATATTGGCTGCGCTCGCGGCGGTGGGCGCGCCTTTTCACGTTTACGAGGAAGTGCTGCTACGCGGCGGGCGGCGCAAGGCGTACAGCGAACCCACCGCAACGCTGCGCGCGACGGCCCACGACTTCAAACCCTTGCCGGACGACGCGGAGAAGAACAATGCGCCCACCATCGAGGCCACAGTTCAACTCCCCAAAGATTACTCCCCTTTTAAGCGCTATGCCGTCGCTTGGGCGGACGGCGAGAGCGAGCAGGAGATCCGCGTGGTCGACGACCAGATCCGGGAGAACTCGGCCTGGAAATCAACGCCGCATTACATGACCTGGCGCGGGCGCTGCGCGTTGAACGCGCTCTTCAACATGCTGCAGCGGGAGTTCTCCATCGATCCGGACCGGATTTACATGGGCGGATTCTCTGTCGGAGGCACGACGGCCTTGCGGCGCGCGCTCTACTTTCCGGACCGGCTCGCGGCGGTGAACGGGGACGCGGCAGTGCCGCCCACTGAGTTGGAGTCGCCGCTGCTCGCAAACTACAACCCGATCCCGGTGGGGTTCTTCTTCAGCGCCAAGCACGGCAACACGCCGCCCGAGAAGGCCGCGGCCTTCGAGAAGCAGGCGGAGAAGGCGGGCGTGAACCTCTTTTTTGTCGACGAAGAGCGCGAGCCCGAGCGCGTACAGCGGGCGCGCGACGCTTACAAGGAAGCGCGGCAGGGCGCCAAGCGCGACCTGTACGCGAAGCAGTGCGATTTCGCGAGCAACGACGCGCAGGCGAACCGCAAGGCGTGGGTGCGCATCGACGAGTACGACTTGCGCGACAATCCGGAGATGCAGTTGCGCATCCACCAGCCCGACGAGAAGAACGCGAACGAGAAGGGCGCGGTGCTCGAGAACAAGCGGCTGCTCATGCACCCGGCCACGGTGCACGCCGTCATCGAGGGCAACACCGTCCGCATCGAGGCGAAGTACGCGCTGGGCCTGACGGTCTTTCTGGGCCGTGCCATGGTGGACTGGGAGAAGCCGGTGGTGGTCACCGCGAACGGGCGCAACGCCCTGAACCGGAAGCTCACGCCCTCGCTGGAGACGCTGCTCGAAGAGGCGCGGACCAGCGAACGCCGGGACCGGGCGTACTCGATCGCCATACCCGTCAGCCTGCGATAGGCACAGGGCCTGCGCTCCGCTGCGCGGCGCTCCGACCCTGGCTATTTCCGCGCGCGCCTGCGGCGCTGACAGCCCGTGGAAAGCCGGCGGAATTTGCGAGTACTTGGATCAATACCGGGATTTGTTTGTAAATAGTTCTATTTACACGACCTTCGTTGCAAATTGCGCAGGATTGCCGGGAATCTATTCCGGGCTCAGGTGTACAAATCTCCAGAGGATTGCTCCAGCTTCTTAATCTAAAGCCCACTCATGCCGAGGAGATCCTATGAGAAAATTTCATCTGAATGCCCACACGAGTCTGGCGGTGGCAGCGGTTGCGCTTACGGGCGCGTTGCTGCCACGGAGCGCCACGGGACAAGAGGAAGGCGAGGACGGCAGCTGGGCCTTCCGCCCGGCGAAGGACACGTTCAGCGCCGACGCGCTGCTGGACCTGCGCAACCTGAACGAGAAAGAGGCGGGCGAGTCCGGCTTCGTGACACGCTCGAAGGACGGCAACGACTTCGTGCTTGGCAACGGCAAGCCGGCGCGCTTCTGGGCGCTCAACGACGGCGCGAACGCGCGCGGCAAGGTGGACCTGGCGCGGCATGCGCGCTTCATCGCCAAGCGCGGCATCAACATGATCCGGCTGCACACCGACATCACCACCGGCAGCAGCCTGACGGAAATCAACGCGAAGGAACGCGACAACTTCTGGAAGGCGGTCGCGGCGTTCAAGAAGGAAGGCATCTACGTGACGTACTCGCCCTACTGGGCGGGCGCGGCGCACATCAAGCCGTCGCTGGGGTATCTCGACGACGGCGGCAATAAGAACTGGGGCCTGCTCTTCTTCGACAAGAAGCTGCAGGAGGCCTACAAGGGCTGGATGAAGCAGGTGCTCACCGAGAAGAACCCGTATACCGGCATCCCACTCGCGCAGGACCCGGCGTTGGCGATCATCCAGATTCAGAACGAGGACTCGCTGCTCTTCTACACGGCGCAGGGCATCAAGGGCCCGGCGAAGACGGAACTGCGCAAGCAGTTCGCGGAGTGGCTCAAGAAGAAGTACGGCTCGCTGGAGAAGGCCAAGACGGCGTGGAACGGCGCCGCGATTCCGGCCGACCAGGACAAGCCGGACGATTTCGAGAACGGAGAAGCCGCGCTGTGCATCGTCTGGGAACTGACGCAGCGGCGCAACGGGCCGGACTTCCAGAAACGTGTCTCGGACCAGATGCAGTTCATCACGGAAACGATGTACACCTTCAATAAAACGATCGGCGACTACCTGAAGAACGATTTGGGCTGCAAGCAGCTCGTGAACGCGGGCAACTGGCGCACGGCGGACAACGTGATCCAACTCGACACGGAACGCTGGTCGTACTCCGCCAACGAAGTGATGGCCGTGAACCGGTATTACGGTGGCGAACACACCGGGAAGAACAACGGCTGGGCGATCGTGAACGGCGACACGTTCACCGACGAGAGCGCCCTGTTCAACCCGCGCGCGATTCCGGTCACGCTCAAGCAGCCCGAAGGCTTCCCGATCATGATCACGGAGAGTTCCTGGGTGCCGCCGCAGGGCTACCAGGCGGAAGGGCCGTTCCTGATCTCCTCCTACCAATCGCTAAATGGGGTGGACGCGTACTTCTGGTTCGCGACGGGCGAAGAGGACTGGCGTCATCCGGGCTCGGCGAACGGATTCCTGCCCTCCGAGGGTAAATGGGTCTGCGCGACGCCGATGCTCATGGGCCAGTGGCCCGCGACGGCCCTACTCTACCGCAAGAGCTACGTAAGACAGGGCGAGCCCGCGGTCCGCGAGGAACGCACGCTCGACGACCTCTGGCAGCGCAAGATGCCCATCATCGCCGAAGACGCCGGCTACGACCCGAACCGCGACAAGGACAGCCTCTCCAAGGAGTCCAACATCAAGGACGGCGTGAACCCGCTCGCGTACCTCGCCGGCCCCGTGACGGTGAAGTACGGCGGCGACCCGGCCAAGTCCACCGTCGCCGGACTCACCAAGCTCATCGACGAAGGCAAGCGGACGGTGCGCTCGCTCACGAACGAGCTCGAGCTGGACTACGGCAAGGGCATCTGCACGCTCTCCGCGCCCAAAGCCCAGGGCGTGACGGGCTTCCTCAAGAAGGCGGGCGGGACGTTCAAGCTGCCGGACTTGGAGATCGCATCCGGCAACGAGTACGCCGCCGTGCTGGCGGTCTCGATGGACGAGAAGGACCTGAAGAACTCGGAGAAGATTCTCGTGCAGGCCGGCACGACCGAACGGCCCACGGGCTGGAAGACGGAGCCGTGCAAGGTGGGCAAGAAAGACGGCGAGCGCATCGTGAGCTTCGGCAAGGCGCCGTGGCAGATCGTAAACGCGGACGTGACGGTCACCGTCCGGAACGCCGCGCTTAAGACGGCGGTGGTGCTCGACCCGAACGGCATGTCCGTGAAGGAGATCCCGCTTGAAGACGCGGGCGGCGGCAAGCGCTTTAAGTTCCCCGCGGACGCGCTGTATGTTGTGCTGAAGTAGCGTAGCGCAGGCTTTCCACGATCTGAACTCTTTTCAAATGCTGCGCTAACCGAGCCTCCTATCATGGCGGTAGCGGGCGCATTCAGCCCGGAACCTTCGAGGGCTGCGCATGCGCTCCATCCTGACCGTATTTGTCCTGTTTGGGTTCGCTGCCGCTGGGCTTACGGGCGCGGAGAAAGCCGAGCACGTCGTGGTCGTGATCTGGGACGGCCTGCGCCCGGACTCGATGAGCGAGCAGCACACGCCGAACCTCTACAAACTGGCGGCCCGCGGCGCTTTCTTCTCGCGCAACCACTCGTCTCTGCTTACGTCCACGGAAGTGAACGGGACCGTGATCGCGACAGGCTGCTATCCGGCGCATTCGACCGTGATCGCCAACGTCGAGTACCGGGCCGAGATCGACGCGCTGAAGACCTTCGCGACGGAAGACCTGGAGACGATCCGCAAAGTCGATGGCGCGAGCCAGGGCAAGTATTTGCGCGCGGCCACGCTGGCCGAGATCCTGCGCGGCGCGAAACGCACCACGGCCGTCGCCGGCACCAAACCCGTGGCGCTGCTGCTGGACCGCGCCGAGCGCTCCGACTCCGCGGGCGCGGCCGGCGGGTACACGGTCTTCGAGAGCCGCACGCTCCCTGCCTCGCTGGCCAAACAGCTCGCGGCGGACTTAGGCCCGTTCCCGCCGCCGGCGGATGCGACCAAAGAAGCGAACCGGGAGGAGGACCTCTGGACCACCCGGGCCTTCCTCGAAAAACTGTGCGGGGAGAAGCTGCCCGACTTTTCCATGCTCTGGCTGAGCGAGGTCGATTTCGCGCAGCACGGCGCGGGCCCGGGTTCGGCGCCGGCGCTGGCGGGCCTGAAGAGCAGCGACGACTGCCTCGGTTTGGTGCTGAAAAAACTGGAGGACCGCGGCCTGCTGGACAAGACCGATGTGTTCGTGGTCTCGGACCACGGTTTCTCGACGATCATGGGCACCGTCGGCATGACCGAAGCGCTGGCGGGCGAGGGATTCAAGGCGAGCAAGGAGTTCAAAGCCGCGCCGCAGAAAGGGGAGATTCTGGTGATCGGCCAGGGCGGCTCGGTCTGCTTTTACGTCACCGGCCACGATAAGGAAGTCGTCGAGAAGCTGGTCGCGTTCCTGCAACAGCAGTACTGCGCGAGCGCGGTCTTCACGCGCGAGCCGGCGAAGGGCGCGTTCCCGCTGAGCGCCGTGCACCTGGATTCGCCCGCCGCGCCGGACGTAGTGCTCGGCCTCAAGTGGAATGCCGGGAAGAGCGTCACCGGCATGCCGGGCATGCTGCTGTCGGAGGGCTCGAAGCGCAAGCCGGGCCAGGGCACACACGCCAGCTTCAGCGCCTTCGACATCCACAACACGCTGATCGCCGCGGGACCCGATTTCAAGAAGGGCTACGTGGACGAGTTTCCCACGGGCAACGTGGATGTCGCGCCGACGGTGCTCGCGATCTTCGGCGTCGAACCGCCCGCGCCGATGGACGGCCGCGTGCTCGGCGAGGCGCTCGTTTTCGGCGAAACGCCGAAAGGCGCGCCGGAGTCGGCCACGCAGAACGCCGAGTGCGAGCACGAGAAGTCGGTCTGGAAGCAGTTCCTGAAGTCGGTGAAGTTTGCGGACCGAACGTATATCGAAGAAGCCGGCGGCTCGAGCACGGTCAAATAGCGCCTGCGCGCCGGCACGGCTATTCCTTCACGTCGCGGGCAAGCGCCCAGGCGCCGTCGCTGGGGCGTTGAACCCAGCGCCCGCCCGCCTCTTCGGCCCGGCGTTTCTTGGCCGCGGCGGCGATGACCTTGGCCGCCTCCGAGTCTTTCAGCTTGTTCGCATTGGCGAGTTCGCGGTAGAGCGCGCCCCGGTCGTCGTTCTCGGCGTCGAGCAGATCGCGGACGGTCTTCTTATCGATCAGTTTCAAGCCTTCGAGCGTGCGGATCGCGAGCAGTCCGTCGCGCCCTTCGCCGATGTAGCCGAAGTCCTTGTACTCGGCGATCTTCTCGGCGCGCGTGGCCATGGCCTGCTTGAGCTTCACGATGGCGGGGTTGGCGATGTCGAGATCGAGATCCGCGGCGCGTGCTTCGGCCGTCAACGCGAACAGGATTAAGCAAAGCAGAATGCGCATGGTGCTGGCTCCTGACGGGCTCTTCGTCACTCCGGCGTCTTGCTGAGCAGACTCATGTGCCCGCGCAGGCGCTGGACGGCCTCGCGCCAAGGCATGGATGCGCCGGCGTCGCCGGGAACGTCCGGGCTGTAGGCGTTGCGGCCCTCGATGATCTTGTTCTCGGGCAGCTTCGGCTGCGGCCCGCGCAGGGTGCCGGCATCGAGGACGAAGCGCAGGCCGATGCGCTTGAGCGCGAATTTCATGGCCATGATGTCCGCCTCCGATTTGCCATACTTGCGCATGGCGTCTTCGACCATGGGCCGCGCAAGGAGGAGCGCGAGACGCCCGTCGTACTCGTCTTCGACCTCGGGCCGATGCTGCGTATCCAGGTCGAAGACGAAGGACTGGACGTCGTCGAGGCCGAAGCCGGTGGCCGTGAAGTCGGTAATGGAAAGGTCGGCGATGGCCTTGAGCCGCCCGAGTTGCTTATTCTGTCCCATGAACTGCAGCATCGACATGTGTTCGATCTTGAGCCACGCGCCCCAGACCGGCGCGGCCCCAAAGAGCCCGCGGGCGCGGAACCCGCCCGCGCGCAACGCACCCTGATAGAACGGCGCGCGCAGTTCGCCTTCGGTGGCGAGCGTCCACGAACCCAAAGGTCCGGACGTGCGCACGAGCGCGCTATTCACGAGCTTGCCGCTGAGGACGGTGTCGCCCAGGCCGCCGATCCCCCACCCTTCGGCCTTGGCCAGCAGATCGAGGCTGATGCCTTTGACGTTGAGGTCGAAGCGCACGGCCGGCTCCAGCGCCAGGAAATCGGTTAGGCGCAAGTTCTCGAGAACCATTTCGCCGCCGGGCACACTTACGGAGATGGGATTCGCGAGCGCTACGGCGTTGGGCGTGGCGCTGACCGCGATGGGCTGCTGCCGAACGGAGAGCGGCGGCAGCGCGGCGGACGAGAGCGTGAGAGTACCGCGCTGTTCGCGCGGCCAGTCCGCCGGCCAGAGCCCGCGGAAGAACGTGAGCGGCAGCGGGCCATCCAGGTTCGCGACCTGCAGCTTGCGCTCGGCGCCGATCGAGAGCCCGACGCGGTTGAGGTTCAGCGTGGCGAGGATCGCGCTCTGCTCGCCGCTCCACTGGTTCTTCGCTTCCAGGCTGCACGCGCCCGAGACCTTGGCCTGCGCGAGCATGGGATGGCGCAGGCGCAGGTTGGCAACGCCGAGTTCGCGCATCGCCGCGGCCAAGTCGTAGACGCTGAGCCGCTGGGTCATCAGGCCCTCGCCCTTATAAAGAAAATCGCCGTCGAGCGGCGCCTGCATGGAGCCGTTCAGTTCGACGCGCGCGAGGTTTTCCAGATCGAAGAGCAGTTTGTCCACCTTCACGGTGGCGGCGTTCGCGGTTCGAGCGCTTCGCACCGCCACCTGCGCCTGCAGGGCGCGCTCGGGCAGCCCGGGAATGTAGAACTGCCCGCCCAGCAGGTCGTAGACCGTCTTGCCGTAGAGCCCCTGGATCACCGGACCGCCGACGAGTATCTGGTACTTGGTGAAGCGCGCGCCGAGATCGAGCATCGCGGCGCCGGCCTCGTCGAGACTGAAGTTAACCCGGAACGTGCCCTCCAAGTCGTCGGCCTCGCAGCGCGAGACCTCGTGCTCGAAGCTGCCGTTGCGCAGCGAGCCGCTGAGCGAGCCTTCCAATGGCCGGAGCGCATCCAAGGGGCCGGCCAGCGAGGCGAACTTAACCTGCCGGAGTTCCAGGCGCGCATCCTTCACGCCGCCGGCGAGCTTGAGGCCGGGAGGCAGGAAGGGCGCAAGGAGTTCCTTCCGCGCTTTCACCAGGTCGAGTTCCGGAACATTCAGAAGCAGCGAAGCGATCTCGCGCCGGGCGCAATCGATCAGCGCGTCATACGCAAAGTTCAGGCCGCCGGCCATATTGGTGGAGACTTTGCCGGTGACGCGGTATTGCTCCTGCCCCTTGGCCTGCGGTTCGGCCGTGACGGAACATTCGACGCCGTCGCGCCATTTGAGCGTCAGCGCGGCGTCGCGGGGCAGCGGTCCGGCGCCCAGCGTCGCGGTGGAAGTGAAGTCGAGGGGCTGAAACTTAAAGGTTTTGAGGCCCGACAGATCGGCCGATTCAATCGCGCCGGCCACGGTCAGTTTGCCCCCCTTCAGATTCAGGCGCGCCTTGCCGATGACGTTGCTTAATTTCTCGACGTTGGCACCGGCCACCTGAAAGTCGACGGCGAGGCTGTTGAGTTCCAGATCGCAGGCGAGGTCTCCCGAGGCCAGGTCGTACTCGCCGTTGGCGATGCGCACGTGGCCCTTCCACTGCAAGCCGTAGCCGTCCTTGAGGCCCGCGAAGCGCGCGAGTTCCGCCATCGGGATAAGCAGCGCGTCGAGCTTCACTTTGCGGACCGCGAGCTTTCCGTCCGGCCCTGGATCGGCGCTGAGGGAGACGCGCCCCGCGAACTGCGGATCGGCGGCCTCGCTAAGCGCGGCCGAGAGCGCCGCGGTCCGCAGTTGGCCCTGCTCGAAGCGGGCGACGGCCTTCAGCTCTCCATTGAAGCCGTTGGCCGGCAGGGGAATCGGCAGCGGCCAGCGGAGCAGTTCGAATCCGCGCAGCGCGATGCCCTCGAGCGTGAGCGTCGTGGCTCCGCCCGCCTCGGCCGCGGTCACCTTCAGATCGCGCGCCGCAACGGTTCCCTTTGCGAGCACGGGCAGCTCGCCCAGCGCCGGCGCGGGGCGGGATAGATCGAACTGCTGTCCGGCAAGCCGGCGTCCGAGGTCGGTCTCGAAGAGGCGCGCGAGGTCGAACTGGATGTTCTCGAGCTTGCCCTGCCTGAGAATCTCCAGGAGCTCGAGGCGCTCCGTCTGCCACGCGGCATCGGCCGAGAGCGTCGCCTGGCCCACCTCGCCGAGCTTGAACGTGGCGCCGGAAATCTTGGCGCTGCGCGCGGTGAGTTCGGCGCGGCCCTTCACATCCAGCGGCGGAAGCCGGCCCAGGCCGGGAAAACCCACGCGCACGCCTTCGGCGCGCAGGTCCGCGGCCAACTTGAGCGCCTGTATATCCGCGGAGAGCGGCAGGACGGCCTCGGCGTTCTCGAGCACGGCTTCGCCGTCGGTGGCCAGGTCGACGCCGAAAAGCCGCGGCGCGAAGAGCCCGCGCAGCGCATCAAGATTCGCCCGGGCAGAAGCTTTTTGTATGCGGATAAAGGGCGCTCCCGCTGTCTCGGACTTCAGGACCAGTTCCAGATTGCCTGAAGCCTGCCCGAGGCCCTCGGCGTGGATGCGCAGGTCCTCGATGGGCGGCAGCGCCGCCAAATCGCCTTGCGTGCTGCCCTGGAGTCCGAACTCCTGGCGCGCGCATTCGAGCGCGAGACCGTCGCTCAGCTTCCAACGGAATGAGTTCAGGCCCAAGGTTGCGTTGAAGGTCCCCTTCCCGGGCTTCTGGCCGTCCTCGGCCGCTTCGAGCTGAGAGTCCAAGCGCAGGGTAAGTTGGCCCGCGATGCCGCTCGCCGGGGGCAGGGCGTCCGTAAGGTCTTTATCGAGAGCAACGGCGAGTCGCAGGCTCCCGCGCCGCGCCGGACCAGGGCCGAGCAGAAAATCGCCGCGTACTTCAGCGCCCGAAGGCAGCTTGGCCTTGAGCGTAACCGGCGCGGGCAGCGGCGGGTCCGGGCGCGAGAGCGTGATGTCCACGCCCTCGAACGCCACACCGCGGCCCGGCGCCCACTGGAGCTTAAGCGTCCCATCGTGAAACAAGGCCTGTTCGAGCTTGTACTCGGACGGTTTAGCCGCTTGTTGGAATTGGAGGTTCCAAGCGTTGCGTTCGCTGCGCAGGATCTGAATGACGGGCTTTTCCACGGTGACGCCGCGGATGCGCTTGTCCAGCAGCGCGGACCAGGGGCTCCATTCGATTTTAAGCGCGTCCGCGTGAAGAACGGGAGCTTTAAAGCCGCTGGCCGGCGGAATGGAAAGATTCTCGGCGCTCAGCGCATCGAAACCTTCGACGCTCACTTTGCCCACGCTGGCGCCGGGCCCGAGCGCGTCTTCCATAGCGCCCTTTACCGCACGGTCCAGATAGCCGAGCTTCACGTAAATATAAAAGCCGAGGAAGACGAGCAGTGGAACGAGGAGGAGAATGGAAAGAACCACCAGCGCGCCAAACCAGGGTCCGCGCCGGCGTTTCTTGGGCTCGGGTTTGGAAAACCAATTCTGCGCCGGCGGCTTGGGCAGGTCCATCTGCGTGGGCGCTTGGGAATCGGAGGTATTCTCGGGCACGCACGCCCCTCGCCGCGGCCATGTGGCTGACGATCCAATTGGACGAGGGCTTTATACCAGAATTTCCGCCGGAGCGCCCGCGCACGTTAGCAGTGGGCGCGCCACGCGTTTGCCGGAGGCCGAATTACTTGGATGCGCCGGGCTGCTCCGCCGGTTTCAATTCGAAGCAGGCCATCTCTTCGCCGTTGCGGACGAAGAGCTTTCCGTGCGCGAGCACCGGATGGTTCCAGGTCTTGCCCTGAAGCGCCTGGAAGCGGGCGATTTCGTGGCAGCCGTCCGGCTTGGCTTCGACGAGCGCCACCGCGCCTTTCTCGGTGAGCACCAGCAGCAGACCCTGATCGGCGAGGAGCAGGATCTGCCCGTTCCCATAGCCCTGGACGTGCCACTTTTCCTTGCCGTCGGAGGCGCTCACGCAGGCGAGGAAATTGGCGTTGAAACCGAATAGGCAGCCTGCATGCGCCACCGAGTCGTTGTAGTAGGGACTCAAGCCGCGCGAGGACCAGACTTCCTTGGCGGTCCAGGCGCCGTTCTCCTGAGCAACGTGAACGCGCTTGATCCCCATGCCGAAGCCGGTGCCGATGACCAAATCGCCGTCTTCGAGCACGGTGGGCTGAACGACGCGGGCCATTTCATCTTTGAGCAACCATTCGAAGTTCCAGAGGACTTTGCCGCTTGCGGGCTCAAAGCCCGTCAGGCCGAACTCGGTGGAGATCAGGATCTGTTCGTTTTCGCCGATTTTGGCCAGTTGCGTCGAACAGTAGGTGACACGTCCCTTGCCGCTCGACCAGAGCAATTTTCCCGTGGCCGCGTCGTAGCCGAGCATGGCCTTGCCTTCCTCGCCGCCGGGGAAGACCGTAACGACGCCCGCCGCTACCAGCGGCGAAGAGCAGAAACCCCACACAGGAACCTTGGTCCCCGAATCGGCGGCGATATCCTGGGTCCAGACGGCTTTTCCGGTCTGCGCGTCGAGAGCGTTCAACTTGCCCGCGGCGCCGAGGACGAAGAGTTTGCCCTCGTGAAAGGTGGGCGTGGCGCGGGGGCCGGGGCCGGCGATGATCTCGGTGAAGCGCGCCTTGTCCGTGTGCGCCCAGAGCTGGGCGCCCGTGCCGGCATCGTAGCAGACGACCGCCTCTTCCTCGCCCCACTGTTCCTGCGTGAAGATACGGCCGCCGAGCGCGCAGAAGGACGACCAGCCCGGCCCGACGCGCTTGCGCCAGAGTTCCTTGGGCGGCTGCGCCTGCCAGTTCGTGTCGATCCGTACGCCGGCCAGTTTGCTGTCGCGCCCGGCGCCGCGGAAGGCCGGCCAATCGCCCGGCTGCAACGCCAGCGGCGGCGCGGTTGCGGCGGCGGGCTCAGGAGATTTCGCGGGCTGATCCTTTGCGCGCGCGGCCAAGAAGGCGGCTTCCTTCGTGGGCGTCCAGCGCCAGCTCATCTCGGCGGAAAAGCTGCCGTCGACGCCGTCGAACCGATAAAGCGCCAGATAGCCCCAGCAGAGCACGAAGACGGCGAGCAACCCGGCGCGCCGGACCGGCCAGGCCAGTCTTCCGGTCAGGCGCAGCCAGAGCACCCACGCCGTGACGACCACCGGAAGCGCGTCCATGAGCAGCGCCATGACCTGGACCGTGGGGTCGTAGAGCTGGTACTCGGCGACACCAGCGCGATGCAGGCGGCCCACACCAGCAGCCGGTCCTTCCAGCTCACGCGGCTGAAGAAGAGCCACCAGAGGGAAAGCAGCAGCGCGCCGATCATGGGGCCCCACATCATGCCCATGAATTGCGTAATGGTTCCGGGCGCGAATTTGCCCGGCAGGATGCAGATCAGCCATTGCAGGATGACGATCGCGATCGCGGGCCAGAAGCGGATGTTGGGCTCCGCGTGCGCCTTGGCCTTGGACGAGGCGGCGGCATCGCCGGGCAAGGCAGCCGCGGTCAACGGTGCGTCCATGCTGCTCATGCGTTCACTCCTGCGCCTATGGGATTCTACATGTCCGCCGGGCGCCGCCGCATTCCCGGCGTACGCCGGGCCTGCTGTCTGCGGAACGGCGCGCCGGCTTGGCAATCAAACTCAAGGCCTCGAAAGCATAGCGGCAGGCTGCGCCTGGAAAAGCCGCAAAGCCCAGGGAAACAGGTTCTCCTTTTAAGTTGCGCAGGCTCCGCGCCAGCCGAGGGGCTCGGCCAAGAGCCGGTAACGGGAGCCATGCCAAGCGTCCAGTTGGTGCCAGAGTTCGGACTCTTGCGCGGCAAAGACGAAGCGCTTGGAGAGCTCGGGCGACTCGCCGAGCAATTCGAGGAGTTCGTCGCCTTCGTGGTGCTCGGCCAGGCCGCGCGAGAACAGGAGCAGACGCCGGTTCGAGCGCAGGAGCTCGTACAGCCCCCAGCCGGGATCCCAGGGCTTGCCGGCGTGAAGGTCGTTGGGGACAGCGCCTTCTTCCATGAGCCGCAGGAGGTCGAAGAAGTCGAGCGTGAAGCGCGAGGACCCAAGGCCTTCTTCGCCGTCGAAGGCCAACGCAAGTGTGGCCTCGGGCGAGCCCGGCGGGATTCGGCGCAGGCCGGCCAGCGCGTCCTCGAGCGTCGCGTCTGAGGGCGCACCGCCGCCAGTGGCGAGAAGCACGTCATGCGGCGGCGGTGGTGCGCACGTTATCTTTCCCAATTCCGCCGCCACGGCCGCCGGGCTTCCCGTCCACACTCGGGAAGGCTGTGCGAGCGCGGCGGAGCCCGAGCCCACGGCCGCGAGGAGTTGAATCTCCATATCCGGCGGCAGGGCAAGCGAGAGATCGGGCAGGGCCGGAAAGACAGCCAGGCGCAGGTCGGCGCTCGCAAAGCGATCGTCCTGAGCGGACTCGGCCGGGCCGCCGCCGGACCGAAAGGGCCCGAGCTCGTGCTCGCCCACCACGGCTTCGCCGTAGCGGCGGATGGCGTCGCGGCCGAGCGCGGGTCCGCAGACGCTCGGGTACGTGACGAAGGCGATGCGCGAGGGCCGGATCTCGAGCGCAACCAGCTCGCGCACGAGCGCGGCCAGGATGGTCTCGTACGGAGCGGGCCAGGATTCGTCGCCGACTAAAATAGCGGCGCGGCGCTTGCCCGCGGCGAGCTCTTTGAGGGGTGGACCGGCCAGAGGCTCCGCGAGCGCCGCACGCACCAGCGCGTCCGCATTCGAGGCCGCGACGGCCTCGCGCACCGGGCGCGGGACGGTGAGTGCGACGGCGTCGGGCGCGTGCACGGCCAGGCCTTTCGCGCCGTAGGCAAGGAGCAGCGGTTGGCTCACGGGACCCTGCGCTTGCGCCCACCAAAGCGGCCTTGGGGGACAGGTTTCTTGGAGCGGTCGTAGGGGAAGGTCTTGTCGAGCTTCGCGCGGGCGAGTTCGGCCAGGAAGTTTCCGATGCGCGCCTCGGTGGCTTTGAGGTAACGCCGGCCTTTCTCAGCGCTGGCGAGATGCGGATATCCAACGCCGCTGTTGGTCGTGAGCGTGTGCCAGGGCCGCGGGAACCAGATCCAGCCTTTTGCGGCGGCTTGCAGGCGCACGGGGTACGTCGCGCCGTCGTCGGCCCACTCCTTGGTGACCAATTCCGGGCGCAGCGCCTGGACCAGGCTTGTCTCCATCTCGCCCGCGTGGTCGTCGGCGTGCACGAAGACCTTGGCCGCCTCGTCGGACATCATCTGGTACCAGTTGATCAGGCTGATGAAGACCTTGGAGCGGCCGTACAGCGAGCGGATGCCGGGTTGGAAGTGATTGCCGCCGTGGCCGTTCACGACGACGAGCTTGCGCACGCCGTGCTGTTCGAGCGATGCGGCGACGGACTTCACGATGCCGTCGAGCTGCGCCTGGTCGAGGCTGATCGTCATCGGGAACGCGAGCTGGTTCTGGTCCGCGCCGAAGGGAATTGTGGGCAGCAGCGCGACGCGCGCGCCGAGCTTCCAGGCGTAGGCACACGCACGGTCGCAAATCGCTTCGCACTCGTAGTTGTCCGTGGCGTAGGGCAGATGCAGGTTGTGGGGCTCGGTGGCGCCGAACGGCAGCACCGCGGCCTGGTACTTAAACTGCCGGACTTGCTTGAGCGTCGCTTCGGCCAGCCGCCAGGGATGTTGGGTGGGCATCTCGTCTCCTCGGGTTTTACTCGTCGGGCGCTGCACGCTTGGGCTTGTCCTTTTCCTGCGTGGTCTTCACAACGGGGTTCTCGATGACCGGCGCCTGCAGGGCTTCGCGCAGGACATCCGGCCGCGCCGTCTTCCACCATTCTTGCCAATCGGCCTCGGCGGCGGCGAAAGCGGGATGAACGTCGGGCAGCAGCACGGAAAGGAGGGGCTCCAGCATGCGGCGGTATTCTTTGGAAGCCGACGCCAGATGCGGAATGAGTTTCTCGATGACCAGCGCGCGCTCTCCGGGCGTCCAGACAGCGCCTAGAGGAACCCGGCGGCCGGCTTTGAGGGCCTGCGGATCGTCCACGGCGGCGAAGAGCAGATGCGTGGCGTCGCGGTCCCGGTCGAAGAAAGGATCCTTCTTGTCCGAGACGGCGTAGCGGAGCTGGAACGTGCGCGCGAGAAAGAGCACCGCGCTCGCGCCGCCCACCTGCGCGGCATAGGTCTCGAGTTCCGGCACGAGGTCGGCGATGGCCTTCGCCTGCTTCTCGAGTTCTTTCTTGGTCAGGACGCGCTCAGCGCCGCGGTCCAGGAAGGACTGTTTATCGGGCTTCTCGGCTTTCTTCATTTCATACGCGACGAGAGCCTCCTCGTGCGTCTCCTTTACGATCGGCATGGCGCCCGCATTGCCGCGAAGAGCAATGCCGCCGATCAGGCGCGTGCGGACTTCCAGATCCTGTCTGCGCCTGAAACTGATCCCGACGGTCTCATTGGCCTTTGCGCCAAAGGCGCGAAGTTTATCGAGGAGGCCCGGGCGCTCGAACTCGAGCGCGTCGCCGAATTTGCCCACCAGTTCGGCGATGGCGGCGTTCTCCTTGGCGCTCAGCCGGGCGGGCGCGGTGGCCTTGATGCGCGCGGCCAGGATCGCGTCTTCATCCAGCAGTCCCCCGCCCTTCACGGCGGCCTTCGGCGGTTCCTCCGCCGGCATCTCCTTTGGCGCGCCCGCAAGGACCTCCGGGTTCGCCACGTTCTCGCGCGGAATCTTCAGCACGCCGAAATCGGTCTTGAGCGCGATGGTCTTCTCGTTGGCCGCGAGGACCTCGCCACGGACCACCTGCTCGTCTTTGAGATGCAGTTCCACTTCGGCTGCCGCGAGCTGGCCCGCGAACCAGATCCCAAGAATGCCTGCGAAAAGAGTTCTCATACACACCCCGATCCCGCGCCCGTGCAGGCGCGAATAACCTCAATCTCGTCCGGCTTATAGGGCCGGCCAGCGGCGTGAAAGATATCGTGGAACCATTCGTCGTTGGCGGGCTTGAGATTCGGCCAGGGAAAGTTCGTCTGCATGCGGCCGTTGACGAGGCCCCAGTGGATCGCGCCGATGCGCTCGGCCTTTAGATACGGCAGATGCGTCGCGAAGCGGCTGTTGCAGAGCCGCGCCATGTACTCGGTGCAGACGATGGGCCGGCCGTGCGTCTTCAGGCGCGCGACGATCTCGCGCACGCCATCCAGCGGCGCGTACGAGTGGAAGGAGAGCACGTCCGAAGCGTCAAGCAGGGCCTGATTGAGCGCGTGAAACTCGAGTGAGTAGTTCCACAGCCCGCTGGTGAGCGGCTGCGACGGACCGGCGGCGCGCGCCCAATCGAAGGTGTGCTTCACCAGCGCGAGGCTTCTATCGCCCTGGCCTTCGTTGCCGGGCTCGTTGTAGAGGTCCCACAGCAGGACGCGCTCATCTTGCGCGAAGGCGCCGACGACATCGCGCACGTAGCGTTCCATTTCGGTCCACGCCGCGCGGTCGTTGACGAGCGTGTGCCCGGGACTCGCGGTCCAACTCGTCGCCATCTTGCCGGGCACGGGCTCGTCCTGCTTGCCAAGCCACGGGTCCTTCTTGCTGAAGGCGCAGTCGTCGAAGAGGCAGAACGAAGTGGCGATCTTGTGCGCGTGTGCGGTGCGCAGGAAGATGTCGATGCGCGCCTTCAGGCCGGCAGCGTCATGGCGCCAAACGATGAAGGGCAGGAAGACGCGCGCGGAATTGAAGCCGAGTTCCGCGCCCCACGTCAACTCGCGTTCAATGGTGGGCAGGTCAAACGTCTCGGCCTGCCAGAACTCGGTGCTGTTGACGGCGGTGCTCGGGAGATAGTTGAACCCGCACGGCCACGCACGCCGCTCGTACCAGGCGCGGGCTTGCTCGGGGGTCCAGGGCGCGGGCATCGTGCGGACTAGGCCTGCGCCCACGCCGCGGCGAGCGTGCGCTTGCTGTGCGCGAGAATCCAGCGTGGGTCTTCCTTATGCGCGGCCATGGGCTTGACCTCAAAGGAGAGGATCGGCCGCTGCGCGCCGAGGTAACCTATGGCGACCAGCGCGCGCAGGTACTCGGCCAGTTCGGCCACGTCGTTCTCGCCTCCCGTGCAACCGAAGCGCGGGTGCTCGTCGCCGTAGGCCGGATGCTTCGCGTCCTTCATCACGCAGTTGCCCATGTGGGCATGGGTGAGAAAGCCGCGCGCCGCGTGGATGCTGTTCTGGCTGTTCTCGCCGAGCAGCGGCAGGTGCGAGAGATCCAGCATGAGCCCGAAGTTTTCCACCTCGCAGCGGATGCGCCGCGCGGCGGCCACGCATTCCTCGATGGGGCCGAGCAGCGCGTTCTTCGCGTATGGTTGGCGGTCGAACTGTTCGCGCGCCACGCCGAGGCCGTGCTTCTTCGCTTCCTTGCAGATCTCGACGGCGGACTTCACGAAGAGGTCCGTCTGCGCGGCGCGCTTGGATGGCCCTTCGTCCGGCCCCGCGAGGATGCCGATGCCCACCGCGCCCATCTCGGCGGCCTCCGTGATGCCCTTCTTCACTTCCTCGACCGAGCGCCGGGTAAGTGCCTCGTCGCTGGAGTTGAGCGAGAGCTTCTGCGAGAGCAGCAGCGGCTGGCAGCCGAAAGCGAGCGTCAGGCGCGCCTGCTTAAGCAGGTCCTTGGCGCGGGCGCGGGTGGCGGCGTCCTTGATCCAGGTGATCTCGAGGACCTCCAGGTCGGTGTCGCCGGCGAGGTGTTCGAGACTGGCGATGAGTTGTTCGCCGGGGAGTTCGCCTTTGAGCGCGCCCGGGTAGAGCATGAAGTGGACGACGCCGAGCTTGGCGTAGGCCGCAAACGAGTCGCGCATGAGTTCCTCCAGCTTAGGACGATCTTGGCGATCCCTTTATAAGGCATTCTCCGGAACGGCGCAAAGGCGGGCTTGGGGAATGCTTGCAGGGCGGCCAAGGGTAACCTTGCGCTTTGCTAAGGAAGTAAAGCGCCCAGACCTTTCGCTATTCGATCGCCGCTTGACCCTCCGCGTAGGCGTTCAAGACTTGGGAACTCAATTCAACCGCGCGGAGAGACCCCGATGAGCACGGCCGAGATCACCAGGGAGAAGGCGGCGGCGCATACCGAGAACTGGCGGGCCCAGTTTCACAAGGATGAGTATCTCCAGCGCGTCCGGCCGAAGGAGTTCCACGGCTACCTGCCGAATCCGCACCGCGGCACGACGACCTTCCAGCGCTTTAATGGCGACGCGCTCTACCCGGGCCTGATGTGGGACGACAGCAAAGGACCGCTTGAGTTCCTGCCGTTTCGCGGCGTTCCGCAGAGTCTGCATAACCCGCAGTACCCGGACACGACGCTCTCGTACTGCCGCTGGCTCTGGTCGGTGATCGAGCCCGAGAAAGGCAAGATCCGCTGGGACGTCATCGACGGCGCGCTGGAGGCCGCGCGGGTGCGCGGCCAGACGCTGCAATTGCGCATCCAGCCGTACATCGGCGACGACATGCCCGCGTGGTACTGGAATCTGGGCGGGAAAGCCGATCCCAAGAGCGATCCAAAGCGCCGCGAGCCCGACCATAATCACGCGGCGTACCTCAAGCACTGGGGCGAGTTCCTCCGCGCGTTCGGCCAGCGTTACGACGGCCACGCGGTGCTCGAGAGCTTCGATATCGCCTATGGAGGACCCTGCGGCGAGTGCGGCGGCAACACCACCCGCGGCACGGCGAAGAAGCTGGTGGACGTTTACCTCAAGAGTTTCAAGAAGACGCAGCTCGTCTCGATGCTAGGGACTTTCGGCTGCGCGTACGCAAGCAAGAACACGGAGATCGGCTGGCGCGCGGACTGTTACGGCGACCTGCGCAGCGAGGGCAAAGGCCACGTGCCCGACCAGCTCTGCTGGAACCACATGCTTGACGCGTACCCGAAGGAAGTCCACGAGAACGGCGTGGCGGACACTTGGAAGACCGCGCCGGTAACGATGGAGACGTGCTGGACCGTCGGCTACTGGGAGAGCAAGGGCTGGGACGTGGACTGGATTCTCGAGCAGGGCCTGAAGTACCACACCAGCGTCTTCATGCCCAAGTCGAGCTTCATCCCGGACCGCTGGCGCGAGAAGCTCGACGCCTGGGACCGGCGCCTCGGCTACCGCTTCGTGCTGCGGCAGATGATCTTGCCGCTCGAAGCCAAGCCCGGCACGAAAGCGAACTTTACCTTTTTCGTGGACAACGTGGGCGTTGCGCCGCTCTATCGCGGCTATCCGCTGGCGCTGCGTTTCCGGCAGGGCAAGCAATCCGAGATCGTGAAGCTCAAAGCCGCGCCGCGCTCGTGGCTGCCGGGAGTAAACTACGCTTCGGGTTCCTTCGCGTTTCCGAAGAAACTCCAGCGCGGAACCGTGGACGTATCCGTGGCGCTCGTGGACGAAAAGACGCTCGCGCCGCGCGTGCTCTTTGCCAACCAGGGCTATACCGGAGATGGCTGGCTGCCGCTGACGTTTATGGATGTCGTATAGACCGCTGGGCGGCACCCGCGCGCATTCATGCCGGATTCCGCAAAGGAATTCGCCGCGCTCCCCCTTCCTAGGTGTATCGGATACGTATGCACACGTACAAATAGTGTTTTTCGTCCCATAGTGGAGGTCGCCCATGCATAAGCCAACGCGCGCCTACTGGCGCGCAATCCCGCTCCTGTTGTTGTACGCAAGCAGCGCGTTCTCGGCTGAATCCACTATCGGCTGGCGCAACGACGGCTCCGGCAAATTTCCCACGGCCGATCCGCCCACCACTTGGGGGCGCGTGAGCAAAGCGGTAAAGGGGCTGCGCTATCAGGCGGACAAGCCCAAGGACGCCGGCCCGGGCGATTCCAAAGCGATGGCGGGCGGCGTGGCGCTGGAGTGGCTGGTGACCGGTCCGGTACCGCAACTGGAGAGCGCCAAGACCGCGAAGGATGACACCGTTCCGGACGAAGCCGCGCTGGATCCGGCGGAGGGCGACAAGTTGAGCGCTACCGCTTGGAAGAAGATCGCACTGGATTCGGCGTGCCTCGATATCGCCTCGTACCTGGGCAAGCCCGGCGCCGTGGCCGCCTTTGCCTGCACCCATATCTATTCGGACACCGGCGGTAATTTCAGGCTGCAGTTTACGCACAACAATGGCGCGCGGTTAATGGTCAACGGCAAAGAGGCGTACCAGCAGGCTCAAGCGAGCGGCGTACGCTTGAAGATCGCACTGGCCAAAGGTTGGAATCGGATCCTGGTCAAAGTATTGCCGCCGGGTTCGTGGAAGATTCCGGCCGGCCAGGGCGGCAGTCCGATGGCCAACCTGGTCTTCTATGGCGCGCCGCCATGCGAATACGAGACTACGAACATCGCCTGGAGCACGGCGATCCCGAATACCTATACGTATTTCGGGAGCGCCTCGGGCGTGGGCCAGCCGATTGTCGTCAAGGACCGCGTCTTCCTGCTGGGCGAGGTTCACGACCTTTATTGCCTGAACAAAGCCGACGGCAAGATCCTCTGGATACGCCCCAACGGTTATTTCGAGGCCGCGACGGACGAGGACAAGAAGAATCCCGCCTTTAAGGAAGCGGAACCTATCGCGGCGAAACTCGAAGCGTTGCGCGCGGTCATCCTTTCCGGAGCCGGCCCTATTCCCCGCGCCAAACTCGACGAGAAGATCAAACTGGAGGGCGAACTCTACGGCGCCATGGCGAAGGTGGATTCGAAACGCTTCAAGCGTTCGGGCGTCGATGTGGGCAATGCGGGGTATGCGCCCGTCAGCGACGGCCGGAACGTGTACGTCTGGTTTGCCAGCGGCGTGACGGCCTGCTACGACCTGGACGGCAAATGCGTGTGGATGCGCTGCGAGAACGTCCCTTCGTTCGAGCACGGCTATTCGTCCTCGCCCGTGCTCGTGGACGGCAAACTGATCGTCTATATGCGCGACCTGATCGCCTTCGACGCCAAGACCGGCGACGTGGCCTGGCGGACGCCGCTCACCAAACACGAAGGCGCGAATCCCGAAGGCTACTTCCACGGCACGCCGCAGCCGGTGAACATCGGCGGCACGGCGCTGCTCATGCTTGGCAACGGCACGGTAGTGCGCGCCTCGGATGGCAAGGTTCTTTCCACCGATCCGCGCACGGGCAAGCAGGTTATCTGCTCGCCCATCTTTGACCGCGGTGCGCTCTTTCTGACCACCATCTGGCCCAGCCAGGTCCTCGAGTACACGCTGCCCGCTGCGGTCTCCGACCCGTTCAAGTTTGCAAGCCAGAAGACGCGGCCGATTCCCACCAGTCAATTTCCGTTCTTCTACCTGGATTGGCACATGTCGTCGCCGCTCATACACGACGGCCTCATGTACCTGCTCAACAACAGCGGCGTACTGAGCGTGTACGACCTGGAAAAGGATGCCTTGGTTTATCAGCGCATGCTGGACCTCGATCATTTCCAGGCCCACAACGAGAGCGCGGCGAGAGGTATCGGGGTTAGTCCGGCCTTGGCGGGCAACCACCTCTACTTTTTTGGCAACTCGGGCGCGTGTGTGGTGCTCGAACCTGGCCGGCAGTACAAGGAAGTGGCAAAGAACCGCATCGAGGCCGTCGCGGAAGAAGGCACCTGGGGCGAACGACAGGAGCGCTCAGTCGCCAATCCGTTCTTCGACGGCAAGCGGCTTTACTTCCGCGGCGAGAGCACGCTCTACGCGATCGAGAAAAAGTAAGCGCGCGGTCAGCGCTTGGCGGGCGGGCCGACGGTCTTGCCGTCCACGACTTCGACGGGCACGTTGATCCGCAGCCGCGACTGCGGCGCGCCGCCCATCATCTGCCGCAGCCGCCCGACGCCTACCTCGCCCATCTTGTGGAAGTCGGCCTTCGCGGCGGTGAAATGCTGCGGGTCGGCGTCGTTCTTGCCGCTGAAGGTGACCACCGAGAAGTCGCGCGGGACCTCGTGGCCCTTCTCCTTCAACTGCGCGGTCAGCATGCGCGCCATGCCGAGGTCGCTCGAAAAGACGGCCGTCGGCAAGGGCTTAAGCGCAAGCACAAGATCGGCCAGGGACGTCGCGTCCGCGGGCATTCTCGATATGTCGAGGACGTGCGAGCTGCGCAGGACCTGCCCTTCTTCCTTCAGCGCCAGCCGGCAGGCGTCCTCGCGCTCGGAGACGTCGGGGTCCACGAGCAGTTCCGCGCTGCCGGTGGTCACCGACCGGGAGGTCCGCAGGAAACAGACGTCCCGATGGCCCACATGGATAAGCGATTTGGTCAGCAGATACGCGCCGGTGAAGTTATCGACCACCACACAGTTTAGCGGGATGTCGCCGGGCCAGTGGTCCAGCAGCACGCACGGCAGCTTGGAGTTCGCGAAGGCCGCCAGGATCTTGCGATCCACGATGCCGAGCAGGATCACGCCGTCGAAGCCCGCGCTAAGAATCTGTTCCGGAGTCGGGAACGGCTTGCGGACGTGTCCGGAGATAATCGTCAGGACATCGCCATTCGCGAGCACGGACATCTCGACGGCCTGCAAGCTGTCGCGATAGCACGCCGCCGAGAAGAGCGGGCCGGTGCCGGCATAAAAGAGCAGCCCGAATAGCTGCCGGCCTTCGAGCGACTTCAAACCTTTGCCGGGTTTTCCCGCGGCTTCCGCTTCGGATTCGATGGCGGCCGGGACGGATTCGGGCGCAGCGCGGCTGGAGAGCGGCTTCACGAACGTCCCGCGGCCGCGCTCGAGACTGATGTAGCCTTCGTCGGAGAGCTGCCCCAACGCGCGGCGCACCGAGTTGTAGCTGATCTTGTAGGTCTTCGAGAGCGCGCGCACCGGCATGACGGGATCGCCGGCCTTGAGAACGCCGGTGGTGATCTGGCGGCGCAGGTCGTCGACGAGATGATCGGTTACGAACGATCCGCGCAGCGGGGTGACGACTTCGGTCGTGTCCCCTTCCGAATCACCCGAACCCATATTTGCGCTCCCAAAACAGAAACCCCATCCGTACTTAATAACTCAATATGGATTCACCTCAACGTCAGATCGCGGTCTATTTGGTACTAGAATTGAGCCAAACCCTTTGCTGATTTTGACGTTACGCCACTTGGATTCCTCTAGCTCCGTGGTAGGAATTGCGCGTCAACGAAGCCGGCTCCCGTTCACCTTTTTCTAGAATACCCATTGGTTAAAGGAGCACGTTTATGGCCACCCCCAACGAGACCTACAAGATCATCTTCACGGATAAGGAAAAAGCGGAGCTGATCCGCGAGCCGCTCCGGGCGCCCGGCGAGAGCGAAGTCCTCGTCCGCGCCACCTGCAGCCTGATCTCCACCGGCACCGAGACGATCTGTTACGGGCGGCGCTTCGCGCCCGGCACGCACTGGGACCAGTGGGTGAAGTATCCGTTCAATCCCGGGTATAGCCTGGTCGGTGTGGTAGAGGCCGTCGGACCCGGCAAGCAGGTCTACATGGTGGGCGACCGTGTCTCGAGCACGCACACGCATGGGCAATACGTGGGCGGTTCCGCGGATCGGTTCTTCCCCGTGCCTGACGGCGTCACCGACCGTGACGCGGCGTGGATGACGCTCTCGTACATCGTCCAGAACGGCGTGCGCCGCGCTGCGCATGCGCTCGGCGAGGACATCGTGATCGTGGGCTTGGGGCCGCTGGGCCAACTCGCGCTGCAGTTCGTGCGACTGCTGGGCGCGCGCGTGATCGTGGCCGTCGATCCGGACGCCTCGCGCCTCGAGATGGCCAAGGCGCACGGCGCCACGCACACGCTCGCGATCGGCGTGGATGCCGCCGTCGAACCGGTGAAGGAGATCACGAAGGGCCGTATGGCCGATGCGGTGTACGACATGACCGGCAACGACAAGGTCTTTGCCGGCGCGCAGTCGCTCCTGCGGCGCCTGGGCAAACTGGTCCTGATCGGCGATACGGGCTCGCCCGCGGGGCAGTACCTGACGCCCGCCGTGATCCGCAATAGCCTCCAGATCATCGCCAGCCATGCCACCAACACGCCGCCCGCCGAGACCGACTGGAGCCATTGGACCCGCGCGAACATGGTCCAGCTTTTCTATACGTACGTCGCCGACGGCCGCATGCGCGTCGCGGATCTGAACACGCACCTCTTCTCACCGAAAGAATGCCAGAACGCGTACCAGAAACTGCTCCACGACCGCGCCGGGACCATGGGCTCGCACTTCGACTGGACGAAGGTTTAGGCGCGCTTTGTACAAGCCCTAACCGGTTAGTGACAATAGGCCCTCCGCCGTGGTTTAATGCCGTAGGTGCGGAGAGCGTATCTGTGGCCGATATCCTGCGTATAGCGCTTCTCGCGGTCTGCATCGCGGCCCTGGCCGGCTGCGACTACAAGAACGATCCCCGCGACAACGACCAACCCCCCGAGCCGCCGCCGCTTCAGGCAACCACGAAAGGCGGTCCCGCTACCGAGGCCGGCGCTGAACTCGCCGCGCAAGCGCAGAAGCTGCCGCCTTCCGGGAAGGACGACCTGGACGGCATCGAGACCGGGACGTGGCGGGTCCAGCCCGAAGGCAACGCCGGATCGGCCGCGTTGGTGAAACTCACCGACGAGAAAGCCAAAGGCGGCCAGCGCTTGGCCCTCGAATGCAAGGGCGGCGACCAGGGGTTCACCTCCTTTTACTGCGAAGGCGCCTGGAGCCTAAAGACGCGCGGCAAGGCAAACACGACGGTCGTGCTCTACAACGACACCGGCGGCGCGCTCCGCTGCAGCGTCGGGTACTCGTTCACCAAGGAGTGGGTCTGGTACGAGAGCACGCCGCACGAACTGAAGGCGGGCTGGAATACGGTGAAGATCGACCAGGCGGCCAGCGACTTCAAGACCAGTTCTTCGGACTGGCGCTACAACGCGGCCTTCTGGAAGCCCGAGGACTGCCGCGCGGTGACGCTGATCTTCCACACGGGCCGCCGCACGGGGCGGATCTTTGTCGATTACGTGGGGCTGGCGGAAGAGCGTAAGTCCAAGTAGCCCAAGCCGCCGTTGACTTGACACCCTCCCCCATCCGGTTAGGCCGTTGCTCTGGCGCACTTCTTTTCATTTCTCGATAAAAGGGTTGAGCCGCCATGGGCGCACTACGGGTTGCATTCATCGGGACGGGCAAGAAGCCGGAGAAGGCGGGCGCTCTGGGTTACGGCATGGCACACATGCATGCCGTCGCGTACCAGGCGTTGAAGGGCGAAGTCCAGATCGTGGCCCTGGCCGACATTGTAAAGGAGAACGCCGAGAGCTTCGCCGAGATGTTCGGCGTGCCACGCAGCGGCGTCTACACCGACTACCGGGAGATGCTTGCAAAGGAGGCGAAGCTCGACATCGTGAGCATCGCCACCTGGCCGCACCTGCACGCGCCGATGGCGATCGCCTGCGCGGAGGCCCACGCCGGCGCGGTGTACTGCGAGAAGCCGATGGCTACGAGCTACGGCGACGCGAAGCGCATGCACCAAATCAGCGTGCTGAACGGCACCAAGCTGCACTTCAACCACCAGCGCCGCTTCGGCAAGCCTTTCCGGCTCGCGCGGAAGATGATCGACGAGGGCGCGATCGGGAAGCTCGAACGCGTCGAGTTCACCTGCGGCGATATCTACGATTACGGCACGCACTCTATCGATCTCTGCAATTACCTGAATGGCGAACTGGGCGCGAAGTGGGTGATCGCGCAGATCGACTACCGCGAGGAGAAGCTGGTCTTCGGCGCGCACTGCGAGAACCAGGCGCTGGTGCAGTGGGAGTACACCAACGGCGTGATGGGCTTCACCGCCACCGGCCCGGGCGCCAAGCAGATCGGCGCGCATAACAAGGCCGTCGGCAGCGAGGGCGTGATCGAGATCGGCCCGCACGATCCGGCCGCGAAGGACAAGTCCGTCCTGCGCTGGCGGACGTGGGGCAAGAAGGATTGGGAGTATATCGACACGCAGGGCGAGAGCTGCCACGGGCCGGGCTACATCGAACGTGCCATCGCGGACTTCGTCGCCTGCTACAAGCGCGGCCAGTCGTCGGAACTCAGCAGCGCCCACGCGCTGCGCGCGACCGAGATCATCTTCGCCGCGTACCACAGCAGCCGCACGCACAGCCGCGTGGACCTGCCGCTCGCGATCGAAGGCCACCCGCTGCTGGGCATGATCGAGGAAGGGCGGCTGAAGCCGTTTAAGAAGCCGCAGTAGCTACCCATAAACCACAGAGAGCACGGAGAACGGATACTTTAGAATCATCCGTTCTTTGTGCACTCTGTGGTTAATTAGGCTCCGAAGTAATCAAACCAGCTCCGCGCCGTCTCGATCAACCGCACGCGATGCAAGGCGACCTTGCCGCTTTCGCGACAGGCCGGGACCTTCTTCTCGATCAATTCCCAGATCGCGCGGGCGATGTTCTCCGCCGTCGGCACGCGGTCTTTGAAGTACGGCGTGTCGAGATTTAAGTGCTTGTGGTCGAAGCGTTCGTCGATCTCGTGTTTCATGAGTTCGTCGAGTTTGCCCAAATCCACAATCACGCCGGTGCGTGCGTCGGGTTCGCCTTTTACGGTGATCTCCGCGACGTAATTGTGGCCGTGCCCGTTGGGATTGTTGCATTTGCCGTACACGCGATGGTTCTCGTCAGGCGAGAGCGCCTCCGAGTGCAACCGGTGCGCCGCGGCGAACTCCACCGAACGCGTGAGATAGACCATGTTGGGCTCCTTCCCTTCCAGTTCCACGTACAGCCCTGGGTGTTCCTGCAGTTTGAGCGCCTGCGCCTGCGCGCGCCCGATCTGCTTGGGCAGGCGGGACCACAGCACCTGCGCGAGGCGCTCGGTCGTGGGCACGGCGTCGCGGAATTCAGGCAGCGTTTGGTTGAGCATCTTGTGGTCGAGTGGCGCGATCAGATCGTCAAGCAACGCGTCGAGGGTCTTGATATTCACGACCATGCCGTCAGTGGGATCGACGGCGCCTGCGATGGTCACTTCGAGCACATAGTCGTGCCCGTGGCCGGACGGTTCCGCGGCGACGCCGAAGGTCTTCTCAAGCTCCGCCCGTGAGAGCCCCGCTCCTTTATAGACATGGCCCGCGTTGAACGTCACGAGCCGCGTAAGCGCCAGCATCGCCGCCTCCTTGCACTAAAGGTACCAGATGCCGGCGCACCCGCCAAATGCCGCGTTCTTACCTCCTGCCGCGACGCGCTGAAATCCCATAGAGCATTCCCGGTTTCCCCGATTTATAGTCATCAATCCGCCAGCGGGAACGTCTTATGGATATCCTTGCCAAAGGCAAAACGACCTGGAGAAGCTCATGACCCAACGTTCAAGGTCCTTAACGCTTCTGCCTTCCATATTACTTGCGCTATGCCTGTTTCAGCCGCAGATGCCGGCTTGGGCTGGGCAACCCGCCGATCCCGTGGCGAACGCGGACGCGAAGCCACGCGTCGAAGCCATCGCCGCGGTTCAGGAGATCGCTAAGAAAGACGAACGCGAGCTGACCTATCTGAACGTGGTGCTGGCCGCGTGCCGCATCTACGAGCCCAACCTCGACCCGATCAAGATCGGCAAGAAGGTGGACGAGATCGCGCAGCGCGCCAAGGAAGATGCCGCAAAGGCCACGACGGGAAGCGCGAAGATCGCGGCCGTCAACAAGGTCATCTACGAAGAGTTCGGTTTCGGGCCCGATAAGTCGGCCGCCAAGTCCCAGATATCCGGCGAGGGCGCGCTCGACGCATCGCTCTTGAATCGCGTCCTCGAGCGCAAGGTGGGCATCTGCCTGGGCCTCTCCACGATTTATCTCGTGGTCGCCGAACGCGCCGGCCTGCCGGTGTACGCGGTGCACGCACCGGGGCACATCTTCTGCCGCTACGACGACGGGAAAGAGAAGTTCAACATTGAGTGCACCGCCGGCGGCAAGACGCTTACCGACGCGATGGTCTGCCGCGTCACCGGCGCCACGCCCGCGGCGCGCAGCAATCCAAACTCGCCCTATTTCCGTGCGGTCGGCAAGAAGGGCGTGCTCTCCGATCAGCTCAACAACCTCGCCTACGACCTGGCCTCGCGCAAGGAAGGCCCCGCACCCTTTACCATGCAGCAGCTCGCCGACCTGATCGACCTGGCCGTGAAGCTGGAACCCAACTGCCACGATGTCCTCGACTCGGCGGCGCTCATTCATTTCAAGAACGGCGAAGCGGTCCGCGCGCTGGCGATCTGCGATCAGGCGGTCGCCCTAAGCAAAGAGTTCGGCACGAAGCAGGAAGTGAGCGACGAGTACGAGAAGCGCCACAAGGAATACGAAGAGGCCGCGAAGGTCAAGCAGCCCGCCGCCAAGTAAGAAATCAATAAGGCTTTCCAAGCGCTGCCGGCGCGCCCGTCCGCCGCCGCAGCGCGAAGACCAGCGCAAGCAGCGTCAGCACGTACGGCAGCATCTCCAGCACTTCCGGCTGCACGTTCCAGCCCGCGGCCTGGAAACGATCCCGCGCCGCGAAGGCGGCTCCAAAGAAAAGACACGCCGCCGCCGTGCCCCAGGCGCTGTAACGACCGAGCACCACCGCCGCGAGCGCCACGAAGCCGCGCCCGTTGGTGCAGTTCGAGGAGAACGAAGCCGTCTGCGAGAGCGAGAGGAACGCGCCGCCGAGTCCCGCGAACGCGCCCGCCGCCAGCGCGGCCTTGAAGCGGCATGCGCTCACGTTTACGCCGCTGGCCTCGGCCGCGGCGGGGTTCTCGCCCACTGCGCGCAGTTCCAAGCCGCGTTCGCTGCGTTCGAGATAATACCAGACCAGCGGAACCGAGAGCAGCGCCGCCCACGTCAACAGGGTCTGTTCGAACAGGACCGGCGCGAACGTCGGCGCGAGCAGGCTCGCCCCGCCCGAACGGAGAAAATGGTTCTCGAGCGCGCGATAGGCCGTGCCGGTGATGCCCAGCGCAGCGAGATTGAGCGCCATGCCCGCAACGATCTGGTCTGCCTTGACGCGCAGGACCATCACCGCAAGCAGCGCGGCGAGCGCGGCCCCGGCCAGCAGCGCGGCCGCGGCGCCGAGCAGCGGCGAGCCCGTGCCCCAGCCGGCGACGAAGCCGAAGAACGCGCCGAAGAGCATGGCTCCTTCGATCCCAAGGTTCAGCACGCCGGCGCGCTCGAGGATCAGTTCGCCCATGGCTGCCAGCAGCAGGGGCGTGCCGATGCGGAATGCGGCCGAAGTGAACTCCTGGGCGAGATCCATCTTCAGGCCTCCCCGCCCGCTTCCGCCGCCGTGCCCGCGGCTGCGCGCGAGCCCGGCAGCCGGAGTCCGCGCGAGAGCAGCGCCAGAATCACGAGGCCTTCGATCAAGTAGACGACTTCGCTCGGAATGCCCGCGCTGCGTTCCATGGCTTTCGATCCCGTCTCGAGCAGCGCGAAGATCAGGGCGCTCGGCAGCACCAAGAGGGGATGCAGATTGGCCGCCAGCGCGACAGCGATCGCCATGTAGCCGTAATCGGGGTAGAGCGATTTGGTCAGGCGGCCCGCGGCCATCAGCGCCAGCGCTCCGCCCAGTCCCGCCAGCGCGCCGGAGAGCGCGAAGACGCGCATGCGCACGCGTTCGACAGGAATCCCGCACGCTTGCGCCGCGACGGGGTTCAGTCCCGCGGCGCGCAAAGAGAGCCCCGCGCGCGTGTGGTACACGATCGCCCAGAGGACCAGCGCGGCGGGAAGCGTGAGAAAGACGCCCGCGTGAAAGCCCGTGCCGCCCCAGCCCGGCAACGCCGCGCATGCGGGCAGGGACGATCCTTTGCTCTCAATGGTGCCCGGGTCCCGCAGCAGGTACGGATAACTCACCGTGAAGTGAAGCAGAATAAGCGCGATCAAGTTGAGCATGAGCGTCGCGATCACTTCGGAGACGCCGCGCCAGCGCTTCATCGCGCCTGCGACCGCGGACCAGCCCGCGCCCGCCGCCGCGCCTACAGCCAGAAGTACACTCACACCAAGCGGCCACGGCAACGCTTCTGGCAGCAACTTCGTGCCCACCGCCGCGGCCGCGATGGCGCCAACGACGAACTGGCCCTCCGCGCCGATGTTGAAGATCCCCGCCCTGAAGGAGAGCGCGATCGCGAGGCCCGAGAAGCAGAGCACGGCCATGCTCGCCAACGTCTGGCCCCAGGCAATGGACGATCCCGCCGCGCCGCTCGCCAGCGCCGCGAAGGCCGCGCGCGGCTCCACGCCGCAGGCCATCACGATCAGCGCCAACAGGACAGCCACGCCGAGTATGAGGATCGGCCAGAGAAATGCGCCCGCGCTATCTGTCCGCCGCTCCGGTGAACTCACGACAATCGCTCCGCGCCGATTACTTTTCGCTCCACGCTCTACGTACAACGCGCTACGAATCTACGCGCCGACCATGGCGCGCCCAATCTCTTCCTTCCCCACTCCGCGAACCCCGGCCTCCTTCAAGCGCCCGTTGTACAGAACCGCGACGCGGTCCGAGAGGCGCAGGACTTCGTCGAGGTCCGAAGAGATCAGCAGCACCGCGGCGCGGTCCTTCCGCGCGGCATCAAGCAGCCGCGCATGTACGGACGCGGCCGCCGCGACATCCAGGCCACGTGTGGGGTTGCATGCAAGAATGACTTTGGGATGCCGGGAGAGTTCGCGCGCGATGACCACCTTTTGCTGGTTGCCGCCGCTCAAGCTTCCCGCCGGGAGAACCGGATCGGGCGGCCGGACTTCGTAATCCGCGAGCTTCGGCCCCGCCATAGCGGAGACCCTGTGCCGATCGATCAGCGGCCCGCGCCCGAACGGATTCGGCCGCGCGAAGGCCTCGCGCAAGATCAGATTCTCCGCGAGCGAGAACTCGAGCACGAGGCCCTCGCGCTGGCGGTCGGAAGGAATATAGGCGATGCCCGCCTCCGCCCGACGGCGGATATTCATCGCGAGCAGGTCCGCGCCCGCGAGCCGGAGTTGCGCGCCGGGCGCAGGCCTTAGCGTGCCCGCAATTGCGCCGGCGAGTTCGTCCTGGCCGTTACCCTCAACGCCCGCGATGCCGAGGATCTCACCGGTGCACAGCGCAAACGCGGCGTCGTGCAGCCCGGTCCCGCTTGCCGCGGGCACGCTGAGCGCCTTCGCTTCTAGGATAATCTCGCCGCCGGACACCGGGCGTTCCGCGTTGATCTCGCGCGCCTCGCCGACCATCTTGCGCGCGAGGTCCTCCGCGGTAAAGCCTGTGAGCGGACCCGCGAAGACCGTCTTGCCGCGGCGCAGGACGGTAACGTCCGACGCGAGCGCGAAGACCTCGTCGAGTTTGTGCGTGATCAGCACGATCGTGCGGCCCGCCGCGCGCAGGCGCTCGAGCGTCGTGAAGAGCGCCTGGACTTCCGGCGGCGCAAGCACGGCGGTGGGTTCGTCAAGTAGCAGGATGCGCGCGCCGCGCGCCAGGGCTTTCAGGATCTCGACACGCTGCCGCAGGCCGACGGAAAGATCTTCGACGCGTGCACGCGGATCGACGGAGAGGCCCGTCTCTTCGGAGAGCTTCTCGACTTCAGCCTCGTAGCGTTTTGAATCAAAACGCAACCCTAGCGATGACGCACGGCGTCCAAGCGCGACGTTCTCCGCCACGGTAAAGGCTTCGGCGAGGAGAAAATGCTGGTGCACCATACCGACGCCCGCCGCCACGGCATCCAACGGCGACGCAAAGCGCGCGGCCGCACCGAATACTTCCACGGAGCCGGCGTCCGGCCGCAGCAATCCGGAAACGATATTCATGAGTGTGGATTTGCCCGCGCCGTTCTCGCCGACAAGGGCATGGATGCTGCCCGCGGCCACGGAGAGCTCGGCCGCGTCGAGCGCGCGGTTACTGCCGAACGACTTGGACACGCCGCGGCAGGCCAGCGCCGGGATGGACGAAGCGAGATCGGGCATCCGGGAAGGTTTAGCGCAGAAACGCGCCCGAGCATAGCGAAACGCGGCCATCCCAATGGTCAGACCTGGTCAGACCCACGGCTTATGCGAAGCGGCAATCCAGTTTCATCGCAGACGTCGCACGGCGCATGTACTCCTTCCACGGTATCTCGACGGTGCCGAACTGTTTGAGATGCGGCGTGACGTATTGAACTTCCAGTATCTGGAAACCGCGTTCGCGCAGGCGCTCCACCAGCCCCGCGAGCGCAGCCTTCGAGGCATCGGTGACGCGGTGGAACTTGGATTCGGCGCAGAAGACCGCGCCGAGTTGCACGCCGTAGGTCCCGCCCACGAGCTTGCCGCCCTGCCAGACCTCGACCGAGTGCGCCTTCCCCTGCTTGTGGAGTTCGCCGTAGACCTCGAAGAACTTCTTCCCGATCCAGACCGGCCGGCCTTCGGCACAGCCCTTCATTACGCCGGCAAAGTCGCGGTCGTAGGTGAGCTCAAAGGTTCCCGAGCGCAGCGTCTTCTTCAGCGAGCGCGAAACGTGAAAGCGGTCGAGCGGGATGATCGCGCGCGGGTCGGGCTTGTGCCACGTGTAGACCCCGAACGCCGGCACGTACATGGGGAAGAGGCCGTTGCGGTACGCCTCCTCGGCCATCTCGACCGTGAACGCGCGCGTGACCGTAACGATGTCGTCGGGCATGTCCGGATTATGCGGGAGCCCCGCGCGCGACGCCACTGGCGAGCGCGCGCGTTGAATGGCGGCGGGCGAGGGATTCGAACCCAATATGCAGTAAGTAGTTACCGTGTCGAGCAGCGGTCGCCAGACGTCCACTTTGGGTCCAAATCGTCCTCAAACAGGACAGCCGCAACAAGTTGCCCAAACGCCTCGAGGTAACTTAGGAACAGAATCGGTTTCCCCTCCTCCCCCTGTTGGGACGTTAGAGAACCACGCCGCAAGCACACCAGGAGCATACAAGAATCTTGATCTTACAGAAATGAAACCAACGTGGCCGATCCCGTCCTCAAGCGTCTCCTCACTACATGGCCGACATTGCCCGAGCACATCAAAGCCGCAATCACAGCTCTTTTGTATACGTGTAGCAGGTAATTTTAACTGGACTTCATTTGGCAGAACGTTCGGGGTTTTGAACCACCGCTCTAATAAGTTTCGTCACAGTGGCGAGGCAGAACTGAAGCGTATGCACAGTTTGTTGGACTAGTCTTACATGGAGGAATGAAATGGTAACCCCGTGCCCCACAGATGTGATCGCGATCCCGAAGCCCCTGCGCTGCATACTGCTGTTGGTCCGTCCGTACGTCGACACCACCAACGTTTTCAAGCCTACCAACGCGTTCGGAAGCCCCTGGCGCCTACGCTTCAGCGTCGTCGATCAAGCCTTTGGTGTGCTTGATTGCGCATTCACAATCAGATCCAACGAGCGAATCGTCTCTGCTGTGGCCACTCAGTTGGAGGCGTGGCAGGGTCAACCCTATGTCGAGGGCATCTTCAAGGCCACTACTCATCGCGATTTCAAGTTGTTGAAACTAAGAATCCCTAACAAAATGACTTCAGTCGTATGTATGACGGGCAAGCCGATCCTTCATCCATTGGGGGGGGGCTGGATAAAGGATGAATTGCCATGGCGAAGCTCCTATTGGATGACGCGCTTTGGTCTGAAATTGAACCGTTCTTTCCGCCGCCCAAGAAACGCCGCAAGCATTTCCCCGGCCGCAAGCCCGTCGAACACCGCACGGCGCTGGCCGGAATCCTGTTCGTCCTGCACGCCGGTATCCCCTGGGAATACCTGCCCGCCGAGATGGGCTGTTCGGGCATGACCTGTTGGCGCCGCCTGCGCGCCTGGTAAGTGGCGGGGATCTGGGAACGCATTCACCGGGCGCTCCTAGACAAACTGAACGCCGCCGCGCGCATCGACTGGTCGCGTGCCGTCGTGGACTCGTCCTCCGTCCGCGCCGTGGGCGCGGGGGAGAAAACCGGGCCTAACCCCACCGCCCGGCGCAAGCACGGCAGCAAGCAGCACCTCCTAACCGACGCGCGCGGCGTGATCCTCGCCGTCCTCCTGACCGCCGCCTCGACTCACGACGTCACCCAACTGCTCCCGCTGGTGGACGCGCTCCCGCCCATCCGCGGCGGAATCGGCCGGCCACGCCAGCGCCCCGAAAAACTCCTCGCGGACCGGGCCTACGATTCCGAACCCCACCGCAAGGCGCTGCGCGCGTGGCATCGAGCCGGTGAGCGCCAAACGCCGCACGCCCCATGGCAGCGGGTTGGGCAGCAACGCTGCGTGATTGAACGGACGATCAGCCATTTGCATCGCCCTAGGCGACTCCGCACACGCTTCGATCCTGCCGATTTCATTCACGAAGCGTTCCTTAAAATCGGCTATATCCTCAATGCTTGGCGCGCACTAAAATCCTCTTTTTGTTAGGGGTTCTAAAGAGATTCTCGACCAGATTGAGCGCGCTTTCGATGCGTCGTGCGAACGCTGGCGCGGCCTATACCGCGCGGCCGTGCGCTTGAGTCCTCGAGGCGCAGGTTGCCGAAACAGACGGCGCCGCACCCGTTGTCGTAGATGTTGGGCATGGGCAGGCAGTAGAGCGCCGTTTCGGTGCCTGCCGGCTGGATGGGCGCCTTCGTCACGGTGACCCAGAGGTCCATAATGCTCGCGAGTTCGGTGTTGGGCGCCTGGCTGGTCAGGCAGAACCACAGGGTGCGCGGCCAGGCGAGCTTCAGTTCGAGGACGTCCTCCTTTGTGCTGACCGGCTTATACCGCACGGGCTGGATGCCCGGCGGGCGTTCGAGCGCGAAGATCGTGCGGGTCCGCTGCTCCGCGTCGCA